>JAQUCT010000082.1 GCA_028686075.1 Bacillota bacterium
AAAAGCATATAAAAAACAACGTCCACTGGGTGGGAAAGGTTGATTGGGAGCTTAGAAAATTCCACGGTGACGAATACTCGACCCATAACGGTTCCAGCTACAACGCCTATTTGATACAGGAAGAAAAAAATGTGCTTATAGACACCGTATGGGCGCCCTTTTCACGGGAGTTCGTCGACAATCTGGCCGGGGAGATTGACCTTGAAAAAATAGATTACATAGTGATAAACCACGGTGAAGTAGACCACAGCGGTGCCCTTCCTGCTCTTATGAAACGTATCCCCGATGCACAAATTTACTGCAGCGCAAATGCGGTGAAATCGCTTAAAGGACAGTACCACGGGGATTGGAATTTTAATGTGGTAAAAACCGGTGACAAGCTGGATATAGGAAACGACAAAGAACTTATTTTTGTCGAAATGTCCATGCTGCACTGGCCGGACAGCATGGCGACCTATTTGACAAAGGATAATATACTGTTTAGCAACGATGCCTTTGGGCAGCATTATGCTTCGGAGGAACTGTTCAACGACCTGGTGGACCAGGGTGAACTGTTTAAGGAAGCCATGAAATACTATGCAAACATACTTGCCCCCTTTAGCAGGGTGCTTGGCAAAAAGCTGGAGGAGATAAAATCCCTCGGGCTGCCCATAGATATAATCGCCACCAGCCACGGCGTGGTATGGAGGGACAATCCCATGCAAATAATAGAAAAGTATTCCAAGTGGGCGGACAACTACCAGGAAAACCAGATAACAATTGTATATGATACCATGTGGGGCGGCACCAAAAGGCTGGCTGAAAGGATTGCGGAGGGTATAAAGCTTGAGGACCTGGATGTTGTAGTCAAGGTGTATAACCTTCCAAAGAGTGATGAAAACGATATAATAACAGAGGTTTTTAAATCAAAGGCAATAGTATTGGGGTCTCCAACTGTAAACAACAGCATACTGCATTCGGTGGCGGGATTTTCACATTTTATGAAGCAGATGAAATTCAAGGATAAGAAGGCCGCATCCTTTGGGTGCTACGGCTGGAGCGGCGAATCCACAAAGGTTATTAACACGCTTTTGGAAGATGCGGGCTTTAAGCTGATAGACGAAGGCTTTAAAAACCGCTGGAACGCCGACGGGGCACGGCAGCTTGAGGCGGTAGAATACGGCAAAAAGATTGCCGGAGCGTAAAACTAAATAGAAGGCTCCCGGGCCTTAATCCCCGGGGGCTTTTTTATTATGGGGGGACGGAGTGTGGGCAAAGTAGAATTTGGCCCCTATGTGCGGTATAATTATCCTAAACGGTAAAAAAGTGCACTAAGGGCTGCCTTTACCCAATAGTGAAGGAAACGAAGCCGAATAGCGGAAGTACTGGCGGGAATACCAAACCCACCGGGGAAAGACCAAGACCTAAGCAGGGAGGAATATCGATGGAATTTGACTGGGAGGTATGGCTTACAAGCCCCTATATTCTAATGTCTGCGGCGGTGTTTACCGGGGTTTTGTTGGGAAGGCTCAAAATCGGGAGGTTCAGCCTGGGGATATCCGGTACCCTTTTTACCGGTCTTGTTATAGGATGGTTTGTTTATGAAAGATATGCGCTGCCCTATCAGGGAAAGGTGGATGCTCCCGGTTATGCTGCCGGTATGCTGGCAAATGGCGTTGTACATATTGATTTTTTCTATCTTTTTCTAATACTGTTTGTTGCCGCAGTGGGCCTTCTGGCGGCTAGGGACCTTGGGGTGGTGGTGAGGAAATACGGGGCTAAATTTGTGGTGCTGGGATTTTTGATAACCTTTACCGGGGCTGCTGTTACATATCTCATGGCCCTTGTCAGCCCGGGGCAGGACCCCTTTGCGGTGGCGGGGGTTTATACAGGGGCCCTTACCAGTTCACCGGGGCTGGGGGCTGCCATAGAAGCGGTGTCGATTTACGGTAGGGAGGCAGAGGCTGCGGTTGGTGCGGGCTATGCCATAGGTTATCCCTTTGGAGTTCTGGTGGTAATACTGGCGGTAAACTTTATTCCGCTTATATTTGGCATAGACCTTAAGGAGGAAAGGGATGTATTCAAAAGAGAGATGTCTGAGGCAAGGGCGGCAACCGGTGCAAAGGAAATACCGGAAGTGTCCTTTGATATTGCGGGTTTTGTGCTTACCATAATAGTTGGGTATACCATAGGAAGCATTAAGATATACATGGGCCCCTTAGGTTTTTTCAGCCTCGGTTCTACTGGCGGTGTACTGATTGGGGCACTTATTCTGGGCTACATCGGGCAATTAGGCGGTATACATTTCAGGATGAATAACAGAATACTCGGGGTAATAAGGCGAATTTCTCTGGCCTTTTTCCTTGCTATAGTGGGACTAAGATACGGCTATAGGGTATTCGATGCCCTTTTAAGCGGTGGAGCTTATCTTGCCTTCGTATCGCTGGTTGTGGGTAGTGCTGCTATTATTGCGGGCTATATGGTAGGAAGACACCTGTTCGGTTTGAATTGGGTAATGCTATCCGGTGCCATCTGCGGTGGTATGACTTCAACACCGGGGCTAGGAGCTGCCATTGACGCCGTCGGTAGCGACGACCCGGCATCGGGATACGGAGCTGCTTACCCCTTTGCGCTGCTGGGTATGGTTGTGTTTACCATATTATTGTACCGGCTTCCTATGAATTAGAATAGGATATGAAAGAAGGGTAGTTTACTGCCGCATGCATATAGAGGAATGAAAGAAAAGATGGAGATAGCCGAAAAAGTGCATGGTACGTTGACAAAGGGGAAAAATAGTTTTATAATTACATAGATATAAAAAAAGGCAATGATAGGGAGAGTAGAAGAAAAAACCCCTCCAGAGAAGGGATGCCGTGGGCTGGAAGCGCCCTCAGGGTTTAAACTTCGAAGACCACCCTGGAGCAGCGTGCGAAAAAAGCACAGACGGTGGTGCCGTTATAACCCCCAATGAGTGGACCTTTGGTCTATTTAGGGTGGAACCGCGGGAATAACCTCTCGTCCCTTAGCGTTATGCTTGGGGCGGGAGGCTTTTTGATTTGGAGGGCAAAACTAAAAATGGAGGAGTAAAAATGGAAAAAATAAGGGTATTCTTGAAGGACGGTTCAGAAAAGGAGTATAGAAAGGGTATTACAGTAGCGGAAGTGGCGGAGGATATAAGCAAAAACCTGGCAAGGGCAGCGGTAATAGCCGATGTGGACGGTGCTCTGGTGGAGCTTGGGTTTTCGCTAGAGCATGACTGCAAGCTTAATATACTTACCTTCCGTGATGAGGACGGGAAGGACGCGTTTCGGCACACAAGCTCCCATATTATGGCTCAGGCGGTAAAGAGGCTTTTTCCCGAGGCAAAGTTGGCTATAGGGCCTGCTATCCAGGACGGGTTTTACTATGACTTCGATGTGGAAAGGCCCTTCTCTACAGAGGACCTGGCGGCCATTGAAGAAGAGATGAACAAAATAGTCAAAGAGGACCATCCCCTAAAAAGGCATGAGATGGAAAGGGATGTAGCAATAGACTTCTTCAAGGCCAGGGGTGAGGAATACAAGGTGGAACTTATAGAGGACCTGGAGGGAGATGTGCCGATATCATTGTACAGCCAGGGAGAGTTTACTGACCTATGCGCCGGACCCCAT
>JAQUCT010000083.1 GCA_028686075.1 Bacillota bacterium
GCAACACGTCCAGTTCATTCGCATTAGAATACTCCGAAAGCAAAATAGCCATGACGGCCAGGTGCCAGGAATGCTCTGCATCGTTTTCGTGCCTTGACCCGTTCATAAGCAGTGTTTTCCTGAATACATGCTTTATCTTATCAATCTCTACTATGAATTCTATTTGTTTTGAAATCCTTTCAAGGTCCATTCAAAATCCTTCCCTTCTTAAGTCGATACCCTAATTGATAATTTGCTTATCGACCGGAATAAGTATGCCGTTTGTTTCTGGCATCTATAATTATTCGTGTTTCTCTACCTGGATTCCTTTAACGAAAAATGTTTTCCTAAAACACATACTTTCAATTCCGACAGAAAACAATATAGTACATAAAAAACATTAGTATATCAGCATATGCACAGGGCAAGCAGAAGGAGTACCGGCATAACCGAATTCGAAAAAAGCAGCCTGTTGTTTGGGACAGGCCGCTTTTTTCTTTAGGGCATAAGGTTAAGTCGTTCATATATGTCCTATACCTCTTGCCCTGTGAACAGTAAGATATCCGGAAATGAAAGGAACCCCTGTGTGTTTCCACCTGCCGGATTTTTACAGGTCAAAGGCGAAGAATATTATTATTATAATCAGTAGCAGAAACAGGGTGTCAAATCCTTTTCCGAAGAAGCCGCTCAAGCCTTTCGTAGACATAGTTTCACCTCCCCTCATTTGCAGTACATATTATGAGGGGAGGGGTTTTTTGGTGAAAGAGTTATATCGCCTTTCCATCCCTGGCAACTTCGTGTCCATCTAAAATTGTACGAGCTATCTCTATATCCTTTATCCGGTACGCAGCATTGTATTGTAGCCGCAGATATTAACCAATACCACCTGTAGTGTTTTATGAGTATCCCCAGCACCACAAACAGCAGTGATACAAGCACCATGGTAGACCCTTACCACTTGCTTACACTTTACATAAAACTATTTCTCGTCAAAGTATATTTGAGCACCTGGATGTAAAGGTATTGATGTTTCACTGAGTTTAGTCTCATCTATTTGTTCAGCAGTCTTGTTGTTCTCTTTTAACTCAGCGACATTATCATACAATGCCTTTGTTATATTATATGCTAAATCTTCGTCCATATCAGAATGACATACAAGTACATTGGATATACCTATTGCAGTTACATCAGATTCCAATTTATAAACGTCTTTTGGAACATTTGCATCTGTATAATAGGGATATTTTTCAAGCATATCCTTAAGAATATCCGGGTCGACTTCTAAGAATTTAATATTTTTTGTTGCTACTACCTCCATTACAGCTGCTGCAGGATAGCCACTGGTTGCCAATGCTACATCTACATTGCCATCAGACATTTGGGTATATCCGTCTGAATAGGGTAAATAACTTGGTATAATATCATCGAAGGACATACCATACTCAGCCAAGATATTTTGCATTATTCCAATGGAAGCTCCTCCCGCAGGACCACAGGCTACTCTCTTTCCTTTTAAATCTTCGATACTATTTATTGGGGAATCCGCCAGGGTAATGATATGGAATACACTCGGATGTAAATTGCCCAGCGCAACAACGTTTTGTTTTGCATCATAGGGTGCTTGTCCATTATAGGCATAATAGGCAAGGTCTGCATTTGTAATACCCAGTGCTGATTCTCCATCATTAACTAGTCTATTGTTTTCTAATGCACCATTGGTAACCTCTGCATTAAGAACTGCCCCATCATAATGAGCGTTTACTACGTTTGCTATTGCCTGTCCCATTGGGTAATACGCTCCGCCTACCGTTGCAGTTGCTATTCCCATCTGAGTAGCTTGAGCTGGGACATCAGACCCTTCCTGTGTTTTATCTGCCGGTCCTTTTTGTGCACAACCAACAACCACAACCATCAATGCAACAATTAAACAAAGTGCTTTTAAACTCGTTTTAAAAGTTTTCATTAGTTATCCTCCTTGTATGCTTTTTTATTGGTTCTACTTAATTATTCCTGCTGAAAACTTTGAATCCACCTCCCCCCTGTACTAATTTCAATATGAGTTAAGTTTATTCACCGGACGCTAAAAACTCTGCAATTCTTGTAAAACCTTTCTCTTTTAGCACTTCTCCATTTTGTAAGCCGGTCTTCTTGTCCCAACCGTGGAATTCGTAGTATTCCTCGAGCATTTCGTCAAACTTGTCTCTGTGCATTAGTTCACCTTTGAATTTGCCACTGCTTATAGGTATACTCATAATTCTCTCGGGAAGATAATCATTCCCCCTTGTTAACCCTGCAAAAACTGTGTTAATCGCTTTTTCCATATTTATTACTTCTTCTCCAATTCTCCATATTTCTTTATTGGAAAGCTCCGCCCCAGTTATGGAATTATAGAACTCTCTAAAATAAGTTACATCCGACAATGCGAACTCATACCACCCTGCATTGAAATAGCATATCCCTACCGAATCAACTAACGCCTTATAAATTTCATACCAACCGACAAGTTTGCCTTTGCCCTGATATGATATCGGGTTTCCGGCCTCTGGATTATCAAATAACCATTTTCCTGTTTCCGGTGATATACCTCTCTTTTCGGTCTGAGGGGATGCACTTACATGCCCACTTCCCCGCGAACTTATAGCTATTCCCAATGCCCATGCCTTATGAGTTCTCAGGCTTTGTTCGTTTATAGCAACGCCTTTAATCTGCATTGCATGTTTAATTGAACCCTTGCCGATTATTCTTGATGCGTTAACCACACCTTCAGCTAATACATCCCCGAATTTCTCTCTGTGAGCAATTTCCGTTATAAGCTTTATAAGCTCTTTATGATTCCCCCATGTCAGCTTTCTTCCATGAGTGTCATAATCGGTTATTATGCCCTCTTCATAACACTCTATTGCCCACGCAACTGTAGATGAAGTCCCGTCAACATCAAGGCCATACTCATTGCACAAAACATGAGCTTTAAAAACAGCAGCCGGGTCATCTATATCCCAGTTGGAGCTAAAACCTCTAACTGAGTTTGCATGCATGCCCACACCTTTAACGGTTTCCCCATCATAATCCATCTCATATTCATGGAGACAGGATATTGCACAGTTGTAACATGTGGACCTTCCAATTTCATACTTTTTATAAGCACTTTCCGTTACTTTGCTATTTTTGTCCGGGTCCCAGTATTCATCAAGTGAATTTCTTACCGAGGTGGGTGCTTTACCAGTTAGCCCCCCCGCCCCGGCTGTACCATGGGTTCCTACTCGTTTGAGATTTGCAGCCGGGATGGAAGCTGAAAGTATCCATCTATACCTGTTTAATTCATCAGTGAATTTTTCCTCGTCAAAAATTTCAATTTTTCTTGAACCATTACTATAGGCTGCAACCGCTTTTAAATTCTTGGAACCAAGTATTGCACCACAACCACCCCAGGCAGCAGCGTGAGCTCTATCAATAATCACACATGCAAATTTCACTAGATTTTCACCTGCGGGACCAATTGCGGCAATTTTTACGTTCTTATCATTCAATTCATCTTTTATGGCTAATTC
>JAQUCT010000084.1 GCA_028686075.1 Bacillota bacterium
AGCGCAGGGGCCTCCAGCTTATTGAGGCCGAAGGGTATTTCCAGTTCTCTACAAGGCCCGAGTATTACGAATATATACAAAAGCTGCACTCTCCCCAGAGGAAACAGGGGCTGTCCCAGGCTGCTCTAGAGACACTGGCGATTATTGCCTATAAACAACCTATTACAAGGGCGGAGGTTGATTCAATAAGAGGTGTACAGTCGGATTCGGCAATAAGCACTCTCATTGAAAAGAGGCTTATCCACGAGGTGGACCGGATGGATACCATAGGGAGGCCCATACTCTATGGTACTACCGTTGATTTCTTGAAATATTTCGGGCTGAGCACCGTGGAGGAGCTGCCTGAAATATTGGAAGAGCAAATAACATACCTTAATGAAAATACACGGTAACGTGTATTTTTTTTACATTTAAGGCAAGCTAATTCTTGAAGGTCTGATTTCGGAGGGAGTATCGGATGACCGTAGGATGGATTGTTCTTCTACTGCTAATAACTGTACTGCTTATTTCAAAGATAAATATAAGGGTTACCTATTACAGGGAGGGAAAGGACGATGAGTTAATAATAATTGTATCGGCCCTTTTCGGCCTTGTTAATATAAAAAACGAATTTAATCTGTTGGAATTACTGCTAGAGAAGAGGCCTGCCCTTAAGGTAAGGGGTGAACTGGAAGCAAAGGCAAGGGGTAAGCCATTGACGGAATTTGGTAGTATTGTCAATGCGGAGAATGCCATTGAATATATACGCAAATATATGAACATGAAAGATAAAATCCAGGCCGCTTTTAGGTACATAAGGCGGAAGGTGTACATAAAAAAACTAAAGTGGCATACGGTGCTTGGAACCGGGGACGCGGCAGCCACCGGTATATTGATCGGTTTTTTGTGGAATGCAAAAACCTTTTTTTCGCTCATTGCAGGCCTGGTTTTTAAAACGCCCTTGGTGCCGGACTTAAGTCTAATACCCTGCTTTGACGGGGCCTTTTTTAGGACTAATTTTGACTGCATATTAAGCATAAGAATCGGTCATGCTATTATTGCTGGTGCCATTTTTTTAACAGCTAAAAAGAAGGACGGTGATGCAATTGAGCGAGCATCCAATACAGGCATTGATGAAAACCACAATGGAAAGCATCAAACAAATGGTTGATGTAAACACGATAGTTGGAGATGCCGTTGAAACGGTGGAAGGTACGGTTATAATACCCATTTCAAGGGTTGCCTTTGGCTTTGCATCGGGAGGAGGAGAATACCAGATGCAGGATGGAGGCAACAAGGGCGGCCAGGGTGGAGGGGAAATGCCCTTTGCCGGGGGAGCCGGTGCCGGGGTTTCGGTCCAGCCGGTTGCCTTCATGGTGGTGGGTAAGGAGCATATTAAACTTATGCCCGCCAACAGTAGTGGAATGATAGAAAGAATAATAGAAATGTCCCCACAGATAATAGATGAACTTCAGGGTGTTGTCAAAAAAATGCGGATTGGAACATGCAAACACGAAGACGAGGCAAAAAACCTGGAACAGTAGACCAGGAACCTTAGGAAAGGCATTCTTTTATCTGTCATTCAGAAGAAGCGAAACCCAAAGCCCGAAGAATTTAGCTTAGGGATAGATCCTTCGCTATCGCTCAGGATGACACGCTAAGTGATGGTAAAGCTTTCGGCGCGTTATATACAGGAAAAGGAGAAAATATGTTAAGAAGGTCGGGAGTATACGCGGTATTTATAATAATAATTGCGACATTGTTGCTCCCGGTTACCTGCGCAGGTCAGCAACTAACACCCAATTCAAGGGCTGCCGCGTTAATAGACGTAGTATCCGGAAGGATACTCTATCAAAAGGATATGCAGGCCAGGCTGCCCATGGCCAGCACTACCAAAATAATGACCGCCATAACCGCCATAGAGGAGGGGAGACCGGAAGATTTGGTCGCGGCCAGTCTTAGGGCACAGAATACGGGAGGTTCGTCAATATACCTGCAGGCGGGCGAAAAACTAACCCTGGAGGAACTTCTGTACGGGCTTATGCTTCAGTCGGGCAACGACGCTGCGGTGGCCATCGCGGAGCATATAGGGAAGGACTGTGAGGATTTTTCCCGGATTATGAACCGCAAAGCGGCCGGCATAGGGGTATTTAACTCAAACTTTATAAATCCCCACGGGCTTGATGCGGAGGGGCACTATACCACCGCCGAAGACCTGGCAAGGATTACAGCCTATGCGCTTAGAAATCTTGTATTTGCCAGGATAGTTGCCACAAAGCAAAAGAGGATATCTTGGTTAGGTAGGAATTACTCGAGGGTACTAAACAACAAAAACAAAATACTGTGGCAGGTGGAAGGTGGAGACGGAGTTAAAACCGGTTTTACAAACAAAGCGGGCCGGTGTTTGGTGGCCTCTGCCACAAGAGAAGAATGGCAGTTGGCTTCGGTGGTATTAAACTGCGGTCCTATGTGGGAAGAATCAAAAGCTCTTCTGGAGTACGGTTTCGAGAACTATTATCCGATGACATTTTACGAAAAGGGACAGTTTATTAGGACTATAGCCGTCAGCAGAGGCAAGGAGGAAAGGATAAGGCTGGTAGCCGACAGGACCCTTCGGGTACCACTTACCGAGCAGGAACAACAAAGGGTGGCATTAATAGAAAATTCCGACAACTTTGTTGTGGCTCCTGTTTTTAAGGGCCAAATAGCCGGCAGTGTTAAGGTGGTGCTTGACGGGGAAGTACTTATGCAGGCCAACCTGGTGTGTCAGGAGGATGTGGCGGAAAGGAGCATAAAAAGCATAATACCGATAATACTTAAGTCTCTTTTGCGCTAAAAGGATAGTGTAAGCTTGCGTGGAAGCTAAATATAACGTGCTTAAGCCTTTATATCTTCTAATGTGTTATCCTGAGCGATTCTGTCATTCTGAGCAATAGCGAAGGATCTATTTCCAATAAGATTCTTCAGGCTTCGCCTTCAGAACGACAGAGTTGGATTTTTGGGCGTTGCTTCTTCGGAATGACAGGTAATGGAATGTAGTGCTACTAATGCGGTGTATATAAATGAAGAAGATTTAAGATACAAAAACCTTAAAAGGGTGTTACCCTGATGAGGTTTTTTGGTTTTGCCCGTTATAGTTCTAAATATATGTAACATATTATCAACGCGGGAAATATTGTGTTATTAGGGTTTGCGGTGGCTTTTATGGTTTGCTGCATAGAAGTCACCAATTGTTTTTGGGAGGTGGAGTTTTGATAGGCAAAAAACTGGAATGCATAGATGCAGGCAGCGAATACTGCCCGTGCTTTCTTGCGGAAACCAATGAGTGTATTACATGTTCACATCTCCAGGGTAAAGAATTCTGCGACTGCAATTGGCGAGGTGTCTGCATATATCAGGAATACGTTTGGGCAGGCAACAGGAAAAAGGAATCGCGAAGCAGCTACCCCGCCGCAGTCGTTGAGAAGAATCAAGTGTCCGATAATACCATTGTCTACAAGCTACAGGTTACAAAAACCCTGG
>JAQUCT010000036.1 GCA_028686075.1 Bacillota bacterium
CTTATGACGTTACAATACAACAAGGATTTTGACTTAAGACCATTGATTTGTAGATCACTCTATAGGAAGAATGCGTAATAGTATACTTCGCTATCGCTCAGGATGACAAAAAGGCTAGTTGTACATTCAGCATGGAAATGGTCACAAAAAACTGGGACTTAAGCAGGGAGCAGGAGATATATTTCCCGGAGGTTACTGCAGAAAACAGCGTTACGCTGGAGGATTTGGAGGATGAATACAAGGACGGGCTGAATTTTTTTAAGGGGGAAACCGATTAATGCTTATTGAGGCTAAGGGAATAAAGAAATACTACAAAAAAGTCAGGGCGGTGGACGGCATTGACCTGGAGGTAAGGCAAGGCGAAATATTAGGGATACTCGGCCCCAACGGTGCCGGTAAATCCACCGCCATATCGGTTATATCCTCCCTTATAAAGCCGGACGGAGGGGACGTGTTCTTCAAGGGAGAGAGCATCCTGAAAAACCCCGCCGTTATTAGAAAAGTAATGGGCATCGTGCCCCAGGAGGTAGCCATTTACCCGGACCTTTCGGCAGCGGAGAACCTTAAGTTCTTCGGCAAATTGTACGGTTTACGGGGGGATATGCTACAAAAAAGGATACAGGAGGTGCTGGACCTCCTTGGCCTAAACGGTAGGGCAAAGGATGCCGTTAAGAACTATTCCGGAGGCATGAAACGCAGGGTCAACATAGGGGCAGCCCTTTTGCACCACCCGGAGATACTTATAATGGATGAACCCACCGTGGGAATTGACCCGCAGTCCCGCAATCATATACTGGAAACGGTGAAGGAGCTAAACAAAAAGGGAATGACCATAATATACACAAGCCACTACATGGAGGAGGTGGAGCACCTCTGCCACAGGATATACGTAATGGACCACGGCAAAGTAATCGCTTCGGGTACCAAGGAGGACCTCAAAAACCTTATGGGTGGCGATGATATCGTGTCGCTCCTGACAGACAGGGCTTCTGAAAGCTTCCTGAAGGAACTAAGGGGTAACCTGAAGGTGAAGAACGCCGACCAAAGGGATGGCAGCATTACCCTTATGGTGGAAAAGGACTGCGATATACTGTCCGATATTTTCGAGGCGGCCTCCAAAAGCGGTATAAAACTTAAGTCTCTGGATGTAAAGACCCCCACCCTGGAGGATGTGTTCCTTTATCTTACCGGCCGCGGGCTGAGGGATTAAGGGGGTGCAAGTGTGCTTCTTACAATGATTTGGAAGGATTTATTGGTGATACTAAAGGACAGGAAATCGCTAATAATAACCCTGTGCATGCCTGCAGTACTTACCACCATACTGGGGTTCGCCTTTAGCGGTATGATGAGCGGCGGCTTCTCCATTGATCGGGCAAACATTGCGGTGGTAAGCCTTGGAAGCCGGGAGCAGGACATTGAAAGGATTAAGGAATTCCTGGACGGTCCCAACATGGAGGGAAGGCTGTCCGTCGGGCAAAGGGAGGACCTCTTAGAGCTCCTTGGCGATATGGACTTTGAGAATATCCTCTATGAGGATGTATTGGGCAGCCCGGAGGTGGGAGAGTTCATACAGTACGAGAGGATGGAGCTTGACAGAGCCAGGAGTATGCTGGAAACGGGCGAGCTGGCGGCGGTGGTGGTGATCCCGGAGGGGTTTACCTACGACACCTTCATGAACCTTGCGCTGCCCTTTAGAAACCCCATAACAATCGAGGTGATAAAACACCCCGACCACAGCATTAAAGGTGAGATGGTGTCTGGGATAGTAAAGGGTTTTACCGACGCACTGTCGGCGGGCATTATAGCAAAGAACGTGCTCCTTTCTGTATTCCTTGCGGTGGCGGTGGGCGGCCTGTCGGTGCTTTTGTCGGCCATAAACCTAAGGCTTAAAAACAGCAAGGCCTCCACCATATTCCAGGCGGTTGTGATACAGATTTTCGCCCTATTGGGAGGTAGTTTCTTCCCGGTTGCCGGAATTCCTGTTATGCAAAGGTTGGGGGGCCTTACCATAAACGGTGCGGCAATGCAGGGGTTCCTTAAATTAATGATGGGGTACGGCCCGGAGGAGCTGATCGGTACGCTTATTACCCTCACGGGAATTGCGCTGGTGCTGTTTGCGATAGGGGCGTTTGTGGCTGCCGAAGCGAGGGAGGTATAGGAATGATAACAATAATATATGGAAGGCTTTTAAACCTTAAGCGGAACTGGTTGCCCTACGCGTTTATGATAGTGCTGCCACTTATGCTGATGTTTGTGTTGGGGGCGGTAGTGGGCGGGCAGGAGTCGGGGATTACTCTGCCAGTTGCCGACGTGGATGGGTCGGTGCATTCGGCGGCACTGGTGGAAGAGCTAAAAGGCCTTGGCACCTATAATATAAATTATACCGATGTAGAAAGCTTAAAGGAAACGGTAATGGAGAACGGGGCGGAGGCCGGGCTTATTATACCCAAGGGCTTTGGGGAGGGCATTATGCAGGGGAATACGCCGCGGTTCGACCTTTTTATTACCCGGGAAACCCAGGTGGGTTATTCGCTGCACGGGGTGCTTACCGCTGCGGTGCAAAGGCTTGCCTATAATACCGCTATTGTGGACGGGACGGTGGAGGCACTGGAAAGGCATAAAAGTCTTGGCAGCGGGGAAAAAGGCAAGCTGGAAGAGCGGGTTCATAACCTGGTAGCGGAAGAATGGGAAGAAAGGCTGCCCATAAAAGTAGCGGGCAGTACCGTAAAAAGCAGTGGCGGGGGCACTTCCTTCGATATGTACACCCAGACCTCCATAGGGTTTACAATTGCCTTTTCAATGTTCACAATGATATTTGCAGTAGGCGAGATTCTTGAAGAAAAACGCACCGGGGTATGGGATAGGATACACGTATCCCCGGTATCAAGGTTTAGGGTGCTGACCGGTGGCTTGATATGCGCCTTTGTAATGGGAATGATAAACATGATGGTTATGGTGCTTATTAGTGACGCGGTGCTGAGGGTGAACTGGTTGGGGCATATAGGCGGCGTAATTGTGATACTTTCGGCCTTTTGTTTTTGCATGGTAGCCTTCGGGCTGCTGCTGTCCTTCGGTATAAAAACAAGCCAGCAGCTTCAGGTTATAGCACCAGTGGTGCTGGTTAGCTCCGCAATGCTGGGCGGGTGCTACTGGCCCCTTGAGATTGTAGGTTCCAGGGCAATGCTTATTGCGTCCAAGGTGATGCCCGCCGGGTGGGCGATGCTGGCCTTAAAAGATATGATTGTCTACAATCAGGGCCTTGAAGCGGTGTACCTTCCGGCGGCGGTGCTGCTGCTTATGGGGGTTATATTCCTTGGCACGGCGTTGCAGCTGGGAGAGCGAGCATAGATAGATGGGATAATAAGGAAAACACTGACGGCAGTTTTTGTGGTATTATTATACTATATATAACGCATTTAAAACTTTACAACTCCTAGAGCGTCATCCTGAGCGATAGCGAAGGATCTTTCTCCAGTCAGATTCTTCGGGCTTTGCCCTCAGAATGACAAATAAAGGAATGTAATACTATTAGTGCGTTGTTTATAGCTTAACGGAAAGGACAAGGTTGCCTATGAGAAACAGATATAATAAGTTTAGACTAATACTAATAGCCGTAATTATTGTCGCTGTCATGGTGCCATATACTGCATTTGCTTCTCCTGACATGGTGCAGGATAACGTGGATACTCCAAGCGATTGGGCCAGCGAGCAAATAGATAAGGCCAAAGAGATTGGTATTATTCCCAAGGGGATGAAGGGAGAGTACGTAAGCAGCATCACACGGGAAGAGTTTTGTGCTCTTGCGGTAGGATTATACGAAGCTTTGAGCGGTAAAGAAGGAGAAGTACCGAGGGAAAACCCCTTTATTGATACGGATAATTCAAAGGTTTTGACAGCATACTGCTTAGGGATAGTACAGGGAAAAGGTGAAGGATTTTTCGAGCCGGGCAGCACAGTAAACCGCGAAGAAATAAGCGTAATGCTGTATCGCACTTTGCAGGCGGCAAAACCGGAGTATCATTATTCGGTTACAAATGAGTACATATTTGCTGACCAAAGCGAAATATCACCATGGGCAGAGGAAGCCGTCGGGTATTTATTTGGCGTGGAAGTGATAAACGGGGTAGGCGACAACCGGTTTAACCCAGGTGGGGATACTACAAGGGAAGAAGCAGTTGTTTTGGCAATGAGGCTGCATGACAAAGTCCTGGCATCCGAGAAGGCTTCGCAGAATACCCTTACCTTATCACGGGGCGGCGCGGGCAGACAGGAAAACGCTTTGAAGCTGAAGCTGCAAAGCCTGATAGAACAGGAAATGGGCAAGCCCTATAAATGGGGAGGAACCGGGCCGGACGGCTATGACTGCTCTGGGCTTGTATATGCATTGTTTGATAAGCTTGGGATTACACTACCCAGGACGTCAAGGGGCCAGGCAAGTGCCGGGACCTATGTGGAAAAAGAAAACTTAGCCTATGGAGACATCGTGCTGTTTGCAAGGGACGGTAAAAACATAAATCACGCGGGTATATACGTGGGGAACGGTGAGTTTGTACATTCTCCCCAATCGGGGGATGTAGTGAAGATTTCATCACTTACGTCGGGGTACTATGCAAATTGTTACTACACAGGCCGAAGGGTTCTTCAATAAACGAAAAGCCCGGCGTATATAAAATGAAGGACAGGGCCGGGAATGTCATGTACGTCGGTAAAAGTAAAAGCCTGAGGATAGGGGATGACGGCAGGGCAAAACCCCTGTCGGTGGTGGATGAAAGAACTATTGATAACTGCCCCGCCCCCTGGAATCGGAGGAATTTGAAAGGAATGGAATGCCTAGGTTTCGGCGAAAATATCTTTTAGAGGCATCTCCAGGCCCTCGAATGCGGTAGATTTTATTGTATCCCCTTCTTTAAGGTTTGTTAAGCTTTCAATATCTCTTTCCCTGGAAAAGGAGTACTGAAGGACAGTTTTACTTTTTATGTCCACAATCCAGTATTCCGAAACGCCGCTTTTCATGTACAGGTTTAATTTAGCGACCATATCCTTGCCCTTGGTGGAGGGGGACAGCACTTCCACAACCAGTGTTGGTATGCCTTCATATCTGCTTTCCTCATTGACCTTGTCCTCATCACAAATTACTACAACATCCGGCTGAACAACGTTTGGGTCTTCCTCAAACTTGGTTGCAAAACCAAACAGCCTTATGTCCAAAGGCGCAGTCACAGATCGGCAGGGCCTTCCCCTGAAGTAGTTGCCAAAGTGCCATGCAATTTCACTTACCACAACCTGATGCCTAAAACTCGGTGAAGCCAAAAGGTAAACTTCACCGTCAATCAGTTCATATCTTTGGTCGGAGGAATCAACCAGCTCCATGTATTTTACATAGCTAATCTTCCTGGTGGATTTGTATTTTAAGGATTCCTCATGCAGGAGGAAAAAGTCAGGTTCATTGTAGCAAGTAAGTTTTGCCACGCTCTTTCCATTTTTGGTTATTATAATGTCTTCCTTCTCCGCCAGGGAAAGATACTTCCCAAAAGCGTTTTGCATATCGGTTGTAGAAACACGCATAATATCACCAGCACATTCTCTTTTAGCTATGATTATAAACAATGTTAGCTAAAATGTCAATAAAATAATAGCTAAATCATAAAGGGACAAGGGATGGTTCTTTGTTTCAGACACGGGCATGTTTCAGACACGGGGACAGGCACCTTGTCCGGGCCTTGGCCAATAACCCCGTTCCCCTGTCACTGACTATAAAAAATATCCCCATAAAACATGACCATCGCCCCGGCGGTGGTTCTTTTCGCCAGCGGCAGGGCGCATTTTGTCACCAGGTAATAGCGCCGCTCGTCGTTTGCAATTCTTTTGAACCGCTTGTGCATCTTAAGTGCGATACGGGCGTTGAAGTGGATGTATTCCTCAATGGTGTCCAAAAGGTAAGCACCCCTTTCCACCTGAAACTCCTCAATATTCTGGTAGGTGCGCTTGACAAAGGTCTCATACTGGCGGTGGCTGTCCAAAAGCCGGATGTTGGCGTGCTGGGGTATGGTCATGTCCTGAATTATGTGCAGGGCTGCGCCCAGAAAAAACAGCGATTGGTTAAACTCGCCCTCATGCCACAACTTAATAGACTTATAATAATAGCCCACCCCCAGGTCCATGGCGTTTTTCCTGCCGTAGAGCCCCTTTCTTTTATAAGGATTATAGAAATGGTTTGAGCTTTTAAAGTCCTGATCCGCCCACACCGTTCCCTTACCGATGTCCGATATATAATTGCTGAAGAATATGTATTCCTCTGCGTGGCCGTCGTTTTTGAGTATCTTTAAAGCCCTGACATTTATAATCCTGTGGACCTCGCATTCGGTCCTGATGATTCTTTTCTTTACGGGATTGGCAATGCCAAGGGCAGTACTCAGTATATGGCCGTAGGTTGTTTCAAAAAATTCCATAAAAATCACCTTCCGCTACTGCTGTGGGAATTAAAAAATCCTATCTTATTATTTGTGATTTTTGGGATAATAAACGTTATTGTATATATTGACCATACGGTCAGCTTTTGGTATAATTATATTGACCGTTCGGTTAGTATAATGAAAAGGTGGTATTGATATTGCCTTTACAACTTTATGATAAAGAAAAAATACTGGATGCCTGTCTGGCGGTGTTTGCCAGATACGGGTATGGAAGCACTTCAACTTCGATGCTAGCGGAGGCGGCCGGTATATCCAAGGCACTTATATTTCATCACTTTGGCAGTAAAAAAGAGCTGTATTTGAGTGTGCTGGACAGATGCTTCGAAAAGGGAAGAATGGAAATGGAATTTGACACCCTGTTGGAACACCGGGACTTTTTTGAGGCCAAGGAAAAATTCAGCGGTATAAAGTTTGACTATTACAAAAATAATCCTCACCTCTATAAGTTTATAAGAGAAGCCTTCTATGAGACGCCGGATGAGTTGAAACAGGAAATCCAAGCCAAGTACGGAAAGTTGATTGCCAATAAGGATAAGGAACTAAGGCGTTTGTTTGAAAGGGTTCAGCTAAGAGAAGGCATAGACCGTGATGAGGCATTCAGGCTAATTACCATCGTATTGGATTATTTCGAAAACAGGTATATATCAGAGCTGCCGGAGGATGGCAGTCTGGATGAAACGTATCTTCGTGACTTTCTTGAAGAGAGAAACAGGTTTCTTTCAATGGTCCGTTACGGAATTGAAGAGTAAATAAGGGGTGCTTTTTACCGCCGACCCTGTAACGGGGAGCTTCGAAAGCATGATAGGCAATTATGTGCACGGACTGGGGGAGCAGCTTGTTTCGGGAGAGAAGGATGCATTTGATTTTGTGTTAAGAAGACCTAATATAGGCAAACGTTTATCCGCCATTACAACGATGTACGGGAGCCCAAAAATGGGGATCAAACTGCTTGGCGAGGTTTTCGGTCAACTGCCGGAGGGCATTACGATACCTGTCTGGCCCATTTCAAGGCCCCAATTAATAAAGGCAATGGTTCCCAGGGTAAAATATTATCTAAAAAAGAACCGGGAAGCTTCAAAAAATATGTCCCAATTCATTCAGGACACGCCGGATTGATGCCAAAGGACCAAGGAAGCTATTAAGGAAATAAACACCGGGGAAGAGCTGCTGACCCCATAGAGAATGAAACATGGCTGGAAATACAGATCCAGGATTTCAAGAAGTCGGATACCGTGCTTTTTTTCTCGGAGTATTTCTTGATATCTGCCAGAAAGCGAAAGGCTGCATCAACGATGGGGGAGTTTATCGGGTCATGGGTGGCAGTGCCCTCACCGCCCAATTCCGGCATTGCCCTGAAGTCCTCATCGTTTTTCTTTTTGTGAGGATTCCGGTGGTAGTAGTCATCGTACACCGGTGTACCCTTTTTATAGTTCATTCTTGCAAATATAATATCCCTTTCATCGGTTCTTTTAATCTTTTTCTCATCCATAGAAAATACCCTCTTCTCTGTAATGTGTTTGCTGCTTCTGAATGAATTGTGCAATTGCCACTCATAGTATCATCTGCATTTCCCGTTATAGCTATTATTGTATGCAAAACAGCTAATATGTCAATGGAAATCGGCTATCTAAGCCACGCAGTAGCTCGGGAACTATTAAGAAAGGATAAAAACATTGACATTTGTATATACTATGTATATACTGAAAATTGAGGTGAAACCTATGTATACAAGAATTCAAAAATGGGGAAACAGCAGGGCCGTCCGCATCCCGAAAGGTATAATGGAGGCTGCCGGTTTATATGAAGACGACAGAGTGGAAATAAAAGCGGTTAAAGGAACCATAGTAATCGGACGTGCCGGGAAAAAGCATATAAAGCTGGAAGAGCGGTTAGCCGGTTATACCGGCGATTACAGGTGTGATGAATGGGATACGGGTAAAGCAAAGGGGAAAGAGGTGTGGTAATGTCCTATACACCGGAGCAGGGAGACATAGTTGCTCTTCAATTCAATCCGCAGGCAGGCCACGAGCAGAAAGGCAGGCGTCCGGCTATAGTGGTCAGCAATAATGTTTTTAATAACTTCACCAATATGGCCTTGGTATGTCCTATAACCAACACAGTAAGGGGATTTCCTCTTCATGTTGCCCTGGATGAAAGAACAGCAACTACAGGGGTCGTCATGTGTGAGCAGGTTAAAGCTTTGAATATATCGGCAAGAGATGCTGCATTCAAAGAAAAGGCACCCATTGACATTATTGAAGAAGTTGTGGATATCATTTTTGGAATTATTGAATTACCGCCACAATAAGAAAGCATTGTCAATAAACGGGTAGGCCCCTCTTCCTGTGCCTGCCCCCGTTACTTTATCCGTGAACTATACACCTGCCCTCCAGCGCAATGTGTTTCATGGCGCACTGCCACTATTACCGACTTCTGTGTATTGGTTATGTCAGCGCTCCTTTTGGTATTGGGTTGGTGTACACTAAAAGATAGCACAAAAAAAATTTCCTTTCGGGTTTTGGGGCAGGGCGGTGTTAAATTATTTTACACATCCTTTTTATGGTGGTATAATCAAGGCATATCACAGCGGGAAGGTGTTTTAATGAAGGATTATAAAAATATATGGGAATCCTTTGTCCGCGGCATAGAATTCGACCAAAACCTTATTAAGAGGAGTATATTAAACTCGTGGAAGCGCTGCAAGCGGCAAAACATTTCGCTTTACGAGTTTGACGAGAGCATTCTGATGAAGCCAAAGGACAAAAGGGAGTATGTATTGAAATATCTTCCGGAGTACAGGGAAGCCCGGTACAGGGATTTTTGCAGCATTGTGGAGTACCTTGGGCTGAATATTAGCATTTACGACCATAATGCCAGGCTGAAATACATTGTAAACTACGATGATGTGTTTGATGATTTGTATCCCCGGGTCGGGTATTTCCTGGATGCTTCCGAGGACAAAATAGGGACAAACTCCACAAGCATGGCTCTTTTGGAGAATAAGCCCTTCATGGTGACGGGGTCCGACCATTACAAATACGTTTTCCATAAGTTCAGTTGCGCGGCGGCTCCTTTCTATAGTGAAAACAACCAAGTATCAGGCACAATAAACGCTTCGTTTACCCATACATCGGTCAACAAGGACACCCTGAATATTATTTACAGTCTGGCAAGATTATACGAGAACCTGGTTCTCAACAGGGTCAAGTCTGAAAAGGATGAAAGGCCTGTGGCCAGGGATGAAAGAACCGGGGAGGCTTTCTATACCTTCGATCATATCCTGGGGGATTCGGTACCCATTAAACAGGCTAAATCAATGGCAAGAAGGGCGGCGGTGGTGGATTCGTCGATTATCATATACGGGGAAAGCGGCAGCGGGAAAGAGGTGTTCGCCCAGGCAATTCACCATGAGAGCAGGAGAAGGGACAAGCCCTTTGTTGCGGTCAACTGTGCGGCCATCCCCACCGAGCTTATTGAAAGCGAGCTGTTCGGTTATGAGAAGGGCTCGTTCACGGGGGCGGTTAAAGAGGGAAAGAAGGGGCTTTTTGAGTACGCCTCGGGGGGAACGCTGTTTCTGGACGAGGTAGAGAGCATGCCCCTTCCGCTGCAGGCCAAGATTTTGAGAGCCCTGTCCTCATCATCAATTATGAGGGTGGGGGGATACAAGCCTATTCCTGTTGATATAAGGCTTATCGCGGCATCCAAAAAGGACCTGCAGGGAGAGGTGAAAAAGGGGAATTTCAGAGAAGACCTGTATTACCGTATCAATGTGATTCAGCTTCAAATACCGGCATTAAGGCACAGGAAAGAGGACATAAGGCCGATTGCGGAGCACTATATAAAAACATTCTCGGATAAAAACAAAATAAGGATAAACCGTATTGAAGACCAATTCTTCAGATACCTGGAGGCCTACGACTGGCCGGGCAACGTGCGGGAACTGATAAATATAATAGAGAGGTCATTGGTTCTGTCAGAAAAGGGTATAATAGACCAATCGGTGCTTTCACCGGGCATTTTGGAGCATTATACAATAGCCAAGTTCAGCAATGACCTGGAGAAAGTGTTTTCGGGCCCGCTGCCCGAGGGTAAAACCCTGCTGAAGATTGCCGAGGAGATAATAATAGAAAGGGTGGTTAAGGAGGAAGGAAACAATATGTCGGCTGCTGCAAAACGGCTGGGCATATCCCGGCCGACGCTTTATAAAAAATTAAAAAGAATTTAAGGGTCTGGCTGTAAATATAATTTACAAAGGAATGAGTGTAAAGATTATTTACAGCTTTTTTGCGCAATAAACCCAACATAACCCCCCGATTATTAAGCAAATTGGCCTGCCGCAAGACATGGCAGGATAATTGCAACCAATAGATGCGGGGGGATTTTTATGCCTTTAATAAATATACGTACAGTACAAACCGGGCACAGGGTCGACCTTGATGGCTTTGCCGGTGAACTTTCGCAAAAGATGGGTATTGATGCCAAAAGGATTAATGTTGTAGTGGATTATTTGGAGGAAACAGGGTTTCGTTTCGGGCAGAGCACAGACAAATCGATTGTTCATATATGGCTCTCCGAGACCAATGAAAAGGAATTCATCCAAGGGCTGGCAAAGACGGTAGCGGAGCTGACCGAAAAACATTTCTGTAAAGAGGACGGGAGTACGGCGGTGGTATGTAACCTGGTCAGGGAAGGATACATGTTTGTCAATAATAAATTCAAATAGGGAGGAATGGTAAATGGGTAAAATCATACTGGTTCACGGGGCGTGGCACAACGGGCGGTGCTGGAAGGAGGTTTCAAAGCTGCTGGAAAAGGAAGGGTATGAAACCAAAGCCCTTACGCTGCCGGGGAACGGAGAAAATGACAGTAAGGACGTAACCTACGATGACTACGTGGATTATATCGTAAGAGAGTTAAACGCCGAAGAGGAGAAGGCGGTTGTTGTGGCACACTCCAGCGCAGGCCATGTGATGCAGATGGCCATCCCGAAGGTGCATTCGAAAGTGGAAAAGATAATATTCAACAATGCCTGGATACTTCCTCACGGTAAATCACAATTTGATTTTGTTCCGGACGAGATAAAGAATGTGATGAGAGAGGAAGCCAGAAAGGGCGGAACGGGAGCAATACCCATAGACCCGGGCTTTGTCAGGGGAATGCTTGCCACCCAGGCCAGCGAAGAAAGCTTCAATGCTCTGATGGACATACTGGTCACCCAACCCCTGGTGATTATGGAGACCCCCATTAACGCCAGAGACTTCGAGGCACTGGATATACCCAAGGTGCTGCTTTACTGCACCAAGGACGTATCGGTCCCGCCGGGTGCCTTTGTGGGAATGTTCAAAGCCCTGGGGGATAATCCCATATTAGAAGTTGAATGCGACCATGAGGGCTTGTTCACCAATCCCGGGGTATATACCAAAGGCCTGCTTGAATGCATTAAGATGTGATGGCTGGGTGATAGGCTCTGCGAGGGACTTATAAGGAACGTAAGGGTGGGACAGGTGTCCTGTTCAACAACTGCAGGCGGATTAATAGTTCTGTTTGGCATCAACTCTATCCTCCGTCATATAAAAAATTAATAATATCAGGTAAAATGTGGTACAATTTATATAGTTAAGACGAATATACTGGGGGGATAGCAGTGAATACCAAAAGCATAATGGAATTGGCCTTGCGACTGTCCGGGCTGGAAGAAATCCCGGAGGATAGTGGTATTCTCATTGAGGGAGAAAATATTAAAAAGGTGTTTACCGGTGTGGACATGGATACAGCGGAAATCATGCTTGCAAAGCAGCTGGGGGGGGACCTTGTAATAGCCCACCATCCCGTGACCGGTTCACCGAGGATTAATCTGCACAGAGTTATGCTGGGTCAAATAGACAGGATGGTGGAGGCAGGAGTACCCATAAATAAAGCACAGAAGGCCATACGTGAAAAGATGGACGAGGTGGAGAGGGGACTACACGTTACCAACTACGACAAGGCCTATTCGGCGGCTAAGCTGTTAGGTATGGCCTTTATGAACATTCACACTCCTGCAGATCTGATAGCCCAGAGCACCGTGCAAAGCCATATCGATAAAGCCCTTGCAGGTAATCCCAAAGCAACCATAAAGAATCTAATAGACTGCTTACTGGAGTTTCCGGAATATAGTAAGACCCTTGCCGGTCCTGTTGTGAGGGTGGGAAGCGATAAGGATTTTTGCGGCAGGGTGTTTGTAACTATGGCAGGCGGCACCGGTGGAGGTATCGACGTATTTAAAGCCTATTTTGAAGCCGGAGTAGGAACATTGGTGGTAATGCACGCCAAGGAGGATGTGGTAAAGGCCGTTAAGGAGCAGAATATAGGGAACATACTGGTGGCTGGACATATGGCCAGCGATTCAATAGGCATGAACGGAATACTCAAGGAGCTTGAGGCAAGGGGTATAGAGGTAGTGAGGATGGCGGGAATAATAGACCCCAAGTAAGGTGGGATAAAAAGCATAGGAAGGACCAAAGGGCGGATGTGCATCCGTCCTTTTTATATTCCCATCTGCTCCCCCTTCCCCCTGGTTTCCTCGGGAACCGTCCCATGTCCCTTTTCGCTAGCGGGGGACGACCAGGCGGTGGGGCATTATTATATCCACTTTAATCCCAAACACATTTCTTAGATTTTCCACGGTAATAACCGTTGAGGCGCTGCCGGTGGACACCACTTTTCCTTCCTTCATAAGCACCATTTGGCTGCAGTACCGGCTTGCAAGGTTAATATCGTGCATCACCGCCACCGCTGTTATACCTATTGTATCGCACAACTGCCGGGTAAGGTTTATTATCTCCATCTGGTATTTGATATCAAGGTGTGAAACCGGTTCGTCCATAAGCAGAATCTTTGGCTGCTGCGCCAGTGCCCGGGCAACTAAAACCCTTTGCATCTCGCCACCGCTTAAAGCTCCAAGCAACCTGTTCCTCAAGTGCCAGGTACCGGTTTGCTCCATTGCCCCCTGTACCGCTTCTCTGTCTTCCCGGGTCTCCCACTGAAAGCGGCCCAGGTAGGGGAGCCGGCCCATGCCCACAACATCCCGGCAGGTGAAACCAAACCCCGGTGAAGTATTCTGGGGAATATACCCAACTATCCTTGCCCTATCCCGCTGAGCCAGCTGCCTTATAGGGGTGTCAAGGACCAGCACCTGGCCCCTGCCGGGTTTTAGGTAGCCCGAGATGTTTTTAAGTAGCGTTGTCTTGCCGCAGCCGTTGGGGCCCAGTACCGCGGTAAAGCTGCCCGCGGAAAGCGTTAAGTTTATATCTTTAAGCACCGGTTTTCCCGGATAGTCGTAGTACAGATCGCTTATTCTTATTGCTTCCATTACCAATCGTCCTTTACTTTAGAGTTTTGCTTGTCTTTAGTATATACAAAAAGAACGGGCCGCCGAACACCGCGGTTATTATTCCTATGGGTATTTCGGCGGGCTGAATTAGCGTACGGGACAGTGCATCGGCAAACACCAGGAATATAGCACCGGTTAGTGCTGAAAAGGGTACCAGCACCCGGTTGTCCGGCCCAACAAACATGCGGGTAATGTGGGGTACCATAAGCCCCACAAATCCGACGATTCCACTTACCGCAACCGCGGCTGCGGTTACAAGGGAGCCACAGGCCAGTATTATACCAAATACCTTTTCGGTGTTTACACCCAGGTGTTCGGCGGTTTCCCGGCCCATTATTATTGCGTTTAGTTCATTGGAATAAAGGTACATGATAAGGGTTCCCACCAGTATGGCGGGCAGTGTCACGAACACCTCATTCCATGAAATGAGAGAAAAGTCACCCATCATCCAGAATACTATACCGGACATCTGTTGGTGGCTTATAAGCATTATGAAGGACAGTATCGCAGACAGGAAGGTGCTTACCGCGATACCTGAAAGAAGGAGCGTGGTGCCTCCGGTACCCGGCCCCAGCCTTGAAAGCGAGATTACCAGGTATATGGTAGCAAGGGCTGCGATAAAAGCAAAGGCCTGGGTACCCAGTGTGCCCAGCCCAAGTACTATGGAAACCGCCGCACCAAGGGCTGCACCGGAGGATATGCCCAGTATGTAGGGGTCCGCGAGGGGATTGCCCAATAGCCCTTGCAAAAAGGCACCGCTTACCGAAAGGCCCATGCCTACAACGG
>JAQUCT010000037.1 GCA_028686075.1 Bacillota bacterium
CTACATCATTCCTGACATCATGTCGCAAAAACATCTCCACATGTGGTATTAGCGACGTAGTGTCGGGAAAGCCGCCATATAAGTGGTATCTACGACGTAGTGTCGGGAATATCCACTATGGATTATCCTCATCAAGATCCTGCATAAGCTTATCCAACGGACTTTGGATTTTTTCGATACTGCTTTTACTTACATGTGTATATATTTCTGTTGTTTTGGAGCTGCTGTGACCCAATAATTCTTGTATATATCTTAAGTCTGTTCCTGCTTCTAATAAGTGAGTTGCGAAAGAATGTCTTAGTGTATGAACTGACACAGTTTTTCTTATTCCACTTTTTTCTCTTGCTTTTTCGAAAACCCTCTGCACCGTACGTTCTGTTATATGTTTATCATCAACGCTTCCGGGGAAAAGCCATATCTCAGGCCTATATTTTTTGTAGTATTCTCTTAGAGCTGATAAAGCAATATCTGACAAAACAGTATACCGGTCTTTTCTGCCTTTTCCCTGTTTAACATGAATAAGCCTTCTCTTGCTATCAATGTCTTCAGGTCTTAATCTTACAACTTCCCCTACACGAAGGCCTGCTGAGTATATTAGAAACAGAATAGCTCTGTGTTTATTATTATCAACTGCCTTCATTATTCTAAGAACGTCCTGCTGGCTCAATACTTCTGGCAGCTTTTTCTCTTTTTTTGCTCTCGGTATGTTTATAACAATTTCCCCTTGCTTAATCACGCTTTCGCATAAAAATTTTATTGCGCTCAAAGCTTGGTTTACATAAGAATGCGACCTCTCCTTATTTTTTATTAAGTCAAGGAGATATTCCCTAACATCATCCTCACTCAATTGTTCAGCTGACTTAGTAAAGCAACCTAAAAATCTTCTTGCATGTCCTAAATATGATTTTCTAGTCTTCGGGCTATATCCTTTTAGAACAAGCTCTTTTTTTAAAGCTTCAAGCATTTCTGCTTTTTTTGTATTTAGATTATCTTTTTCAGTGTAAGGAGGGATATCCTGCAAGCTATCTTGCGTATCGCCTATTATAATTTCCTCTGGAAACAATTCTTTAAGCTTAGCCCAACAATAATCAGAGAGGGGAATGGTCCAGCATTTTTTACCTGCGTCCCAAAACCTCCCTTTAATTGATTTAATTTTCTTTATTCTCTCAAGGCTGTAATCAAAATAAACATGCAATCTCCCATTGTCCTCTATTACTCTAATTGACATTGCTTATACATCTTCTCCCTACACATATCAATTTCTATGAGTACTAAAATGGGCATTTCAAATATAAGCATTCTACATCTTCTATTATTTTCCTGCTATATAAGCAAAATTTTACAATATTACCAAAGAAACATGAATGCTGTGCTTTTATTTCACAAAAAAGCACAGCCTGAAGGGCAGGGCATGTCCATGCCGGGCGCATACGGCAAAGGGCGACCCCCTTTACAGGGCTGCCCTTTGACATGCACTGCTATTACTCATAGTACTCATATTAACGTTCAATACTCTCAATTATTCTCCTGCCGTTTAAGGAATTTCTTTGTAATAGCTTAAAAACTAAAAGCAAAATCAGAAGAACCGTCCCTGGTTACACTGTGGCAAAGAGTTCCAGCAGTTGGTTTGCCACTCTCTCCCAGTTGTACTGCTCTTCGGCGATTTTTCTGCCCATCATCCCGATGCTTCGTGCTATAGCCTCATGGTTCAGCAGGTACCTTATCTTCTCTGCAATGGCTTCCGGTCGGTTGAACTCCTTCACCACAAGGCCGTTGTATCCCGACCGGATTACCTCGGCGTTGCCTCCCCGGTCGGTGGTAATAATGGGCAGCCCCGCTGCCATTGCTTCATAATGCACCCGTGCCAGCGGCTCCCGCCACTGAGAAGCGCATACGAATATGTCGCCCACGCTGAAATGCCTAGGTATCTCGTAAGGGGGCAGAAAACCGGTAAACACCACCGACCCCTTAAGCCCCTCCACCATCGTCTTAAGCTGGTGAGTAAAAGTATCATTGGTATTGCCCCCGTACCATTTACTGCCCACAATCATAAGTGCCGTATCTGGATAGGCTTCCATTATCTCCTGCATTGCCTGTACCAGCACCTGGGGACCTTTTTTCTGACTTAGCCTGCCCACAAACAGTACCACCTTATGTTTATCCAGGCCGTATTTTTTGCGCAAGGCTTTCCTCTCCTCTAGGTGTTCCTCTGCATACACGGGACTATAAAGGGCCGGGGCCACGCCGGAATACACCACGTTTAACTTATCCTCAGCAACGGGATACAGGCCCTTTACACCGTCGGCTATAAACCTGCTGACGGTTGTTATAAACTCCACCGTGTTAATGCATTTCAAAGCCCTCTCCTTGTTTATCTTATTGGGCATAAACATTTCATTGTGCAGGCTGAGGCTAAAATAGCTTCCCGGTGCCTGCTCCTTTAAAGGCAGCACCCACAGCGGCCGGTTAAACACATGTATCAGATGGTATTCATCTAAAATGTTGGCCTTTATATTATCCAGGTACTCATTCTTTGTTCTTCCCAGCACCCTCTTGTACCGCACATTCCCAAACACTTCCTCATCGGGCAGTTTATCGCTTTTTATGCCGAACACGGTTATTTCGTGGTGCATGGACAGGTAGGGCAGCACGCCTTCGATATATATCTGGATGGCTCCCCCCGAGACCGGGGGAACCGGAAGCTTCTCGGTGCAGATAAACGCTATTCTCATGGTCTTCCACCGCCGAATAAGCCCTGCAGTACCGGAAGCTTTGACTTTTCAAAGGCCGCCGCCTTCTCAATCTTACTGGCAGGTTTAATCTTGTTCTTCTTATAAATGTCCTTGACCTCGCCAAAGAACCAGTGGGGAAACATAAGGTCAATGACCAGTACTTCCTTCTCCTCCGCCGAAACCTTCCTGCCCTTTTCGTACCATTCCACTATTCTAATAATCCTGTCCCTGCTCCAGCCGCCGCCGTCCTCCATCTGTTTGCCAATTATCTTTCGAAGGTCCCGGGCTGCCAGGTCGTAGGTAGCTCCGTCCAGGTCCAGCACGTAGACGTCGGTACCTAATAGCAGCGCGTTACCCTTGCCGTAGTCCTGGTGACACAGGGGATAACGCTGCTGTTCCATGGATGTTAGCCTTTCGTAGGGGGAATTACTTATTGCCTCAATGGCCCTGTCCGCTAGCTCCAGCATCGAATCAACGCGTTTCAAAAAACAAACGCGCTCCGGCCTCCCGCCGCTCTGCAGCGAAGCTTCCTTCCACTCCGCCAGGTTGGTCCTCATGGACTGGTACTGTCCCGGCCATTTGCCCAGCTTGGAAGAAACCCTCGCCCCCTCCGGAGGCCTATACCCAATGGACGCCCCATGCACCCTGGCCAGACCCTCCACCGCCAGAGCCAGGTCACCGGGGCTGTCAAAGTTTAAGTCCCTCCCGTCTATCCAGCCGTACAAAACAAATACTTGGCCCTCATAAAGGGTAACCGCATCGCCTTTATTGTTGCGTATAATCCTTGGTACTTTTCCTCCATTGCCGTAGATGTGTACCTGGGCATTTACCGAAAAGTCTGCCTTCTCCGGCGAGTGCCTAAGCCTTTTTAGACACATGGTCTCCCCGTTATGGGAAAACTTCCACAGCGTTTTTAGTCCTTTGTTCTGGATTATCTGAGACTGATTGGGCGTTATTCCATACTCCATCAGTACGCTTTCCGCCAATACATTCAAATCGGTGGCATTCTGCCGTTCCATCATAGGTTTGGCCTCCATTTCTATATTTGTTGCCGGATAAGTGCGTCAAAGCCATCCAGCACCTGGCCTATGGTTTTTTCTACCGCTGTCATCTCCTTTAGCCTCCTTAAGTATTTGGCCACGGTCCAGGTTTTTTCGCGCTTCTCGTAATACTTCGTCATTATTCCTTCAAAAAGGTGGGGGTACATAAGCTCCCATTTAAGCACCTGCCACTGCTGCTGCTCCAGCGGGTTTTCCTGCTGGTACCACGCAAGCATATCCGTTGTAAGACTTAAGTCCCAACCACCCCTCTTTTTCATAACCTTTAAAAGAAGCTTCCTTATATCTCTTATGGGCAGGTCAAGGGTAATGGAGTCAATATCCAGTACATACAGTTCCCCTGCATCGGTAAGGATTAGGTTGCCGGCGGCAAAGTCCTGGTGGCACAGGTAGCCGTTCCTCTGGGCCTTTTCGAACCACTGACGGTAGTATGAACCCTCAAATCCATCAATGGATTCCCGGATTCTTTGCAAAAAGTGCGGGAATTCCTCCAGTATTATCTCCCCAAACTCGTCATGCCCGGCGGAGCCCTCCTCCAAGGCGTAATAGCCCTCTAGCTTCTCCATCCTTGCATTGTAGGTGTCAGGACAATTCCCAATGTGTACCCTGGGCTTGCTGTCCTTCGGCGGCACAAACCCCTCCGAAGCCCTGTGAAGCTTAGCCAGTTCCTGTACTACCCTCTTTAGCTGCTCCCGGCTGTTATAGGACGGGTTTACCCCGGATATGGCTTCGCTTAATACAAAACAGCTGTTATCGCTTATCACGTATTTCCGACCGTCGGCTGCGGGAATTATCCCGGGCATGAGTATGCCCCTTGATTGCAGGTATTCCACCGCGGCTATTATAAAATAAAGGGTCTTGTCCGAGTTGGAATGCTTTTTCAGTATCTTGTATCCCCCCGGGGTCTCTATCCACCACACACCCTTTTTCTCCTTATAGGATTCGGTACGTATTCCGGTAACCCGGACCGGGTACTGGGACAGTACGCCCTCTAAGTCTTCCTGGTATCTCTCCTTCATTTCCCTTCCTCCTTTGGCCAAGTAATAAAATACTTATATATAACGCACTAAAACTTTACATCTTATATCGTGTCAGCCTGAGCGATAGCTAACAGGTAAATGCACTGTATATAAATAAATCTTAAGAGAAGTGACCATATCAGAATAACAGATAGGGGATAACCCCCTATCTGTTATTCTTCTTCCTCTTCTTCTACTTCCGCCTCAGCGTTCATCCATGTAATCTTCATTGCCAGCGACCCTTCAAAGAAATCGTCGTCGTATTTTATTTTGTACTCTACTTCCTTGTCATCGGGTATTACCACCGTTTCCCCGTCCACCGTCAGCTGGTTTTTTAGAAGTTTTGTAAAGGCTTCGCTTAAGAACCCGAGGCATTCCTGCTTTGTGCCCGGATACTCCTCCTTGTACTTCATAACACATCCCCTTTCTGTTCGGCTTTATGCCGCCCTTTTCTGTAAATATAGTATTCAGGTGGTATATAATGTGACTTCCTAATTGATACTTTTTTTCATGTATTCAATCTGCCTTTTAAGGCCTATTCTTAGACCGGTGGATGGTACAAACCCCAGCATCCCCGAAATCTTTCCAATATCCGCCCAGGTGTCCCTAACGTCCCCCCTTTGGTCCGGCATAAATTCCACCCTGGCCTCCCTCCCCGACAATTCCTCCAGAATCCTAATAACCCTCATAATCTCCACCGGCCGGCCGCTTCCCACGTTAAACACCTCGCCCTCCGCCGGACACTCGGCCGCAAGTATATTTGCCCTTACAATATCCTCCACATAGGTAAAATCCCTTTTCTGCATCCCGTCCCCGTACACTATAATAATTTTTCCGTCCAAAATGGAACGGATAAAACTGCCTATGGCCATGTCCGGCCGCTGCCGGGGCCCGTATACGGTAAAATACCTTAGCGACACCACCGGTACACCATAATTTTCATAATACAACCCGCACAGACTCTCCGCCGCCAGCTTAGTAACCCCATAGGGTGAAAAAGGTGCCGGCAGCTGTCCCTCTCCGGTGGGCAGGGCATCGGTATTGCCGTAGACCGAGGATGTGGACGCGAATACAAATTTCTTTATATCCTGCCCCTTTATCGCTTCCAGAATCCGCTGGGTGACCAGAATATTGTTGACCACATAGGTGTTAAACTGCCCGCCCCAGCTGCTCCTCACTCCAGGCTGGCCCGCCAGGTGAAAAACATATTCGTTTTTCTCAATGCTCTCTTTAAGGGGTACCTTCAGAAGGTCCTCCCCGACAAACTCAAATCTGGGCTGCCTTAGCAGTGGCTGCAGGTTTTCCCTCTTTAGCCCACTGTGGTAATTATCCAAGAAACTGTCTATGCCGGTTACCCTCCAACCCTTGAGCAGTAGGGTCTCGCACAGGTGGGACCCGATAAATCCGGCACAGCCGGTAACCAGCGCGCTTGGTGCCATACATATTCCTCCTTCGCGTATTGCAATTTTCCTATATACAACGCTTTAATAGTATTACATTCTTTCATCTGCATTCCGAAGAAACGAAGCCCAAAGAAGCTGACACGCTTTTCTGTCATTCTGAGGGCAAAGCCCGAAGAAACTGACACGCTAAGGGATGTAAAATTTTAAGTGCATTACATATAGAACATAATATTTCGCAGGTATGTAAAGGGTGAAGTATATGGAAAAATTGTCGGCCTTCTATCACATAAATAATCCGGCGGAATAGTATGGTATAGAAATATAATTTTATTTTTGGCAAAAGGGGTGAAAGCAATGGAAGAGGATATCAGCCTGCGAGGGGAAAACGGAAGAGTGAGAACCATAATAACCAATGCAGTATACGGCAGCGCAACGCAAATATGCAACACCACCATATATATAAACCTTGTGGATAATAAGAAGCCTACCGATGTGTTGGGCTGTACGGTCAAAGGGGCACAGATAAAGGACTGCAGCTTTGACAAAATAATGGACAGAACGGTAAACGTGCGGGTAAACGGCGTCTTGGAGGTACACGTTTGGTACGAGGCCGGCGGCGATACCTATGTGGCAAAGAACAATGCAAAGTTTTCAGAGGTTGTACCGCTTAAATGCCTTGGCGGAGAGAGCTACCGTAATAAAAAGATACTGGCTTGGATTTCCGAGCAGCCCACATCCCTTGAGGCTTCGGTGGTTAACAAGTCCGGTACTCCGACAATATCCGTCCAGATTGAATACGGCCTTGGGGTTGAGGTTATGGGCGAAGCTATGCTCAATGTAATCTCATACCATCAGGAGACCAGTCAAAACAGGCCGAATGAAGAGGTAATAATGAACACGCTGGAAGTATTCAACGTAGACGCTGAAACTGAAGACGACGATTAAGAACATAGCATGCCAAATAATGGGAGTATGGTTTTAACATGCTCTCATTATTTGTGGCAATAATCCCTCCTGCCTATGCAGTAATACTCGAAACCCAAGTCCGGCATTGCATCTACATCATACACGTTCCTGCCGTCTATAAAGACAGGCCTTTTCATTAAACTCTTAAGCCTTTTTAAATCCAAAACCCTATACTGCTCCCATTCGGTAACAAGAATTAGCGCGTCCGCTCCCTGGGCGGTAAGGTAGGCATCGTCGCAGTATTCCACCTCATGTATGGCCTTTTTGGCATTGGGCACCGCCGCCGGGTCGCAGGCCTTTACGCTGCCACCCTGCCCGATTATTTCCCTTATTATATCCAGGGAAGGTGCCTCTCTAATGTCATCTGTATTGGGTTTAAAGGAAAGGCCCAGTATTCCTACTGTTTTGCCTGCCAAATCCCCCAGTGCTGCTTTTAATTTTTCTACCGCCCTCAATCTTTGGTCCTCGTTAACCTCTATAGCACTTTCTACCGTTTTTAAAGTACATCCGTTTTTCCGTGCAAGGTCTTGGAGGGCCCTGGTATCCTTCGGAAAACACGACCCGCCGTATCCCAGCCCTGCCTTTAAAAAGTCCGGGGATATCCTGCTGTCAAGGCCCATCCCAAGGGCCACCTTTGTCACGTCCGCTCCGGTCCTTTCGCACAGGTTTGCTATTTCGTTAATAAAACTTATCTTTAATGCCAGAAAAGCATTGGAGGCATACTTGATCATTTCGGCACTTTCCGGATCGGTTATCAAAACCTTTCCTCCTATCGGCCGGTAAAGCCGCGCCAGCACCTTTGCCGCCTCCGGGTTATCCGCACCTATCACCACCCTATCGGGGTGCATAGTATCAAAAATTGCGCTTCCCTCCCTTAAAAACTCAGGGTTTGAAAGCACATCAAATACTGCCTGGCCCATTACTTTGTCCTTAATTATGCCGGACACCAGTTTTTGCGTGCCCACTGGTACGGTGCTTTTTATTACTATTATACTGTAACCGTCCATACACTCCGCGATACCCGCTGCCGCCCTACGCACCGCCGAAAGGTCCGGACCGCCGCCGGGCAGAGAGGGTGTACCCACGGTTATAAAAATAATATCCGAATTGGCTACACCATAGCGAAGGTCCCCGGTAAACTCAAGCCTTCCCCTTGCCCTGCCACCTTCCATCAGTTCTTTCAGGCCATCCTCATGTATAGGCGGTATTCCTTTTTTAAGAGTTCTTACCCTTTCGGCATCCTTGTCAACGCATATTACGTCGCTGCCAAAGTGTGCAAGACAAACCCCGGTGGTAAGGCCCACGTACCCGGTTCCTATTATGCAAACTCTCATGTCTAAACCTCCGTCATTCGTTTTGGAAAACCTCCCAAGGCCCTATAAAGGCTTTCACGGATATTTTCAGTAGCATAATATGCCGGAGGTATATAATTGGCTCAAAGAACGAGTAGCTTTTGCGGCAGGCGGAAGGACTAGGGCCCGGCAGCCACCGGATATAATACCGGGCCCTAGGAGATGGTTAATTTCTAGTTTTTTTGATATTATGTAAATATATATAACGTGATAAAGACTTAACACAACTGTCATCCTGAGCGATAACGAAGGATCTAGCGTAAGTGAAGAACCTTTCAGAATGAAAATGATGGATTTTTAAAAATTTACATTAAATGGGGGTAAACAAATGAACAATGTGAGCAAAGGCCAGACCGTCGAAAGGTGCAGTAAGTACTTTGAGGATAACTACAGCTGCTGTGAAACCGTGCTTCTTGCATTCAGCGAGCTGCTGGGTGTGGAAAGCGAAATCATACCAAGGATAGCCACGCCCTTCGGAGGGGGAATACACCAAAGAAGACATATGTGCGGTGCCCTGTCGGGGGCTGTAATGGCCATAGGTTTGAAATACGGCCGGAACACCCCAAAGGACGACAGGGAACCATCGTCTGTGAAGGCAGGGAGGATTGTCGAAAAATTCACAAAGAAGTACGGGAGTGCAAACTGTATTGAGGTTTTAGGCTTTACCCAGGATGACCTTGAAAAGATTAAACGTAACAAACAGCATATAAGGGCAAACATATGCATCCCCCTTATTAAGCAGGTAGCCGAATGGCTTTGGGAGGAGCTTGAGTAGCATCATACCTCTGCAATGCATAGAAATATCAGTGCAGATCTAAAAGCCGGAGGCTTAGTGACGGTTAGTAATCGAATAAAAATCAGAAAGTTAAAAATTCATCCTTTTAGAAAAGCCCGATACATACGGGCTTTTCACTTTCAGAGTTAATGTAGACTTTAACAATTTTATCTTTTTATTATACAGATATGAGTTTATCTTTCTTTATTATTTCAAATGCATGGTTTGCCGAATCAATATCATTTACCCTGCCACCCTGCATAACCGAAAAGGTATCTCCTATCTGCTCGGCCTCGGCCGGGTCATGGGTCACGTATAATACCGGAACATTCATCAGCTTGGTTACCCGACGGAATTCCGGCAAAAGCGTTTCCTTTACCGCCGCATCAATATCGCTCAGGGGTTCATCAAGAAGTATCATTTCGGGCTCGGGTGCAAGGGCCCGGGCCAGGGATACCCTGCTCTTGTAACCGCCGCTTAGCTCTCCGGGTTTTTTGTTTAGTATATCATTAAGTCCAAGCATACTTAAGAGGTCTTCCAGCAGTTCTTCAGAACCGAGACCGTTGCGCATTCCATACCTTATGTTGTCTATAACACTTTTATGTCCGAATAACGCCGGGTGTTGCGGTACATATCCTACCCGTCTTTCTTCCGGAGCCAGATGGGTAATATTCTTTTCCCTTAGCAGGACATTTCCTTTATCGGATTTAATTATCCCAGCAATTATCTTTAGTAATGTGGACTTTCCGCAACCGTTTATGCCGATAAGCACTTTAATCTCGGAGCCGATTTCGAGGCATGCACTTTTAAGAACCTCCTGGGTCCCGTACGCTTTATAGATTCCGTTTACTTTAAGCATGTTTTCTCCTCCTGATACTTAACAAAGCAACTATTATTAGGGAAAGCAGGATACAGACTACGCTGGCGGTAACCGCCATCTCCAGCTCACCTTCCTCAACCTTTGTGAATACATAGGATGCCAGCACCTGGGTGGAACCCGGCAGGTTGCCGCCAAACATTACAACCGCCGCAAATTCGCTCAAGGCTCTGGAAAAGGCCAGTACAAACCCTGCAAAAATAGATTCTCCCATTAGCGGCAGTACTATCCTGAAATAGGCCTGCACCGGACTGTCTCCCAGGGTACGGGCAACATCCACCATTTCCCGGTCGGTACCGTCCACACCGCTGGCTATGGTACGCGCACACAACGGATAAGACACGAAGAACATGGCCAGTACCACGGCAAAAAGGGTAAAGGCCAGGCCAGTATTGCTAATAAATCCGCAGGTCTTACGCCCGAAAGCCAGAAGCAGGGCTAGCCCTGCCACGGTATGCGGTATAGCAGCAGGCAGGTCATTCATCAGGTTTGCCAGCTTGTATGTAAAGGTATTCTTGTGAAACAGATGATAATAACCAAACCCGACAGCCAAGACCGAACCCAGGGCAGATGCTGCAAAAGCTGCTATTATGGTATTCTTAAAGCTTCGCCAGAAAAACCAATCCTTTAAGGTCCTAACAATTCCATCCGGTTTGAGGTTCCATACCAAAGCCAGCAGTGGAAACACTACAAGCAGCAGAAACAGGGGCAGAAAAAACCAGCTGACTATATCCTTTGGTATGTACTTTGTTTGGGCTGAGCTTTTATTCATAGGGCTCCCATCCATAGCTGCAGAATTCGTCCACATGTTCAAAGGCAAAATCCATGAATTCCTTAGCGAGTTCCTCGTTGCCCCCCTTGATTACGCCCACTCCAAATATGATCTCGCCTGTAAGGTCCTCTTCAAGCCTTTGTACTATCTTAAGGTCGTTTCCGTTTGCAACGCTCGAATATATTAGTCCGGCATCAACCTGGTCTTCCTTTACCATTATTGCTACCTGGTTTACCGTTGACGGCATGGCTTTCAGGGTGTCGGTAACCTTGTCCCACAGACTTAAGCTTTTAAGAGCAGTCTCGGCATACATTCCAACCGGTGCCTGGGGGTCGCCTATTGCGAATGTCACATCCGGATTTGTAAGGTCATCCATACTATTTACCTTTCCGTCACCCGAATCCGATACTACCAGCACCAGGCAGTCAGACAAAAATTCTTTGGCCTCGGTGAGCTTGTCCTCTTGCTGGGCCTTTTCTATGTACATCCAGTCCGCCGAATAGTAAAGGTCACAGGGCTGCTCCTCCCGGATCTGGGCCCAGAGCCCACCGGAGGAGGCGTAGTTGGGAGCTACCTTTACCCCTTTTTCCGCCTGGAATTTTTCTATTACGGCATCCATGGGTTTTTTCATTCCTGCGGCAACAAACAGCTGTAGAGGCTCAGCATTTTCGGAACTCTCTGATGCGTCTCCTGTCTCCGGTGTACTGCAGCCGGAAGCAACCAGGATAAGCGAAATAATAACAAGCATAACCACCAGAACCTGAACAAACCTTGTTCGTTTATTCGTAGACATAAAATAATCCTCCTCATTGTTATTTTTTTAATATAATAACAATACCTAAGGAGGCGTTAAAAATATAATACCCATAGAGATCACTCCTTTCCATGTATGGGGGGCAAACCCGTTTCCAGGATTACCTTATCGGCCTTACATCATAGCAACAGCCTTAGATGTTAAGGCTCGGAGCATTATACCAATCACATAATAGGCATATGCCTATTAAATATGTGGCATATGCCTATTATAATACCGTGTTATTAATATGTCAATATTCCGCGCCCGATTATAAACTCCCCGGGCTGCACAGTCCTTATTATGCCGGGTACCGGTTATTGTATATAACAAATGCGACCAATGGACACAAATGGCGATGTTACTTCTTATTGCAGCATACCCGGCAAAGCATCGGCCTCGGTGACAGGCTGCAGGCAGGCAAAGTTTTTACACACATAGGCGGTGGGTTTTTCCTCCACCATACTCTGCTCCCTGGTAAAGGGAGCTATTTCGTGCAACTCCTTGTCACCGGTATTCAAAAGAATTGTTGCAAAGGGTACGAAGCTGCTGTTAATTCGGTCCAGCATATCCCCGACATCCTCCCGGGACCGGGCGGTCAGCACAACCTCCCTGGTAGGCTGGATGCCAAACATAAGTGCCGACATGAAGAAGGTATAGGCTGTGGGGTTGTGGCCAACTTCTCCGCCGAAGGTTTCTATGAGCCGCCGAGCCCTTTCCTCTATTTGCGTATCCCCCGTCATCCTTGACAGGCGCAGCATATTATATAGAGCCACCGAGTTGCCGGAGGGCAGGGCCCCATCGTATACTTCTTTGGGGTGCATTATAAGCTGTTCACTGTCCTCCCCGTACAGGAATAAGCCGCCGTCCAAATCGTCACCGAAGAGTTTTTGCATATCCCGATTCAGGTCCAGGGCTCTTTCTAGGTAGGCTGTATTGAAGGTGGCATGGTACAGCTCTAGGAGCCCCCATACCAGGTATGCGTAATCGCCAAGGTATGCCGGCAGGGCCGCTTCGCCGTCCCTGTACCTTGCCAGCAACCGGCCGTCGTCCCTTACCAGGTGTTCTTGTATGAAGTCAAAAGCCACCTCCGCCGCCTTAACATACTCGCTGCTACCAAAGGCCCTTCCTCCCAGGGCCAGGGCTGCTATCATCAGCCCGTTCCACGATGTCAGTATCTTGTCGTCTCGGTAGGGACGGGTTCTTTGTTCCCTGTGCATAAAAAGCTTTTCCCTTATTGTATCCAGCCGTGCTGCCAGTCCGGCATCCTGTACCAGTTCGTCAAGGTTTGCGTCAATCAGGTTTGGGATGCTCTTTCCCTCGAAATTCCCCTCCGGTTTTATATCGTACCGGCTACAGAAGAACTCCCCGTCCTCCTTCCCTACCGCCTCCTCTACCTCCCCGGGACGCCAAAGGTAGAATTTTCCTTCCTCCCCTTCTGAATCCGCATCCTCCGCCGAGTAAAACGCTCCCTCATCGGATGTCATATCCCGAAGTACATAGGTAAATATTTTCCGGACAATGTTTTTATAGATTTCCTTGCCGGTGGCCTGGTAGGCTTCTGTATAGGCATAGGCCAGAAGGGCGTTGTCGTATAGCATCTTTTCGAAATGGGGTGCAAGCCACCTTTTGTCGGTGGAATACCTTGAAAACCCAAAACCTATATGGTCGAATATACCCCCCTTGTACATGGCCTCAAGGATTTTCTCAGTCATATCGAGGGCTGTATCGTTCCCTTTCGCCCGCCAGTACCTTAAGAGAAATAAAAGGTTATGGGGCGTCGGAAACTTGGGTGCTCCGCCAAAACCACCGTACATTTCGTCAAAGGAGCTTCTTAAACCCCGGAAGGCTCTGTCTGCCGTCTCCTCCCCCAATTTTTCGCCGTTAAACCTCCCGGGGAAGTTTTTTATCGAATCGGTTATATTGCTGCCTGTTTCAATAAGTCGGTCTTTTTCGGTATGCCATGCATCCTTTATCTGAAAAAGCAGTTCCACAAGGCCCGGGTAACCGTATTTCCCGGTCTTGGGAAAATAGGTACCGGCGAAGAAGGGGTTTTTGTCCGGCGTCATAATTATGGTAAGGGGCCAGCCCCCCTGTCCGGTGATTGCCTGGCACACAGACATGTATATGCTGTCTATATCCGGCCGCTCTTCCCGATCCACCTTAATGGATACATAGTGGTCGTTCAACGCCTTCGCCACTTCCTCATCCTCGAAGGATTCCCGCTCCATTACATGACACCAATGACAAGTGGAATAGCCTATGGACAAAAAGATGGGCTTGTCCTCATTCTTGGCTTTATTAAAAGCTTCACTACCCCATGGATACCAATCTACAGGGTTATGTGCATGCTGCAGCAGGTATGGTGACTTTTCATGGATTAATCTATTGGGTACAACATTTTTGTTAGTCATTTTATCACCTTCCTTCATAAATATAATGATTTATTATGCCCTAAAAAATAAAGAATACTACTTTTGGCAGTATCCTCCATTTTACTTATATACTATTAAAATTTTTATTTCCCATTCAATTTTTCGTTTTATCTTTTTCCCTTAAATATAAACCATTTATCTTTCCGACAATTTGCTCAGATTTTTTTGAGCCAGTCCACCTCGTATGCAAATTGGCCAACTTTGTGTTCTAATTCTACTACATTCAATATAACTTATTTTTTATTTTGTATTAATAACGAGTGTTCCTATGATTTGATTAAAACGCAAGCTTCATACCAGCCTTTTTGGCCATGTTCTTTATATGCTCGAGGCCAAGCGTAATACGGTTATCCACAACACTGAA
>JAQUCT010000038.1 GCA_028686075.1 Bacillota bacterium
AAAAGAACCGGGGTTTTTACCGCCCCGGTTCCCGTTATTAATACCGGTAGTTGGTCAAATTTGGAAAGGAATCGTCCCTAAATCACCCAGGACAGCGGGTTGTATTCCTTGTCGTATTTCTTTCTTACCACCCTTGCAGGGCACCCGACGGCAGTGCAGTTATCCGGAATTGAATTAAGCACGACCGAGCCTGCCCCTATTTTCGTGTTATTTCCTATGGTTATGGGTCCCAGAACCTTGGTTCCGGCCCCTATCATGGTATTGCTGCCTACCGTTGGATGGCGTTTCCCCTTATCCTTACCCGTGCCCCCCAGAGTAACCCCGTGAAACAGCACAACATCGTCTCCTATTTCCGCAGTTTCGCCAATCACAATTCCCATTCCGTGGTCTATAAAAAACCTCCTGCCAATCCTGGCACCGGGGTGGATTTCTATGCCGGTAAGAAACCTGTTTATATTCGAGATAATTCGCGCCATCAGGTACAGCCTTCGCTTGAATAACCGGTGGGCAAGCCGGTGCATCATTATTGCATGAAGTCCCGGATAGCACAAGATTACTTCTGCAACGCTCCTGGCCGCCGGGTCGTTTTTGAATACGGTTTGTATATCTTCCCTTAACTGCTTAAACATCGGTATTCCCTCCTCTAATACAGGTTTGCACTTAAGTATCTTTCCCCGGTATCCGGAGCTATGGTCAGCACCTTTTTGCCGGTACCCAGTTCCCCGGCCAACTGGAGGGCTGCCCGGGCCGCGGCTCCCGATGAGATACCCACCAGCAGTCCCTCCCGGCAGGCCATATCCCGTGCAGTTTCCATGGCATCATAGTCGCTTATTCTTATGACGCGGTCAATAACGCTTTTGTCTAGCACGTCCGGGACAAATCCTGCTCCTATGCCCTGGATGCTATGGGAACCCGCCCTGCCTTTCGAGAGTACCGGTGAGCCATCCGGCTCTACCGCAACTATTTGGATGCCAGGGATCGCAGCCTTCAGCGTTCTACCCACGCCGGTTATTGTGCCCCCGGTACCTACGCCCGCAACAAAGGCATCTATTCTCGTCCCCAGCTGTTCCAGTATCTCGGATGCCGTAAACTTACTGTGGGTATCCGGATTTGCGGGGTTGCAAAACTGTTGGGGCATGAAATAGTTTGGGTTTTGCGAGGTCAGTTCAAAGGCTTTATCCACCGCCCCCTTCATGCCGTATTCGCCGGGAGTGAGCAAAAATTCCGCCCCGTAGGCTCTCATCAGCCTGCGCCTTTCTTCGCTCATTGAGTCCGGCATCACCAGCAGCAATTTATAACCTCTGGCAGCGGCTACCATGGCTAGGCCTATACCGGTATTGCCGCTGGTTGGCTCAACAATTACCGTATCCTCGTTTATTATATTTTGCTTTTCAGCCGCCAGTATCATGTTAAGCGCAATCCTGTCCTTTATGCTGCCGCCGGGATTGAAGGCTTCAAGCTTTACAAGGACTTCTGCGGCCAGTTTGCCCGGCAGCCTGTTAAGCCTGACAATAGGCGTATTGCCTATAAGCTGAGTGATATCCCCAAATACTTCCACTAATATCTCCTCCCTTTATTTGGTGAAACAAGGTGGTACACATAAGCAGGATAGTGTTCAATAAAAAAACTTTCACCCCTCAAAGAGGCGAAAGTTTTGGATTCGCGGTTCCACTCTTGTTTATAACTTAAGTTCAGACACAGCACTATGTCCTAACGCTGTAACGGGCGTTCCCGGTAAGACCTATACCGCGTTTCGGTCCACAGCTCCGGAGCGCACTTCAACCGGTCTTCCCGTAAAGACGCTTCCAGCCAGGGCGTCTTCTCTCTGGACAGTTCCTCCAGTCTACTTTACTCCTTCACAGCTTTTAATCCCTAGTAAAACTATAGGAATACTATAGTATTATTCTATTAACGTTTTTCATAAATGTCAACATATATTTTTGCCCAGTAATAATAATGTGTCCCTCTGTGTCGTTACAGGTTGCCTTTGAGGCCTATTTCCTCGGCCACCTTCTGCATTCCCTTTATGGTCTCATCCATGACCTCGGTGAGTTCCATCCCCAGCATATTGATGCCTTTCTGGATTATACCCCGGTCAACTCCTGCGGCGAAATGGCTGTCCTTCCACTTTTTTTTGAGAGACTTCGGCTTAAGGTCCAGTATGCTCTTGCTGGGCCGCATAAGGGCGGTGGCGTTTATAAGCCCCGTAAGCTCGTCGATGGCAAAAAGCACCTTTTCCATACGCTCCACCGGCTCCACATCGCTGCAGATTCCCCATCCATGGCTTTGTATGGCCCTTATGTAGTCCTCCGGCCAGTTCCTCTCGGTGAGTATTTCCCTGACCTTCTGGCAGTGCTCCTCCGGATACATTTCATAGTCCAGGTCGTGAGTAAGTCCTACTATTCTCCATTTCTCAACGTCCTCTTCGTTGAAAAGTTCCGCAAAATGAACCATTACCGCCTCAACGGCCAGCGCGTGGCGTATTAGGCTCTGGCTTTTATTAAACTCGGTCAGCAGTGCATAGGCTTCTTCCCTGGTCGGTACCACAGTACCCATAATATTACCTCCTTAGTCTTAAGACAGCATCTTCCAGTGTCTTGTCCTGTTAGTTCAATATTGTAATTAACATGGGACAAGGAGTCAAGGGTACCGGCCCGCTGTACCCGGTGGTCAGGCATTAGAGGCACCTGCCGCATACTGCTTTTTTTCAGGCAGGAATCAGTTTTCTTAGAGAAGTAAAAACCTATGAGCGATAGCATTAACTCGTATATTTACGAAAGTTGCATACTAATGTCGATTTAAAGGAAATAAATGATTTGAAATTAGTCAGGGTTGATATTATAATATTATATAATAAAACGATGTTGTGGTATACAAAACGTGGGTGCAGTCAGGAGCGAGGTTATGAAAAAAAGAGTACAAACACTTGACAGAGCATTGGATATATTGGAGACTCTTGCCGAAGAAGGCAGGAGAATGGGAGTAACGGAACTTGGCCAAAGAGTGGGGCTTCATAAGAGTACGGTGTATAGGTTGTTATCGACTCTCTTGGAATGGGGATATGTCGAGAAAGACTCGAAAGAGAGTACCTATAAACTGGGTCTCAAGATTATTGACCTCGGAAGTATATTTTTGAATAATATTGAGCTAAAGACAGAAGCATTACCGTATTTGAACGAGTTGAAGGAGAAAAGCCAGCAGCCGGTACATTTGGCAAGACTGGAAGATGGACAGATTGTATATATGGAAAAGGTTGACGTAATAAGTAGTATTCGGATGTATTCGGATATTGGACGCAGGGTACCTGCCCATTCTACCGCTCTTGGGAAAGCTATGATGGCTCATATGAATGTGGCAGAAGTGGAAGAAATAATTAGTACCAGAAAACTCCGTGCAGTAACCCCTAAAACCATTACGGATAAACAAAAGTTTATGGAAGAGCTTAGAAAGGTAAAGGCTAAAGGATATGCCCTTGATGACCAGGAAAACGAAATGGGGATAAGATGCTTGGCAGCACCTATAATGGATTACAGATGTAAGGTAATAGCAGCCGTCAGCACTTCGGGTGCTATGGAGTTATTTACATATGAAAGACTTGAGGGATTGAAGCAGCACGTAATGGATACCGCTCACAATATATCAATTCGGTTAGGGTTCAAGAGTTCTGGGTAATCTTATTATCTTATCGGTTCAGTATTTTAGATAAGTTAGACTTAATGCAAAATACTGGGTTTTAAGAATAAAACAGCGTTTCGTAGAATAAAACAAACTGCAATAGTGAGGAACAAACAAGTAAGAACAATTAGGAGGTAATACCATTGAAAACCAATATTACTTCAACTGTGCAGGCGGTTCCACATTCAAGAATAAGAAGGATGTTTAATATTGCCAGTTCCATGGATAATGTAATTAATCTCGGCATTGGAGAGCCCGATTTTACAACCCCGGTCAATATAATTGAAGCAGCCAAGAAGGCTATGGATTCCGGATTTACACATTATACTGCGAATGCGGGTTTGCCGGAGTTAAGGGAATGCATAGCAAACAAACTAAAAAGGGACAATGACTTAGAAGTATATCCCGATACAGATATTATAGTAACGAGCGGTGGCATGGGTGCACTGGCGTTGGCTATTCTCACCCTTGCAGAAAAGGGAGACGAAGTCTTACTATCTGATCCGAGCTGGTGTAATTATACTTCACAAATAATATTAGCCGGTGCAAAGCCCATTTTTGTACCAGTTAAGGAAGAAAGCGGCTTTATGCTGAGGGCGGAGGATATTGAAAAGAGAATAACCGATAAAACCAAGCTGCTTATTATAAACTCTCCGGGAAACCCAACCGGGGCAGTTATAAGCAAGGAAGAAATGGATAAGATATCTGGGCTAATTGAAAGAACCGGTATATATGTGATTACAGACGAGGTATATGAAAAGCTTGTTTACGAAGGGGCAAGGCATATCAGTCTGGCATCCTATAAAGCAATCAGGGATAAGGTGATAACTGTAAACAGCTTTTCAAAGTCCTATGCCATGACGGGATGGAGAGTTGGGTTTGCGGCCGGAAACAAAGAAATAATAGGTCAGATGATTAAACTGCAGGAGCATATGGTGGCTTGTGTGAGCACAGTTTCCCAGAAGGCGGCAATAGAAGCACTGAAAGGTCCCCAGGATGCCCTTAAATCAATGTTGGACAGTTACAGTAGACGTAGAAGCCAGATGCTGGAGAAATTAAACAGCATCGGGGGGATTAGGTGTAAAAAACCTATGGGAAGCTTCTATATATTTGCAAATATTAAAGCCCTGGGAAAATCCAGCGAAGAATTTGCCCTGGGTTTACTTACCAATAAGGGGGTATGTCTTATACCCGGTACAGCCTTTGGTGAGCATGGAGAAGGCTTTGTAAGGATATCTTACGCCACCTCCGAAGAAAACATATTGGAAGGAATGGATAGACTCAAGGATTATATTGAGGAATCAATAGATAACTTGCCACAGCTATTATAGTCAATATTGTGATCAAAGGGGGTGATTGTGGCAAGCATCGGACCTAAGCTAACAGGGAGTTATAACACATTTAGAACCGTTCAGATAGTTATGTTGGTATATTATTGAAAAATGTTTTAAGTGAGGAGATTCTCAATGAAAACAATACCGAAAGCGAGTAGAAACAATAGCTTCCATTATGAGGTCTTTACAAGTGTATTGAACTCTCATTTTGGTGTCTCGGTGCTTGCTATCATTCTGTCTGTGGTGCTTCTGGCAGCTTTGGCTGCATTGTATGGAGCATCTCCTATTGAAGTAATCTTAGTACTATGCGAAGGGGCTTTAAGTGGTAAGAGGGCTATTGTCTATACACTATTACAGATGGCACCTATAGTATTGTGTGCTCTTGCGGTTTACATTCCCGCCCGTGCAAGATTCTTTAATGTTGGTGGCCAAGGTCAGCTTGAAATCGCAGGCTTGGCTGCTATGATTGTAGGAACCAACGTAACTGGGCACCCGGCTCTGGTCATTATACTTGCTATGCTGGCCGCAGTAGTCGCAGGTATGCTTACTATTGCAATACCATTGGTACTGAAAATGAAGCGGGGTGCCAGTGAAATAACAACCACAATAATGATGAATTTTGTTTGCACATACTTTGTATATGCACTTATTACGGGACCGTTAAAAGACCCGGGAGCATTCTACGCTGCATCTAAGGGTGTACCAAAAGAATACTTGTTACCGAATTTCCCGGTCAATTCTCAATTAAATATTGGTGTTTATTTTGTTTTTGTAATTGCGATTATTGTGGCTTTGTTTATGAAGTACACTGTTTCAGGCATGAAGCTTAAGGCAGCTGGAATGAATATGGATGCCGCCAAGGCCGCCGGCATTTCAGTTAATCGTTTGATAGTTCTTGCAACGCTTGCGGGTGCGGCTTGCGCTGGTTTTGCGGGAGGTATGGAAGTGTTGGGCGTTACCGAACGTATTGCTGAGGGATGGGCACTGGCATGGGGTACTACAGGGATAGCTGTTGCGCATCTAGGGGGTTCACCGTTAGGAATATTACCATTGGCGTTCATTCTTGCAGTTGTAGAGACAGGCGCAAGATACATGCAAGCTATGACGGGTGTACCTTCCGCATTGGTAAATGTCATGCAGGGATTACCGGTTGTTATATATGTTTGCCTGCTTTCCTTAGGACATTTACTTAAAATGAAGAAAATAGACATGAAAGTAGGGGAATAATTATGGACTGGATATATATTGGCAACTTTATTCAGGCTTCTGTAAGGGCAGCTACCCCGCTTGTTTTCGGTTCCCTTGGTGTAGTAATTGCAGAGCGGTCAGGCACAAGACATATTTCTAACGAGGGAACCATGCTATTGGCTGCCTTAACTGGTGTGATAGGAACGAAGTATTTCGGCAATATGGCATTCGGTGTTTTATTTTCTTTAGTTATTGGGGCTGTATGCGGTTTAATCCTAGCCATAATGATGATATGGCTGCCAAGCAATCAAACCATTGTAGGAATAGGTTTCAACATGACCATGGTTGGAGTTACCAGTTATATACTACGTCTTGGAGGTGATATGCTACGCTCTCCTGTGCCGGCTCCAGCGGTTAAGGTCTTAAGATTTTCGTTATTTGATGTTTTTGCCATCGCAAGTGCTCTATTGGTCTGGTTTTTCTTGTTTAGAACAGGGCCGGGATTGAAATTAAGGTCTGTCGGAGAAAATGCTATGGCCGCTGATGCAGCAGGTATCAATGTAATTAAGACCCGTACAATAGCTATGGTTATTGCGTGTATGTTTTCATCACTTGGAGGCATGGCACTATCTTTATCCTGGGTGCATGTGTTCACAGATAACCTAACAATGGGAAGAGGTTTTATTGCAATGGCCGCAGTGTATTTTGGCAAATGGAACCCTCTGCTGACCACTCTTGCTGCATTCATGTTTGGTGGGGCGGAAGCACTGGCATTGAGGTCTCAGGCACTAAGTGCAACAATAAGTTCTTACTATTTTCTTATGATTCCCTATGTGCTTACATTAATTGTGGTAGCCATTTCAGGGCGTATGAAGGGTCCTCAGGATACCGGCAAGTCATATATAAGGCAGTAGATGTCTAAATTTTTGCCATTGGCAAAATTTAAAAATAGGAGGAATTGAAAATGAAAAAAACATTAAGCCTGGTAATCGTTATTACTGTGTTGCTCAGTATCGTACTTACAGGTTGTTCGTCGTCAACTGAGCAAGAAGCACCTGATGCTAAGGGACCCGGTGGCACTTCGGCAGTTACATCTTCCGAGGAAACAAAGGCTCTTAAAATTGGGTCAATGTTCAACAACCCCGATCCAGCAAACCAAGGTGGCTGGGATATAAGCCAGTATAAGGGTATGAAGGCATTGGAAGATGATTATGGATGGACCGTATCAATAGCAGAAGCCATTGCTTATCCACAGGTCGAAGAAATGGTAGTTTCCTATATAGATAAAGACTATGACATAGTGGTTTTCCCGGACAATGGTATGATTGAAACATGGCAGGATATGTATCCCAAATATTCCGATACCTACTTTATTATGATTTCATCAACCGCCACTGTTCCGGATAATGCTACCAATACGACCGTATACCAAGCTGACCAATTCACATATGGGAGTATAGCTGGTATCGTAATGGCTAATATGACAGAAAGCAAGAAGGTAGGTTTAATCGGTGGTTCCCCGATAGGTTCTGTTAAATATCAGTTCAGCGGCATAATTGAGGCCTGTAAGGCTATAGACCCTGAAATAGAAGTCTCAATCTATTTTGCCGGTGACTGGTCTGATACCGCAAGACACATGGAATTAACCAACATTATGATTGAGGACGGTGTTGATACGTTCTTTGCAATGACAGGTGCAGGAGATAAAGGTGTATATGAGGCTGCAGCAGCGGCGGGTGCAAAAGTAATAGGTTATGCTACCGATATGTATGAATATGCACCCAATGCCATCGCTACCTCAGTACTTTTCGATTTTGCATCTTTATACGCACAGATTGGTCAAGATGTTATGGCTGGTACTATTGAACAAAAAGTCTATCCCTTAGGGATTGACTACATGAAACTGGCAGATTTCCGTGGCTCTGTAGATGCCGATGTTGAAGCCGCCATTAATGACTATGTAGAAAAATTCCGTACCGGAGATTTCAAGGTAGATTACGTTATCCACGAGGACATACTCAACTAATCCGAATGTAATACGCATATGTTATAGTTTAACCTAATATTGCAGGGAAATCGCTTAATAGCGAGTTCCCTGCAAATAGGGCTAAAAATGGCCATAAAGCAAGGCCGGAATCTGATTTTACCGGAGGGCTAATTATGGAAAATAATAGAGTCATCGCTCCTACCATTAATATGAAAAATATCTATAAAACCTTTGGCAAGGTTAAAGCGTTGAGTGATGTTTCATTTTATTTGGAACCGGGCGAAATCCGTGCGTTGGTAGGGGAAAACGGTGCAGGTAAAACGACATTGATGAATATTCTATACGGTATGTACAAGCACGATGAAGGCGAAATATATATTAATGATGAAAAAGTACCGGATAAATGGTCACCATATAAGGCTATCCAGTATGGTTTGGGCATGATTCACCAGCACTTTTCGCTGGTTTTGCATCACAATGTATTGGAAAATGTTGTTATGCCAACTTTGAGCTGGACAGACTTTAAACCCGATTGGAAAGCATGTGAAAAGATAGTAAGAGCATTGATAGAAGAGCACCATTTTGATGTGAAGCCTTATGATTTGGTTGAGGATTTACCCATCGGCCAAAGGCAGCAAGTGGAGATAATAAAGGCTCTTTATCAGGGGGCCCGTACTTTAATATTGGATGAGCCATCCAATGTACTGTCCCCATTACAAGTCGATGCACTATTTAAGCTACTTAAGGAACTCAAAGAAAAGCAGTTCTCAATTGTGCTGGTGACACACAAACTAAGTGAGGTTATGAGCGTAAGTGATAAAATCACAATCTTGCGCGATGGTTTACATGTAGATACAGTAGAAACAGATAAAATAACCGTGCAACAAGTAGCCAAAATGATGGTAGATCGTGAACATATGAACGTAAGCAAAAGCCAACGCAAGCTGCAGGACAAAGATTGTATTTTTGAGATGATAGATGTGAACATTGAAAACGAAAACAATATGGTTCACTGCCAAGATATAAGTTTTATATTACGCAGGGGTGAAATATTGGGAATTGCCGGGGCGGCGGGTAGCGGCCAACGGGAGATTAGTGAGGCCATTCTGGGCCTGAAAAAAATAAATAGTGGAGATATGCTGCTTGAAGGAAAATCCATTAAGAACGATAGTATTTACATGCGGCGTATAGCAGGTATCGGCTATATCCCTGAAGACAGGCATACTTACGGAATAGTGCCTGATATGTCTATAGCTGAAAACATAGTATTGGATTGCGTCGGGTTGCCGCCTTTCTCAAAAAGGGGCATATTAGACCATCAAGCTATCAAGCAAAACGGCAAAACGGCTATTGCTGACTATTTCATCAAAGCAGAAAGTGAGGCTGCTATTGCTAGAACTCTCTCGGGGGGGAACCAACAAAAAGTTATACTTGCACGCACACTTATGGGAAAACCAAAGCTGATTGTGGCCTGCAATCCAACCCGTGGTCTGGACTTCAGTGCTACTGAATATCTACGAAAAAAGCTTGTCGAAAGTGCGATGAATAATATGGGTGTAATTATATACTCAAGCGATTTGGAAGAGATAATGGAGTTGGCAGATCGTATACTGGTAATCTATCATGGCCGTGTTATGGGTATTATTGACCGTGAAAATGTTGACATGGAACAGTTAGGAATGATGATGGCAGGGGTTTCAGAATCCAGTACGCAAGCCACTGAAATTCAGCTATAAGAATTTGGAGGTAGTATAATGGCAAAAAAGATATTTACCCGTGACGAAATAGAAGCATTTTTAGTTGGCCTGATTATATATGGCACAGGAGGAGGTGGTGCTTTACTCCGCGGGCGGTATTTGATGAATAACGACTTGGATCGTGGACGTATCCTTCAAATGGTCGATTTAGATGATATTGAGGATGAGGCATTTATATGCAGTGCAGGCAATATGGGCTCTGTTAAGGCTGCTGTTGGGGTTGATTACAAAAAGCAGGTACAGGATTGGGAAGAAAGCTTTCCTATGCTAAAAGCAATTGAAATGATGCAGCAGTTGAAAGGGCGCAAAGTTGATTATCTGATACCGTTTGAAATAGGTGCCGGCAATACGCCGATAATTCTTGCAGCGGCAGCGCGGTTGGGTATACCAATGATAAATGGGGACCTGGTAGGGCGTGCCGCACCGGAAACGCAAATGGCCAGCCTAATAGGGCATGGTATATCATTATACCCAATGTGCCTGGTGGATGATTCGGACAATCGTTTTGCTATTATGAATAGTAAAGAGCCTACCTATGCAGACGAGATTGGGCGAATACTTATAGAAAAAGGCGGGTATTTCGGTGGTAATAGTCACTATCCCATTTGCGGAAGAGAGGCTAAACGATTCTGCATAAGCGGTTCTGTCTCTAGGGCACTTGAACTGGGCAAGCTTGTGACGGAGGCTAACGAAACTGGTGTCGACGGTGTGGAAGTCGTTAAAGAGTTTACTCAGGCGAAGGAAGTTTTTAGAGGTGTAATAACCGAGTTTTATGGTGAAGACAAGGGCGGTTTCTATCTGACTAATTTTGAAACAGAGGGTATAGGCGCGTTTGCCGGTAAAACGGCTACAATGGTGGTTAAAAACGAGTTGATGCTGCTTAAAATAGACAACAAACTGCGCCTTATGTTTCCGGATTACGGTTTTATGCTCTATCCAAAGACCGGGCACGGCGTACTTAGTGCAGACCTTAAGCCTGGTTTAGATATTGTGCTGTTAGGGAAACCCTGCCATCCTTTAGTAAGAGAATGCATGTATGATGAGGTAGGGAAGAAAGCCTTTGGGGGAAGTAGGTACGGGTACCCGGACTTAGAATATATACCTATTGAGGACTTGCAATCATAGTGGATGAATTATTCATAATGGAGGTGTGTAACCAATGATAAAAGTGCTTGGTATATGTGCGAGTCCACGCAATGGAAATAGCAAATATCTTCTTGAAGAGGCCCTATCCAGTGCTAAACAGGTTGGACAAGATTGGGGCTGCAAGGTGGAGACCGAGTATTATTCAATACGCGGCAAAAAAATTGGCGGATGTATCGCATGTGATTACTGTCAAACTAAAGGCGTATGTGTTTTAAAGGATGACTTCGAGGAATTGGCTGAAAAGTTTATGGAAGCTGACGTAGTAATATATTCTATTCCCGTTTATCACATGGGTATGCCCGCTCAGCTAAAGGCGTTCATTGATCGATTGGGGAATAGCATGTACGGCCGTTGCAAAAGGTATTATCCGAATGTCCAGCTTAAATTTGCGCCCCGGGGTATGCGTACTATTGCATGTATTACACAAGGGCTGCATGCATTCTCCGGTCAAGAGCATACAATGACACAAATTATGAACCATGCAATGCTTATGGGAAGCTTGTATATAACGGGCGACAAATGGCAGTCCTATATAGGCGCAGGAGGCTGGACCAGCAATGATGCGTCCCGTGACGCATTAGAAAAACAAATGCGGGAAGGCCTTTATGATGCAGAAATATTATTGAACTGTACGCGTACAACTGCACGCCGTGCTGTGGAGACTGCAATAATCCTTCATAATGGCGCAAAGGCGTGTTTGAAAAACATGGAGCGCGAGATAGTGTATACTCCATTACTTGAACGTATTAAAGCTAGAAAAGGAGAATGATTATGCTCCCATTATTACCTGTAACCATATTACATGTGAATTTGACAAGCAAAGAGATAAGAGTAGAAGAGTTCGATGATATCGATGTAATAAAGAAATTCTGTGGCGGTAGAGGCTTGGCAGGTTACCTCTATTTAACGCGATACGACCTTACGTTGGATGCCTTTGACGAGCGTCAGCCAATAATATACGCTACTGGTGTGCTGACCGGCACTACGCTTCCTTCATCCGGGAGGACCTCTGTTATTTTCAAGAGTCCTGCAACTCACCGCTTCTTTAAAACCAACGTAGGCGGGCATTTTGGCGGCGAGCTTAAAGCGGCCGGCTATGACCTGATTATAGTGGAGGGTCGCGCAGAGCATCCGGTTTATATTGATATTTGTGATGACAGGGTTTCTATTGAAGATGCACGTAAGTACTGGGGTATGGATAACCGCCAAATAAACAATGCTATAAGGTCAGAAAAAAAGGATGAGAAAGTGCAGCTTACAACTATTGGCCAGGCGGGTGAGAATAAGGTATTATTTTCTTCCATTCATACTTCCATCTATAATGCTGCCGGCCGGGGCGGCGGCGGTGCTGTTATGGGCAATAAGAATTTGAAGGCAATAGCTGTTCGTGGGCATAAGGGAGTGAAGGTTGCTCAACCGGAGCGGTTTATATCCGCTGCAGACTCATTATGGGAAAAGGCTTGCAACAACGTGGGAGTACAGGGCTTGTCCATGTACGGCACTTCAATAGGCCTTGCCTTTAGCAATTCTATGGAAACTTTACCCTCTTACAATTTCCAAACCGGTTATTGTGATGGGGCTGACAATCTAAGCGGTCCTGCAATGGTCAATTCCGGATTGGTAGAAAGGCGGATGGGTTGCTATTGTTGTCCGGTTGGATGCCACCGTTACAGCGTTGTAAAGGATGGGCAATATAAAGGTTCATATACCGGTGGCCCGGAATATGAAACATTAAGCGCATTCGGATCGGGTATAGGTATTACCGATCCAAGGACAGTGGTAAAAGCCAACGAATACTGCAGCCTTTACGGTATGGATACCATTTCCTGCGGGCACATGATTCAGTGGCTTATTGAATGCAAAGAACACGGACTTATAACAGATGAACAGGCCGGGGTAAAGCTTGAATGGGGTAACGATGAAACAGTGGTGGAACTCACTCGGATGATCGCAATGCGTGAAGGCATAGGGGACCTACTTGCTAAGGGAACAAAACTTGCGAGCGAGGAAATGGGCGGCGATTCTTATAAATGGGCCGTTCAAGCTAAAGGCCTTGAGCAGTCTCGGGTAGAGACACGTTCAACCTTTGCCTATGCCCTTGCGTTTGCGATAAACTCACGCGGCCCTGACCATTTGAATTCGGAATGTTTAGCGGAACGTGGAGGCAGTAAGGAAGCAATCAGCCTAATAAAACGTATTACAGGCAGCGAAAAGTATGCCGTTTCAACAAATACGGAGAAACGTGCGGATATTGTGCGCTGGCATGAGGATGTATATGCATTAGGTGATTCTTGCGGCATCTGTGCTTTTCCTACAACGGCACAGCATTGGATGGATGAATTTGATATAGCTGAAGTCCTCTCTGCGGCTTCGGGGTTGGAATTGACTTCCGATGAGGTTATGTTGATGGGGCGCAGGACCATAACTCTGGAACGATTATGCTGCGCTCTGCTCGGATATACACGGGATGATGATATTCTCCCGTACCGTTTAATGAATGAGTTCAGCCCATCGAAGCGTGAGAACAGCGGTGATAATTCAACAGAAATGCTGGAACGAATGAAGGATGACTATTACAGGTTACATGGCTGGGATATGGAGCGGGGTTGGCCTAAAAAAGAAACGCTTGAGATGCTGGGCATGGGTGAATTGATTCCGGTGGTATCAAAAACTATAACCCTTCCATGATTTGGAATATAGGATGGAGGATTGAAAATGAAACGAATAAATATTGATCCATCTAAGTGTGTTGGATGCAGAATATGCGAGATTACGTGCTCATTCCATCACTTTGGCGTGTTTTCCCATGAATTATCCAATTGTAACATTGATTCGGAGGATGCATTAGGTAACTTTACCCCACTTATTTGTATACAGTGTGAGGAGCGTAGCTGCGTACATTCGTGTCCGGTGGAAGCATTAAGTATAGACCCTGTCACAGGGGCTGTCCGGTGCGACCATGACAAATGTATCAAATGCGGTTTATGCATTAAAGCTTGTGACCATAAAGGTATAGGCTTTATTATGTTAGATGGCGAAGACCGAATCGCTGTGTGCGACTTATGTGGCGGCGATCCTAAGTGCGTAAAAAGATGCTTCATAAAAGCGATTACTTTTGAAGATGACGATGCTGTTTGTGATAAAGAAAACAGTTTGTAAGATTAATGGAGAATACAGTTTTGTTTGATAAGGTGTTTCCGGAATAACAATTAACTGGATATAGGTTAAGGAGGATATCATGAATACGCTGGAGAGGATTGGAAGCATAGGACTTGTTCCGGTTATAGCAATAGAGAACGCCGATGATGCGGTGCCCGCCGGTA
>JAQUCT010000009.1 GCA_028686075.1 Bacillota bacterium
CATGAACGTTAGGCGATATAGTGCTTATTGGAGGCAATATAATGTCAGTATCAATATTTAATAGTTATGAAGGTGAGAAAAAACTTCTTAAACTCTATGATCAGGCTTTAATTGGACTCGGGTTGGAATATGAAGAAAATTATGTCAAGACCCGTTATGGTAAGACTCATATTTTAACTACTGGACCCGAGAAAGCTCCACCAGTTGTACTTTTGCAGGGAGGCAATACTGTTAGTCCAATAACGCTATCTTGGTTTCTTCCATTAACAAAACAATTTCGGGTTTATGCACCAGATACTATTGGACATCCAGGAAAAAGTGAACAGGTTAGAATTTCACCATCAGATGATAGCTTTGGAAAATGGACAATTGATATTCTGGATGGGTTGGGTTTGTCTGAGGCTATATTCATTGGACCTTCATATGGTGCTGGGATTATATTAAGAACAGCATCGTTCGCACCAGAAAGAATAAAAAAGGCTGTGTTATATGTACCTTCAGGTATTGCTTCGGGGTCGATAGCACAAATGGTACGCAAAGTAGTTCTGCCTATGCTGATGTACAAGATGTATCCAAGTGAAGAAAGATTAATTAAAGCAGTAAGACCGATGTTTACTGGGGAAATTGATGAAATCACTAAGCAAGTTACCGGGGCGGTTTTTCGGTATGTTAAGCTTGAAACAAACATGCCCCGATTAGCTAAGAAAGAGGAATTGATTAAGTTTAAATCTCCTACAATTGTTATAGCTGGAGATAAGGATATTTTTTTTCCTGCACAAAGAGTCATTCCGCGTGCAAAAGATATTATTACTAATCTTGTAGGCGCAGAATCAATTCCGGATTTAGGGCATTTACCTTCAAAGGATAATTTAAACTACATAAATGACCTAATTATAAGATTTATCAAAAAAGAGAAATAGCACTACGATCGGCTAACAGCAAGGGTTTACGCAAGGGGTTCGGCCATAAAGAATGTGAGAATGAAAGCAATGACCTCACCCACATCACCAAGCCCAAGTCGAAGTGTCACTAGGGCTTGGCGACGTCGCAGATGCCTGACGTTATGTGAAATCGGCTAAAAAGGAGCAGAAGGTATGAAACTTAAGTTCTAGTGAAATAATTATTGTTGAAGTAAAGGGAAAATTTAGATAGAATATAAGGTAGAAATTGAAAAGGACATTAGAGATGAATAAAGATCAGAAATTCCTGTATTGGTTGGATATAGCGGAATATGATCTAAAAACTGCCGAAGCTATGCTAACTTCTGGTAGATTTGTGTATGTTGTTTTCATGTGTCAACAGTCTTTAGAGAAGCTTGCCAAAGGATTGTATAATTATTACATTGATGATAATGTCCCGCGCGTACATAATATTAGTTTTATTATAAATAGGTTAGTTGAAAAACTAAACATTGAAGTAGAAGAACAATGCTATTATTTATTCGATAAATTAGCTGCATATTATTTACAGGGCAGATATCCTTCATTTAAAGAAAAAATATCAGAATTGGTCAGTGGGGACGAAGCAAGAAAAATCTTCGAAAAGACTAAGGAGGTTTTTGAATGGATGAAATCTCTGAAAGAATAAATAGTGTAGTTAAAGACTATATTCGCGATGTACAAAAGCATTTTCCGATAAACAGAGCGGTTTTATATGGATCTTATGCTAAAGGTACCAATAATGAATATAGTGATGTAGATGTGGCCATTTTCTCCGACAGCTTTAAAGATAAGAATAGGATCGAAGTAAATACATTTTTGTTTTCATTAGCGCGGAAATATAAAGACATTTGTATTGAGCCAATTGGGTTTGACAGTTCGGATTTAGAAGAAAACAACCCGTTTATTAAAGAAATAATAGATACAGGGAAAGAAATTTACGTTCAGTAGATTTCTCTTTTTTTATTGTGTGGTAGGCCGACATCACATAACAAATTAGAGATTTATGATGTTCTCGAACAAAAATAAAGAAAACCCCTTAATGAGTATAGGACCGGAGTTTTCGATTAGTTCTATCCCGAGTTACGGCACAGCATACGCATCACTTAATAGACCGAAAAACACCATAATACCGCCGCATAAAGGGCAGGCGAGATAATGCTTAACAACCTTGGGCATGGCAGGTCTTAAACCGGCAAGCTTAATACAAAGGGCAAGTTTTGTAGATATATTCCGGCTTGAAAAAATTCCATAGTGCCGGATCTTAGTAAAGCCCGATGGAAGTACATGGAGAAGGAACCTTGTAGTCCTTCCATTTAAATGACACAGTGTTTCCATCAAAGCCAACTATTCTGCGGTTACTGATGGCAACCCTATGGGTATATCGTCCCAGGTATTTGACCACGTGACCGGGTGACTTAAAAGGTTTCTTACAGTAGACAACCCAGGGCCTATGGTATAAACTGTTAATTAAATCAAGGAAGTTAAGACCATATGAAAGCTCTTTAGCATCATTGAAAAGTTTAATATCACCACGCTTCCATGCTTCTTTTAAGTGAAACAAGAATTTACCTTTAAACTTATTTGAGATTAAGCACCTCACTTATACGAAGACCGGCTGAATAGGCGGTAAGAAGCACGGTTTTGTGCTTAAGGTTTGGTATATGCTCCATGATAGATAGAATTTCTTCCTTGGATAGTACATAGGGTAGTTTCTTTGGCTTCTTTGGCTGCACAATGACATCATCGGACCACCCTCGGCCAAGGACCGAGTTGAACATGACCTTGAAGGCATTGCAGGAGATATTAATATTACTGTAACTGATACCCTTTTTAATCCGGTAGTGAAGATACTGCTTTATCTCATCAGGTGAGATGTGAATTGGGGGCTTGCCGGAATGTTTCTCTAGCAATCTAACGTGATTTAGGTAATGCCTTTGCGTGTTTTGGGAATAGCCGCGAAGCTCCATCTCGAACTTCATTGCTTCATAAGGGTTTTGCATAAGGTATACATCCTTTCCTGATTATTAAATACAGGAAGATGACACCACAAAGGAGGGTAACACGAGCTACCGCGTAGCGGTTTAGTACAACAAAGCATGCCCGTAAAGGTGCGGCGGGGGCGGGTTTGGAGTATGCGCGCCACACCGTTTCACCGGGTGCAAGCACCGCCAGGAAGAATGGCTTTGTGGGTCCGGCTCAGGGGCGTCGCGAGTGCAGGACGTTCTCCGAAACCACACGCGTTGGACGCGGCGTCCTGCCGCGAATTATGCAAGCATATGATTTGAGTGTTTATTGGTTCATAGTAGTAGAATTATTAGTGGCAACGGAAATGTATGCTCCATCAGGCGAGTAATCACTGAGCTATTCTTTTAACCTGTGTGGTACTCTTCTATTTAAATGAAGTACATGGTACAATATAAGATAGAGTTTACATATAAAGGGAAGTGATATAATGGATAAACAAGAAAGACATAAATACTGGCTTGAATTAGCTGAATATGATTTGGAAACGGCTAAGGTCATACTAACAGGAGAGCGATATTTGTATGTTGGTTTTATGTGCCATCAAGTTATAGAAAAGGCCCTAAAAGGGTATTATGCTTGTATATCTGAAGATAATCCGCCTTATATTCATAACCTTACAATACTATCAAAGAAATCAGGTGTATATCAGCTTTTTACTGAAGAGCAGAAGGATATTATTGATTCACTTGAGCCCCTTAATATTCAAGCAAGGTATCCAACCGTTAAGGATAAACTTTTGAAGTCGTTGACAAAGGAAAAGTGTAAAAGAATAATTGATGAAACGGAGGTTTTATTTCAATGGATAAAAGCCAGGCTTTAGAAAAGGCCATGCAATATGCAGCATTAGTAAGTGAGAAGATAAAACCTCAAAAGATTGTTTTATATGGTTCTTACGCAAAAGGAAATTGGAAGGAAGAAAGCGATATAGATATTGCTATAGTTGTTGATGCAATTGGTGAGGACTTTTTAGATACAGAAACATTGTTATATAAATTGAGAAGGAATATAGATGACAGAATAGAACCGATCCTTTTGGAATGCAAAAAAGATGAAAGTGGTTTTTTAGATGAGATATTGAAACATGGGCAAGTTATTTATAGTGTATAAAATGCTGGAAGTTTAATAACTTTCAGCATTTTTATATAGTATAGCAGGAATTAAAAAGATTAATCTAGTGGTGCGACGTCCTGTCGCACTCTGAGTTAAGGGACGTGTGGCTTCGGAGAACAAAGCACTTGCACAAGGGGTACAGCAGGGGGAAAGGCTCTGGCGCAAGGTCATGAAGTTATCCTGCCCACATCCACCAGCTTAAGATAGGAGTTATCTAAGGCTGGCGGACGTCGCGAGTGCCAGACGTTATACGCCATGCGAAAGCAGGGGTGGAAAACAGAAAGAAATCAGGGTCTTTCCCTTATGCCCAATCGTTCCTTCAAAGCGGATTGGAGTACCTGAGAAAAATTAACGTTTTTCTCTATTGCGAGCTTGTTCAGCCATTGAGGGATAGAAAGTGTTTTCTTTATAGAGTAGTTTTCAATGGCCTCCCGCATTGTAGGCATATATACTTCAATTAGTACAACGGCTTGGTTGGAATCAAGGTGTATATTGTTTATAGGGGTTGGTTCAGGAATTTCATCGTTATCTTCTTCCAGGCTATAAAGGTGAAGACCGAGTGCATCATTGGCCATTTTGACTGCCTCTTGGTCTGAGTTTGCACAGGAAAAACATCCAGGCAAATCAGGAAAGGAAATGGAAATCCCATCATTAGAATATTCGAAAACTGCGGGGTAAATATAATGGTCCTTTTTCAATTTGAATACACTTCCTTTAACTGTTAAATGATTTTAGTCCGTGGGTTTAACATCTGCCTGCTTCATGACATTTTTGACGGTTTTGTAGGGAATGTCTTTTCTCGGGTGGGGGATGGTAACTTTGTCTTTTTTAGTAGGCTGCTTAAAATGGTGATGGCTGCCCGAGGCTTTATAGAAGTACCAACCATCATCATTTAGAATCTTAATCAACTCTGTTGATGAGTATGACTTCATAGATAATATCCCTCTTAAGGTTATTATAATACGTAGGAAACTACGTGTCAAAGAGATTTTGAAAGAAGCACGTCGCAGAACAACGAGTTGCAGATTATGCACCGGTTAGAGATTAATCTCGGTAATTCCGGAGCTTCAACCCAAATCCGTCCGCCTAACATAAGAGCTATGTAAGGCAGCCGGACTTCTGCAACTTGCAGGAGTTATCTGAAATATAGCACACGAAGTTGCCCGTCCTCGTGACGGGCAAACAAAGCGTTAGTGTGGTTGAGTTTATAGCCCTATGGTATAATAAAGGAAAGCGCAATCAAGGGGGTGTTGATAAATGAGTACTTTAAAAGATGAAGCCAGAAGAATAATTGAAGATTTGCCCGAAAATGCGACCTGGGATGATTTAATGTACCAATTATATGTTAAAAAAAGAGTTGAGACCGGAATTAAAGAAATCGAAAATGGAGAGACACTTCCCCATGAAGAAGTAAAGAAGAGATTATTAACATGAAAATTATCTGGACTAAATCTGCTGTCTTAAATTTGGAGAGTATTAAAAGCTATATTGCTCAGGATTCACAGTATTATTCAGTAGAATTGACAGAGAAAATTTTTGGTGCCGTAGAAAAGCTTAGCGGTTTTCCGAGATTGGGCAGGGAAGTTCCGGAAATAAAGAAAGAAAATATTCGTGAAATTATTTATGGAAATTACCGTATTCTTTATAGAATTGACACCGAAGTCCTTTATATTATTGCCATCATTCATGCTACACGAGATTTTAACCAAGTAAAGTTAAACCAATGGGAAATTTTCTAGCCACTAAAACTTATTCAATATAAATAGAAGTGAAAGTGCGACCATCCTTGGTCGCTTCAAATTAGGGCCGATGTGCCATACTTCAGATAACAAATTAGAGTTGTACTGAACCGTCTGCCACACAGAAGCTCTTTATGGGGAATCAATCTTCGCCCTAACCATACAAACCGCCAAATGACAGTGTATAAGAATAGTAGTATCGCCGCATAAAGGGCAGGCGAGATAATGCTTAACAACCTTGGGTATGGCAGGTCTTAAACTGGCAAGCTTAATACAAAGGGCAAGTTTTGTAGATATATTCCGGCTTGAGAAAATTCCATAGTGCCGGATCTTAGTAAAGCCCGACGGAAGTACATGGAGAAGGAACCTTGTAGTCCTTCCATTTAAATGATACATAGCAAAAACTATTACCGAACTGAATAATCGCTGTGCTTTATTGGAGCAGCAAAACGTTGAATTAATGGTTAAATTAAGATGGTATGAAGAACAATTCCACCGTAATGCCGGCTTCAAAAGTAATTTTTCTCAACAGTGCCGTGCGACCAATGCAAGGGTGCTGATGGTGAGTCTCTGAGGAAAGGTAGCACCACACCTGCGAGCATAAGATAAGAGCTATCCAAGGCTCTCGGTGTCGTGAACCCGCATACGTTATCAGACAGGCTGAGGAGGCGTTATGGGTTTTTAAGGAAAATATTTGAATATTAGTGATTGATAAAGATATTTAATGATATAATTAAGCTAGAAAATTACATTATAAGCTCAATCTTTCTAAGAAACAACAAGAACGTTGGCACAAAAAGTGTATGTGTTTGATGGAGTTTCAAAATGTAAAAGAAATAGAACTGATTGACTTCAATCGCCAGGGCAATATGGATGATAGCAGTAACCGTGGCATCGTGAGCGGATTTAAAAAGGAGGCACCCGGTCTATGACTAATGGAAAAATGAAAAAACTACCACCATCAATCGACGAATGGCTAAAAGAAGCAAAGTCTGATTCGGCGGCCTTACAGGAAGGGATGTTTTTGGTTCATAACGGAATCGTACGCCAAACGCCCAAAGCCAAAGTGCGCCAGGGAATCGATGACGGTTCGACGGTAAAGGGGATGGAATTTGCCTATGATACAGCAAAGGTTGATGCGGCTATTAGCGAAACCTATAAGATGGACGGTATATTCCATGTCAGGGCTTGGCTTAATGAAGGCCACCTAGAACTTGGCGACGATATAATGTATGTACTGATAGGCGGCGATATAAGGTCTCATGTTGTAGATGCCTTACAATTCTTGGTTGAAAGTATAAAAAGCGAATGTGTTACCGAGGTCGAACAAAAATATTAATAAACCAATAAGTAAATAGCGAGCATATACCTGCCGATAACTACCCTGTAAGAATAATGAAGAAGTGCTATAAGAAGCGGTACTATCTACAGGCGAAGGCAGATGGGGAAAGCCGGTATCGCCGATGCCGGTTTTTTTTATGGTAAACTTGTATTCGGAGAGTTATGTAAGGCAATTGCATTAGCAGAAGAGGATACGATGGCGGATAGGCGGGACAATAACGATTATTTGCGCGGCAGTCGCCTGCGGAGACGGTGAGACGGAGATGAAAGTATGACAGTGGCGGTTAGTTATCGGATAAATAAAAAGGTAGGAGGCGGGAGAATGACCCTGGATGAGTTGATTGTTTCGAGAAGAAGCGTAAGACAATACAATGAGAAAAAGGTTGAAAGAGATAAGATAGAATCACTTGTTAATGCGGCAATATGGGCTCCCACGGCAGGGAACCTCCAGCTACTGCATTTTGTGGTAGTCCGGGATAAAGGGGTCATTGAAAAAGTGAAACTTTTTTCACCGGGAATGCCAAAAACGGCACCCTGTGTAATTGCAATCTGTGCTGACCTTGAGGAGGCCAGGCTAAGGGGCGGGGAGTTTGCGGAGAAAAATACACCCGTTGATTCGGCCTTCGCGGCACAAAATATACTGCTAAAAGCTCACCAAATAAGGCTTGGGGCCTGTGTGGTCAAATCATACAACAAAAAATCAATAGGCCGGATTTTAAAACTGCCCGGTGCAATGATGGTACTTATGTTAATAACGGTAGGTTATTATGACAAACGGCCAAAGGCACCGGCAAGGAAAAGTCTTTCAGAGGTACTCCATTATGAAAACTGGGAAAGCGAGATGAAACAGGATGAATAGAGACTGCCAGGCGAGGATATTTACTTTTCTTCTAACAAGCGCAAGGGGATGCGTGGATGAACCGCCCCTCTACGGGCCGCTTAGGCTGTTAGAGGCATACTCATTGCTGCTGGGAATGCTAAAATCCGATGAAACCGATGAGTTTTATTATAAACTGAACGAGAAGATTGAAGCATTAAAAGATAGGTGCATGGAAGATGAAGGTGAGTTTATCGAGGGGCTTGACAGGGTACTGGAGGAACTGACCGGTCACATTATTGATGAGTATTAAGGAGGATGTGTATTATAGACAGCGGCAGTATGTGGTGCCGTCGCCCGGAGGTTCTGTTGCAGGGCCAAAATGGGATAATATGGAGGGATAATTATGAGCATTAGCGTCAGAGAAGCTCTCAGGCTTGAATGTTTCAAAGGGGTAAGGTTTATTGCGGGGGAGGCGGGTTTTGACAGGCTAATAACCCGTGTGAGCGTATTGGAAAGCCCCGACCTGGATGACTTCGGAACCGCAATGGGTAAGGGGGATTTTTATATATCCAGCTTTTACGCTATTAAGGACGACCCGAAGGCCCAGTTGGATACCCTGAAGATACTGGTGAATACCAATTCAAGCGGTCTTTGTCTGATAGACCTGTATATGGACGACCTGTGTCGCGACGTTAAGGAGTATGCAAACAAAGAAACCTATCCCATTGTGATGATATCCAATTTTGTTCCCTATGCTGCGGTTATTACCGAGATAATGGATGCAATAATTAAGCACAAGGAAGACACCATCACCGAGATGACCATAAGAAGCCTTCTGCAGCCCAATGTCACCGGCCAGGAGGTTTGCGACACAGCAAAGAGGATAAACAACAAGTTCAGAGACAATATAGGAGCCCTATACCTCAAGGCGGACTCTGAGGATAAAGAGGGCATCGAAGCATTGAAGCATAGTCATAGGGACAAAGAACACTGGTCTTTTTTAAAGTATGAAGGCGGCATCCTCATTATAATGAGTTTCGGTAAGGCGTCCAAGGAACGTATACATATACAGTTAAAACAAGTTACTGAAAGCGTTGATTACTATCTGGATAATTATGGCCTGGGTATTAGCAGGTTCCACAAGGGGTTGGACAACCTCAACACATGTGTAAGGGAGGCACTTCTTTCCTACGAGGTGTGCGAAGGAAGAAGCGAAAGAAAGGTCTACTATAACGACCTGGGGGTGTACCGGCTGCTGATGCTCCTAAAGGACGAGCCCGAACTTAAGAGGTATCACGATGAGATAATGATACCCCTTGCGGACTATGACGCAAAAAACGGTACAAGCCTTGTGAATACGGCAATATCCTATATTGATAATGACGGTAACTTGGCGAAAACCGCCGCAAATCTATACCAGCACCAGAACACCATAAGATACCGTCTCAACAAGGTCAGAGAGATTCTGGACATGAAGGAGAGGGGCGTCAGTTTTTATGAAAAAATATCAATTGCAGTAAAAATTAATAAAATAATGAAAGAACGTTTGTAAAAACAACAAATCGATTGACATATAATTGTTAAACAACCAAAGGAAAATAAGATTTTATGTAGAAGAACTAATATTTATACAAATAATAATAGCTGCTGTTAATTGAAAATTTATGCACAGCAGTTTTTTAAAAAACAAGCAAATTAAAGGGACTACAGTAGTGAAGACAGAGCTGCGGGATGAGATATTCCGCAGGTTATTATTATCAGGGGGTGTATATTTATGAAATTCCTTTTAAGAGAAAAAAGCATCGTTTTGACAGTGACACTGATAGTGCTGGTAGCCGTAATCGCATCGGGATGCGGGGGAAGCAGTACCGGTCAGAACGACACCGGGGAGGAGCAGCCCAAGATAGCGTTTTATGCATTCAACAGCGAACCCATACTGGACTGGGACCCAAGCGTGGAGTATTCCAATGGCATAGTGGTACTTAATAATGTTTATGAAACTCTGCTAAGGTACAATCCGATCAGCAATGAAGTAATTCCACTGCTGGCAGCTGAGTATTCCAAGAGCGATGACGGTCTTACCTGGACTTTCAAACTAAGGCAGGGTGTAAAGTTCCACGACGGTACCGACCTAAAAGCGGAAGACGTTAAAGCTTCGATTGACAGAACTATAGCTTTAGGTCAGGGAGCGGCCTTTATCTGGGATGCGGTGGAAGAGATAGTAGTAAAGGATGACTATACAATCGATTTTGAGCTTAATTATCCGGCTCCCCTAGACCTAATTGCCAGTTCGGGCTATGCGGCGTTCATAATGTCAGCCGAAGCGATAGAATCCAATCCAGACGACTGGTTCTCCCAGGGTAACGAGGCAGGGACCGGTCCCTATATGCTGCAGAGCTTTAAAATGGGCGATGAGGTTGTTATGACTAAGTTTGACGACTACTGGAAGGGATGGGACGGCGAGCATTTTGATAAAGTTGTAATAAAGAAAATCCCTGAAACCGCATCAAGACGTCAGTTGGTCGAAAAGGGGGAAGCGGATGTTACGATGGAGCTTCCCTATGAAGATATTGAAGCACTTAAAGGCAATTCCGCTGTAAACATAATCGATGAGCCATCATTCCAGAACCTGCTGGTATTTTTCAATACCGAGAAAGCCCCTTTGGACAACAAATTGGTAAGACAGGTACTTTGTTATGCTTTCCCCTATGGAGACGTAGTTAAGTACGCAATGGGCGGATATGCAACCCAGGGCAGAGGACCTATTCCTGCAGGGCACTGGGGTCATGGAAAGGATTTATTCCAGCATGAATATGACTTGGACAAAGCAAAGGAACTGCTGGCCCAGGCCGGATACCCGGATGGGGGGTTGGACCTTTTGTTTACCTATATGGCTGGGGACGAAGCGGAGAAAAAGTCGGCAGAACTGTATAAAACGGAGCTTTCAAAAATTGGTATCAACCTTGAGATAAGGGGAATGCCGTGGGAAAGCCAGTGGGAATTGGCGAGGGACTCTGATCCAGAAAAGAGGCAGGACATACTGACAATGTACTGGTGGCCGGATTATGCCAGCCCTTATAGCTGGCTATACAGCTTATACCACAGCGAAGAGGAAATTCTGTTTAATTTGGCATACTGGAAGAATGCCCGGTTTGACCAGTTAATAGACGAAGGGAACGAAAAGAGCGGTATAGACAGACAGGTAGCGGAAGACCTGTACATCCAGGCGCAGGAAATTCTTATAGAGGAGACGCCATCGTTGTTTGCCTATGATAAAAGATATGTATGGGTTACAAATAGTTCCTTCAAAGGGTTTGAAAGCAACCCCATATATCCCAACGTGGTATTCTTCTATGATACATATCATGAATAGAAATCCAAGGGGCTAGTATTTAGCCCCTTTATAGCGTTTTCCGGGGGAGGTGAGCTTTTGAGGTCGTTTATTTTAAAAAGAATAATTCTAGGAGTATTGGTTTTGTTTGGAGTAGTATTGATTGCCTTTGTGCTAACCAGGGTGATTCCTTCCGACCCTGCCGCACAGTGGGTGGGGCAGCGTGCGACGTCAGAGCAGATAGAGGCAGCAAGTATAGAGCTGGGGCTGGATAAGCCTTTGTACGTGCAATTGGGTAAATATTTGGCCGACCTGTTTAAAGGCGACCTGGGACGCTCGCTGAGGTCACACCAGCCGGTATCGGCCGAGCTTAAGGCATATCTTCCGGCTACCGTAGAGCTTGTACTGGTATCCACAATCGTAGCCATTTTTTTAGGCATACCTCTTGGAGTTGTATCAGCCAAGAGAAAGGACCAGCTGGTGGACCATGTAAGCAGATTCTTTTCGGTGGGTGCTGTGTCGCTACCGACCTTTTGGGTGGGAATGTTCCTGCAGTTAATATTCTACAGATGGTTGGAGCTGCTTCCTCTGGGAGACCAGCTTAGCATGGGGATAAAGCTGACCTGCGAGATACCCCATATTACAGGTTTTTTAATCTTTGACAGTCTGATAACCGGTGATTTGGTAGTTTTCAAAGATGCACTGGCCCATATAATACTGCCGGGAATAACCGTTGCCCTGTACCCGATAGGGTTGGTGGCACGTATGACCCGTTCGGCCCTTCTCGAGATACTGGACGAGGATTATATAAGGGCGGCCCGGTCTTACGGACTGCCTGAAAGGATGGTGCTGTGGTCCTATGCGATTAAAAACTCCCTTGGCCCAACTGCTACCGTGGTGACGCTGTCCATAGGCTATACCCTGGTAAATACGTTCCTTGTGGAAGCCATATTCAGCTGGCCGGGGATTGGGAGCTACATTTCATCGGCAGTTATAAGTCTTGATTATCCGGCGATAATGGGTGTAACAATCTTTTCAGCCTGCGCCTACGTGGTGTTGAACCTAATTGCAGACGTCATAATTGCCTTGGACCCGAGGGTCCGGGTATAGGGAGGTGCACAGCATGACAAAAAACTTAGGACTAATTAATTCAATCAAACCAAGAATCAAAGAGATTAGACTTTCCCTCTACCTTTTGGGCAGAAACAGACTGACCCGGCTGTCGCTGGTGGTGGTTATTCTTCTTATACTTATTGCTTTGGTAGCACCATATATAGTTCCCTACCCGGAGCACATAGAAACCGAGACCAACCCTGAAGACAAGCTTTTACTTCCATCCGGCGACTATTTTTTCGGAACCGATGAGCTGGGAAGAGATGTTTTCAGTCGTGTCCTTTACGGTACAAGGATCTCGCTGCAGACAGCCCTTGTAGCGGTAGGGCTGGCACTTTTAATAGGAATACCCCTTGGGGCCATTGCGGGAGCTACCGGGGGCATAGTCGACGAAATAATAATGAGGATTACAGATATATTTTTAAGTTTCCCGCCTTTGCTGCTTGCTATTGCCATAGCTGCATTCCTCGGCCCAAGCCTTGAGAATGCGATGCTTGCCATAGCGGTATCCTGGTGGCCGTGGTATACAAGGCTTATAAGGGGTCAGGCAGTATCCATAAGGGAAAGACAGTTTGTTAAAGCGGCAAGGGCAATAGGGACCCCTCCGATGAAGATAGTATTCGGGCACATAGTGCCCAACTGCATAGCACCGGTTATAGTTCAGGCATCTATGGATATAGGGGGAGTTATATTAACCATTGCTTCGCTCAGCTTTTTGGGACTGGGCGCGCAGCCTCCTACTCCCGAGTGGGGGCTTATGGTAAGCACCAGCAGGAACTATTTCCTGAATGCATGGTGGTACAGCATTTTTCCGGGGCTTGCCATATTTGTAACGGTTTTGGTATTTAACCTGCTGGGGGACGGTTTGAGGGAGATTCTGGACCCTAAGACCAGAAAGATTTAAGGGGTGGAAGAAATGAGCGGGTATTTCGAGGTAAAAAACCTGAAGGTGGATTTTAAAACCTTTGAAGGGCAGAAAAATGTACTCGATATAGATTCCCTTGCACTTGATAAGGGAGAAACCTTTGGGATAGTAGGAGAAAGCGGAGCGGGTAAAACCGTGCTTGCCCTTACAATACTGCTCCTTTTATCGGCACCCCCCGCCGTTATAAGGAGCGGTAGCATTAATTTAGATGGAGAAAACCTGCTGCAAAAGACCGAGAAAGAGATGCAAAAAATCCGGGGCAGAAATATTTCCATGATATTTCAGGACCCCATGTCCACTTTAAATCCGGTTTTTACGGTGGGAGAACAGATAATACGAGTGTTCAAGAACAACAAGAGAATCACCAGGAAGGATGCACAAAAAGAAGCCCTTAGGATGATTGAGACGGTAAAGCTGCCGGATGCAGCGAATATTATGGCAAAATATCCCCACGAACTGAGCGGTGGCCAAAGACAGAGGATAGTAATAGCCATAGCCCTTTCCTGTGGCTCAGAGTTCCTGATAGCCGACGAACCGACGCGCAACCTTGATGTTACTATACAGGCCGGAATACTGAAACTGGTGGCAGAACTCCAGAAGGAACTGGGGGTTACCGTTCTTTTTATCGCAAACAATCTGGGCCTTGTTTCAGCCATATGCAGTAGAGTTGCCATACTGCATGAGGGACGGATTGTGGAAACGGGTAAAGTTAAGGAAGTTTTAAAGGACCCCAGGCACCCGTACACTTTAACGCTATTAAACGCTATACCCAGGGATAAAGGCGAAAAAGTAAACCTGGACAATATAGTCTTCAAAGATAGTGAAAATGCAAACGAAAAGGGATGTCGGTATTACTACCGGTGTCCTGAAAAAAAGGACCTGTGCCGTGACACCGAACCCGTTTGCCGCCTAATTGCAGGCACGCATACGGTGGCCTGTCACATGGCCTTCAAGGGAGGTGAAGCCGGTGGCAAACAGCATACTGAAGGTTAGGGCCCTGAAGAAATATTTTCCGGTGCGGAGCGGTTTTTTTTCAAAACCGGTTGCATGGGTCAAGGCTGTCGATGGTGTGACCTTAGAAATGGAGCAGGGGGAAGTCCTTGGACTGGTTGGGGAGTCCGGATGCGGTAAAACCACTTTGGTAAACGTTTTGTTAAAGCTTGAGGAGCCTACTTCTGGGGAGGTGTTTTTTGACGGCCTGGACCTGTTTAATATGGATAAAAAAAGCTTAAGAAAAATAAGGAAAAACATCCAGATAGTATTCCAGGACCCTTTCTGGTCGTTAAACCCCCGGCTGCTTATAAGGGATATTGTGGGTGAGCCCATAAAGGTTCATACGAACTGTGGCGGGGAGGAGCTGGCAACAAAAGTGGGTGACCTGATGGAAATGGTTGGGCTGCCCAGGAACGGCGTTTATAAATACCCGCACGAATTCAGCGGCGGGGAGAGGCAGCGCATAGCAATAGCCCGTGCTCTTGCGCTAAGCCCCAAGCTGGTAGTGTTGGACGAGCCCACATCTTCGATTGATGTACTTTCACAGGCGCAGATATTAGAGCTTTTAAGAGATCTTAAGGAAAGACTGGGGCTGACCTATATTCTCATATCCCATGACCTAAGCGTTGTGAATTACATGGCGGACAGGATAGCGGTAATGTACCTGGGCAAAATAGTTGAATACGGTCCGGCGGAGGATGTATTCGGCCAAACCGCCCATCCGTATACAAAGGCCCTGTTTGCCGCCATACCCACCCTGGATACCGAGGGGATTGATTCTATAACGACCATAGAGGGGAATGTACCCAGTGCTATAAACCCTCCTTCCGGGTGCAGGTTCCATACCCGATGCCCCATGGCGAAGGATATATGTAAAGAAAAGGAGCCGGGTATGGTTGATTGTGACGAAGGACATATAGCGGCATGCCATTTTATTAAACAAAAACCCGGAGGTTAATATTGATGCATTGTATATAGATTGAGGTAAGGAGGCTTTATGATGGCTAAAATGTACGAGTATGAACTGGGAAAAGCATCCGACATACTAATGAGGGACATGTTTGAACTAAAACCGGGGGAGACGGTTGTAATAACCGCCGATACCGAATCGGATGAAAGGGTTGTAAACGCTGCGGCAAGAAGTGCTTTTGCGTTGGGAGCAAAGCCTATGGTAATTTGGCTTCCGGCAGCCAAGGGTGTAGGCAAAGCGGCGGATCCAATGCTGCCGGTTGACGCGCTTACGGGGGCCCTGAGCCATGCGGATGCCTGGGTGGAGTTTAACAACAAGTGGCTTTTGTACTCTACCCCTTTTGAGATAGCTATGAAGGAAAATCCCAGGCTGAGATACCTGTGCCTTGTGGGTATGGATTCTGATTTGATGGTAAGGACTATTGGAAGGGTGGACAAGGAGCGGCTGGCAGGTTTTCTGCACAGGGTAGCTGATATGACCGGCAGTGCGAAGACCATGAGGATAACAACACCGGCCGGATGTAACCTTGAATTCGAGATTGAACCAAGGCACAAGTTAAGCTGTGACGACGGCAGTGCCGGTGTACCCGGCATGCACATGCTGGCCGGACAGATTTGCTTTATACCGAGGCTGGACAGCATAAACGGCACGCTGGTGTTTGACGGTTCCCTTGATCCTCCCTGTGGGCTGCTTAAAGAGCCGGTTGTTCTAAAGGTGGAAAAGGGGAGAGTAATCGGTATAAGCGGCGGGAGCCAGGCGGAAGAGTTCAAGGCGTGGCTGGAGAGCTTTGATGACCCCAACATGTTCAGGCTGGCACATGGATGCTATGGCTTTAACCCCGGTGCAAAGCTTACCGGAAACATACTGGAAGATGAGCGCGTGTGGGGCTGCACCGAATGGGGCCTGGGATACTTAAGTCCCATTGATGCACCTCCTGTAGGTATAGATGCCAAGTCCCATACCGACGGTATATGCCTTAACTCAAGCGTATGGCTGGACGGTGTAATTATAATGGATAAAGGCCGGGTGGTCCATCCGAAATTGAATAAAATGGTAGAGAAAATTATGAAATAAATGTACACATAATTGGAGAGGGGGCACCAATGTATGAAAAAACTAAGTAGGCAGGACCTTAACGATATACTTTTCGGATGTACTATATTAGGCACAGGGGGCGGTGGAAACCCGAAAGAAGGCTTAGTCCTTATAGACAAAGCCCTCCAAGCCGGCAAAGAGTTTGTGCTGGCAGACCTTGACGAAGTACCCGACGATGCTATGATAGGAATTCCTTATATGTGTGGCTCGGTTTCGCCGGCCAAGTCTGAGGATGAACAAAAATACAGGGGTCTGCCAAGGATGGATGAGGAACCCGCCCTTAAAGCCCTGGAAGAAATGGAAGAATACCTGAGTCAGAAGTTTTTGGGTGTCATGTCCACCGAACTAGGCGGCGGCAATACCGCCATAGCCTTTTATGTAGGGGCAATGCTGGGCAAACGAATAATAGATGCTGACCCTGCAGGAAGGTCGGTGCCGGAGCTGCAGCATTCCATCTTTTATATTAATGGTCTGCCAATAGAGCCCCTTGCGGTGGCCAACGAGTTCGGCGATGTTGCCATAGTAAAGAAAGTGGTAAATGACGAAAGGGCCGAAGCCCTTGTGAGGGCTATGGCGGTGGCAAGCGGGAACTCGGTGGGCGTTGTTGACCATCCTGCAAGGATGAGGGATATAAAAAACTCCGTAATACCCGGTGCCATATCCTATGCGCTAGAGATAGGCAAGGCCTTTAGAAAGGCAAAGGAAGCAAAGGGCGACCTTGCAGCCGAGGTTGCTAAGGCCGGGTGCGGATGCGTGCTATTTAAAGGAAGGGTATCCGGTTACAAATGGGATACGGTGGACGGATTCACTATAGGTGATGTTTTCATTGAAGGCGAAGGGGGATACGCCGGTTCCAATTACGAAATATGGTACAAGAACGAGCATATAATATCCTGGAAGGACGGTAGTGTTGATGTTACCGTTCCCGACCTTATATGCATAATAAGTGACGATACCAAAGAGCCCCTTACTAATCCCAACTATGAAGAAGGAATGAAGGTATCGGTGTTAGGATTTCCGGCTCCAAAGGGATGGAGGACAAAAGAAGGGCTTGAAATATTTGGGCCGAGGCATTTCGGGTATGATTTTGACTATATTCCTATAGAGGATAAATATAGACTTACTGATTAGAGTCTGGCATCAAGCAAACCACTTGATTAAGCAAAGGGCAGCCTATTAGCGGAGGCTGCCCTTTGGTACTCCAATATCCCGACACTACAGCGCAGATACCATTTATGCAGAGGTATTTCCGACATAACGTCGCTATATATGAAGTGTTAATAAAGTTACATAAGATGTGTCATCCTGAAGGAGGAACGACTGAAGGATCTTTATTTTGCCTTACGCAAGGTCCTTCGCTTCGCTCAGGATGACGGTTGTGTAAAGTCTTTATCACGTTATATATAATAACATCGGTAGAGAGATTTTTGCGCCATAATGTCAGGAATAATGTAGACCTTATTTTTAAAAATATAAGGAAATAAAATTACAGGGCCTCGGGATATACTAATCCCGAGGTGATTAATTTGGACAAAGGGTTGGTAAAAAGGACGCTGTTTTGTTTTGTGCTGGCTTTTTTATTATTGATTAGTATGTTAACGGGCTGTGGCCGCAGAGAGCAGCGACCGGCGCAGCAGGCCAAAAAGGAAAACATACCGGTGTCCCTTACGAAAATAGTGGAAAACTCCCAGACCATAATAGAACAGATGGAAAAACTGCAGAAGGAGATGCAAAAGCCCGTACAACCGTCGGGGGAGGGCGGAGGGCAGGACGGTCAGGGCACTGAGGGTGGTGGCGGCGGTGGCGGTGGCGGTGGGGGCCAGAGCCCGCCCGACCCGGAGCAAGAGAAGAAGCAAAGAATTGATAAGATGTGGGAGGATACCTTAAAGACGGTGGAGGATACCCACAAGCAGTGGAATGACTACGAAAATACAGCCGTAAAGGATAATGCCAGGGACGAAAGTATTGTTAAGTTCGAGACCCATCTTAATACCCTTACTGTTACGATAAACCAAAGGGACTCGATGGCCGTAATGGACGAGGCAAACGGTATGGCCCTTGTGGCTGCCGATTTCCTTGCTTTGTACCGGGACAACCCGGATTCCGAAATTGTTAGGGTAAGGCATTATCTGCAGCAGACCTGCGTAGATGCAAGGCGAAATAGATGGGATGAGGCAAGGCGAAGCATAAGCTCTGCAAAACAGGCGATGGGGAAACTGGAACAAAAAGCGGAATTGGAGGAGGCGGATAAGGGGCTTATTGACAAGCTTAGACTGTCAATCGACAACCTGGGAAATTCAATGCTGGACAGGGACCTGGACCTTTTGAAGATTAAAAAGGATATAGCCCTTGCAAACCTTGACGAAGTGGAGAAAAAAGCAAAGTAAAGGCGGGCAGGGGGAAAACCCCTGCTGGCCTATACGTCGCCCTCTTCGGGTACTATACAGATTAGGGACAGTTTTCCGGTACCGTTATTTATAAAGTTGTGTTCTTTGCCGCCGGGAACATAGGCAAAGGAGCCCTCTTTTATCAAGTGCTGGGCGCCGTCTAAGTACAGTGTACCGCTTCCCTCCAGCACATAATTTATGTGGGGCCAATCGTGGGTGTGTCTTGGGGTATTGCCACCCTCATCGATATCAAACACCCTCATTACGTAGCCTTCCCAGCCTTCCGAGGGAGATATAAGCACCTTTTTCATGGCACCGCAGGACCCCGGGGCACAAACCTTTATTCCTTCTACATCCTTTACATGGGACACTATCATTTGAGACACCTCCTTGGTTTTTCTATTTATTATTATATAACATGCGGTACAAAAACCAAATGATTAATTGCCTGAGAATCGGGCAGGAGTTCTGCTTTGATGCATGGAATAGTATAGCGAGGGCCCGGCAGGTGTTAGACTTGCGGGCTGCTGATGCAAAATACCACAAGGAAGGTGCATACTAATGAAGGTCGAGTGTAATGATATTGTGGTTTTCAAAACCCCGGACAGGGTGCTAAAGTCAAGGGTATCAAAGGTGGACGGGAATGTGATAAAGCTTTTTGAGGAGGACGGTTCCTACCGGCAAATGTCCCGCAGGGACCTTGAGCGGATGGTTGAAAAGGGTTTCGCCCAGATAAAAAAACCGGACATTGGATAGGGGTTGCCGTAACAGTCCCCCATCGAGATAAAAACTCACAGCAACACGAAGGGACAGGGCAAATCCGGTGACGGAAAGGTTCCGCCCCTTTATATACCGCGGTTTACTATTGTTTACAGATATTAATGCCGCCGGTCTATTTCTTGCCTGTTTACTATTATGTGAATGAATACAACGTACCGCATTTTTTGCCGTGGTACATTCTATCACAGACCATCCTGCCACGGAAGGTGTTAAGCAACATTTTTTCCTTAGTAATAGTTGACATATGTCTAAAAGAACAATAGAATAGTAATGGGCATAAGCCAATAATACCCTCTGTGAAAGGGAGTGATTTTTTGGAGGTTTTTGGGCCGGTCCCTTCTAGGCGACTAGGACAGAGCCTTGGTATAAACAATATACCGCCCAAGACATGTTCCTATTCGTGTATATACTGTCAGTTGGGCAGGACAAACCGGATGAGGATTGAAAGGGAAAACTTTTATCCGCCGGAAGACGTTTATAAAAAAGCCAAGGCAAAAATGGACCAACTGGAAAAATCGGGGGAAAGGGTTGACTATATTACCTTTGTAACCGATGGAGAGCCCACCCTTGATAAAAACTTGGGGTTTGAAATTACTCTTCTGCGGTCTCTGGGTCCAAAGATAGCAGTCATTTCAAACGCTTCCCTTGTTTGGATGGACGATGTCAAGGAAGACCTTTATAAAGCCGATTGGGTATCGCTAAAGGTGGACTCCATAGAGCATGATACCTGGCGTTTGGTTGACAGGCCCCACGGGGGACTACATTTGGAAAAGGTACTGGAGGGCATAAGAGACTTTGCCGTCAATTATAAAGGCACTCTGGTTACCGAGACCATGTTGGTAAAGGGAGTTAATGATGGACTGAAGTGCGTTTCCAAAACCGCTGATTTCCTGGCCGGGGTTAAACCCCAAGCAGCATATATTCTGGTACCTTCAAGGCCCCCTTCGGAGGGGTGGGTAAAGCGGCCGGATATGGGCAATCTGAGGGAGATATATGCGATTATGAGCGAGAGACTGGGTCCTGTGGTGGAAATAGTGAGCGGTGATGAGGAAGATAGTTTCTTTTTTACCGACGACATAGTAAAAGACGTCTTAAGCATAGCTTCGGTACACCCAATAAGGGAGGACGTCATTGCAAGGCTCCTTGACGACAGGGGCTGCAGCTGGACCGAAATAGAAGGCTTGGTGGAGCAGGGATTACTGGAAAGATTTGATTACGAAGATAAGAGGTTCTATGTTAAAAAAATAGGCCAGAGGAGGTAGGGATATGAGGTCCCCAAATCCAAGGGTGGCAGCAGTTCATGACCTGTCCGGTTTCGGTAGGGCGTCCCTTACTGTTATTATTCCAATACTTTCTACAATGGGCATACAGGTCTGCCCGCTGCCTACTGCTGTGCTGTCCACTCATACCGGTGGATTTGACGGCTATAAGTTTATAGACCTTACCGACCACCTTGAAGAATATATAAGACACTGGACTTCCCTGGGTATAGAGTTTGACTGTATTTATTCGGGGTTTCTAGGTTCCCCAAGGCAAATAGACATAATATCCGGGTTTATTGAAAGCTTTCGCAGGCCGGGTCAGTTGGTGGTTATTGATCCGGTGATGGGGGATGACGGGGGTCTGTACTCTGCCGTGAATACTCGAATGGTACATCAAATGAGAAGATATATTGGACTTGCCGATATAATAACACCGAATTATACCGAGGCGGTCTATCTTCTTGATAAACCCTATAAAGACAGTGTCGATGAAGAAGAGATAAAAGAATGGCTGTTCCTTCTGACTGAGCAGGGCCCTGATATTGCAATTATTACAAGCGTACCGGATTGCAAATCCAGAAAAACAACGAGCGTTATTGCATACAACAGTGGAGACGGACGATTCTGGAAAGTTAAATGTGACTATATTCCAGCCGGTTTTCCAGGAACTGGGGACGGGTTTGCGAGTGTTATGGTCGGCAGCATTATGCAACGAGACAGTCTTCCAATAGCCCTTGACCGTGCGGTCCAGTTCATATCTTCTGCCATAAGGGCAAGCTATGGACACAGGTATCCGGAAAGGGAAGGGGTATTGCTTGAGCGGGTTCTTGGCAATTTGAAGATGCCTGTGCTGACGTGCACCTATGAGATTCTATAATCAGCCTGAATAATGGCAGGTTGCCGGTATATCTAATGATGTAATATGGTTACCGGGCATATCCAATTGGTTTATCTGGCCTTGGAAAGGGAGGGATAATGGTTGCTTGCGGAAGCCTATCACTTGCTTAAGGAACAGAAGGTGAGGATGACGCCTCAAAGGAAAGCCATCCTTGAAATACTCTACGACTTCAAAGGCCACCATCTTGAAATTGAGGACATACACCGGCTGCTTACCGCCAGGAGAGGTAATGCAAACAGGGCGGGGATAGCTACTATTTATCGTGCTATTGAACTGTTTCAAAAAGTTGGGCTTGTCTCAAGGCTGCCTATGGAAAATTCTCCGGCCAGGTATGAGTTTATAAGCCCTAGGGCATCGGGTCATCATCACCTGATCTGCCTTGGATGCGGAAAGGTTGAGGAGATCGACGACTGGTTGGTGGATGGTTTAAGGAAACGTATACTACAAGATAAGGGTTTTTCGATGGCGGGAAGACCTATCAAGATATATGGTTATTGCAGCACCTGCAGCAAAAAAGTGTTGCAAGACCGAAAAATTAGTGTATAATATTGACATTGGTGTTAATAATGATACGGGCAACGGCGTCCGATGAGCGCGGGGTGTACCCCCTTGCTCAGGGACGCTTTTTTATTAAAGGAGGGTTTATATGGCAAACAAAATGACCAAGAAAGACGTTCTTGAAAAGGCGAGGGAAATGGATATCCAGTTTATCCATCTTCAGTTTACGGATATACTGGGGGTAATGAAGAATGTGGCCATTACCATCGAACAGCTGGAAAAGGCACTTGATAATGAAATAATGTTTGACGGTTCCTCTATAGATGGTTTTGTACGAATAGAGGAATCCGATATGTACCTTATTCCCGACCCCTCTACCTTTGTGGTCTTCCCGTGGATCTCCAACGCAAGGGAAGCAAGGCTTATCTGTGACGTGTATACAAAGGATGGTGAGCCCTTTGCCGGATGCCCCAGGAATACCCTCAAAAGGGCTCTGAAAGAGGCGGAGGATATGGGATATAGGATGAAAGTGGGCCCGGAGTGCGAGTTCTTCTTATTCCATACCGATGAGAGGGGTAAGCCCTCACTGGAGACCCACGACAATGCAGGCTATTTTGACCTGGCTCCGGTGGACTTAGGAGAAAGTGCCCGGAGGGATATGGTTCTTACTCTTAAGGAGATGGGTTTTGAAATAGAGGCCTCCCATCACGAAGTGGCCCCGGGACAGCATGAGATTGATTTCAAGTACGATGATGCTCTAACAACGGCGGACAATATAATGACCTTTAAAATGGTCATAAGGATAATTGCCCAAAGACACGGCCTTCACGCCACCTTTATGCCAAAACCGGTATACGGAATACCCGGTTCGGGGATGCACGTAAATATGTCCCTTTATAACCTTGAGGGCAAAAACGCCTTCTGCGACGAAGAAGGAGAGCTGCAACTGTCCGGTATGGCTTACAATTACCTTGCGGGACTTCTTAAGCACGCCCGTGGGTTTACAGCCATTACCAACCCCACTGTCAACTCTTACAAAAGGCTTGTCCCCGGTTATGAGGCCCCGGTTTATGTGGCCTGGTCGGCGGTAAACCGCAGCCCGCTGGTGAGGGTACCTACCAAGAGGGGCGGCTCAACCCGGCTCGAGTTAAGAAACCCCGACCCGGCGGCCAATCCTTACATTGCCCTTGCTGTGATATTAAAGTCGGGTCTTGACGGAATTAAAAACAAGTTTCAGCCTCCGGCTCCTATAAGCGGCAATATATACGATATGGATAAGCTGGACCGGGAAGAAAAGGGCGTGGAGAATCTTCCCCACAACCTATTCGAAGCCCTGAGGGAATTAAAGAAGGATGAAGTAATAAAATCCGCCCTGGGCGACCATATATACAAGAGGTTTGTAGAAGCGGCAATGATTGAATGGAACGAGTATAGGACAAGGATAAGCGAGTGGGAAATAGAAAAATACCTCACCAAATTCTAAGAGAGCGCAAGCTCTTTTTTTTTATGGCAACACTTCTTTGTATAATACTGGTTGTATGTTGGTAGCCGAAAGGGTCCGGATTAATTTTTGCATATTTGGGCAATATAAGCCAGAGGATTATCTTCTTTTCACAATTGGATTTCGTTTACGTTCTATCACAAAGGCAAGGAGTGATTCGTTATAAAAGCTGTAATAATGGCAGGCGGCGAAGGAACCAGGTTGAGACCTTTAACCTGTGATGTTCCCAAGCCGATGGTTCCCATACTCAACAAACCGGTTATGGAATATACCATCGAGCTGCTCAAAAAACATAACATAGAGGATATATCTGTAACACTGGCATACCTGCCTTCTGCAATAACTGAATACTTCGATGACGGAAAGGAATGGGGAGTAAACCTAAACTATTTTATCGAAGAAACACCCCTCGGGACCGGGGGGAGCGTAAAAAACGCCGGTGAAAACTTAAGTAGCACGTTCATAGTAATAAGCGGCGACGCACTGACCGACCTGGACCTTAACCGTGCGGTGGACTTTCACAGGGCAAAGGGGTCCAAGGCCACCCTGGTACTAAAACGGGAATCGGTGCCGCTGGAGTATGGGGTGATTATAACCGACGACAGCGGCCGGATAATAAGATTCCTGGAAAAGCCAAGCTGGGGCGAGGTGTTCAGCGATACCATAAACACAGGTATATACATACTGGAGCCGGAGGTACTGGGGTATTACCAAAAGGGTGAAAACTTCGATTTCAGTAAGGATTTGTTTCCCAAACTGCTCCGGGACGGGGTGCCTATGTACGGTTACATAACAAAGGATTACTGGTGTGACATAGGGGATTTAGAATCCTACAAACAGACGCAGTTTGACATACTTGAGGGCAGGGTTAATGCGGATATAGGGGTCCGGCAGGTAGAAAAGGGCCTATGGATGGACGAGGGTGTACAGATAGGCGACAATGTGGCCGTTTCCCCGCCGGTGTATTTTGGAAGAAACTGTCGTGTTGCAAAGGGATGTGATATACACCCCTTTACTGTTATAGGCGAAAACTGCAGTATAGGCCATGAAACAACCCTTAAGAAGAGCGTTCTGTGGAAAAACGTAAGCACGGGAGAATACTGCCACTTAAGGGGAACGGTTGTATGCTCCAACGTCCATATAAAGAACGGCGTGAGCCTTTTAGAGAACTCGGCTATAGGCGCAGACAGCAGGATTGGTTCCAAAGTAACTGTAAAACCGGGCATAAAGGTCTGGCCGGACAAGAGAATAGACGAGGGAATGGTTATTACCCAAAACCTTATATGGGGCACAAAGGGCACAAAGACACTTTTTGGTCACAGGGACATAAAGGGAGCGGTTAATACCGATATTACTCCGGAATTTGCATCCCGCTTAGGGTCGGCCTTTGCTACCCTTATGAAGGACGATGCGTTTATAGTGGTAAGCGGTGACAACACCGCCGGGTCAAAGTTGGTTAGGGATTCGCTGGTGTGCGGTATACTGTCCACCGGTGTTGGCGTTATTGACATAAATAACGCATCGGCACCGGCCAACCGGTTTGCGGTAACCTATTTCAAAGCGGACGGAGGAGTACACATAAGGGGCAGCAACTCGGACCAAAACCAGGTGTATATAGAATTGGTTGGCGATAACGGAGCCAATATAGACCGGGGCGTTGAACGGAAAATTGAAAACCTGTTCAACAGGGACGATTATGAGCGGTGCAATGGCGACCGCATAAGTGAGTTGGTTACGGTGGACGGGTTTACGTCCATATATTTAAAAAGCGGTGCCGCCATGCTTGGAAGCCTTAAGGAAATAAAGGCCAAAGGCCCCGGTATACTGGTAGGTGCCCGGTCGGAAAACGTGCTGGCTCTTGCGACGCAATTTTTGAAATACATAGGGTGCAGGGTAAAAACTGATCACCACGGCGACAGCCATCCGTCGGTGGACAGCTATCGGGACTCCACGGCCCGACAGGTGATTAAAGACAGACTTCACATGGGAATAATTTTTGGCGGGAATGGGGAAAATTTAATTCTGGTTGATGACAGGGGCAGGGTTATTGACAACGAGAAGTACACAGTCCTGGTATCCCTTATAGTGCTTAAGTCGGGGACCGCCGACAGTCTGGTATTGCCCTACACCGCCTCCGAAACTATAGAGGCAATGGCCAGGGGCTACGGCGTGGAGGTAATAAGGACAAAATCCAACCCGTCCAATTGGATGAATGAAATGCTTAAAGCAGGCGGTGCGGGGGACGGAGCCAAACTGCAGTACGCGCTCAATTTTGATGCCATATGGGGTGCCGGCAGTATAATAAACTTTTTGGCCGATAAGGGGATAAAACTGAGCGAGTTGGTGGACGAGCTGCCTAAGTTCCATTACGTCAAAAGGGAGATTGAATGCGACTGGAAGGATAAGGGCAGGATTATAAAGGAAATAATAAACCGGAACAGAGACAGGGACTTAGAACTGTTCGAGGGAGTAAAGATAAAGGACAAAAAAGGCTGGGCATTGGTCCTTCCGGATTCCGAAAGGCCGGTGTTCAATGTATACGCCGAGGGGCCCTCTGAGGAATACGCCGCCGAGCTTTCGGCAGCTTTAAGCGAAAAGGTGAAGGAACTCATGGCGAACAAGGAGTGCCCTACATCATAGGGGAGGAAGGACGCAACCGTTATGGAAGCTTTGTTATTCGTTCTGATAATAGGCTTGCTGCTTATAGGCTTTAGTAGATACAAAAATATAAAGGATGATGATACGGGTGCCGTAAAGGACGTTCTGCTCCAGCCGGAACAGCTGTTAAGTCATGCAGCCCAGATGGCCCGGGAGCATACCGTTTCAAAAAGTACAAAGCACGTAAAATCTCTCCCCGGACGGATAGACAATAATTTTAAGGCCATAACGGAGGTTTACAAAAGAATAAACACCTACGCCAAAAAGGGCAGGGATCTAACCCCAGCTTCCGAATGGCTGTTGGACAATTATTATAAAATAGAGGAGCAGGTAAAGGAGGTAAGGCAGAGCCTTACCAGGGAAAGGCTACGCAAGCTAAGCATCTTAAAGGGCGGTATCCTTAAGGGTTATCCAAGGGTGTACGCCATAGCATTAGAGCTTATATCCCATACCGACGGCAGGCTTGACCAAAATCTGCTAATCGATTTTGTAAGGGCATACCAGAGTCACAGTAAACTCTCAAGTGCCGAGGTCTGGTCTTTATCACTTATGACCCGGCTGGCCCTTATAGAGAACATAAGGTACATTTGCGAAAGGATACATAAAACCCAGCAGCAGTGGGAAAGGGCCGGGAGGTTTGTTAAGGAAAACGGAAATAATCTGCTGCTCGTCCTAAGGGAGCAGGTGAAGGACAAAAAAGGGCTAAACCCCTCCTTTATTGAGCATCTGCTCAGGAGACTTAGAAAGGATGGAATAGACAGCGGGGAGATTATCGATTTAATTGACGACAGGCTTTTCGACTACGGTTTAACTGTAAAGGACCTGATAGAACAGGAGCATAAGGACCAGGCCGCGAGGAAAATATCTGTGGGTAATGCGATAACAAGCCTAAACGTTGTGGCGGTGCTGGACTGGAACGATATATTCGAATCCCTGTGTGCCATCCATGAGATACTAAAGGATGACCCGGTGGGTGTGTATCCCGGGATGGACTTTGAATCAAGGGACTATTACAGAAAATTGATTGAAAAGATAGCCCAAAGGGCAAGGGTGCCCCAGATAAGCGTGGCACGAAAGGCACTGGAATGTGCCAGGAGGTCAGCCGCAGAAGGCGGCAGCGAAAGGGAGAGCCATATAGGGTATTACATTGCCGGCGGGGGCAGGAAAGAGTTGATGGGGCTACTGGGAATGGCTTCTGCCGGGGACAGGTTCCACAATTATAGCCTGTCCTCCTATCTGATCATTATTACGGTTATTACGCTGGCAATAACGGTGGGGCTATTGTACTATTCCTACGCTCTGGTCGGTGAGGAGCACATACTTTTAAACCTGCTAATCGCATTGGTAGCACTGTTGCCGGCCAGCGACGTGGCAATAAATCTGGTCAACTGGTGTTTTACCCACGGCATTTCGCCCACCTTTTTGCCCAAGCTGGAGTACAGGGACGGTATACCGGATTCCGCCCGCACTCTGGTGGCCATTCCCACCCTTCTGACGGACAAAAAAAAGGTACGGGAACATATTGACCATCTTGAGGTTTACTACCACGCCAACAGGGAGAAAAACTTATATTTTGCACTGGCGGGGGACTTTAAGGATGCGGACAAAAAAGCCATGCCCGGGGACGAGGAGATAATCAGAGAGGGCCTTGAGGGGATAAGGCTGCTTAACGAAAAATACTCCGACAATGGAGACCTATTTTTTTTTCTGGTAAGGCATAGGCAGCATAGCGAAAAGCAGGATAAGTGGATGGGCTGGGAAAGGAAAAGGGGAGCACTGCTGGAGCTTAACGCACTGCTTTGCGGAAGCAAGGATACGTCCTATTCTGTCGTTTCGGGGAATATATCCGGCCTTGGAACGGTGAAATACGTAATAACGCTGGATGCCGATACAAACCTTACCATGGATACCGCCAAAAAGCTTATAGGGACCATATCCCATCCGCTTAACAGGGCGGTATGCGATGAGGACGCAAGTCTAATACGCGACGGGTACGGCATAATACAGCCCAGGATAAGCATAGACGTAGAGAGTGCCAACCGGTCTGCCTTCACCCGGGTCTTTGCCGGGCAGGGGGGTATTGACCCTTACACCACCGCTATTTCGGACATATACCAGGACCTGTTCGGTGAGGGTATATTTACCGGCAAGGGTATATATGACGTTGATGTATTCAACAGGGTACTTAAGGGAGCCTTCCCGGACAATTCGGTGTTAAGCCACGACCTTTTGGAGGGAAGCTTTGCCCGGACTGCACTGGCTACCGATATAGAGCTTATTGACGGTTACCCCTCGGGCTACGGCTCCTACATGATGCGGCTGCACCGGTGGGTAAGGGGCGACTGGCAGCTTATAAGGTGGCTGTGCCAAAGGGTAAGGAACAGGGAGGGTAAGGAGAGCAAAAACCCGTTGTCCTTATTGTCCCGGTGGAAAATACTTGACAACCTCCGGAGGAGCCTTGTGCCGGTATTTCAGTTTCTGCTTGTAGTGCTGGGGATTTTAATCTTCCCGGGAAATGCCGGTGTATGGGTGCTTTTTTCGGCGATCACCGTTGGTTTTAGGTTCCTGCTTGGAGTGGTGGACCATATTATGCTTGGGTCCCATTCAGGGTTTGGAGAAAAGCTTAACGGTAACGTAATATCCGGCTTGAAGGCTACGGCTTACCAGGCCTTTCTTCTGTTTGTTTTTTTGCCCTATCACGTATATATAACGGCGGACGGTATAATAAGGTCGCTGCATAGGGTGTTTGTATCCGGCAGGAATATGCTTGAATGGGTTACCGCCTCGGAGGTTGAAAGGTCCTTTAAAAACGATCGGTTGGGCTACGCGAAGAAAATGGGGTTACCGGCACTCCTTTCCGCCGCAGTACTTGTCCTTGCGCTGTCCTTTAAGCCGCAAGGCCTGCCCTATGTATTGGTTATTGGAATATTATGGGTAATGTCTCCCAGGATAGCCTACAGGATAAGTGTTGTGGAGGGTATGGAAGAGCTGGACCTAAGCTCGGAGGAAACCGAGGAACTGCGTAAGCTCTCAAGGAAGACCTGGGCGTATTACGAGGACTTTGTCAACGCGGAAAACAATTACCTCGCACCGGACAATGTGCAGGTAGAACCGCCCAACGGCGTAGCCCATAGGACGTCCCCCACCAATATCGGATTTATGCTAATATCGACCCTGTCGGCCAGGGACTTTGGGTATATTTCCACCTCGGATATGGTGGACAGGATAGAGCACTCCATAGACACCATTGAGGGGATGGAGACCTGGAGGGGACACCTGTACAACTGGTACGATACCAAAACGCTGGAGGTACTAAGACCCTATTTTGTATCCACCGTGGACAGTGGTAACCTGGTGGGGTACCTTATATGCCTGAGGCAGGGGCTTAAAGAGTATGCAAAAAACCCGGTTATTCATATTGGCCGCGTGAGGGGGCTGCTTGATACCGCACTGCTTGTGGAGGAGGGTGCTGAAGCGGCAATTGATATGCTGGACCGTGCCCTGGGTGAGGGTTCCATTACGCTGTCAGAATGGTGCATTCTCCTTGCAAAACTGGAGGAGGCTGTGTTTGACGCCGATAGCTGGGAAATAAGGCTTAATAAAACCGTTGCTTCTTTTATAAAGGAAACAAGGGACCTTTTTCCCGACAGAGACCTTCTGGATAAAGTTTACCGCCTTATTGGCGGCCGGGATGATTATAAAAAAGTGCTTGCTCTTATAGAAGAGGTCGAGGAAAGGGCATCCCTTACCGACCTTTTGGAGGTGTACGACCGCCTAATCAAGGAGATGGACGGCCTGCAAAGAGAACCGGAGCAGCAGAAGGACGCCGCGTCCTACATATCCCGACTTAGGGTTGAAGTGTTACGGTGCCGGGCGGCTACCAAGGCACTTTTAGGTCGTATGGATGTTCTGATGGACAGGATAGGCATTCTTGTAGACGCAACTGAGTTTGCGCCGCTCTATGACACCACCAGGCATCTTTTTTCAATCGGGTACAACGTCGGGGAGGAAAATCTTATTAACTCCTATTACGACCTTTTGGCCTCGGAGGCCAGGATTACAAGCTATATAGCCATAGCAAGGCGGGAGGTGCCGAAAAAACACTGGTTCAAGCTGGGCCGTGCCCTTTCGGTAGTGGACGGGTACCGGGGTCTGGTATCCTGGGCGGGGACCATGTTTGAATACCTGATGCCGCTGCTCGTGCTCAAAAACTATAAAAACACGCTGCTGGACGAGACCTACGGTACCATAGTTAAGGCCCAGAAAAGCTACGGCGATAAAAGGAATGCACCCTGGGGCATTTCGGAGTCCGGTTATTATGCCTTTGATATGCTTTTCAATTACCAATACAAGGCCTTCGGTGTCCCGGACTTCGGGCTAAAAAGGGGTCTGGCGGAGGATATGGTGGTATCCCCTTATTCAACGCTGCTGGCACTGCCGGTTAATCCACGGCTGGCGGTGGATAACATAAAAAGGCTTAAGAAAGAAGGCCTGGAAGGGGAGTACGGGTTTTACGAAGCGGTGGATTATACCCCCGACCGGCTGCCCCGGGGCAAAAGAAGCGTTCTAGTAAAAAGTTATATGGCCCATCACCAGGGTATGGGTTTTATTTCACTGAACAACTACTTAAACTGCGGTATCATACAGAAAAGGTTCCACGGCGACCCGGTGATAAGGGCTGCAGAAATTTTGCTGCAGGAAAAGATGCCACTTAAGGTTATAATAACAAAGGAATACAAGGAGGAGATACAGCCCCTAGAAGTGATTGACAGGGAAGAGGTAAAGGTAATAAGGATATTCGGTGTGCCGGATACACCGGTTCCGCAGTGTCATATGCTATCTAACGGGAGCTATTCCCTTATGCTCACGAACGGCGGCGGCGGGTACAGCAGGAAGGACAGCCTACAGGTTACCCGTTGGAGGGAGGACCCGCTGGAGGTAAAACACGGGACCTTTGTATTTTTGCGGAACCTTAACACAAAGAAGGTATGGAGCAGTACGCATCAGCCGCTGGGAGGTCACCCGGACGGATATATGGCCATTTTTTCCCAGGACAGGGCCGAATACTATAGGACCGATGATAATATAGATACCCACAGCGAGATTGTGGTAACCACCGAGGACAATGCCGAGATAAGGAGGATATCCCTTACAAATCATGGCAACGGTCCCGCAGTGGTGGAGCTTACCAGCTATATGGAGCCGGTGCTGGCCGCCCAGGCCGCTGATATTGCCCATCCTGCTTTCAGTAACCTGTTCGTAAGGACCGAGTACATTTCGCAGTACGATAGCTTACTTGCTTCCCGGCGTCCTAGGGTGCCAAAGCAGGAGACCCTGTGGGCGGTCCATACCATGGCGGTGGAGGGTGAGACGGCGGGTAGCCTGCAGTATGAGACCATAAGGGGCAATTTCATAGGCCGGGGCAGGGATATTACAAACCCCGCGGGGCTTACCCAGCCCCTTACCAACACCGTGGGTATAGTCCTTGACCCGGTTATGTGCCTTCGAAGAAAGGTTAAGGTTGAGCCGGGCAAGGTGGTAAAAATTAGCTTTGTTACCAGTCTTACGGGCAGCAGGGAGGAGGCCATTTCCCTGGCTGCAAAGTATCATAACCCGGCATCCATAGACCGGGCCTTCGACTTGGCTCTTACAAGGAGCCAGGTCGAGACAACCTACCTGAACCTGCGGGCGGGCGAGATAAAGACCTATCAGAATATGATTTCACAGATAGTGTTTGCAAGCCCTGCCAGGAGGAAGTATCAGGATATAATAAGAAAGAACGCAAAGGGCCAGTCGGGGCTGTGGTCCTACGGGGTATCCGGTGACATACCCATTGTGCTTGTAAGCATTGATCGGACCGAACACGCGGAGTTGGTTAAAGAATGCCTCAAGGCCCATGAATACTGGAGGTTTAAAGGTCTGCCGGCAGACCTTGTAATACTTAACCGGGACGGGAGCAGTTACCTGCAGCCGCTGCAGGAACTGGTCAATGAGATAGTCCTTTCCAGCAACGGCAGGGACGTTATAGATAAGCCGGGCGGGGTGCATATCTTAAACTCCGGTATAATGCCCGAGGAGGATATTGTCCTTATTCACGCCGCCGCAAGGATAATCTTAAAGGGCGGTGAGGGGCCCATTGACGTGCAGCTAAAAGGGCTTGAGGAGGAAGAGGACCTTCCCAGGGTAAAGAGTTTTAACCGTTACGACATGGTATACGAGGGCAGGGACTACCCGTTGGAGGTCACATTTTTTAACGGATATGGAGGATTTACCAGCGATGGAAGAGAATATATCGTAAGACTTAAGGAAAACAGCCATACCCCGGCACCGTGGACAAACGTAATATCTAACGAGGGGTTCGGGTTTTTGGTTTCGGAAAGCGGTTCCGGCTCGGTATGGGCGGAGAACAGCCGTGAGAACAAGCTGACACCGTGGTCCAACGACCCGGTTACCGACCCGCCGGGGGAGATTATATACTTAAGGGACGAGGAGAACGGGGACCTATGGACAATAACCCCGCTGCCCATAAGGGATGATGCGGATTATACCATAAGGCACGGACTGGGTTATTCCTCCTTCCACCACCTAAGCCACGGCATTGACCAAAACCTTACCATGTTCGTACCTAAAAGTGACCCGGTTAAGATATCGGTGGTAAAGCTTAAAAACGACAGTAACAAGAAAAGACACTTAAGCATTACCTATTATATAAGACCGGTGCTGGGTATAAGCGACCAGCTGACACAGCAGTATATAGAAACCGAATACGACAGCGACAGCCAGACATTTTTCATAAGAAACCCCTTTAACTACGATTTTCCAGGCCGGATTGCCTTTGTGGCAACCTCCGACGAGATAGGCAGCTGCACCGGGGACAGGGCCGAGTTTTTGGGCACCGGCGAAAGCCTTGCAAACCCTAAAGCCCTGTCAAGGGAGTGCCTGTCCAACAGGACCGGCGTGGGTTATGACCCCTGCGTGGCGGTTCAGACCTTTGCGGAACTGAAGGCCGGCGAAGAAAAAGAGCTGGTGTTTTTGCTAGGCCAGGTGCCGGAGGAGGGGCACCTAAGAGGGATAGTTGAAAAATACAATGACCCCGATAGCTGCCGCAGGGCCCTGGAAGAGGTTAAGGAATACTGGGAGGACACCCTGGGGGTAATAAGAGTTTATACCCCCGACGCATCCATGGATTTGATGCTAAACTACTGGCTTATGTACCAGACCATAGCCTGCCGGCTGTGGGCAAGGACCGCTTTTTACCAGTCGGGTGGTGCCTACGGTTTCAGAGACCAGCTGCAGGATGCGGTAAACGTGGTTTATGCGCTGCCGCAGCTTACCCGCAGGCAGATTCTTGTTCACTGTGCACACCAGTTTGTTGAGGGAGATGTGCAGCACTGGTGGCACCCTGGTATACAGGAGAAGGGTATTCGCACCCGGTTCACCGATGACCTGCTGTGGTTGCCCTATACAGTAGCAGAGTATATTAAAAGGACCGGGGATTACAGCATCCTTAATGAGGAGGCGCATTACCTGGAGGACCTGCCTTTGGACGAAAACGAGGACGAAAGGTACGGCACACCCCGGATTTCCGAGGAGAGGTCCAGCGTTTACGAGCACTGCGTGCGGGCCATCGAAAGGGGCCTAAGGTGTGGTGAGCACGGGATACCCCTTATGGGTTCCGGGGACTGGAACGACGGGATGAGCACGGTGGGCAACAAAGGGAAGGGCGAAAGCATATGGCTGGGATGGTTCCTGTGTGATACCCTCAAAAAATTCCTGCCCGCCTGTGACAGTATGAAGGATACCGAGCGGAAGGAAAGGTTTAGCAAAGCCGTTGAGGATATAACCCGGGCTATTGAACAGAACGGATGGGACGGGTCATGGTACAGGAGAGCCTATTTCGATGACGGCACTCCCCTTGGCTCCTCCGAGAATACTGAGTGTACAATAGATTCTATTGCCCAGTCCTGGGCGGTTATAAGTGGCCAGGGTGACCCCAACAGGGTTGTTGAAGCAATGAACGCGGTGGAGCACTACCTCGTAAGAAGGGGCGAAGGCATTATACTGCTGTTCACACCGCCCTTCGACGAAAGTGAGCTGGAGCCAGGATATATTAAGGGTTATGTGCCGGGGGTCAGGGAGAACGGCGGTCAATACACCCACGCGGCCTCCTGGGTGATGAAGGCATTTGCGATGCTGGGTAATGGAGACAAGGCATGGGAGTTATTTAACATGATTAACCCGGTTAACCATGCCAGGACACCCATTGAATGCGCTACTTACAAGGTGGAGCCCTATGTGGCGGCGGCGGACGTGTACGCGGTAGCACCCCATTCGGGAAGGGGAGGCTGGACCTGGTATACCGGAGCGGCCGGCTGGCTGTACAGGGTGGGGCTGGAGTCTTTACTCGGTTTTAATAAGGAGGGCGGCCGCCTAAGGATACAGCCCTGTATTCCCAGGGAATGGGCCGGGTATTCAATGGAGTACAGGTACAAGGGCACCAGATACCATATAGAAGTTAAAAACCCCGACAAGGTAAGCCTGGGTGTTCGGGAGGTTACGCTGGACGAAAAGGTTATGCAGGACGGTTATATACCCCTTTCGGAGGACGGCAGCCTTCACAGGGTACAGGTAATCCTGGGAGATACCGGGATTAATGAATGACAGGGGGTAAAACCCCTGTCATTCCGAAGAAGCGAAGCCCGAAGAATCTTACCTGGAGGTAGACATTTCGCTATCGCAAGGTCCTTCGCTACCGCTCAGGATGACAACCATTTCGCTCAGGATGACACATTAGGGTATGTAAAGTCTTAAGCATATTATGTATAGAGGTGAGAAGGTGGAGTATTTATCCGAATACAGGAAATGGGTTGACAACCCGTATATAGATGAAGAAACAAAAAAGGAACTTCGGAATATAGAAAACAATGAAGAGGAGATAAGGAATCGTTTCTGTGCATTTCTGGAGTTTGGCACGGCGGGCCTTAGGGGCCTTATGGGTGCCGGCATAAATAGGATGAACGTGTACACGGTGGGAAGGGCCGCCTTAGGTCTTGCAAACCATATAAGGTCCCAGGGTCAGTCTTACGCCGACCGGGGTGTGGCAATAGCATACGATTCCCGGCATTTTTCCTTTGAGTTTGCGCTGCGGGCGGCACAAGTCCTTAATGCAGCTGGAGTAAAGGCCTATCTTTTTGACTATATTAGGCCAACTCCCCTTTTGTCCTTTGCGGTAAGGGAACTAAATGCCGTGGCAGGGATAGTGGTGACCGCCAGTCACAATCCGCCCCAGTACAACGGTTTTAAGGTGTACTGGGAGGACGGAGGCCAGATAATAGACGACAGGGCGGAGAAAATAACCAGCGAGATATTAGGCGTTTGCGACGTATGCGAAGTGTCGGTGATGGAAAGGGAAAGGGCCCTCCGGCAGGGGCTGCTTATTATGGTGGGGAAAGACATTGACAGAAAGTATACCGAAAGGGTGCTGCAGCTTAGCCTTGATAGGGAAATGATACGTGAAAACGGCGGCGGGCTGGGAATAGTATATACACCCCTTCACGGTACCGGCTACGGGCCTGTGACGACGGTGCTGGAAAAGGCCGGGTTTAAAAGGGTTGACACCGTTAAGGAGCAGCAGGAACCCCACAGCGATTTTCCCACAGTCAAATCCCCCAATCCGGAGGACCGGGAAGCCTTGGAGCTGGCTATAGGTATGGCGGAGGAAAGGGATGCGGACCTGGTAATAGGTACCGACCCTGATGCGGACAGGGTGGGTATTGCCGCCAGAAATAGGGATGGAGTGTTTGAGACCTTTACCGGCAATCAGGTAGGGGTGCTGCTCGTCGAGTATATATTGTCCAGAAGGAAGGAAAAGGGATTAAGCACCGATCGGGATACTGTTATTAAGACCATAGTAACAAGCGAAATGGGAAGGACAGTGGCCACTACATACGGAGTTGACACAATGGATACGCTGACCGGTTTTAAGTATATAGCCGGAAAGATAGAGGAGTTTTCAAAGACCGGAGAAAGGTGCTTTGTGTTCGGCTATGAGGAAAGCAATGGGTATCTTGCAGGGGACTTTGTCAGGGATAAGGACGGAGTTATTGCAACTTTGCTGGTATGCGAGATGGTACTTTTCTATAAATTGAAGGGGCTGACGCTGTCCGAGGTGCTGGAGGATTTGTACCGGCGTCACGGGTACTACGTAGAGGACGTTGTTTCAATAAGGCTGGAGGGCTGTGAAGGCCTGGAAAGGATTAGAAGTATTATGTCCTATTTCAGGAATAACAAAGGGCGGATGGAAGAATCTCTTGGGGAGCCGGTGGAGGAAATAAGGGATTACATAAAAGGTATGCATTATGATGGGAAGGGCCAAGAGACGGGGAAACTAGACCTTCCTGTATCCGATGTATTGTATTTCAGGCTGAAGGGGAACTCCTGGGTGTGCATTAGACCCTCCGGCACAGAGCCAAAGCTTAAGATATATTTTTCGGTAACCGGCAAAGGCAGGGAAGAGGCACTGGACAGGCTAAAGGGACTTAAGGCAAAGGTTAACAGCAGTCTCCAACGCCTCTTTTTGCGGGAAACACGGGGAATGAAAAGGTAGGATTTAAGATGGGAGAGAAGTAAATGGGTGAAAGAATAAGGCTGGATTATTCTAATATGCTGAAGGCGGTGCCGGCGGTTGAAGAAGAAATAGAAAAAGCCCGACCTGAGCTTATTTCTGCAGTGGAATCGGTGGAGGCCAAAAGGAATGAGGGGCTTTTGGGTTTTTTCAACCTTCCCTTTCTCAAAGAGGACGCTGCGGCCATCAAAGAAACCGCGGAGCATATTAAAGATGGTTACGAGAGCCTGGTTGTAATAGGAATAGGTGGTTCCGCCCTGGGTAACAGACTGTTGCACGCGGCTCTGAACCACCCTTGGCATAACAAACTGTCTAATGTTCAAAGGAAGGGCTGCCCAAGGGTATATGTGCTGGACAGCATAGATTCAGACCATTTGAATGGGCTGCTGGACATCCTGGACCTTAATAAAACGGCGTTCAACGTTATAACAAAATCGGGCAGCACAGTTGAGACTATGGCGAATTACCTCATACTGAAGGATTTGTTGGAAAGAGAGGTGGGTCCGCACAGGGCGGCAAAAAGCATAATAGCAACCACCGACGCGTCCCGGGGAAGCCTGCTGCAGATTGCCCGGCGGTCGGGCTACCGGCTTTTTTATATACCCGGTAATGTGGGGGGAAGATACTCGGTATTGTCCGCTGTGGGACTTCTGTCGGCGGCGGTGTCGGGAATTGATATTGAAGAACTGCTTTCCGGAGCGGCGCAAACCGCCGGGGAGTGCACCGTCGCCGATCCGTACCAAAACCCGGCCCTTATGGGAGCTGCCCTACAGTATATCGCCTATAAGAAGGGTAAGAACATTTCGGTTGTAATGCCCTATTCCGATGCACTGGATTACTTCGGAGACTGGTACTGCCAGCTCTGGGCCGAAAGCCTGGGTAAAATCAAAGAAAGCAGCGGCAGAAAGGAGCAGCTGGGCCAGACTCCGATTAAGGCAATAGGGGCAAGGGACCAGCATTCACTGTTGCAGCTGTTTTTGGACGGGCCAGATGATAAGATATTCACTCTTATTGAGATTGAGCGAAGGGAAAACTCCTTTGTTATACCGGAACCGGGCGAGGGGGGTATAGACCTACAGTACCTGAGCGGAAGTACGCTGGAAAAACTGCTCCAATCTGAGTTTAATGCCACCGAAAGCGTGCTTACGAAGCGGGGCAGGATGAATTACAAAATATCCCTGCCGCAGATTTGTGCCCATACGATAGGACAGCTAATATTCCTGTATATGCTTATGACCGCCTACATGGGCGAGCTTTTTGGAGTAAACGCCTTTGACCAGCCGGCGGTGGAGGAAGGCAAAAAAATTACCTATCGTCTTATGGGTAGGCCGGGTTATTAGGCAGGAGGCAGGTCGGATACGTCTATGTATATTCCAAGGGTTTCGGACAGCAGCAAATATCGAACTCTAAGCTGGCACCGGTTGGAGTTGAATGTGAGAATCCTTCTGTCAAAGACACGGACCACCAGCTCCAGGTCAACGCTTTCGACGGGACGTCCTATAAGGTGACCAACAGAATCTATTATGTATTCTTCCAGGGATGATAATTCTATTTTATGCCCGTCGTAACTCAGGAAGGGTTTTATATTTTCCACTACTAGCTCCTTTGGTGGAACTTCCTTATTCTGGAGCTGACCCAGTTTGTTTTCCGCATAGCTAAGCTGCGTCCTTAAATCGTTTATGGTGCTGTGGGCCTTTTCCAGTCTGTACCCATATAAAAGGTTCACCAACACCGCCCCTATTAAGACGCCTAGCAACAAAAAACCCAGATAACGGACTGCCCTTACAAAGGTTTTATTCAGTAAATATTCCTTCCATTTATAAGATAGAGTATAACATAACCGAGTTGGGCACCGCCCATGGCAAAGAAGACATACAGAAGCTGCCTTATAAGGGACTTTAACTCTCCCTTGAAAAGCCCTTGCTCAAGGACCCGAAAGGATGAAAAAGTCCCCCCCAATGCCACGGCGATAGCCCAGATTTTTATGCTGTCGGCTACGTCTATCATCGTCTTAAGGGGAGGCTGTCCGGTAAGGGCGGCGGCCAGGGCACCGAAAACCGAGCCCCCAAGGATAACCCCCAGGGCGATAAAGAAATTTAGGATAATATTAGAGATAAATGAGACCATAAATACCACCCTTACATTTGTATGAGGGGCGGTACCTTAATTATTCAAAAAACTATTAAAGCCCATACAGGGTATCCCCGGTACGGGCTTTTTTCTTGACTATTCGTTTAGCGAACCCCAGTAGCGGTTTGCCCAGGATAGATAACCCCGGCTGTTTGATGTTATAGGCTCATTGGTGAGCTGGGCCTGAGACAGTTTAGGCAGCACATAGTCGCTTACCGACTGGCCGCCGCCGCCGCTAAGCACCAGCCTGTCGAAATCGGTGGTTTTCCAGTTGGAGTTGATTGTTACCAGGATATTTACCGCAAGCTTTTGGAAGGCACTGTTTATGACTTCGGTAATATCTATGGTTTCGCCGGCAACATTTATTTTCCCTTTCACCACTATGCTGTCCAGGTCGTAGCTTTCCTTTTCCAGTCCGTAGGTTGTGGCCAGGTAGGAAGCAATATCGCTGTAGGCCGTTACCAGTCCAATCGGAACGGTTTTACTTTTTTCCGGTATGTACTCGGAGTCTTCTACGGCTGCAAGGTCGGTTGTCCTAAAGCCGACGTCTATTATTCCGGTGCGTCCTTCCATCGACTCGGAAATCTGGCCAAGGGAATTAAGATGCACCGACCAATATGTGCCCAGGGGCTGAGGAACCACTTCAACGGCATCTATGTCTATTTTGATCTCGTGGGGGTTGCCTTCGCTGTATATGGTTATCATTTTTTCGCCCTTAACCCTTTCGGCCAGGTCGGTTGCAAGGTGCATTCTCTCCACCGGGAGACCTGTGATTACCCTGAATCTGTTTACCGCTTCGGTGCAGAAAGGACTGAGGGCACTAAAAAACAGCGTCTCCAGGTCATCGCTTATCGCCCTTGTATAGGAGAGGTCCCGGTGTGCAAACTTAGAATGCCTTATAGCAGATTTCCCGACAAAATATAGTTCATTGTCTATCCCTATTTTCATGTCGTCAACCACCGATAATTCGTCCGACATCACGTTAAAGGTAGGTTTATTGTGCCCTTCACCCACTACACTGGGGAAGGAGTATCCGATCCTGCCGTCTGTGACCTTTACAAACCCGTAACCAACATCAAGCCCTATTAACATTGTCATTATAATACCTCCTAAAAATTAGATTATATTGCGGAACATATAAAATAACGAAACAGGATAAGCACCCGGGCAGCTGCTTAAGTTTTGGAATACCGTTCGGGTGAATTATCCTTAGTAGCTTAAAGTGAACACATTCTAATATAATAATCGACAGGTACTACAAATTATATTAGCATAATAATTATATTTTACAGAAAATTATTAATAATAATATATTGCGACAAATATTTAGTTTCAAACAGGCGTTCACAACCTATGCCTATTAAAAATAAACTGATAGTGTGGAAAAAATAATGGAAGGATGATTGGTGTGGCAGGAAGGATAAGGAAAATGTTCCCCGGAGGCAGTACTTCTCAGGGGTTCTATTCATATTATAGATACTTATTGTCCGAGGATGCAAAGCGCATTTTTATAATAAAAGGGGGGCCGGGAACAGGCAAATCGGATTTTATGAAAAAAATAGCCCAGGCGATGAATGGACTTGGTTACGATGTAGAGATGCATTATTGTGCATCGGACTTCGATTCCCTTGATGCAATTGTAATCGAAAGCTTAAAAGTCGCGCTACTGGACGGTACCGCACCCCATATCACTGACCCAAAATTTCCGGGGGTAGTTGATGAAATACTCAACCTTGGCGAATATTGGGATGTAAAGGGATTGGAAAAAAACAGAGACGATATTATTGAATGCAGCAAAAAAACAAGCGGTCATTTTGCCAGGGCATATAGACTCTTGGCCGCGGCAAAGCTTGTTATGGATGATATTGAAGAAAAACACCGGTCGTGTATGTATAATGGCAGGGCAAACCTGGTAGCGGAGGAATGGGCCGGTGAGATATTCGACGGCTGGTCGGTGTTGCCGGTACCGGGAAAGGAGCGCCACCTGTTCATGGGCGCATTCACGCCGGGGGGGTATATCGATTATTCAGATACCCTTATTAAAAACGTACAAAGGGTATACTATGTAGAGGGGCATCCCGGAACCGGGAAAACTCGCCTGCTTGGCAGACTGGCCGAGAAGGCAATCGACAGGGGAGTAAGGGTTGAATACTTCCACTCTCCCCTAAAGCCCCATAAGCTTCATACCATAGTGATGGATGAACTGAGCATCGCAGTTACCTGCGGTGACGGGGCCAAAGCAAGGTCGGAAAGAAAAGTGAATTTAAACTCATTTTTGGACCGGGAGAGGCTAAAGGATAGCACAGAGTACATTAAGAGGGATACCGACCTGTATAAGCAGCTTATATCCGAAGCGGTGGCGGCGGTTTCCGAGGCAAAGAAGGCCCATGATATACTGGAGGGGTACTATATAGACAATATGGACTTCCAGGCTATAGACAGGCTTAGGGAAAGGGTTTTGGAAAGAATACTTGAATACAGGTGAGTGACCGGCTGCCGGGGTTGTGGTAATAAAAAGCCGCTCCGCTATTTTTTGTTATTGACAGGATAGAGTTGTTGGTTTAATATTTAGATATAAATCTAAATATCTAAATATCTACTAATGCAGGCGGAGGGTGATTTTTTGCTTGGAGATACCTTCAAGGCTTTGTCGGACAAAACAAGAAGAGAGATATTGCTCATGCTGAAGGACAGCGATATGAGTGCCGGTGAAATAGCTGAAGGGTTTTCAACAACCCATGCAACTATTTCCCATCATTTAAAGATGCTTAAGGATACAGGCCTTGTATCGGTTGAAAGGCAGGGTCAAAGCATTATTTATTCGCTCAATACCACCGTTTTTCAGGACCTGTTAGCATGGCTTGTTAATTTCAAGGAATAGGAGGTTTGATATTTGATGAAAAAAATTCGCACTAATCCGATAATACTTATTATTCTGGTGGTGGTATTTGCCGTTGCCATTTATGCCTACATTAAACTTCCTGCCGATGGCCAGTATCCGGTACACTGGTCCTTTAACGGTCAGCCGGACAGGTACGGCTCAAAATTTGAGGCGGTATCCTTTGGTCCCATTATTTCTGGTGTGATTTATGCTATGGCAGTGGTGTTGCCTAGGTTGGACCCCAAGAAGAGGAATTATCAAAGGTTCCAAAGAGAATACCTTCTGCTTATGCAGGTAATAATGGGTTTTTTGGCGGCTGTTTATGTAATTACTATAATGGCGGCCTTCGGCAAGCAGATAAACATTGCGATGTGGGTTAATGCAACGGTAGGGGTGCTGTTTATAATACTGGGCAACTACATGGGAAGGATAAAACAGAACTGGTATATGGGAATAAAGACCCCATGGACACTGTCCAACGAGAAGGTATGGGTTAAGACCCACCGTTTTGGCGGCAGGATGTTCGTAATACTTGGAGTTTTGTTTGTATTAAACGCCTTTATTGGGTTTATTACCAATGTAGTAGTTTTCCTGGTGCTGCTCCTTGTATTTACTTTTTCCCCGGTGGCATATTCCTATATACTGTATAGAAAATTGGAAGACAGGTAGCGCACCCTTAGTGCCGGGCTACAGGTTAAGTTTATGTGTTTATATCCGTTAAAACGGTGGTATAATGTAATTATACCCCCATACCCTATATAAGAATAGTTTAACCGGCAATGGAAAGGAGAGATAAGGATGCCTATATACGAATACAATTGCGAAAAATGCGGTAAAACCTTTGAAAAACTGATAAGGGCCTCGGACGGGGACAAAAAGATAGAATGCCCCGATTGCGGCGTCGGCGAGGTAAAGAGAATATTCTCCGTATTCGGAGTTGGCAGGAACGCAGGAAACAAAGGTGACAGTATGTTTCCCTGCGGTGCGGACAGGTCCCACGGCCCGGCCTGCGGCGGCGGGTGAGGCCTGTAAACGTCCCGGTCCGGGATATAGAAAAAGCAGCCCACCCTCAAGGGTGGGTTGTTTGGCTGCTAGATCAGTTTTACCAGGTGGTATACTTTTTTGCCCTTTCTAAGCATAAGGGTTCCGTCGGTAAATTCTTTATCGGTTACCATAAGGTCAATGGTTTCAACCCGCTCTTCTCCCATGTACAGTCCACCCTGCTGCACCAGACGCCTTCCCTCTCCCTTGGAAGATGTAAGCCCCGTCTTCACAAGCAGGTCCAGTATATTTATGCCCTGTTCCATTTCAACCCTGGCGACCTCGGTAGTCGGAGCGGACTGAAGGTCCGAGCCGCTTGAGAACAGTGCCCGGGCCGCGGCCTGGGCTTTTTTGGCCTCCTTCTCGCCGTGAACCATATTGGTAAGTTCAAAGGCCAGCCTTTCCTTGGCATTATTTATTTCTGCCCCCTCTAGGGAGCCCAGCCTTCTTACCTCCTCCATCGGAAGGAAGGTTAAAAGGGCAAGGCATTTTTCCACATCCCTGTCATCAACGTTTCGCCAGTACTGGTAGAAATCGTAAGGGGACGTTTTCTCCGGGTCCAGCCATATTGCTCCAGACTCGGTTTTGCCCATTTTCTTGCCTTCGCTTGTGGTAAGCAGCGTATAGGTGAGACCATAGGCCGAAGCACCCTCCACCCTGCGTATCAGTTCAACTCCGCCTATTATATTTGACCACTGGTCATTTCCGCCCATCTGCATCTTGCAGTTGTATTTTTTGTAAAGCTGCAGGAAGTCATAGGACTGCATTATCATGTAGTTAAACTCGAGGAAAGTAAGCCCCGTTTCCAGTCTTTCTTTGTAGCACTCAGCCGAAAGCATCCTGTTTATTGAAAAATGCCGCCCAATATCGCGGAGGAATGAAACATAGTTCAGCTTAAGCAGCCAGTCGGCGTTGTTAACCATTATTGCTCTGTCGTTTTCAAAGTCAATGAAACGGGAAAACTGAACTTTGAACTTATCGGCGTTGTGCTGAATCTGCTCCTGGGTCAGCATTTTGCGCATATCCGTTTTACCCGATGGGTCCCCCACCATGGTGGTACCCCCGCCCAGAAGCACTATGGGCCTATGGCCCGCCCGTTGCATATGCGCCATTGTCATCATCTGAAGGAAATGCCCTATGTGCATGCTATCGGCGGTGGGGTCAAACCCTATATAAAAGGTGACGGATTCTGTGCTCAGCAGTTCCCTTATTTCCTCTTCATGGGTTGCCTGCTCGATAAATCCCCTCTCTGTAAGGATATCGTATACGTTTTTCATTCTGAAAACCTCCCGTGGATTTATGTGAAATCAAAAAGGGTTTTCCCGCCTAAGGACGAGAAAACCCGTGGTACCACCTTACTTTGCATTTTGGATGCCTCTTGTGCCGCGGTAACGTGCGGCGGTTCGCCCAAAACTGGGGGCTCCGGAGTGTAATTCACAAATTCCCGTGTGCTACCGTCCTTACACCTACCGGGCGGCTCTCTTTGTTGTAACCACGGGACGCTACTTGGTTCCTTCATAGCCTCGCATTAATATAATTGGTTATATATTAGCATATTATACATCTCTATGGCAAGGCTTAAGTTATAAACGATTCAAACATGGGGACAGGCACCTTGCTTGGAACCTGACTTTGGCAGCAAAAACAAAGAAAAATACAGGAATAACTTTTGTTTGTCTACTACTCCTGGCAGACATGCCTTATAATCGATATAATATAAGGTAGAAAATAATTAACTATGGAGGTTGATAGCGGTGAGAATTGAATACCTTGGACATGCTTGTTTCTTGCTGGAGGATGCAGGCGTGAAGATACTTATCGACCCATTCCTGACGGGCAACCAATTGGCGGCTAAGACCGCCGGGGAGGTGGAGGCGGATTACATTTTTGTCACCCACGGTCATGATGACCACCTGGGGGATACCTATGCCATTGCAAAAAGAACGGGGGCTACCGTTTACGCTGTGGTAGAGTTTGCGGATGGTCCCATGGCAGAGCAAGGCATAAAAACCGCTAAGGGCAACATAGGAGGAAGACAAAAAACGCCCTTTGGAAGCGTTAAATTCTTCCCCGCCGCCCACGGCAGCGGAGTACCGGGTGCCCTGGCCTGCGGTTACGTCTTTGAGATAGGCGGAAAGAAGGTCTATCATGCCGGTGATACCGGGCTTATTGCCGAGATGAGTTTACTGGCAGACGAAAGGATAGACGTGGCACTTCTGCCTATAGGTGACTTTTTCACTATGGGCCCGGAAGACGCAGTGAAGGCGGCGGAGATGATTGCGCCAAAATGCGTTATCCCGATGCATTATGATACTTTCCCGGTTATAAAGCAAAACCCTGATGACTATAAGAAGGTTGTCGAGGATAAGGGTATATGCGAAGTAAAGGTACTGAGCCCGGGCGGGTCGCTGGAAATCTACTGACAAGAGGCGGAGTTGGTGTCATACCGGCACGTTGCCCTGGCAGAAAAGTGATGGGCAGCTCGGAGCAATTAACTGACAGGAAAATTAATACCAAGATATGGAGGGGAGCCGTATGAGACTGGCAGTAGTGGGCTTTGGAGGAGTGGGGCAGGCCTTTGTGGACCTTTTGTTATTAAAACGCTCCTACCTGTATAATGAAGGTTTGGATATTAAGATTAACTACATAATGAACAGCAGGGGAGGCGTTTATTCGCCCACCGGGATAGACTGTGCATCCCTTGTTGAGTTTTCTAAGGCTAACGGAGACCTTTCGCAGTACAAAAATGGCGGCTCTAAGCAAATAACTTTTGAGAGTATTATGAAGAATAAAGATATTGATGTGCTGGTGGAAATGACCCCCACCAACAAGGAGACCGGCGAACCGGGTATGACCTATATAGAGAGGGCACTGGAAAAGGGTATCCACGTAATAACTTCTAACAAAGGTCCGGTGATGCTGGCGTATAAACGGCTGAACAAGTTGGCGGCAAAAAACGGTGTGCAGCTTGGAATAGGCTGCACCTCGGGAGGGGCACTCCCCACGGTAAACGGTGGCCTTATAGATATGGCCGGTGCTGAAATACTGTCCATCGAGGGAATACTAAACGGTACCACAAACTTTATATTGGACGAGATGGCACAAAAAGGTGTTACATATGATGACGCCCTAAAAAAAGCAATGGACCTCGGAATAGCCGAAGCCGACCCGACTTTGGATGTAGAAGGCTGGGACACTGCCACCAAGCTTTTGATACTCACCAATATTCTTATGAACGAAGAAAAGACACTGGCGGATATCTTGGTGGAAGGCATAACCGGTATCACGCCGGAGCAGATTGAAAAGGCTAAAAGAGAGGGCAAAAAATATAAGCTTGTGGGCAGAACGGAAAACAGGGACGGTTCACTGCACATGACGGTAAGACCGGAAAAACTGGACAGGGGGCATCCTCTGTACAGCATAGACGGGCGGCACAAAGCAGTCAGGTATGTTTCAGACACTTTAGGGGACCTTACACTGTCGGGGGGTGCTTCGGGAGTTACGCCTGCGGCGGCTTCGGTACTTAGGGACCTTATTAACATATACAGAGGTTACAGGTACTCGATATGACAGGGTATTTATCGCACCATTTGAGGGAAACAAAGATTGACAGGGATATGTCAATTGCATTAAAATATAAATGACAAGTACATAGCTCCGATTCCGCATACCTGATAGCTAATGGCCCATGGGATGCGGAACGACAGGGTACGGCTGGAAACGACCGTGCCTCCCAGGGTGGAAAGGAGACCTATAGCTGCATTTGCGCTAGATGGTTAATAAATGCGTCTTCTTCTAGAAGACGCATTTTTGGTAGGCAGTCTTAATACTCCTTAAACTTTGGGTAATGGGGTTTTTGTATTGGAGGGATGTAGTATAGGGGTAACCAGGTTTATTGCATTTATTGCGTTGATATGCTTGCTTACTGCATGTGCTAGTGTGCAAACAATCCCCGTGTACGTTGAAGAGCTGTCAGTAGATGGGGAGACCATAAGAAGGCTTGGCACATATGAAGGCGGAGGCATTACTGCAGTTTACATAATACAAAACGGGGAGGGCGGGGCAAGGGCCGTTATACAGGCAGCAGAAGCGCAAGGCTTCAATGATACGATTAGGATTCTGGTGCTGACCAACGTGCAAACCGGCCTGACAGAGAGGGTTGAAGTACTTGAGCATAATGAAACTGAGGACTATGGGGGATACGTAACAGAAGAATGGTTCCTTGGCAGGTTTGTCGGCAAGGATGCCGAGACAAGCCTGCGGCTTGTTAAAATGGCTGTCAAAAGCAAGGAGGATATTGTGGCCATTACCGGTGCTACATATACAAGCCAGGCCATAGTGGACTCAGTGAATATGTGTCTTATAAACTACAGGAGAATAATTGAGGAGGTCGAATTGTAGATGAGAAAACAAGTGAGGATACTTCAATTTTTAGCCCTGCTGCTTGTAATGACGCTTGTTGCTGTTGCGTGCTCCGCACCGGTGGAGGCACCGGCAGAAACCGGCAATGGGGCCGAAGAACAACCCAGCGGGCAAGAAGGGGAGAAAATAGTGATTTCTGGGCTTGAAAGTACCGATATAGAGGTTATAGTGGAAGAAATAAAGGACCTTAAGTCGGTAACGGTGAATGCCACATCGGTTAGCTCCTCCGGCGAAGAAAATCAGTATACCGTTACAGGGCCGATTTTTGACGACCTTTTAAAAAAGTATGGTAAGTCCCAGGATGACCTTTCGGGGATACGGCTGGTGGCAGGGGACGGTTATTCCATAGAGGTGTCGCAGGAGATACTGCAAAGCCGTGACATAATTCTTGCCCATACCATAGACGGACAGCCGCTGGATGAAAAGACAAGGCCCATAAGGGTGGTTATCCCGGAGGAAAGGGCAATGTACTGGATAAGGAACCTGGTTAAGATTGAAGTCCTGGAAAGCGCGCCGAAGGCCGAGGTGGGAAGGGTATTAATACTTGAGACATTAATCTCACAGGCAAATGCGGAAGACTATACCTATTACGAGAGTACCGACAAGGCTGTTAAGGTGGAGGAACTGCTGGAGTTGCTTGCATTGGAAAGTCTTCCGGATACCGCCTCCTTTGTTGCATCCGACGGTTTTGAAAAGAACGAGCAGTTGGATATATTCTCCAAGGGATACATAAAATTTACCGGTGAGGATGCTCCCCTTTTCCTGTCTCCCGACTTGCCAAAGGGTATGCACATAAAAAGCATATACCTTTGCTCCATGGGGGATGTGGCACTGGTGTCGCAGCAGATGGCGGCGGAGGTGCTGGGCACCAAAGAGGTTAAGGATAAGGTAGGAGTAGACCTTAAGGAACTTATAAATAAGGCCGGGCTAGCCGATGCCGACAAATACCTGCTTACCGCTGCCGATGGTTATACGGTGGAGATTTTGCGGGAGGACAGGGAAAAGGGCGTAGTGTTTATAAACAGCAAGGGTCAGGTTACCACCTTCTTCGAAGACCTTCCCAAGAACACGCAGGTTAAGGACTTTCTTTCCATTGAAGGAATCGAATAAGCAAAAACATCGGATGGGAGGCCTTCTCTGTGATTGTACAAAGACTGATAGATGAAGTAAGACAGGACGCTTTATATAGAACCCTTGCCGAGGTAAGGATAGGTATTGGATATACGGCGGTGCTTCTTGATGACGGCAGCTGCGGCGTATCGTACACCTTCAGGAATGAGTTGGGCCCCCAGTGCGGACTTATAGACGAGGCCGGAGACCTTGCAGGTAAAAACTGCAGTGAAATTATACTCTGGGCCATGGATTTAAACCTGGCAAAATGTGCAGTAGGCCTGGCCTGTATAAACGCAATCCTTCAGCAGCATCTTGAGGGTTTTTCCACCGGTAATGCCCTGGAGCAGATAGACTTCAGGTCGGGAGACACCGTTGGGATGATAGGCTATTTCAAACCGGTTCTTGACAGGGTGGAGGGAAAGGCCAAGGATGTTTATATTTTCGAGCGCAACATAACCGATGGAGGCCTCCTGCCGGACTGGGCAGAGGATATATACCTGCCTAAATGCGATGTTGTAATAATAACCGGCACCACGCTTCTTAACAAGACTATGGATGGAATACTTGAGAAGTGCCATAATGCAAGGGAGATAGTGGTTATGGGACCCACTGCGGCATTATGCCCTAAGGTTTACAGGGAACATGGCGTCACGATATTGGCCGGTGTAAGGGTTGTGGATGCACAAAGGGTATTGAATATAGCCGGTGAAGGCGGCGGCGGTCTGGTGCTTAAGGACAGCGTGGTGCAGGTTTTCAGGCGGCTTGACAAGCGGTAAGCGGAGGTGCGAATATGGACGGCATTGACTGGAACATTGACAATCCACAGGTCAAAAAGATTATAGAGGCTGCCCGGGTGCTGCACTGGGGTACAATGAGCATAGGCCTTGCCCTGGGCTTAAGGTCGGGGATAAAGGCCATGGGTGCCCTGGGGCTTAAAAGGAAACAGGCGGACTGGGTGAAGGTGTCCGGAAGCTACTGTTTCGCCCAGGGAGTGGAAGCCATAACCGGCTGCAGCCTGCTGCGGGGCAAGATGGAGTTTGAACACCGCACCGGCGGCGAAGCGGAGTTCCACCTCTGGGGCCAGGGCAAGCACCTGAGGGTAAAGCCCTATAGCAGGGGATTTCACGACGGGCAGCAGGTAATGGACATGGAGGAAGGGGAGATATTTGAAAAGATAGAAATACTGGATCCGTGATTATCTATTGTTAAATAACACATAAAGGTATATATCTCAACATGTCATCCTTAGTGAAACGAAGGATCTTATGTCTGTTTCTAAGCAAGATTCTTCGGGTTTTGCTTCTTAAGAACGACAGATAGAGTAAGTAACGCTGTTATTACGCTTTATATAGTTCTAATTAAAACTTTTTTAGGGGGAAAAAACATGAACAAGAATCATCTTGTAAGGTTCTATCCTGTATTGTTGATTGTATTGACTAGTATAATGCTGGGAGGCTGCAGCCAGCCGGCCGGCGATACTTCCGGAGCCGATGCCCCGCCAATGGAGGAATGGAGCATTACCGTTGAGGTTGTCGGAGGAGAAACCGTTGAGTTTACCAATGAGGATGCATTGGAAATTGGACCGGTTGAGGTGGCAATCGCCGAAAAGGATAAGGACACCACCAAGGAAGAAGAGCAGTGGACCGGAGTTTTGCTTAAGGACATACTGGAGTATGCCGGGGTCACCGAATTCTCGGTTGTATCGGTGGAAGCGTCCGACGGCTATGCCAGGGAATACGAGCCGGAGATTGCAAACAGCGAAGGCACAGCCCTGGGCTGGTGCCGCAACGGTGAGCTTCTGGGCGAGGAGGATGGTTTTGTAAAGCTGGTTGTTGACGGCAAAGGCAAAAACTGGCAGATTAAACAGGTTGCAAAGATAGTAGTTATTCCTTAGACAACGTCATGAGAAAAAAACTGACAGCGGCAGGATTGGCTGTGGCCCCATTTTTGCTTATATTCATATCGCTATTCATAGGCAGGTATCCACTGTCTATGGGGCAGGTTATAGGCGTCCTGGGCATAAAGACCGGGCTGTCCGCCACCGCACCCCTTCCCATACATATAAACGTGGTATGGGACATACGCCTTCCCAGGGCGATTCTGGGAGCCTTAGTGGGAGGCAGCCTTGCGGTAAGCGGGGCAGCCTTCCAGGGGCTTTTTCGAAACCCGCTCGTAAGCTCCGGGGTGCTGGGGGTAAGTGCCGGTGCGGGGTTTGGGGCATCATTAGCAATCATACTGTTTGGTAGCGATACCTTTTACGTCTATGCCTTTGCCTTTTGTTTCGGAATTCTTGCGGTGGTTTTAAGCTATGTGATAGGCACCAATTACACTTCTACTCCCACCATTATGCTGGTGCTTGGCGGGGTGGTTGTTTCATCCATATTCTCGTCCCTGGTATCGCTTCTTAAATATATTGCCGATCCCTATGAGCAGCTGCCCAGCATAGTTTTCTGGCTGATGGGCAGTATGGCGTCGGCAAGGTTTAAAGATATAGCCATTTCAGCTATACCCATGGGTGTGGGAATGGCAGGCCTTGTTGCAATGCGGTGGCGGCTCAACGTCCTCTCGATGGACGACAGGGAGGCCCAGGCCCTGGGTGTTAATATAATATTCGTAAAGGGCCTTGCCATACTTTTTGCAACTCTTGCTACCGCCGGCGCGGTATGCGTAAGCGGGGTAATAGGATGGGTAGGGCTTGTTGTGCCCCATATGGGAAGGATGCTATCAGGCAACGATAATACGGTTCTTGTGCCCACGTGCCTGTCCATAGGAGCAGGCTATCTAATAATAGTGGATAATGTGGCAAGGACCCTTACCGGCTCGGAGATACCGTTAGGGATTCTGACTTCTATAATGGGGGCACCTTTTTTTGTATATCTCCTTAAAAAAACCAAGGGACGGGGATGGTAAAGCATGTCAATAATAGAGGCCGAAAAAGCGTCCTTTTCTTACGGACAGCAGAATGTACTTCAGAATATCAGCATGAAGGTAAGAGAGGGAGAGATGTTTTGCCTGTTCGGACCCAACGGTTGCGGTAAGACCACCCTCATCCAGTGCCTGCTGGGAATACTTAAAACCAGTAGCGGTACCATAAGGCTGCGGGGCAGGGACATAAGAAGTATGAAGGCGGTAGAAATCGCCAGGGAGTTGGCGTATATACCCCAGGCCCATGAAAAGCCTTTTCCCTACAAAGTAATAGACGTGGTGCTTATGGGTAGGGTATCCTATACCGGTTTGTTTTCGCTTCCGAAGAAAGAAGACAGAAAAACCGCCGAGGAGGCCCTGGAAAGGGTGGGTATGCTGTCTTTCAAGGATAAGCCCTATACGCAGCTTAGCGGCGGTGAGACGCAACTTGTTATGGTGGCAAGGGCCCTGGCGCAGCAAACGCCGGTCCTTGTAATGGATGAACCGACGGCGCACCTTGACTTCAGAAACGAGCTTGGCTTTTTGGAAACAATAGTACGCCTTGTAAAGGACACAAAAATAACCGTGGTTATGGCGACGCATTTCCCCAACCACGCCTTTTATTTTGAAAACTCCAATATAGAATCAAGGGTCGCCCTTATGAACGAAAAGATGTTCTATGCCCAGGGCAGGCCCGATGAGGTACTGACAGAGTATAATATGTATGACATATTTAAAATAAAGTCAAAACTCATAGCCCATCAGTGGGAAGAAGGAAAATTAAAGCAGATTCTTCCGATAAAAACATATGGGTAGTATCCTTAAAGGGGGAGTTTCATGAAAGACTATGGTAGTAGATTGGTAATTTGTATAATAATGATATCGCTAATTCTGTCCGGCTGCGGACAAACCGGCACTCAGCAAGCATCAAAAACGCCGGAGGACGTATCTGGCTTTTATATAACCGACAGTTTCGGCAGGGAAGCTTTTGTCCCGGACGAGGTGGAAAATATAGCCTGTCTGTATTCCTTTGCTGGGTACGCGGTAAGCCTCCTTGGCAGGGGAGATAATCTGGTGGCGGTACCCGACGGTCTTAAGAGGGACGTAATGCTCACAGAAATAATCCCGCAGGTAATGGAGGCGGCGGTGCCCAGGAAGTCCGGCAAAATAAACATTGAAGAGCTTTTAAGGCAAAAACCCGATGTAGTAATAATAAGAGGCGATACCGCCAGAGATGAAAAGGAAGTAGAGCAGCTTGAAAAAACCGGCCTTAACTATAT
>JAQUCT010000085.1 GCA_028686075.1 Bacillota bacterium
TTTATGCACTAATATACAATAGTTTCTTCATCCCATCCCCTCTTTCCCTTGTTTTACTACCTATTTAAGTACTTTTTTCGTTATAATTATAAAAAACTATTGCATAAAAATAAAATAGTAGTATAATTATCTTTATACAATGTATATTAATACATACGTTTTGAAGGAGGAATTGAGATGGTCTCAAAAAAGAAAGTGGTTCTGGCCTACTCGGGGGGTCTGGACACTTCCATAATAATACCTTGGCTGAAGGAAAACTACGATTATGAAGTCATAGCGGCGTGCGTAGACGTAGGTCAGGGCACCGAAATAGAAGCGGCAAAAAAGAAGGCTGTTAAGTCTGGAGCCAGCAAACTGTACGTAGAGGATGTAAAGGAAGAGTTTGTAAAGGATTATATATTCCCCACTTTAAAGGCCGGAGCCGTCTATGAAGGAAAGTACCTTTTAGGCACCTCCTTCGCCCGACCGCTTATCGCGAAAAAACTAGTGGAAATAGCCCATAAGGAGGGTGCCGAGGCGATAGCCCACGGAGCCACCGGAAAGGGCAACGACCAGGTACGATTTGAACTCACGATTAAGGCCCTAAGCCCCAACATGAAGATAATCGCCCCCTGGCGTATATGGGATATAAAATCCAGGGAAGAATCCATAGACTATGCAGTAGCAAGGGGTATACCAGTGCCGGTAACCAAGGCCCACCCCTACAGCATGGACAGAAACGTATGGCACTTAAGCCATGAGGGGTCGGACCTTGAGGACCCGTGGTTTACACCGGATGACAGCACATACCTTTTGACGATACCGCCGGAGAAGGCACCGGATAAACCCACCCATTTGGAACTGTACTTTGAAAAGGGTATACCCAAGACAATAAACGGTATGGAGTATAGTCCTCTGGCCCTTCTGGAAAAACTAAACGAAATAGGAGGCCAGAACGGCGTCGGCATAATTGATATGGTGGAAAACAGGCTTGTGGGCATGAAATCCCGTGGCGTTTACGAATGCCCCGGCGGCACAATCCTCTACAACGCTCACAATGAACTGGAGCGGCTAACCCTTGACCGCCAGACCAGCTTTTTCAAGGATACCGTCGCTAACCAGTACGCTCAGCTTGTTTACGACGGCCTGTGGTACACTCCTCTAAAAAAGGCACTGGACGCCTTTGTGGACAGTACCCAGGAGACGGTCACAGGAACAGTTAAATTGAAGCTTTACAAGGGAAGCTGCACAGTATGCGGCAGCAAGTCTCCCTATTCACTGTACAGCCAGGAATTCGTCACCTTCGGCGAAGACGAAGTATACAACCAGCAGGATGCCGAGGGCTTTATAAACCTCTTCGGTCTGCCCCTTAAGGTCAGGGCCCTTATGGAGGAAAAACTTAATCAGAAGAGCAAAATACAAAGGAAGATAAAAGCGGTATGAAGCTTTGGTCGGGACGTTTTAAAAAGGAGACCGGAAAGGAAATGGATGACTTTCACTCATCCATTTCCTTTGATATGCGCCTTTATAAACAGGATATAAAGGGAAGCATAGCCCACTCCAAGGCTCTTCTTAAATGCGGCATAATAACCCAGGAAGAGTATGCAAATATAAAGGAAGGTTTAGAAGGCATACTTGAGGATATAGAAAGCGGCACCATCCGGTTTGACACCGGTTATGAAGACATTCACATGAATATAGAAAAGCTGCTTACCGATCGTATAGGCGAAACGGGTAAGAAACTTCACACCGCCCGCAGCAGAAATGACCAGGTGGCGGTTGATTTCAAAATGTATCTTAGGGAACAGATAAAGGACCTGGAACTATCAATAGCGGGCCTTCTAAGGACTCTGACGGACATCGCTGAGCAAAACCTGGACGCTTTTATGCCAGGCTATACCCACCTGCAGCACGCCCAACCGGTTACCCTTGCCCATCACCTTATGGCGTATTTCGAAATGTTCAAAAGGGATGTGGGACGTCTCCGGGACTGTCGGCAACGTATGGACAAAAGCCCGCTGGGTAGCTGTGCCCTGGCCGGCACTACCTACCCGCTGGACCGGGAACTTACTGCGAGCCTCCTTGGCTTTAACGGGATTACAGCAAACAGCCTGGATGGTGTGAGCGACAGGGACTATGCAATAGAGTTTTTGGCCGCCTCGTCGGTATTAATGATGCACCTCAGCCGTTTCTGCGAGGAGATAATACTGTGGTCTACCGGCGAGTTTGGTTTTGTGGAACTCGACGACGCCTACAGCACAGGAAGCAGCATAATGCCCCAGAAAAAGAACCCCGATGCGGCGGAGCTTATAAGAGGTAAGGTTGGCCGTGTGTACGGAAACCTAATGGGCCTTCTTACCGTTATGAAGGGCCTGCCCCTTGCCTATAACAAGGATATGCAGGAGGATAAGGAAGGCGTCTTTGACACTGTTGATACTGTCAAGGGCTGCCTATCGGTGTTTGTTCCTATGCTGGCCACTTTAAAGTTCAATAAAACCGCTATGTATAAAGCGGTAAAAAGCGGCTTTATAAACGCCACCGATGTGGCCGATTACCTGGCAAAAAAAGGAGTGCCTTTTCGCACCGCCCATCGTATTGTGGGAGAACTGGTACAAAGCTGCATCCAAAGAGGCCTTCCCCTTGACCGGCTTTCCCTGGAAGACTATAAAAGGGTGTCACCGGTTTTCGAGGAAGATATTATGGACGCAATAAAGCCGGAAAACTGCGTAAAGGCACGCAGTATACCCGGAGGGCCTGCACCTCAGCAGGTTAAAAAACATATAGAAAAATCCAGGGAGTTTCTGGCCGGGCTTTTTGAAAACCAATAATAATTTTTATGTTTAACCCTAAAAACCCCACCTTTTTATTCAGTTTAAACCAGGGGGACGGTTCTCGCGGATTCTTGAATCCACGAGAACCGTCCCCCTGGTTTCCATACCACCTTGCCTATATTTGCACAAAGGAAGGAAATAAGGGCCGCGGCATTGCGACCGAATTAATAAACGAAATGATTGTTCTCACAAAGGGTAAACTGTCACTCCATGTTGACCTGGACAACAGGAGAGCCAAAAAGCTGTACAACAAACTGGGATTTAAGACTTCATACTACAGGATGGTATACTCGGATGAATAATAAACGCCCCGTTCCCCGCAATACCTTCATTAGCCTCCGGTACATCGGTCTGGTTACTGCGGCACCCCGTATAAACCCCCGAAGTGCCGCAGCGTCTTATTATCAGCAGCCCATGTAGTTTCTTTTGTTGGTGGCAAGGTTATCCACCATAACCTCGAGAATTGTGTGGTCGGTCTCAAGCATTCCCGGGTCGCTAACCCTTCCGAGGTTTTGTATTGTCTTTTCCACGCTGCAATGAATTATTCCGTTGTCATAGGGCACCACCGTTC
>JAQUCT010000039.1 GCA_028686075.1 Bacillota bacterium
GGTACACGTCGTCCCCCACTTCGGCCTTGTACATGGCCTGCCGCATCTCTTCGGTGGGCTTTGTTACGGTATCACTTCTTAAATCTATTAATCCCATTCTTTTTCCTCCTTTAATGGAATGGGGACACACATATTAATAGTGGTTAGTGATTAGTGTCCAGTGCTCAGTATAAAACCTGTAAGGGCAACTCTGGCAACTGACCACCAATCGCCGGCTACTGACCACTGACCACTTGTCTATTTGTCCCCTATTGATAAGCTTTCGGGTTGGGACGCACCGGTGCTGATACGGTACGTCTCCGATTTGTACCATCCTGCTTCATAGTAGTAGTAATTCTACGCAGAGCCAAAAAAACCTTCCCCTTTCGGAAAGGCTTAAATCTAATACCGGTGTTATACCCTTTATTTGTATATCATTACTGAACTGGCCTTGACAACCGCCTTTACGTTGTCTCCTTCTTTTAGTCCCAGTCTGTTAACAGAACCCGTTGTAATAGTTGAGCACATTTCCTGACCGCCTATATCCATTACCACCTCCGACATAATACTATCCGAATTTATTTGCCTATTCTGTTGCTCCATTTGCCGCACCTATCGCCCCAGCAGGCTATCCCGGTTCCATCCTTTACAATCTCAATTATCTCGCACATGTTGGCGCAACCTTTACATTCTATAGGCCGCACTCCGAACTGGCATTTGGAAATGTCAAGCCCCCTGAAACCGGTACGCCCCATTCTTTTGGCCGTCTCCTTCGCAATTAGTGCCACTCCAATAGAACCCATAACGTCATAGTGGGGCGGCACCTCTATCTCCATACCCAGTTCTCTTCTGAATGCCTCCCTTATCCCCCTGTTGGCAGCAACTCCCCCTTGAAAAAGCACCGTAGGTTTTATGGCCTTTCCCTTTCCCAGGTTGTTCAGATAGTTCCGTACCAGTGCCTGACAAAGGCCGTAAACTATATCTTCAATCCTGTGCCCCAACTGCTGTTTGTGTATCATGTCCGACTCCGCAAAAACAGCGCACCGGCCCGCCACCCTAACCTCGTTCTTTGACTTAAGAGCCAGGTCTCCGAATTCCTCTATGGGTATCTGCAGCCTCTCCGCCTGCCTGTCCAAAAAGGAACCAGTACCGGCGGCGCATACGGTATTCATGGCAAAATCCGAGACAATACCGTCCCGCAATATTATTATCTTGGAATCCTGGCCGCCTATTTCAAGTATGGTACTTACCGCCGGATTGGTATCAAGTGCTGCCACTGCGTGGGTGGTTATTTCGTTTTTTACCACGTCTGCCCCTATCATAATACCCGCCAGTTTCCTGCCGCTTCCGGTGGTGCCGGCACCGGCGATGTTTATTTCCCCCATCCTGCCCTTAAGAGCCTTAAGCCCCTCCTGTACCACCCTTATGGGCTGACCCATGGTCCTTAGGTAATCCCTGTAAACCAGCTCTCTCTGGCTGTTCAGCAGCACGAGGTTCGTACTCACCGACCCGACATCAATCCCCAGATAAAATTCTTTCTCCATATAACCCCTTCATCTCCTTTTTCCTTCTAATCAAATCAACAAAGGCTTCCAGTCTGGTCATATACCCCGCCTCTCCCGTCATCTCGTCAAGCACCAGAGTCATCACCGGTATTCCGTACCGGTGGCTTACCTCCGGCAGGACGCTGCGGGCTACAATCTCCGGCATGCATGTAAAGGGCAGCAGGTGTATTACTCCGTCATAACCCCTTCGCTTATACAGCACAGTATTTGCGACGCTCTCCTGGCCGTGGCCTCCGACAAAACTTCTGAGATAGGGGTATGAAGCTTCCTGTAATTCATTCTTGTTATGTAAATGCAGGGCTTCCTTAATCAAGTGGTTTATTACCCAATAGCTCACGGTAATGGACTTGTCCACCTCCGCTCCCAGGTCTCCGAGTTTTTCAGCAATGCTTACATTTACAAAGGGTTCAATTACCGTATATATTTCTCCCACAATGCCAATCCCCAGCACCTCTTTATTTCCCTTTGTCTCCACGCGGGATATACGGTCTTTGTATTCCCCGATAAGCGCGGCCAGCCCTACGGATCCCCTTGTATTCAACGCCTGTGAATGGAATTCCCGCATCAGCCGGCTTACGGTGCCGCCGGACTTCTCCCGGGGCCGAATCTGCCAACACAGTCTTTCCAGCTCATCCATTAAAACCGCCACCCTCGTTGCCCGTTTTATGGATGCAAGCACCCGAAAAACGGTTTTACCGCCGGTTATAATGGCAATTTTTTTAACAAAATCCCTTACGTTGCCCTGGGGCCTTTCCAGTACCACCATTTTGAAACTGTATCCAAGGTCCTGAAGTATTTCCCTTTGCACCTCCGCGTAATAGCCGAACCGGCAGGGCCCGCAACCCCCTGCCATCACTATCACCTCGGCTCCTCTTTCAATTGCTTCTATATAATTGCCAATATTCAGCTTTAGGGGAAGGCAAGCCAACTCCGGGGAGTACTTTGTCCCCAGCTCCAGCGTTCTTTTGGTGCAGGGAGGCGGCACCAAAACCTCCACCCCCAGGTCCTCTAAGACCGATTTCATTGCAATGTATGCGTTTCCCATATGCGGAAAAGTCACCAGCATTTCGCAGTACCTCCCCATTCCAGCATATCGATAAAGGCCTCCAGCCGGGTATCTATACCCGCCTCTCCGGTATGCTCGTCTATTGTTAGCAGGCAGAAGGGTATTCCTTTTTTGCGTATCCTGCGCTCCACCAGGTCTCCCACCAGGGCATCAAGCCCGCAGCCGAAGGCAACAAGGTATATAATACCCTTTACATGCCTTTTATCTATTAGATACCGGGATGCGGCCATTATACTTTTACCAAAACTCCAAAACATAGGCTTAGAAAAATCTCGGGCTATCCGGTCCAGCTCATTGCTGCATATCATGTCCTGGGTAATTACGTTTACGCCCCTGTCCCGCAGTTTGTCTATTATTCTCATGCTCATATAATTATCATATATATTGTAGGGATGGCCAATAAGGCCGATAGAATAATGGTACTCTCCCGCTTTAGAATAATCGCCCTTCATCGCCTCAAGGGGTGTAGCCCCCTTTTCCATTAATCCTTCGAATGATTCCAGGCAGAGAACTGCTTTCCTATAAGCAGTGTATATCCTCCGGTAGTCACCGGTAAAAAGCCTGCCCACATCCAGCACAGCCCTTCTAAGGGACGAAGAGCTATTCCTTAAATTTATAGTACAATCTATTACCGTTGGAAGGTCCTTAACCGAGTTTAAAACCATATCCGGCAGGCCGCAGAATTTAGGGCATATATACTCGTTTCTTTCAACGCTTATTAGCCTTGGAACGAACAGGTAGTCCACCCTGTCCTTCAGTTCGATTATATGACCATGAAACACCTTCATAGGAAGGCACGCATCGTCAACACAGCAGTTAACACCATCATCCAGTATTTTTTTGTTGGTAAGGCCGGATAATACCACCTCCGCACCCAGTTCCTTAAAAAAAACCTCCCACAAGGGGAAATAGTTGTAATACAATAGCGCTCTGGGTATTCCAACCCGCGGTTTCATTGCACCACCTCTTCCATAAAAAACTAAACAGATAAAACCACATCAGCAATTATTTTTGCCATACCCGGGGTTTTCTAAACAATTTTAACTGCAATCGCTCTGCCAAGGTCTGTAAATATCTATGTACATTTCGGAAACATTAATATATACTAGTAAAAAAGCCCTTATTTTTATGAAGTCCGGATTATCCATTCCTTCTCGCTGCCTATTATCACCCGGAGAGTAATCCGACCCCTACAAAGATAATGGGCAAAGTAATGAGGAGGTATTTTATGTATCAGGATAAAACTCTAAACTGCAAGGAATGCGGAAGGGACTTTACATTCAGCGCTTCCGAACAGGAATTCTACGCTGAGAAAGGTTTTGAAAATGAGCCAGCCCGATGCCCCGAATGCCGTGCATCAAGAAAGGCTGCCCGCAGGGGAAGCCGTGGCTTTGGCAGGGAAAGACAGATGTACCAGGCGGTATGTGCAGAGTGCGGCCAGACCGCTGAGGTGCCCTTCAAACCCACCAACGACAGACCGGTTTATTGTAAGGAATGCTATTCAAAACGAAACAATTACTAATGTATAGAAAAACCCGCATTGCGGGTTTTTCTATTGGAGCTGAATAGGATGAATGTACTGACTTTACCCGGAGCCAGATAATTACCCTGGAGAGGGATGACTCCTCCAGCGTAGATATAGTATGTATAACGCATTAATAATATATTACATTACTTTACTTATCATTCCAAAGAAGCAAAGCCCGAAGAATCCGGCATGGATAGATCCTTCGCTTTCGCTCAGGATGACACGTTAGAAGATGTAAAGTCTTAAGCACGTTATATATAGAAGAGTACATAAAACAAAAATACCCCATAATAAGGGTAAGCGTTTCAAGAAAGAAAATGGCCGAGGGTTTCGGAATACCAAGGCCCTCCCTTTCAAGGGAACTTATAGCCATGAAGAAGGATGGACCGAAGTTTTCAACCAATATATTGGCTACGTTTGGCGACAGGAACGCTGGAAGCGTTGGCCCGAGGTGAATATTTTTCACTCCCAGGTACAAAAGGGCCTGCACCACTATAACAGCCTTTTGCTCGTACCATACAATATTGTATGAAATCGGCAGCTCGTTTACATCCTCCTGCTCGAAGGCTTCTTTAAGCTTGAGAGCCGTCAGTACCAGCTAATAGGAATCGTTGCACTGGCCTGCGTCGAGCACTCTCGGTATACCGTTTATGTCGCCAAGGTAAAGCTTGCTGTGCCTGTATTTGGCACAACCTGCGGTCAGTATAATGATGTTTTAGTAAATTATTTAAGCGTGCTTATAACCTGATCCTTGCCGGACTCCTTGGCCAAATACATAAGCCTGTCCACCCTTTGAAAAAGGGATTTGGAATCGTCCCCGGTCCTTAGGGAATCTATTCCGAAGCTGCAGGTAACCTGTCCCACGGGATTAATATAGCTGCTGCAAACACGGGCCCTAAGTCTATTGGCCAGCCGTGCGGCGGCTTCCTTATCTGTATCGGACAGTATAAGGGCAAATTCCTCGCCACCCCACCTGCAAAAGAAATCGCATTCCCTAATCTCTGTTTTAACTATTTCTGTGAACTCTACCAGTACCTTATCCCCCACCAGGTGTCCGTAATTGTCATTAATTGCCTTGAAGTTGTCAATATCAAACATTATAAGGGAAAGCCCGGTACCGTATCTGTTGGCATTAACAATAGCCCGGTGTAGTTCCTCTTCAAACCTGTACCGGTTGTATATCCCCGTTAATGCGTCCCTGGAAGACAGTCTTTCCAGTTCCTTGCTGTTTGCGTACTGAATACGCCTGTATCGGTTCAAACGATAGGAGGAAACGGTAAGCAGCACCATCACAAGCACCGTATGAACAATGGAAGCTGTGAATTCCCTTACGCTTCCCACGATATCGGTGCCAAAGGATAATAAATAGAAACTAAAGCCCACCGCCGACATCACCATAACCATATAGAGCCAGCGGTTTGGCAGTATATATATAACAAGCAGCAGCAGTAAAACGTGCAACGACTGTATAAGGAATACCGGTGTCTCGTATCTGTATAAAACAGACAATAAAAAAGCCGCCCCTACTGCTTCGTATGCGGTTACGCTCAGATAATAGTTTCCATACCGGCTACTGCTTTTTAGCCAAAAATTAAACAGGATACTAATAATAAGAAACAGCACCCTGTTGAGCAAAAGCACGTTTAAAACCCGCCCGTCACTTATCAGAAGAAAGTCTGCAATTATAAACAAAAAATACAGCACTCCCAGCAGCAGTACCGCCGGTCTGACAAACTTAATTGAATATTTGATTTGGTAATAGGCGTATTCCTTCTCAAATTCTCTGTCGGTAAATTCCCCCAATACCGACAAGCGAGCCTTGGAGGTCTTTTCTCTATAGGACCCCATTCAATTATCCCCCTGTGCTTACATTATCAACATTATATTCCATAACTCCACCCTTGTAAAGAATACAAGGCCGGATACTGTTTTCCCCCTATGCTTTACCGGTTCTTCATATTCCTTTCCGCACCCTGATCGGAGGGGACATAGTACCTTGACCCTTCCAGTTCTCTGGGCAGGTACCTCTGCCTCACATAGTGCCCAGGATAGTCGTGGGGATAATGATACCCCTTGCCATGTCCTAATTTGGATGCACCGGGATAACTGGAATCCCTTAGGTGTAATGGCACCTCACCTATTCTGCCCTTTCTTACGTCCCCAAGGGCCCGGTTTATGCCTAAATACGCAGAATTAGACTTGGGGGACAGTGCCACAATAAGGGCTGCCTCGGACAGAATAATCCTGGCTTCCGGCATGCCTATCATACGTACCGCCTGAGCGGCAGCCACCGCCACCTCCAGTGCCCTCGGATTTGCGAGCCCCACATCCTCCGCTGCGGCAATTATTATCCTTCGGGCTATAAAGTTTATATCCTCGCCGGCGTGTAGCATCCTGGCCAGATAATGCAAAACAGCCTGGGGTTCGGAACCCCGCATGCTCTTTATAAAGGCCGAAACGACATCATAGTGCTGGTCACCGGTTTTATCATACCTGAGAGCCCGCTGCTGTATAGAGTTTTCCGTCTCTTCAAGCCCTATTCTAATCCTTCCTTCCCCGTCGGGGGGAGTGGTCTTTAAAGCAAGTTCCAGCGCATTAAGCGCCCGCCTTGCATCCCCGTCACACACCCGGGCAATGTGTTTTGCAGCCTCCTCGGTGAAGTCTGCATCAAAGCCGTTATAAGCATTACCTATTGCATCCAGTGCCCGCCCAAGCAGCATCAAAATGTCTTCTTCCTCCAATGGGTAAAACCGGAACACCGTTGAACGGGAAATAAGAGCCTTGTTTATTTCGAAATAAGGATTTTCGGTGGTGGCACCTATAAGAACAATACTGCCATTTTCCACATAGGGCAGCAGCACGTCCTGCTGGCCCTTGTTGAGGCGATGTATTTCATCGAAAAAAAGCAGTATTTTGCCTCCGGGGGTAAGTATCGGGTTGGCCGCCTCCTCCGCCACCTGCCTTATATCCTTTACCCCGGCGGATACTGCGCTTAACTGTCTGAATACAAAACTGCTTTCGGCCGCTATAAGCCTGGCAAGAGTTGTTTTGCCGGTTCCGGGGGGGCCGTAAAATATTGCGGAAGTCAGCATGTCCGCCTTAATAAGCCTATAAAAAAGCCTGCCCTGGCCCACCAGATGCTTTTGTCCTGCAAAATGCTCCAGCCTGTCCGGCCTTAGAAGGTGAGCCAACGGGACCTTACCGTTCCAGTTGCCCTTCATATGCAATTACCTCCACCCCCGGGTAAGAAGCCCCGTTTATTCCACAAAGACCTTTTCCACATAAGGAGAAGTCATACCTCCCAGCATACCGCCATAGGTAAGGTCAAAGGCCAGTATATCTCCTACACTGTAATCCTTATCACAGTCGGATATATCCAGTATTGTATGGTCGCTGCTACCCCCCAGTATAATAATGTCCTTATCGTAGGGCACAAGGGTATCGGGCTGAATGTCCTGCTTGCCCACCGCTATTATCGCCCTCTTTCTTACACCCCGATCGGTAAACACCGGCACATTTCCAAAGGCATCCCTACCAATTTCGCCTATGGGTACCGAGGGCTTTTCCTTTATTTCCACTATCTCGGCCTTTAATACAAATGTATCGTTATGATAGTTTTCCCTTTCTATCCCGAAAACGGTCTCCCTTCCAAGGAGTATAGCCTCCCCTATCCTGAGGTTATTAATACCCTCGGGTATCCCGCCATCGAACACAAGGTGCATACTGCTGGAATTACCGCCGGATACCATATCAAGGTGTACACCGTATCTCTTTTCTATCTCCTTTGCGTAGCCTACCAGGACGCCCAGGTTCTCGCGCCGGGGTATCACTCCTCCGTAACAGGATAGATTTGTACCTATTCCGGTAACCTCTATACCCTTAATACCTAGCATCTCTCCGAAGGCCGGCACGATCTCCTCCAGCCAAAAACCCTCCCTCAGGTCGCCAATATCCACCATTGCCATTACTCTCTGGATTGTTCCTCTTTGTTTCGCTTTTTGGCCCAAAACCCTCGCGGTTTCTATTTCGGATACCAGCACCAGGTCCGCGTATTCAATAACTTCATCCAATTCGCTGGGCATTGGAATCCTTAAAAGCACCTTGTCCACATCAAAATGCTGAAGTTTTTTAAGATTGGCTATCCTTGAATCTGCGAGAGCTACTACCCCGCTTTCCACCAAACATTTTGCTATTTCCGGGTATGCACAAAAACCCTTTGTTACCGCCATCACATCTATGCCGTAACTCCTGCACAGTTCTACTGTTCTTGTGCAGTTATCCCGTATCCTGCCTTTATAAGCCTCAATTCTCGGATATCCGCTCATTTTATCCACTCCAATCCGCCGGCACCTGTTAAGTGCCTTTGTAGATTTGGTACCCTCTATACTATCCTGTTAAACGACCCTGGCCTTGTCGAAGGTTATATCCTCAAGGGTGGCACACCCACTCCGGGCACCTTTCCCCTGCAGGTTATTCCATTGCATTCTTTGCATACCATACAATGGGGAGCCAGCCTTTCCTTCGCTCTTTTTAATACTCCGTTATAGTCCATATGCAACCCCCAATATTTAGTGATATATATAACGCACTTAAAACTTTGCATTCCCTAGCATGTCATCCTGAGCGATAGCGAAGGATCTATTCCAATAAAATGTAATATTATTAATCATTGTATATATATAATCCTTCGCTAAGATGCTATACCCTTATTTCCTGGTACAGCGGATACCGGGCGCACAGCTCGTCCACCCTTTCTGCCGCTTCCTTCTTAGCATTCGGGTTGTCGAGTATTAGTGCTATTATGCCGGCAATCTCCTCCATAGCCTCTTCCTTCATACCCCGGGTGGTAACCGCCGGTGTCCCTGCCCTTATCCCACTGGTAACAAAGGGGCTTTCGGTATCATAGGGTATGGTGTTTTTGTTGACAGTTATTCCAACATCATCCAACAGTTCTTCCGCCTGTTTACCGTTTATACCCTTACCCCTCAAATCAAGCAGCATAAGGTGGTTGTCCGTCCCCCCCGAAACCAGCCTAAAACCCCTTGCCATAAGCCCTTCCGCCAGCGCAGCGGCGTTTTTTACTATCTGTTTCTGATAATCCTTAAATTCCGGGGACATGGCCTCCTTAAAACTGAGGGCCTTGGCCGCAATAACGTGCATAAGCGGTCCTCCCTGAGTACCGGGGAATATTCCCTTATCTACGTCCTTTGCAAACTCCGTCTTGCAAAGGATTGCTCCCCCCCGGGGACCTCTTAATGTCTTATGGGTGGTGGTGGTTACAAAATGTGCATGGGGTACCGGATTAGGATGGATACCCGCCGCCACAAGACCGGCTATATGAGCCATATCCACCATAAACAGTGCCCCGACCCCCTTCGCAATATCCGATAGCCTCTCAAAATCTATGAACCTTGGGTATGCGCTGGCACCGGCTACCAAAAGTTTCGGCCTACACTCTCTCGCTATTTCCTCCACCCTGTCGTAATCAATCCTCTCGGTCTCCTTATCCACACCGTAGGATACGAAGTTGTAGTACTTGCCGGACAAATTCACCGGGCTGCCATGGGTCAGATGCCCCCCATGGGACAGGTCCATTCCCATAACCGTATCTCCGGGTTTTAGGATCGCGAAATAAACCGCCAGATTTGCATTGGCTCCCGAATGGGGCTGCACGTTGGCATGGTCCGCTCCGAACAGCTTTTTTAGCCGCTCCCGGGCCAGGTCCTCGACCACATCCACAAACTCGCAACCGCCGTAGTAACGCTTACCGGGGTATCCTTCAGCATACTTGTTGGTAAGGTGGTTACCCATCGCTTCCATAACCGATGTGCTTACGAAGTTTTCTGAAGCTATAAGCTCGATCTTGCTCCTTTGTCTTTCCAGTTCCCTGGTCATAGATGTATATAATTCAGGGTCGTTCTTTGCTATTCTCCTAAATTCCAAATTTCCCCCTCCAATACTATTTGCTGACCTTTCTTATAAAAATACCGGGCTTTTCACCTCCAAAACCGGTGTTTTATTTATTTAGCAGTTTTGGTTTTTTCTTTATCCATATTAATATTATATTTTTATAAGGTAAATAATACAAGTCCCGCTATTTCTTTTTTCCGATGGTAAGCAGGTCTTTAACCACCTCTCCTGCAATTATAAGTCCGACAACCGACGGCACAAAGGATATGCTTCCGGTATACTTGACATTTTGCAGTCCTTTTTGCACCAACGGACTTTCGGTGGAATAAACAACCTTAAGGGTGTCTATTCCCCTGCTACGAAGCTCTTTCCTCATCACCCTGGCCAGTGGGCAGACACATGTTTCATATATATCCGCCACCCTAAAAAGCATGGGGTCCAGCTTGTTGCCGGCCCCCATACTGCTTATAATCGGAATATTCAAAGAATCGCACCTTGCAATAAGGTTTAGTTTTGAGGATACCATGTCTATCGCGTCAACTACATAATCGTAACTGTCGGAGAGAAGTTCCTCCGCGTTTTGGGCACAGTAAAGCCTCTTAACCGCCTCAACCCGGGCATCGGGGTTTATGTCCAAAACCCTCTCCCTCAGCACTTCCACCTTGGGGCGGCCCACCGTAGACTCCAAGGCATGTATCTGACGGTTTATATTAGTAACGCACACATCGTCGTGGTCAATAAGCACAAGACCGCCTACCCCGGCTCGGGCCAGGGCTTCGACTGCAAAGCTTCCCACGCCCCCTACGCCGAATACCGCCACCTTTGCGGAATCAAGCACCTCCAGGCCATCTTTGCCAATTAATAGTTCCGTCCTTGAAAACCTATGTACCACTTACCATTCCTCCGCATCGAAATAAAGGAACGAAAAAATCCCCACTATGCCGTGGTCGGTTGTTTTGAACCTGCTAACGCAGGTGGGTATCCTCCTGAGTACTTTACATTTCCTCTCATAGGAGGCCTATGTGCCATAATCAGAGTACAGATTCCCTATGTCATAATGTTGGCTCAAAACTATACCGATAATCACGTACACAGCAGGGCTGCTCCTCTGCTTTGTTTTTATGATATCACAGTGGTTTTTCTTTTTCAACTAATACAATTTACCATAACGGCCCCTGATAGATGCTTTAGTCTTATTATCCTCAACCGCTACCCTAAAAATGCAGCCATCCCTTCGACTATCGGTTATCCCGTCAGGAAAGCTTTTCCTCCAGTCTGGCCTTGTCAAAACCTACTATGAATTCGTCGCCTATGGCAATCACTGGCACTGCCATTATGCCTCTCCCCATAAGTTCCTTTCTTGCCTGAGTGTCCTGCTGCACATCTTTTTCTTCATACTCCACGTCTTTTTGCGAAAGATACTCCTTCGCTGTTGTGCAGTGGGGTCATGTTTTTGTTGTGTACACCACAACCTTATCCATATTATCCCTCCTAACCCTGATGATTTTTGCTTAATAATAGAATACCCACAATTTCATAAATATAACTTACTACATTTATACTTTACATCTCCTAGTGTATCATCCTGAGCGGCCTTTTTGTCATCCTGAGAGGCCTTTTTGTCATCCTGAGCGATAGCGAAGGATCTATATCCAAGTAAGATTCTTCGGGCTTCGCCCTCTTAAACGACAGGTAAAAAATGTGATATTATTAATGCGTTTTACATATTAATTGGTTTTTATTCTAAATCAAGCTTTATATGGATTTCCTTAAGCTGTTCTCCGTCTGCCTCCGCCGGGGCTCCGGTCATAAGACAGGCTGCGTTCTGGGTCTTGGGGAAAGCTATTACGTCCCTTATGTTTTCCTTACCCGCCACCAGCATAACCAGTCTGTCCAAGCCAAAGGCTATGCCGCCGTGGGGTGGTGCCCCGTATTTAAAGGCCTCAAGCAGAAAGCCGAATTTTTCCTCGGCCTTTTGCTGGGTAAACCCAAGGACTTCGAACATTTTCTGCTGCATTTTGGTATCGTGAATCCTTATGCTTCCTCCGCCCAGTTCCATACCGTTTAGCACCAGGTCGTAGGCATTGGCCCTTACCTTCCCGGGATGGTTGTCAAGGAGCGATATATCCTCTTTCACCGGCGATGTAAAGGGATGATGCACCGCCACATACCTGCGCTCTTCATTATCGTATTCAAGCAGCGGGAAATGGGTAACCCACAGGAAGTTGAATGCATCATGATCAATAAGCCCCAGCTTTTTGCCAAGGTGAAGCCGCAGCCCTCCCAGGGAATCAAACACTACCCCCGGCCTGTCGGCTACAATAAGCAGAAGGTCTCCGGGCTTTCCGTCCATCCTTTTAACTATCGCGCCGGTCTCCTCTGGGGACAGAAACTTGGCTATTGGAGATTTTACCCCCTCGGTTGTCACCGCAATCCAGGCCAGACCCTTTGCGCCGAACTGCCTGACATACTCCACCAGAGCGTCTATTTCCCTGCGGCTTAAAGAATCCCCGCAGCCCTTTGCGTTAATACCCCGGATATCGCCGCCTTTGTCCGCGGTATCGCTAAACACCCTAAAACTGGAGCCGGCAACTATATCCTTTATACAAATGAGTTTCATTTCAAACCTCGTATCCGGCTTGTCCGATCCGTAGTCCTCCATCGCCTGTTTGTAGGTCATTCTTTTGAAGGGCATTTCCAACTTAACACTTAAGTTTTCTTCGAATATATAGGCCATCAGCTTTTCGTTTAGCGAAATAATATCATCCATATCCACAAAGGACATCTCGATGTCTATCTGTGTAAACTCCGGCTGCCTGTCCGCCCTTAAGTCCTCGTCCCTGAAACAGCGTGCTATCTGGAAGTACTTGTCCACTCCTGAGGCCATCAGGAGTTGTTTGAAAAGCTGCGGCGATTGGGGCAGTGCGAAGAACCTACCCGGGTTTACCCTGCTCGGCACCAGGTAATCCCTGGCCCCTTCGGGAGTGGGTTTGGTGAGCATAGGCGTCTCAATTTCCAGAAAACCGTTTTGGTCAAGAAATCTACGCACACCCATTGTAACCCGGTGGCGCAGCATGAGGTTTTTTTGCATGGCCGGCCTTCTAAGGTCAAGATACCTGTATTTGAGACGAAGGGCCTCTGTTATATTGGAATTGTCCTCTATATATATTGGCGGGGTCTGGGCTTTGCTGAATATCTCTATTGCCTCCGCAGTAACCTCAACTTCACCCGTTTTAAGTTTCGGGTTTATCGCATCCTCTTTTCTCATGACAACGGTGCCCTTTATACCCACCACAAATTCGTTTCTTAAAACGCCGGCGGTTTCAAAGGCTTCCTCGGATACTTCACCATCCGCTACCACCTGTATTATTCCTGTTCTGTCCCTTATATCCAGGAATATAAGGCCCCCGAGGTCTCTTCTTCTTTGGACCCATCCCGTTACCACCACACTGCTATCGCTGTCCCGGGCGCTCAGGTGCCCGCACATATGTGTCCTCTTTAATCCCTGCATATCCTTTACTCCCCTTTTTTAGTCAAGATTGTTTGTTTGATTCTTTGCGCGTCCAATTCCACCTGTGTCTCTCCGTCACCCTCCATGTCCTTTAAAACTGCAGTACCCTGCTCAAGTTCATTGTCTCCCAGTACTATTGTGTGCTTAACGTCCAGCCTGTCGGCGTATTTCATCTGGGCCCGAAGGCTCCTTCCCATGTGGTCGCACTCCGCCGCAACCCCTGCAGCCCTTAAGCGGTATACCAGGCTTACCGCTTTTTTTGCCGCCTCATCGCCGATACTGGCCACAAAAAGGTCAAGACCTTCATCTTTTTGAATTTCTATATCTTGGCTCTCCATTGTAAGCAGCAGCCTTTCTATACCAAGGCCAAATCCTATTCCCGGGGTGGACGGGCCACCACATTCCTCCACCAGACCGTCGTACCTACCGCCTCCGCAAACGGTGCCCTGGGAACCTATATCTTCTGACACTATCTCAAAGGCGGTCTTTGTATAGTAGTCAAGGCCCCTTACTATGGTGGGGTCCACAACATACTTAAGACCCATGCTTTCCAGATGCTCCTTAAGTCTTTCAAAGTGTTCCCTGCACTCGTCACATATATAATC
>JAQUCT010000040.1 GCA_028686075.1 Bacillota bacterium
TAGTACCCGGGGAAAACGGCGGAATCCTCTATCCCCCGTGCGTAGTTGTATATAAGAAGGCCGTGGGACTTCAACTTGTACTTTAAAAGGCCCGGATCGGCAGAGGCGATGTCGCCTATGGTGAATATCCCCATGGCCTGCAGTTTTTTAGCGGTCTTTTTCCCCACCATGAACAGGTCTTCCACCGAAAGTGGCCACATTTTATCCCTTATCTCCTCGGGGAAAAGGGTGTGGACCCTGTCGGGCTTTTTAAGCTCCGAGGCCATCTTGGCCAGCAGTTTGTTGCAGGATATGCCTATGTTTACGGTAAAGCCAAGCTCTTTATGTATCCTATCCTTTAAACGGCACGCGAGGGAAACCGGCTCGCCCAGGCATTCTTCCATGCCAGTGTAGTCCAGGAAGGCCTCGTCTATGGAATACTGCTGCACCCTGGGCGAGTATTCGTTCAGCACCTCCATAAGGGCTCTGCTGCATTTTATGTACAGGTGGTGATTGGGTGGGACAAGCACAAGGTTTGGGCACTTATTTTTAGCTTCCCACACCGTCTCGCCGGTTTTGACACCGCATTTTTTGGCCGGTATAGACCTTGCCAGTATTATACCGTGGCGGGTTACCTGGTTCCCCCCCACCGCAGAGGGTATCCCCCGCAGGTCCACCGAATGGCCTCTCTGGAGATTATATACCGCCTGCCAGGAAAGGAAGGCGGAGTTTACGTCTATGTGCATTATTATCCTGCCTTGCATATTGCTTCACCCTCCGTGAATACATTATACACGAATATATGTTCGCATAAAAGGGATAAAGGAAAAAACTTTCGAAATAATTTCCCGTGTAGTATAATAGCCTAGATTTGACAAATAGAGGCAGGAAGAAAGGAAACATTGTAGAAACTAAATATATAATTAAGCATCGGTGTAGGGGGTGGAAATGTGGATGTCTTTACACTGGATAAACAAATGATAAGCAACTATTCAGACTGAACGTGTCCCAAGCTCCGTGGAATTTCTAATGCATAGTATTGCTCCAGATATCTCCCGAAAGCTAGGGGTTATGCTGTTTTAGTTTCCAAAGTACCCGGTGTTTGCCTTTCGAGCATCACCATAAGCACACCCATTTGCTTATATCCTTTAACCCTGTAAAACCCCTGCTCCGCTCCCATAAACCCTGCTGCGGCATACCGAAGCGCCATTTCATCATCCCTGAAATTACATACCCTGCGGATGATACCACGGCATGCAGAGTTAGCTGATTCCATTGGATTGGTACTGCATAGCGTTTCACGGAGCAGGCCAGGTACCTTTAGCCGGTGTACAGTTAGCGTTTCTTCAAGCCCTTCGAGGAGGCTTGCCGCCGCTTTAGGATACCGGCTCTCGAGGCTGTCTGCAGTAGCCATAAGCCTATTTCTTGCCGCCTCGTACTCAAACTCCCTATAGGCCATAGTCATGGTCATTGATATATTCGCTTACTCTGATTTAGGCAGGTAAGACAGTACATTACGTTTCTTATGCACCTGGCAACGCTGAATCAGGGCTTCTTTACCAAATACATCGGTAACTCCCTTGTGCAGGGCCTTTCCGCCATCCAATACATAAAGCCTTGGGCGGGTAGCATCCAGCCCCCTGTCTATGAGTTCTGTAAGGAGACCTTTTACAACGATGCTATTCTCCGACGCATAACTTCTATACCCAGCGACATTGATAGCCCCATAAGACCGTTACGGGCTTTTTCATACAAAAACTCACTATTAGTGATTTCAATCTACCATTGACGGATTTCTTGTTTTCCTGATATACTTTCATTACGACAGCTCCTCCTAATTATTTGATAGTTTGGTTTTGCATAACCTCATTCTATCAGTATTATTTGGAGCTGTCATTTTCCATTTCCACGGAGTTTGGGACAGTATCACATATATGGCGGTATTCGCGACATAACGTCGCTAATACCACTTGTGGAGATGTTTTTGCGACATGATGTCGGTAATTACATAGTTATATAACATGGGAGGCGAATCCGCCGCGTCCTGCGGCGGAGTGATAGTAAGTCACGATGGCATGGTTTATTGAAAAGAAATTGCATAACTGGTAGAATAAAACTAAGGAGATGGTATAAATGCCATTGATTTCACAGTTTTACGGGATATTAATTTACCTTTATAGAGAATTAAATGCCAAACATAAGATGCCACATATTCATGCTCAATATGGTGAGCATGAAATGTCAGTTTCATTCGATGGCGATATTATAGCGGGCTCTTTGCCTACGAAGCAACGGAAATTAGTTGAAGCTTGGATAGTCTTACATGAAGATGAATTAAGAGCGGCATGGAAGGTCTATAATGAGAGCGGAGAAATTATCAAGATCAAGGGATTGGAGTGATTTGAAATGCGTCCCCGTGCTATTGATGTAAAACCTTTAAAAGACTATAAATTGCTTATAACGTTTGGCAACAATGAAAAGAGAATTTTTGATGTCAAACCCTATTTAGACTTGAAACCATTCGACCAATTAAAAAACGAAGGGTTGTTCAATACGGTTCGCATTGGGGGACTATCAGTTGAATGGATAACCGGACAAGATATATGTCCAGATGAATTATACTATAATAGTATTCTTATAAATTGATTAAAACCACAGTCATATCAACGTATACACATATTTTTCTTGTTAGCTTCAATCATTTAGATAAAGAAAGTAATGAACGGGGCCGACGTCCTGTCGGCCTCTGAGCTCAGGGGCCTCACACGTTACATAACAAAGCATCTGCACAAGGGTGTGGATGAGCCAAGTCATGAAGAAAGGCTCTGGGGGAGAGCACGAAGTTTGCCGCACACACCGTTTCGCTGGGCGGCAAGCACCGCCAGGAAGAAGGGCTCTGTGGGTCCGGCTCAACGGCACCGCAGATGCCAGACGTTCTCCAAAACCACACGCAATGGACGCGGCGTCCTGCCGCGAATTATTAAAGCATTATGGTTTGGGTGTGTATTGGTTCATATTAGTAGTATTATGAAACATATAAATGGGATGATAATTAGTGAATTTATTCCTAATTAAATGTATAATAAAAGTATCTAATAGTCTGCCAAGGGGATAATCAAAATAGGAGGTGTATAATATGGCACAACCTCAGCCAAATGCAAATCAAAACGATAAAGATATTTATAATTTTACGCCGGAAGTTATTAAGGAAATTAAGGTCGCACTAGAGGAAGTCCGTGAAGGTAATACTATTCCTGATGAACAATTTGAGGAATTCTTCTGCGAGAAATGAAAGTATACTGGTCCCAAAACACTTTCAATTATTTAGATCCCCTTGATAATAAAACTAAACTTCAAGTCAGAAGCATTTTCCATTCAAAGATTTCATATAACCCCAAAAGGTTTCCAAAAAGGGAGATAGAAGGTGAGATAGTAAGGTTATGCATGCTAACACCCCTCCCTTTTGTAGTTATATTTAAACTGGACATACCTAATAGAACATGTAATGTGCTACGTGTGTTTCATAACAGACAGATAATAAGGCTGTGATCTTTAGGCTAAAACTTAATGCATATCTCATCTGAGCATCTAGTATTTATGGAGTCTATTCAGTGTTTTTGCATTTAAGAGACTTTATTGTTAATAACACATTCTTCTTATATGGTGCAATAGAGGTTGAAAGATTAACTAGGGGTGCGACGTCCTGTCGCACTCTGAGTTAAGGGACGTGTGGCTTCGGAGAACAAAGCATCTGCACAAGGGTGCGGATAAGCTAAGTCATGAAGAAAGGCTCCGGGAGCGAGCACGAAGTTTGCCTCACAACACCGTTTCGCCGGGTGGCAAGCACCGTCAAGGAGAAGTGCTCCGAGGGTCCGGCTCAACGGCGCCGCAGATGCCAGACGTTCTCCAAAACCACACGCAATGGACGCGGCGTCCTGCCGCGTATTATACAAGCATATGATTTGGGTGTGTATTGGCTCATATTAGTAGAAAAATGTGACAAATGTATTACGATATTAGTTCTAAGGAGGTTTGTTATGAAAAGAATATTGTTTGCGTTCATTATTATGTTTGTGTTAACCGGCTGCAGCCAGGTAATGACCACGCATAATCAGATTTCCACATATAAAGAAATCATAAAAGATGGCAAAGTAGAAATTGATGGGATTTCTTATGATATAAAGTCAGTCACCAGGACTACATACAAATACGACGATAATGGGAATATCCAAGAATTAGTCACTACAAGTAATGGTTCGAAAACGCGTATTGAATATATATATGAAAATAGCCGGATAATTGAAGACAGATTATATTCAAATGACGGCGTATACTCATATAGCGATGTATCGCTTACCAAGTACTACTATTATAAAGATGATCGTCTTGTGAAAATTAGGTCTGTTACCAGGGCCGGTTTAGAAGCCGTTACAGAATATTCTTATGGAGATAATACTGAGACACAAGTACATTACAATTCAGACGGAAGCATATCCTTTATCCAAACCGCATACCTGGACGACGATGGTAAGATAGTGAAAGGCATTTTAACTACAGCAAACGAAGAGGTTATGGACACAAGAACATTTCATTACGATAATGACCTTTTGGTCAAAGTCATTGTTGAGAGGGACGGTGTAATTACCAATACCTTTAATTACGAGTACAATAATGTTGGAGACAAAATAATGGAGTACAATATCTTTTGTGGCGAAGTGTATACTCTATTTGCTGTGTTTTACGACTATGAGTATAATGAGGATTTACTGCCTGAAACTGTTACAACTTACCGGGTACAATCGCCAATAGCCGAAGAAAATATTAGGGACTACAATTAAATCAATACGCATCATGCTTGTCTAATATCACAGTAGTAGATAAACGTGTCACATAATTAGTTAGAATAATTCAATAAATAGTAACTTATGAGGAGGAGTATGAAATGGAGTTAAAAATAATAAATCAAGATTTTTCAATATGCAAAGTGGAAGATTTATCACAAGTAGATTATTCAGATGATTTTTGTTTTGTAAGCAAGACAGATGAGGAGTTATCATTAGTATGCAACACAAACTTGGTACCCCAAAATGCAATTGAACGTGATAATGGATGGAAAGCTTTTAGAATAGAAGGAGTATTAGATTTTTCTCTTATAGGTATTTTGTCAAGAATATCAACGTTATTAGCAGAGAATAAAATCGGATTATTTGCAGTATCAACATATAATACAGATTACATTTTGACCAAAGAGGAAAACTTTGATAAATCAATTAAAATCCTTGAACAAAATGGGTTTGAAATAAAGCTATAAATTTGGATTTGCATAATTGATATGACGCATTATTCTTATCATGCGTCACTGTTTATAGTCAATTCATACTGAAAAAGCGTTTATGACGACTGACCTTTCGTAAAAATTTTCTGTTTGGTATAATCGAACTTGTACAAGAATACGGCGGTGAACATATTATAATATTCATTACCAAGCCATAACGAAAAACTAAAAAAGCCTGAGACCCCTGGTATATAAGGGCCTCAGGCTTTCGTTACTTTAAGGTGATTTTGTGCGGGATCTAGATACCTGAAAGCATCGTAAGCATAAGGTAAGATTTTGGGTAATCCTCACGCATCGCATCTTCCCCTAGGGATAGAAGTTTTTGCTCCCCGTGTTCCCGCCACGCATCAAAATACTCTTGTCCGTTATCCGCAGTCATCGGTATTTTTTCATCGCCAATCAAATCATCCATTACCGCGCGCATGAGGTGTCCCTTTAGCCCGGTCTGACCGCCTTTTAGGAATTCCGAGAATATATACCGCAGAGTATAATCCCCGTAGTAGGTCAGCTCCCGGTAGACCAACCTGTGCGCCTTAATATAATCACCGACATTGGAAGAAGCCGCGGGGGAGGACATAATTGTTTCAAACAGTTTTTCGATAATGGGGGCGATGTCCAGCCCTTTATGCCCGATGGCTTGTGCGTAGCAGTTTTGGATTTGTGCGAGAATATACTTTTGGGTATCCAGCGCATCCTGCCAAATGCCGGACGGAAACTTTGCCCGAATATCAGGGGCATAATATGAGCCGTCCCGGGGAATCCAGTATTCCTTCAGTGTGTATTTTCCTGATTCGTCTACATCAAAGGTTATGGCCGTGGGGATATGGCTCCCTCCGACCTCCGACAGTCCATTGTCGGTATAATTATACCTCTGAATAAGCACCATGGCATAGACGGTTATTGTTTCAATCTTATCGCCGTTATCCGCAGGGCCAGCGGCTTCTGTTGCCAATGTTATATGGCTCTCGCAGATAAAATCGCTGTCGGAATAGAAATTTATTTCTTGTTCTAAAATTGCTTTGGTGAGAGCCACCTCAAGGGGAACGGCAAACTCCGGCACTCCGCCGCCAGTTCCAATGCTGACAACATCAAAATTACCGCCGCCTAGGTCTTTTATGTATAATTCCCGGACTAAGCCTTTAAAGGTGCCTTTGCCGGAAATGCCGTCACCGGGTGCAAAGTATTCATCCAAGGCCGTTGTAATATCGTAATCAATACGAACCAAATAATGATACTCCATGTCCTGACGGGCCCGCCCTCTTGGTGGCGTACCGGAAATGACAGTTACTCCATTGATTTCATAATCCACAATCCGCTGCGTGGGTGGCGTACTCTCTTCCATATAGGATTTTAGCCAGAGGATGGCGGCGGTCTCTCCCATTACCACATCCGATTCGTCGGGCTTTACCCAAAAGGTCAACCCGCCTTGTTGTGCCGGCGTTGCATCTTCGATGGAACCGATAGCGCTGTGCACATGATCATTAATCCTTACGAGCAGAGCTTCAAATTTATGGAGCGTTTTGCTCTCTTCCCATAGGTCAGCGCCCACAATACTTTCCGACCAATCGGCGGTATATTGCATGAAATACGGGTCATAAACGCCATCGTCCAGACTGAATGTAATATATTCCACATTTTCAATCAAAGAAAATAAAATACAGGCATTTATCTGAAAGGGTTTTTCGTTTAGGGTGCCGGTATTAAAATTTCGCGTCTGCGTATCCGTTTTTAAATTAACCGTTAACATATACGGCCGTTGGGTTGTGTGCAGTTCAAAGCCATCACAAACTATGCCCTCGGGAAATTTAAGAAGGTTTATAATATTACCGACAGCGGAATTGTCCCCCAAATAGGCGGTGCGATGCTGCCACAGTTTATCGGCATATCCTAAATGTTCATCCGCGGGTTTAGGGTTTAGGGCTAATCCGGCACAAATAGCAATGATGATAATAAGGCTTATTGCCATCACCCAAAAGGCCGGTTTTTTATAGCTTAGTATATTTTTGATGCGGCTTTTTGCATCCCCTTCGCCAAAAGCCAAGGGGGAGCCGCCTACAATGGGCCGTCCTGTGGAAAGGGAAAGCAGGGAAGCTGAATATTCTTTTTTCACATCATTCCCCAGTTTTCTTATGACCGCTTCATCACAGGCCATTTCCATGTCCCTGCCGGAAAGGAAGAATGCCAGCCACACCAATGGATTAAACCAATGGATGCAAAGGACAAAAAAGCTGACGGGCTTAACCACGTGGTCGAATTGACGAATATGGGTCCTTTCATGAAGGAGAATATATCGCTTCTCCGTTTCTGAAAGTGATTTGGGCAAATAGATCTTTGGACGGATGACACCCATCACAAAGGGTGTGGACAGGTGCTCCGAGAGATATACGTTCCCTGTGTCATGCACAGAGTCCTTTAGCTGTTTTTTTAGCCTGAATAGCATCGTAACGCTATAGATTAGCAATACCGCAATTCCGGTAAGCCACAGTAACGTAAAAATATTATCCAGTAGCGGTTCCGGAGGCACATTGGAAACGGCAGGCATATTAGCAATGTTAGACGAAACTACGCCGGTCCTGTTTATTGCTATACTATTTCGGACCGTTTCCAAGGTCATATGTTGTTCAGGAAAGGGGTGATACTGCTTAGCAGCTCTGCCGCCGATGACAAGCAGGCTAAACATGCTTTCAAAAGACCAAGGACAAATAAGCCGAAACAGAGCAACGCTCCACAATGCAAATGTAAAACGCTTAGGTGCTTTGCGAAGCACAAGTCTTGCCAGCAGGATAAAAAGTATCACATAACCGGCGGTATAGCTCATATTCAATACTTGCAAAAAAATCCGATCCAGCACCATTATCCCTCCCTGTGTTCGTCAATCAATCGTTGAAGCTCTAAAATTTCCTTTTCGCTAAGCCGGTTTCGATGGGTAAAGGCAGCAAAAAAACGCGGCAGAGAGCCACCGAAGGTTTTGTTTAAAAACTGTTCGCCCTGTGCCGCTATAAAATCCTCCCTGGTCATTAACGCCGTGACCATGCTCTTTTTATTTTCAAATATACCCCTGTCACATAACCGTTTAAGCATTGTATATGTTGTGGACTTCTTCCAGTTTAGTTCTGTTTCACAAAGCTTGACAAGTTCCCCGGAAGAAATGGGCTCATACCGCCAGATTAAATCGGCAAACCGCTGCTCCATTTCTCCAAGCTTATATTGTTTCATGGTTTTATACCTCCATTAGATGAAGTCTAATTGTGTTAAACTAAAATTAGTCTAACACGGTTAGACCTTGTTGTCAATAGATCGCAATTGCACCGGATGCGCCAAGAGTATAACCTTGAATATGCTATAATATGAATAAGGATAAAGATTATAAAAGAAGGTGACCTGGTTGGATAATAAAGAGGGATATGTTGAAATAGACATTATTTCCTCGGACATTGCCTGGAAAAGACTTTATATGGGGTAAGCTTAAAATGGGTAGAATAATGGAGGAAAGAATAAAAAATTACCGATAAATAAATTAGGATAATAATACAATTATGGTATAATAATCTTAGAGGTGATTTATATGAATACAGTTCTTGGTAGTAAAAGAGATTCAATTCTAAGTATCGCTACAAAGCATGGGGCTAAAGAGATTAAAGTATTTGGGTCATTTGCCAGAGGGGAAGACAAACCTGGGAGTGATGTTGATGTTATAGTTAATCTTGAAGAGGGAAGATCATTATTTGACTTGATTGCTTTGAAGAACGACCTCGAAGAACTATTAGGACGTAAAGTTGATGTTGTTACCGAGGATTCTGTTCATTGGTATATCAAGGAAAAAATTATACAAGAGGCGATTGAAATATGAAAGATGACAAGCTTTATTTAATCAGTATACTTGAAAGCATCGAAAACATTGAGGATTTTACAAAGGGCGGAGAAGAAGAATATCTTATTACAAAGATGATTTAACATGCTGTTATAAGAAACTTGGAAGTCATTGGAGAAGCAGCAAAAAAGATATCTAATGAACTGAAAAAGGACTTTCCTGAGATTCCATGGCGTGAAATGGCAGGATTAAGGGATGTTCTTATACATGATTATTTAGGGGTAGATAACCAGAGGGTCTGGAATGTAGTTCGGAATGAACTTCCCCATCTAAAAGAAAAAGTGAAAAGAGTCCTAGATAGACATTAAACACTGATCATAATTAAATTGGTCAGTGTTTTAAAATGAAAAAGGGCCATCGTATAACCATGGCTTCCCATTTGGCGCGAAAAGTAGGGCAACGGGGGCTGGATTAAGGGCAAGGCTGAAGCCTGCGCGCCACACCCCTTCGCCGGGTGCAAGCACCGCTAGGAAGAAGGGCCTTGTGGGTCCGGCTTAGAGGCATCGCGAGTGCCAGACGTTAGCTGACATCAAAATGTAGGGGTTATATAAGAAAATCATATTTGCGCTTGCCATGTAGAATTCTTCTGATTTCTACAATGTTCTCAATAACAACGTAGAAAACCAGATAATTATCTACTATTAGAATTCTGTATTGCAAGGACTTAAGCCGTTTATCTCTAGGTACAATACCTAAATCAGGGAATGTTTCCAGCTTTGAGATAGCTTCATCGAACCTATTTACAAGAGATTTAGCAGCAGTTTGATTCTCGGCATAAACATAATCAAATATCTCCTTTAAATCTTTTTGTGCAGAGGGGAGGTAGTGGACTTGATATTTATTGTTCATTGAATCTTTCCCTCAGTTGTTTCATAAAATCTTGATGGGTAATTGTTGGAGCATCTGACCTGCTTTCTGCTTCTGCCTCACCAAGTTTTTGATATAAGTCTAACAGATTTTGTTGCTTTTGATATAGAGATAGGCTCATGACAACTAAATCGCCTTGTCCATTTTTGGTTAGAAATACAGGCTCTTGTTCATTATGACATATAGAAGCTATTTTATTGAATTTATTTCTTAAATCTGAAATCGGGCGTATGAATGGCATTAATATCATCCTTTCATAATAATTTAATTTATCATAACAATATCATAATTATGATAAAAAACAAGAAGGTTTGACGATCAGCTAACACTGTACTCAGTATGTCTTGCAAGCCATAGTCTGCTTGCCAGTGAAAGTCTGGCCATGGAAAATGGGAAGAGTCTGGATATCACCATCGAAGAACTCCTCGGCGTAGGGGAAGCGGAATGCTATGATAGTAGATTATGGAACAAGAGAGGTCTCACATGGTCGATATACCACAAATATCGTAAGTTCCGATATAAGCACCTAAGCGAAATTCGGAATAATGCTGCGTGAGAAGTCGGAAGAGGTAATAGTACCAAAGAAGATAAAGACAACAAAGCTTTATCGAGGGAAGGACCTCTACTTCAACCAAGCAAAGCGGGAAGGAAAGTGATAGTGCATGTCTGATAAGGGCCAACAACACTCAACAGAAAAGTCACGAATACTTCAGCGCAAGCTATACTTAGCGGCCAATCGGGTTTTTGGGATTGCCGGTTGTGAGAAATTTAGAAATTTTCGTCCAAATTTGCTGCATTTCAAGGAACTGCTGATAATGCTTTTTGACATTTCTATTGTATCGTTCTAACTCTTTTGTAACATTCATAAAATCATCGCGTCCAAAATAGGTGCAAATGCTGGGAAGCGAGGCAGTAATCTGCTCCCGAATCTCTTCAATTTTCTCCTCATAATGCTCTCGTTGTGTGATATACAATAGCAGCGGTTTATATCGTATCCAGCCGATGCAGGCGTGGTAGAACCGGCTGATAATTGGTTCGGAATCAGCTTGAATATATTTCAGTTTGATGGGGAGCACTCCATTCATCAGATTACGATAGGTGGAAAATCCGTCATGAAATGTATAGCAAGGCACACGCAATACCTTGCGCTCACCCAAACAGGTGCTTAAAAAAGTATCTTCACCCCGTGCAGCTGGCGGGTTGTAAAATGGACTTACTCTGCTTGAATAGGCGTCATCAATCAGATTTAGAACGTTTTCGCTGACATTAGTATAATCAGTTGATTTAGTGTTTGAATATTTTAAATCATATGCAACAAAAAGGTTTAAATGGATGCTTTCTTTTTCTGTCAAGCCGCTTTCTTCCCAGTTATAAACATTGGTTTTTAAGACTTTTTGGAAACTCCTGCGTCCTGTTGCAAATCCTATTCCTAAGTTAATCCTCTTGCCTTTTCCCATTTAATATCTCCTTTAATTGGTAAAAATAACCTTTGGTATACAATGATTCTTCCATATATGCATGCCCTCAAGCATTTGTATTGTTTATTGTAGACTAAAGTCTATATACACATCAATGCGCCATTAGGCTTTGGTAATTCCTTTTCTTCTATTTGATTCATTTGACAAAAATGTTCAAAAAAGCGTTGTGCAAGCTCTCGTTCCTGCGGCTCACTTTTCAAAGAAACGATATCAAGTAAAATTTGAGCCATCCAAACATTATTAAAATAACGGTATTTCCCAGTATTCCATGTCATTTTGTGCGGATATCTTTCATTTATATAGTATTTCCAAAAAAGCATCCTTTTAGATTCCTGTTCAGTAAGTCGGAGCCTGTATTCTGTATGAGCAGGGATATATCCATCCTCACACAGCTTGCCTATAAAGGCTTTTTTCACCATGTAAACGCCTAAGATATACCTGTCTTTTTCTGGCATATCGGGATCTCTTGCTGTTAAAAGGCAAGCACTATTTTGATGCATGCGGCTCGGTAGGTTTGGCTGACCTTTTTTACTACCGCTTTTTATTAAGCCAGTGAAAACACTCCACTCTGTAAAAACCCTATCCTGATCTTGCGCTTTACACCAAAAAACCGCCTGTGAACTGGGATGAATTTTATGGTTTTTCATAAGTTTTTTGTGCTCCAAGAGACGTTGTTGTTCTTTAAGTTGCAGGGCTTTTTCCTTTTCAAGCTCCAGTTCTTCCTGCTTACGTTTTGTTTCCATCTTTTGTATCATTTTTTTAATTGTAGCAGCAGCCCTTTGGTCTATCAGTGTTAGGTATTTTCCGAATGCATCGGGGAAAACAAATTTTTTATTTCCCGATGTAAAATGAATTTCAATGTAAGGATCAGTATGTTTAACCACACTTCCTTTACCAAAATGCTTATGTGTTACTTGTTTGTTAATTAGATTCATCTGTATGCTCCTCCATATCATTTATATAATCGCTTATACCATCTTCCTGTTCCATACTTTAATCGGTCTTAATAATTTTACGAGCGACTATTTCTTTATTTTGATAAGCGGTATAAAAAAACGTTCCATTTTCTCCGCAGAAATCATTATTTTGGAATTTAAAATACGGTTATAAACAATATTAACACGATTGACCCTTACAGAACGCAAAACACGTCAGCACTTGATTTTTTTACTAGAAAAAATGCCCTTGATACCATAATCACCTATCTGTTGACAGGTGATTATGGTTGGGATGATAAATATCATTAGGTTTCTTTAAATAGTGTTGCATTTAATACTGCAATCTAAGAATAACACAATGTAAAAAATAATGCAAATTTTATATTGACAATACCATATATTCGGGTATAAAATAAAAGGTTATATTTTAATCGCTATACTTGTATTATTTTTTGCTTTTTATCGGTGTGTGAAGGGCAGTGTTCCGCAAACTGTGTAAATGGAATAACCTAACAAAAATTCGTCCATAATATGTGCGCACCCCCACCTATGTAAAAAGTGCTTGACTTCCACAGCAGATAGTTTCTCAGGACCTAATACCTCATTAATGTCTTTGGTATACTCACAGCCCATGATAATAGAAGCAATTACGGTAAGTAATTTTTGGCAAATAGAGTACTTTACTTCTTTCATATTAAGGCTGAAAGCCTTAAATGGTTCGAATAAGCCGGTATCCAGGCCAAACTTAGGTAGTTAAACCTCATTTACCAATTAGAGCTTTTATGACAAACAAGAAGGAAATTAAACCAAAGGATTATCGGACGCAAAGAATTTTGGGGATGATTTGGATTTCGTTTTCCATTATTTCAATAATATATACAACGCATTAATAATATTACATTACTTTACTTGTCATTCCAAAGAAGCGAAGCCCGAAGAATCCGACTTAGGGATAGATCCTTAGCTATCGCTCAGGATGACAACTGTGTAAAATCTTTTTTGCATTATATATAGATGCATGGAGTTATGTTATGTAGATTAATATAGCAATAGTTACCAATTTATACAGACTTGTATCAAACAGAATTTGGAATTGACTATGTATTCGAAATGCCACAGTGATAAGACGCATTATTCTTACTATGCGTCATTGTTTATTGTCAATTCATACTGAAAAAGCGTTTATAGAGACTTACCTTTCGTAAAAATTTCCCCTCTGATATAATCGAACTAATACAAGAATAGGACGGTGAGTATATGATAATAGTCATTACCGGACTACGACGAAAAATATAAAACCCCGTAACCCTTGACACATATGGACCCCGGGGTTTAACTGGTTTTTTATTAGTTTGTATAACATATAATTATGGTATACTATCTTTGAAATATTTTGATTGAGGGAGGTTTTATCTATGATGTACCCCTATATGATTTTATCTGATGAGACGGAGGTAACACATTCGCATATTATTGAAGAAGATGGTATGCAACGTGTAGAGGTCCACTTTGAGCGTCCAACTGAAGAAGGCTTTGATACGGCTAGATGTGTTTTACCAACATATACATGGATTAAACGCGAAGGGTTCACAGATAAGGAGATTGACAAATTTGAAAAATATTTGCGTAGCAATGCACATTTATTGTATAGATATGCCGC
>JAQUCT010000041.1:0-10047 GCA_028686075.1 Bacillota bacterium
CGGCCAGCGGTCATTTGCCGGACCAGATTTCCTATTCGCACCAATGCCGCGGTAGGAATAATCCTTCCCGTAGCCGCAGGCAGGGCAGCAGGGCAGGTAGCAGGATTCTTGTAAAATTTATTTATATTTAATATCAAAAAGTGCAAACTATAGTAAGTGCCTAATTATAAGTATTATGCCTTATTGCATATAAGGAAAGGGAGGATTTTTAATGAGTTTAACCGTGTCAGCTATCCAGTTCGAACCGGAATTTAAGAATAAGGAAAGAAATATAAGAGAAATTGAACGACTGATTCGGCAATCAGCCCAAAAGGGTGCCCGTCTCATTGTTGCACCGGAAATGGCGACTACCGGTTATATATGGAACAATATCGAGGAAATAAAACCGTACGCAGAACCTATACCGGGGCCTACCACGCAATTAATGAGTGATTTGGCAAGGGAGTTAAACGTGTATATAGCCATTGGTTTGCCCGAGGTGGATGAAAAAAACGATATCTATTATAATTCTGCCATATTAACAGGCCCCAAAGGGTTTATCGGAAGTTATAGAAAGGTCCATCCCTATGCGGCGGAGCCGCTTTGGGCTAAAAATGGTGATGAAGGCTTTAAGGTGTTTGATACAGACATTGGGCGTATCGGGCTGGTAATATGTATGGACCTGACTTTCTTTGAATCAACTAGAATATTACAATTAAAAGGTTGTGAAATAATCTGCGGATTAGTGAACTGGTTTGGCGAAGTGACGCCTGCCCAATTATGGATTACCCGGGCTTTTGAAACCGGTTGTCCGGTTATTGTATCAAACCGTTGGAAAAGTGAAAGGAACACGGAATTCGCGGGCGGGAGTTCAATCATTAATGCCGATGGTGATGTGTTAGCCTCAATAGACAGGGGTGATGGATTTATATTGGCTGACTTGGATATGAATTTAATTAGAAAGGAAAAGGTAAGTAAGCCAAAGAGAGTAAAATACGACTTTTATAACGAGCTTAGCCTTAGCACTCATAGATGGAATCCTATACATTTTTTTTCGCAGACATCAACGAGTTATCCGAAAGGAGATATTTATTACGGTTCGGCTGTGCAAATGAGTACTAAGGAAGCTTCTAATATGGATGTCAGGCTTGAACACGCTGCGAAAATAGTTTATAAGGAGTGCGATAGGGGAAGCAGGCTTATAGTGTTTCCGGAATTGTATTTAAGCGGTTTGCCATGTTCCAATGATGAAGCAAAGGCAAGCTCCATCCCCTCTGAACAGGCTAATTCAAGGCTAAAAATGTTGGTTGATATTTGTAAAGATAAAAATGCCTATATTGTAATAGGCGGAATAGAAGATAATAAAAAAGAGCAGTATAATACGGCCTGGCTTATTGGGCCGGAGGGTGTAATGGGCTCATATCATAAAGTGCAATTAAACGGTAAAGATAAAAGCTGGGCAAAGCCCGGTGAAAATTTGTTTGTTAATGACTTGCCCATAGGTAGGATAGGGATAGTCATGGGGGATGAATTAGCGGTTCCTGAATTCTGCCGGGTCAGTGCGATTCGGGGTGTGGAGGTTTTAGCGGTACCGGCATCTATTGATAAGGAGTATGTAAAAGACTTTGACTTGAAAGACAGCAAAAGGAAGGTACAGTGGCACCTGGCTCGGGTAAGGGCCATTGAAAACAATTTTTACTCTATATTTTCAAATTATACCGGTGGAGGATATATAGGAAAAAGTGGTATATTCGGACCTGATGCCTCGTCTAAAGAAGAGGACCAGGAAATTATTGATGATGAAATAGGAAGTGCCCGATTCAAAATAAATACCCTGAATAGTGATACGGAGTTTCCGAATAATAGGGTTAAGGCAAAACAGTTATTAAACCTTAGAGTACCCTATTGGTACACTGAATTATGGCTCTAAATAATGCGTATTTAATGAATAATAAACAAGGGAGGAACAAAAATGACCAATAATCCGGAAAAGAAAAAAATCGATTCTATTACCGAAGACTATGCATTAAAGCCTGTTCCTGAAAATGAAAGAAAGGGTTGGTTGTCAACCTTTATAGTATGGGTTTGCTACAACGTGGTAATTGGCGATATGGCTACGGGAATAGCCTTAGGCGCAAACTTGGATTTTAGAACGGCACTTTTGGCATTAACAATAGGGGACATAATATTATTGTTTGTAATGAGCTTTACAGCTTATGTCGGTGCCAAAACAGGTTTAGGCTCGATGCCATTGTTCAGATTAACCACTGGTAAATTCGGAACATATATCGCATCATTTATTATTGCATTTACATCGGTAGGATGGTTTGCCGTGCAGTTGGGTTTTTTTGGCCAGATATGGAATCAGTTTTTACCTCTTAGTGTACCGGTACTTGCGGGTATCGGTGGGCTTCTTATGATGACTACAGCCATTATTGGGTTCAAAGGACTGGAAATAATTAGCAAGATATCTGTAATTCCCTTATTTATTTTTATATTCGGAGGCTTTATTGTAGCCCTAAGGCAAGTAGGCATAGATACTCTTGTTACGTATGCTCCGCAAGGAACCCAAATAGGCAGCTTGGCGGTGGGTATAAGTACAGTGTTTGGAAGCTGGGCGGTAGGGTCTGCACTAATGCCCGATGTTAGCAGGTATGCCAAGGCAGATTTTAAAAGAATAATACTGGTTTGGGGAGCAGCACTTTTTATTGGTCATTATATATTACCCATATCAGGCATAGCTTTTGCTTTAATAAAAGGAACTTGGGACTTTGGAGAAATATCGTTATTTATTGGTAAGGCTGCCCTTGGTTCAGGGCTTGTGGGCGCATTGATAATAAGCTTGGCCCAATGGACTACTAATGACAATAATCTGTATTCAGCATCATTGGCATTAACTAATATACTGGAAAAGGACAAATGGAAGGTTTCTTTAGGACTGGGGGTTATAGGGACTATTGCAGGATATAGCGGTGCTGTAAACTATTTTGTTAACTTTATGACATTATTGGGCACTGTGGTTCCACCCATGGCAGCTTTGTTGATATCCGACTACCTGTTATTGCCAAGGTTAGGCTTTGAGAGAGGATATGATTATAACGATATTTCGTATGAGCGTATTCCTTTCATTAAATGGAATGCCGTAATCGCCTGGGGTATAGGTATCGTAGTGGCTTTTATAACACCGGGGGTAGCGGCAGTAAACGGAATTGTTGCAACGCTTATTGCCCATGTTGTATTGACATACATGGAGGCGGGGAAAACTGTAAAACAGTAAGCATAGAACAATAAAGAAGGTGTAATAGTGAAAAAGAAAAAAGTGGGTATGATTAGGGTTTTAACAACTGACGATGATAGCCTGTTAAAATCCCACGAAAATATTTTAAAAGAAAGATTTACAGGTTTGGAGATAGAAACAAAATGCATAAAGGACCAGCCCAAAGGTGTTTATGACGATTATACGCTTAGGATTGCAGTGCCGAAAATTGTAGAGCTTGCCCATGAGTTTGAAGACAGAGGATTTGATATCGTCAATATAAGCTGCGCCGGTGACCCCGGACTTGAAGAGTGTCGCAAAGAACTTAGGATACCTGTCATTGGTGCAGGTTCCTCGTGTGCATCATTGGCACTTAGCTTTGGCAGCAAAATAGGTGTAATGGGAATAACCGAAAAGGCACCGGAGGCTGTATATAAAATACTCAAGGGTCATCTCGTATGCGACATTAGGCCCGAGGGTGTGAATACAGTTCTTGATTTATATACTGACAAGGGAATACAAAAAGTAATAGCTGCTGCAAACCAGTTCAAAGAAAAGGGTTGTGATGTGATTGCGCTAGCCTGTACCGGTATGTCTACAATAAAGGTATACAAAAAAATATCAGTTGAAACTAATATTATAACAATTGATCCGGTCATAGCATCGGGTATTGTAATCTCTTATCTATAAAATAATGGAGGGCTTTATTATGAGCAAACTGGTACTAACAAATGATGTAGTGGAAGCGGCCGTTGTTGGAGGGTCTTTATTGGGTGGAGGCGGCGGCGGTTCAATGGAACTGGGACGGAAAATGGCATCCCTGGCTTTAAACCTTACACCGGTAGAACTGGTAGACGTCGAAGATTTAGATGAAGGATCAATCTTGATAAATGTAGCTGCAGTAGGCGCGCCTTCTGCCAAGACGGCCCATGCCGAGCCTATGCACTACATAAAGGCGGTTAAGTTACTGCAAAGTGTTGCGGATATAAAAATATCCGGTATAATATCGAATGAAATGGGGGGAATAGCAACTGTAAACGGTTGGCTGCAGGCGGGGATTCTAGGTCTGCCGGTGGTAGATGCACCGTGTAATGGAAGGGCGCATCCCACAGGGCTGATGGGGGCAATAGGCTTGCATAAGATGGATGATTATAAATCGATCCAAGCGGCGGTCGGTGGCGCCAAGCAAAAGGGAACACTTATCGAAACTGTAACTATGGGCAATATGGAGAAAGCCGCTTCATTGATAAGGAGCGCGGCTGTACAGGCAGGAGGTCTGGTAGCAGTAGCCAGGAATCCTGTAACATCGGAATATGCCAGGGAGAATGCCGCACTAGGTGCGGTAAAGCAAGCAATAGAACTGGGGCGCAGAATCCTCTCTGCAAAGGATAGGGGCGCAGTAGCGATGGCAGAAGAGGCATGCCAATTTTTACAAGGTGAGATTGTTCATATAGGTGAAATAAAAGAAATATTTTTAGAATGCAAAGGCGGTTTTGACGTAGGAAAAGTAGAAATGGGTGATTATTTAGAAGTAACCTTCTGGAATGAGTATATGACTTTGGAAAAGTCAGGGGATAGGCTTGCTACTTTCCCGGACCTTGTTATGACTATTGATGCCGAAACAGGTTATCCGGTAACATCAGCGGATATTACTAAAGGACAAAAGGTTATGTTAATTAGAGTTGATAAAAAGCACCTTAAACTAGGGGCAGGCATGAGGGCACCGGAGTTGTTCAATGCCTGTGAAGAAGCCGTGGGGAAAAGTATTATAAAATACGTTTTTTAAAGGGCTGAGAGCCATGAAGGAACTTGGATTACTGACGATAGGCCAAACCCCGAGAGTGGATTTTGTTTCGGAGATAAAAGATATTCTAGGAAAGGACGTTAATATCGTACAAAAGGGTGCACTTGACGGGCTAACCAGTGATGATGCGCAAAGGTTTTATCCCGGCGAACAGGATGAGACCCTGGTAACTAAGATGGCGGACGGTACAACCGTAAAAGTCGCTGACAAATATATAATACCCAGATTGCAGAAAAAGGTAGACGAGTTTGAAGAAGAAGGTATTAGCGTTATCTATCTTGCTTGTACCGGCGAATTTCCGTCTGTTACATCGAGGTCAATGATAGTGAAACCGCAAAGGATTATGTATAATGTAGTGAGTGCTATGGCTGAGAATCTTATTCTAGGGGTAATGATTCCTGACAAGAGTCAAGCAGCAATAATTAAAAGGAAATGGGGTGGGCTGGCTAAGGATATAAAAGTAGTGCCTGCTTATCCATATGGAGATATTAATGAGATTACTGATGCATCTAATGAACTAAAGTGTATGGATGTGGGCATTGTAATTATGGATTGCATGGGTTATAGTATGGCTATGAAAGATATTGCCGCTTCTATTATAAGTAAACCCGTTATTAACGCGAGGTCGTTAACGGCGAAAATAATAGGGGATATTATATGATTTCTTTATTGAATAAACGGGCGTATATAGTCTCGTAGATTTATGCACTGTTATATACATCTTACATAATCTGCCATTGAAAAAGCAAAGTCTATATGCTATCATATCTTTTGTGGTCAAAACAATATAATATGCGGGAGTGGCGGAACTGGCAGACGCGCTAGACTTAGGATCTAGTGGTGAATACCATGGGGGTTCAAGTCCCTTCTCCCGCACCAAGATAAGGTGACAAAAGGGGACGTATCTGAATTGTCACCCCTTTTTGTGCATATCCAAGGCTTATCCAATGTTTAATCGGATTATCCATTTTGTCAGGCACAGCCCCATGGAATTTATTACCACATAAATTTGGTGCAAACCGGTTGACTTTTCATGTTCAACCTGATAGAATTGCTTCCAATACATAGACAAAGGTTAGATTGCCGGAGGCCAACTTATGGAAAACCTTATAGGAAAGGTTAATGCAGGACAACTTAACAGCTATTATTACTACGCCGGGAGCTATTATTACGCCGGTTATTTGTTCTGCAACAGAATATGTAAGACCTTTTCTAATGAGGGTTTGGAGAGAGAAGTAGAGCGCAGGTGTAAAAAGTTTTAAAAGGCACTGTGCTTTTATAAGGATAGATAGGAAAGCTTAGAGGACTCATTGGATGGGTCCTCTTTTTTATATAGCGGAAAGGGGACACACCTCCCCTTAAAGGTCTGTCTATAGGGTCAGAGGAATGTCCCCATCGGGAAAAAGGGGACACACCGTAAATATAATAATTCGAGGAGTGTTTGAAAATGATAATTGTACTAAACAGGGATGCCGCACAGGAGGAAATCGATAAAATTAAGAGGAAGATGATAAGCCTTGGCTGCGAAATCCACGAGTCCAAGGGAAGAAATTATCACCTGCTGGGGCTGGTGGGTGATACCAGCCGCATAGACCCTGCGCTTATTGAAGCAAACAGAAACGTAGACAGGCTGGTGCCGGTGCAGGAACCTTACAAAATGGCGCACAGGCTGTTTCACCCCGAAAGAACCGTAGTGAAGGTGAAGGGCAGAGAAATAGGCGGCGGAGAGTTTACGGTCATCGCCGGTCCCTGCTCGGTGGAAAGCAAGGAGCAGATAGTAGGCATTGCCGAGAGCATTAAGGAATGTGGTGCAGCTTTTCTGCGGGGGGGAGCATTCAAGCCCCGGACCTCCCCCTACAGTTTCCAGGGATTGGGGGAAGAGGGCCTTGAGCTGCTCAAAATTGCCCGGGACAAAACCGGTCTTCCCATTGTAACCGAGATTATGTCCCCGGACAAGGTTGAAAAGTACGAGGGGGATGTGGATATTATTCAAATTGGTGCCAGAAACATGCAGAACTATGACCTTTTAAAGGAAGCGGGCAAGGCATCAAAACCGGTGCTTCTTAAGAGGGGCATGTCGGCCACTATTGAGGAACTGCTGATGTCGGCGGAATACATAATGGCAGGGGGAAACGAGAGGGTAATCCTCTGTGAGAGAGGGATAAGGACCTTTGAAAAATACACCAGAAACACTCTGGATTTAAGCGCAATACCCGTTATAAAGAAATACAGTCACCTGCCGGTGATAGTGGACCCCAGCCATGCGTCAGGGTATTGGTGGCTGGTGGAGCCCCTGGCCAAAGCAGCACTCGCGGTGGGGGCCGACGGGCTGATAATAGAGGTTCATAACGATCCGGCCAATGCAAAGTGCGACGGGCAGCAGTCGATAAAACCGGAAAGGTTCGGAGTACTGATGGATACGCTGAGGAAAATGGCCCAGGTAGCGAACGAATGAAGGGAGGCGATCTGATTGGCTGTGCAAGACAAAAGCATTACCATAGTCGGTCTGGGGCTTATTGGCGGCTCCTTTGCCATGACACTTAAGGGGCTAAACCCGAAAAATTTGTGGGCGGTGGAGAAGGACGAGGATATAATAATTACTGCACAAAATAGAGGTATAATTGATAAGGGGTACAGGGAACCCGACGTTCCGCTTCGCCATTCGGATATAGTTATAATGTGCCTATACCCGGATGCTGCTGTAAGCTTTGTTAAAGATAATATGGAGCATTTCAAAAGGGGAGCGGTAATAACCGACACGGTCGGCATAAAGGCGGGGCTGGTAAAGAGTATCAATCCCCTTCTAAGAAGCGATCTGGACTTTGTGGCCGGGCATCCCCTGGCGGGGAGGGAATATAAGGGGCTGGAGTTTGCTTCCGTTAATGTTTTTGCCGGCGCAAGCTATATAATAACTCCCACCGAAAGGAATAATGAGAGGGCACTGGAAATGGTAGAAAACATGGTCAGGGAGGCTGGCTTTGAGACTGTGCTAAGGATTAGCCCTGGCCAGCACGATGAAATAATAGCCCTGACCAGCCAGCTTCCCCATGTTATTGCGGCAGCACTTATAAACAGCGGTAGCGGCTGTGAACCCGGCCTGTTTGCGGCGGGGAGCTACAAGGATACTACCAGGGTGGCAAGGATAAATTCTCAGCTTTGGACCGAGCTTTTGCTGGGAAACCGTGAAAACGTTCTGGCCCGGATAGAAAGCTTTGAGGGCTGCCTTGCCGAAATCAAAAATGCTATTGCAAACAATGAAACGCAGGTCTTAGGAACGGTACTGGAAGAAGCGAGGATTAAGAGGGAAGGAATTATTAGGGTGTTGGAGAAAAGACTATAGGTTGGTGGACAAACGAAAAGGGGGAGAGGAAATTGGATGCGGTAAAAATACATCCCTCCGGGCTGTGCGGGGATATAAATGTCCCCCCGTCCAAGAGTCTTAGCCATAGGGCGGTAATTTGTGCCGGGCTGGCGGAGGGAGTAAGCATAATAGATAATATAGTGTTATCGGAGGATATTATAGCCACCCTGGAGGGAATTAAGGCCTTAGGTGCGGGGGTTGAATACCGGGGTCAGCTTTGGCCGGGGATTGAATGTCTGGCGCATGGTCAGTTTTGGCAAGAGGTTAAGTACAACGAGCAGGGGCCTCATAATTCCGGGCAGCGATTTTCGGTTACAATAGAGGGCTGCCAAGAGGTGACGGAGCAAGACTATATCAATAAAGGCAGCACCACAGCCGGGGTGCAAAACAGTATCACAGAAGGCGGTACCAACACAGTTGAACAAAATAGTGCTATCGAAGGCGGTTTCAAGACCAGGGTGCAAAACCATGCCATAAAGGGCAGTCCGGAGACGGTGGTGCAAAGGGATGCGACGCAAAACCATACAATTGACTGCGGCGAGTCCGGGTCCACGCTTAGGTTCCTTATACCCCTGGCATGCCTTGGCGGTGGGGCAGATGACCTTGGCGGGACCACCTTTACCGGAAGGGGAAAGCTTATCCAAAGACCCCTTGATGTTTACTATGAAATATTCGACCGGCAGAGGATAGAATATACAAATACCGATGGCGGGTTGCCGCTGGCGGTAAAGGGTCTTTTAAAACCGGATGCCTTCAAGGTAAGAGGCGATGTGAGTTCTCAGTTCATAACAGGGCTTATGCTTGCGTTGCCCCTTCTTGACGGGGATTCTACGATAGAGATAACAACGGGACTTCAGTCAAGGGGTTATGTGGAGCTTACCCTGGACGTTCTTAAAGACTTCGGCATAGAGGTGGAAAATGACGACTTCAAGAAGTTTTACATTAAAGGAAACCAGAGCTATCAAAGCGCAGACTACCGCGTGGAGGGAGACTATTCCCAGGCCGCTTTCTGGCTGGTGGCAGGCCTCCTTGGCGGCGGTATAAGATGCAAAGGTTTAAATCCCGGTTCTGTTCAGGGAGACAGGGCCATTGTAGATGTTATAAGGCAAATGGGCGGAGAAATAAGAACCGGCCCTGCGAGCACAGTTGATGGCGCAAACGAATCCGGTCAGGCGGATACCGGCGCAAAGCCAGCCCTCGGCTTTGTGGAAACCGTCCCTTCTGTCACCCGCGGTACGGAGATTGACGCATCGCAGTGCCCCGACCTTGTGCCGGTGCTTGCCGTGCTTGGTGCTTTAAGCCGCGGCACAACAAGAATTATCAACGCAAAAAGGCTTAGGATTAAGGAATCCGACAGGCTTCGAGCGATATCCACAGAGCTTAACAAACTGGGTGCGGATATAACCGAGCTGGAGGACGGCCTTATAATAGAAGGAAAAGAGTGGCTAAAGGGCGGGATGGCTGACAGTTGGAACGACCATCGCATTGCAATGGCGTTGGCGGTGGCCTCGGTAAAATGTAAAAAACCCGTTATTATTACGGGAAGCGGTGCGGTAAAAAAGTCCTACCCTCATTTCTGGGAGGATTTCGAAAGGCTGGGGGGAAAAATACAATAGGCATCCTGAGCGATACTGTCATCCTGAGCGA
>JAQUCT010000041.1:10147-14108 GCA_028686075.1 Bacillota bacterium
TCCAGCACCTGCCCCGGTTTTATACATCTTATCCCGGATTTAAGCTCAATCACCGCATGGGCTCCCTTTACCACCGGTATCACCCTGAAAGGTCTTAAGCCCCTGTATACTTTTAGCACCCTCCATTCCCGGTCCACAAACACTGCGTCCAGGTCAAACCGCATGAAGCAGGTGTGTATGCTGTTGCAGCCCAGTATTATACAGGCAAAATCATCCGGTATGCTTTTTCTAAACTGAAGACCCCAAAACTTGGGCCAGAACCTGTCCGCAATAAATACATCGGTAGCGATTACTGCCCCGGTTTCACTATTTTTTAGCACGTTACGTCCCTCCAGCAAGTTTATTACTTCATTGCTATAAATAACGCGTTTAAAAATATTCCATCGCATTAAGCACTAGCGGGCCAATAAGCACCACAAACAGCACCGGCATTATAAATACCACCAGCGGTATAATAATCTTCACCGCCGCTTTGCCTCCCTTTTCCCTGGCCCACTGCTTTTTTGCCTCCCGCATCTGGGTCGCCTGCACCCTTAGTATGTTGCTTATGCTAATCCCCAGTTTTTCCGCCTGCAGCACCGTACGGATAAAGTTTGTCAGCTCGTCCACGTCCACCTTCTGGGCCATTTCCCTTAAGGCCTGGCTACGGGGAATGCCCCGTCTTATTTTATTTATCGCCAGCCCCAGCTGTTCCGCCAGCAGGCCGCTTGACTTGGACACTATTTTTGTAAGGGCCATGTCAAAACTAAGCCCTGCCTCCATGCTGACTGTAAGCAGGTCAATCATTCCCGGCAGTTCGCGGCGTATCATATTTTTTCTCCTGTTAATCCTGGAAATGAGGATATATTTGGGCAATAGATAGCCTGCCGCCGCAAACAGTATGGATATTGCCATTATCTCATCGATTCCGTAGTCAGCCCGGTACAGTACAAACGCCAATACGGACGGGATTATGACCGTTGTGCCAAGCTGCAGCGTCATAAACTCCTGGGGGCTCATCCTAAGCCCGCTGTGGTAAAGGCTGACGCTTAAGGCCTCCAAATGGTTGCGCGGTATCATCCGGGATACGGCGTTGGATAGTTTCTTATAAATGGGCATAAAAAGCCTGTCCGAAAGGGACCTGTTAAGCTCCATATCAAAGGCGGTTGTTTCCCTGCGCCTTATGTACTTGGCTATCCTGTCGACGGCTCGTTTGCGGGCACTTCCTATGGCGGACATTATTGAATAAAATATTAAAAAAAGCGTTACGGGTACTAGAATCAGTATATGGGTCACGTCCATACCTCCCGTCAATCAGAAGTCTATTGTCATTATTCTTTTCATAAGCATAAAACCAAGGAACTCTGAGATTATGCAAAAACCTATAAGCAGCCATCCGATGGGCTCTGTTACAAGGGGTTTTAAGTATCCCGGATCCATAATGAGTATCATTGCGCCTACAAATACCGGTATGGAGGCTACTATTACCCCGGAGATCCTGCCCTGGGCGGTTATGGCCCGTATTTCTCCCTTTATGGTAATCCTGTCTCTCACCGTTTCAACTATATTCTCAAGGACCTCTGCGAGGTTACCCCCTACCTGGGACTGTATAATTATCGCTGTTACCACCAGGTCCAGGTCGTCGCTGTTAACCCGTCGGCCCATGTTTTCCAGGGCTTCGTTCCGGGGCCGGCTGAGGAGCGTTATCTCGTTTAACATCCTTTGAAACTCGCTTTTAATCGGATCGCTCATCTCGTTTGCCACACTTTCAACCGCCTGTATAAGGCTGAGCCCCGATTTTAGTGCGTAGATCATTACGTTTATGGCGTCCGGGAGCTGCTGATTGAACCTGTTGAGCCTTTTTCTTATGGAGGCGTTTAAAAGCTGCCTGGGGAGTATCAGCCCGGCCACTGCCGTTACCGCCGAGGCGAATATGTTGCCTGTCAGCATGTATATAAGAATCGGTGGAAGGAGTACCGACAGGTAGACGATTATTATATATTCCTCGCTCTTTAACAGTATGCCCGCTCTTAAAAGCTGCAGCTCCAGCCGGGCCGACCTGTCCTCCTTCATTAGAGACCTGCCAATCCTTCTTATCAGGGTTTTTGTCGAAAATGCCTGCCGTTCCTTGCGGTCCTTCGGGTTGCCCGCTGCCAGGTACTTGTCAATCCTGTCGCTCTGGCGAAGCTTCCCCTTGTAAAGCGCAAAAATAAGCATGAAATAATAAAGATACAGTGTGGAAAACACCAGCGAAAAAATAAAGAACATCTCCATAAAACTTCACCTCCAATTTGTCATCCTGTGCGATAGCGAAGGATCTTTAAGCTATTGAAAACATTAGATTCTTCACTACGTTCAGAATGACAGGCAAAAACCGCAACCTTTTAGCAGTCTCGAACCGTCTCGGTTCTTTGCCCCTGAGACAGGAGAACCGTCCCCTTGTGACATCCCCTTGTGTCGCTTGTTTATTGCACAAAGATGCTGTCGGGGAGGGATAGGCCCGAGGCCCTTATCCTGTCTATAAAGGTGGGCCGCACCCCGCTGCATAAAAATTTGCCCATTACCCTGCCCTGTTCTACACCCTGCTGCTCATACCGGAAAAGCTCCTGCAGCTGTATCACGTCCCCCTCCATGCCGCATACCTCGGTGATGCTAACCGTCTTCCTGGTGTTGTCCTCCATGTGCTGCTGCTGCACTATAAGGTCCACCGTGTTGGCGATGTATCGCCTTATGGCGATAAGGGGTATATCTATATTGGACATCATTGTCATTGTCTCCAGCGCATGTAAAAGGTCTCTTGGCGAATTGGCATGGGCGGTGCTTATGCTGCCTCGGTGGCCGGTATTGCTGGCCCGCAGGAAATCGAAACACTCGGCACCCCTTATCTCACCTATTATAAGTCGGGTGGGGTTCATTCGCAGCGCCTCTATTACCGCCTGCCTTATGGTAAACTCGCCTTTGCCCTCTATATTTGCATCCCTTGCTTCCAGCCGAAGGACGTGGTTGCCCCGGGGCTGTAGTTCCATTGAGTCCTCAATAACCAGTATCCTTTCGTCAGCGTTTATAAATGAGGTAAGGCAGTTAAGGACGGTGGTCTTACCGGAGGATGTGCCCCCCGAAACCATTATGTTAATACGCGCTTTGACGCAGGCCTCCAGGAACCTGGCCATCTCCGGCGTAAGCGTGTTAAAGCTTATAAGGTCGTTTATCGTGAAAGGGTCGGTCTCAAATTTTCTTATGGATATATAGGGCCCCTTAGGTGCCACCGGCGGTGCGATGACGTGTACCCTTGAACCATCCGGAAGCCTTGCGTTGGTGTAGGGCTTTGTTTCGTCCACCCGCTTGCCCAGGGGGCTTATTATCTTTTCAATGACGTGCATAACGTGTTCTCTGTCCCGGAACTTCTTGCCGGTAAGTATGTTTCCCTTCCCTTTTTGTTCAATATAAATCTGGTAGGGACCGTTTACCATTATCTCTTCAATGTCGGTCTGCCGGAGGAATTCGGTAATGGGCCCGTAGCCGCAAACCTCGTCCAGCAGATATCCGGTTATCGTACTCCTGTCCGCCTGGGAGATATGGGGTGAATTGGTGTTTATGTAGTCTAAGGCAAACTCTTTAATCTCCTTCTCAAGGTCCTTGTCGTTAAGGGAAGATATTTTCCCCTCCCGCTCCAGCTTGTTTATAAGAAGCTTGTGAATGGTTGCCTTAAGGTCCTCGTACCTGTCGCTGGTCTCGGGCGGAATGCTCCCGCTACCGCCGCCTCCGCCTTCGGGTTTGTTTTTGCGGTTTTCCAGCATTTCAAGAAGTGACATAAGGGACCCCTCCATTTATACATAAGTCAATCAATACTATACGATCCGTCATCCTGAGCGGTAGCGAAGGATTCTTAAGATTCTTCACTGCGTTCAGAATGACAATTATGCGTTCAGAATGACATTTAAAAGAATGTTATGTTATAAGTGTGTTATATTTAGAACAAAAA
>JAQUCT010000042.1 GCA_028686075.1 Bacillota bacterium
AGGGGTACAAATGTAACCACACCGCCAACGCCGCCTATTACCCCGTCGATCACAAGAGACTTCAGCCATTCCGCCGCCCCCAGAGCCTGGAGTAACTCTTCGGTCAGGGGTGTCACCACATCCCCGAAAAATACGTCAAGCAGGTCCGCCAGCGGCTGACCCACCCAGGCAAAGGTAAACCGGAACATAAGATACAAAAAACCCAGAAATATCGGTATCCCCAGCACTTTATTGGTAACCACCGTGTCAATCCTATCGGATAGAGTTCTGCCTTCCTTCTTTGACTTTATCAGGCACTGGCTCAAAAGTCCGTCTATAAAGTCATACCTTGCCTGTATAAGGTCTTCGGAGGCCTCTTCGGTATGCAGGTCCCTGGCCTCTTGTTGGATGGTCCGATAATATTCAAAAAAGGCGGTTTGTTCTGCCCCGGGCATTCCTCCGTCTCTACTCTTTTCCGCAGGTTTTCCGCCGACGCTGTTTTTTGCCGTAACCCTTTCCAGCAAATCGGTTATACCGACTCCTTTGGCAGCGGTTATCGGCACCACGTCAATCCCCAGCATCCCGCTTAGCTTTTCATAATCGATCCGGAATCCCTTCTTTTCCACCTCGTCTATCATATTAAGTGCCAGTACAACCGGTACTCCCAGTTCCAGCAATTGTACCGTAAGATAAAGATGCCTCTCCAGGTTTGTCCCGTCCACAATATTAATAACTACATCGGGGTCTTCCCCGGAAATGAAGTTCTTTGCAATAACCTCTTCCATTGAGTATGTGTTTAAGCTGTATGTGCCGGGCAAATCCACAATCTTTATATCAAACCCCTTGTATCTAATCTTTCCTTCCTTCTTTTCCACTGTAACCCCCGGCCAGTTTCCCACGTACTGCCTGGTTCCGGTTAAAACGTTGAAAAGCGTTGTCTTGCCGGAATTCGGGTTGCCAGCCAGAGCCACTGTTAATCTGGGCATTCTCACACCCCCTCTTCATCCTGTCCGCGGTTCCGCCATCCCCCTTTAGCCCTGCGACGGTTACACTTTCCTTTGCCCCCGCAGCTTTCAACGGATACGAAACCGCCCTCTTGGCCGGTGCCGACCACTATCTTGCGGGCGCACATGCCATCCAGCATTATCCGAGAGGAACGAAACTCAACTATTATAGGACCCTTTGGCTGGCTCTTTATCACCTTTATTTTTACTCCTTCGGTCAGTCCCCTTTCCAGAAGCATTCTTCTAAGTTTGCAGCCGCCATATATACCTCTTAATACATACTCTTGTCCCGGTTCTGCCATATCCAGCGTCATGACCTCTGCCACCCCCTGCAGCTTACAACTATTATAATCGATATTGAATATCATTATCAATTGTAATATACCACATACCGTCGCTACAGTCAATAAAAATAGCAAACCTTAGCAGTAAAAAAACGCCCTAACAACAACCCCATTTCCTGACATGAGTACCTCATTATTTATGCAGGGCCAACAATAAGCACAGGAAGAAAACTATGAGTTTTACAAAAAACTGAAGAGCCGCTGCAGGTTAACCGCAGTGACCCTTTAGCCCTATGGAATCACCCTTACCCCTATTTGCCCTGGAAGGTTGGTTTCCTTTTCTCCAGGAAGGCGGCTACCCCTTCCTTTTTGTCCTCGGTGGCACAAGTATAGGCATGGAGATAGGATTCGTGGGCCAGGCCCTCGTAAATCCCAACCTCCAGCGAACGGTTCACCGCTTCTTTAGCACACTGTATCGCCAGAGGAGCTTTGGAGGCAATCTTTGCCGCAAGCTTTCTTGCGACTTCCATAAGGTCCTCCCGGGGCACCACTTTGTTTACAAGGCCCATATCATAGGCCCTCTGGGCATCCACAAAGTCCCCGGTAAGCACCATCTCCATTGCTCTTCCAAAACCAATAAGCCTTGGCAGCCGCTGAGTTGCACCGTCCCCCGGTATTATCCCAAGGTTAACTTCCGGGGAGCCAAACCGGGCCTCTTCGCAGGCCACCCTTAACGTGCAGGCAGCTGCCAGCTCCAGCCCCGCTCCCAGTGCAAAACCATTTACTGCAGCTATTACGGGTATATTCATCTCTGCGATCCTGTTAAACACCTGCTGACGCCTCTTTGTCTGTTGCCGTGCCAGCAAAAAGTCTCGCTCCTTCAGTTCGCCTATGTCCGCCCCCGCCATAAAGGCCTTTTCACCGGCACCGGTTATTATTAGTGACCGTATCTCGTCATCGCCCTCTACCAGTTCAAAGGCCATATCAAACTCCTCCACCAGTGCATTTGAAAGAGCATTCATTGCCTGGGGCCGGTTTATGGTGATAAATGACAGGGGAGCCTCCTTTTTATATATAAGCAGTTCAAACACCAAACACACCTCCTGTCTGTTTATACAAACGCCTGCACACCCAGCTCAAGATTGCCTATTATTAGCTGCTGTATCTGGGAAGTACCCTCATACAGCGTATTTATGCGGGCGTCGCGGTATATTCTCTCCACCGGGTATTCCCCGGAGAAGCCATAACCGCCAAATACCTGGATGGCTTTGTAGGCCACCCTGTTTACCATCTCGCTGCAATAATACTTGGCCATGCTTACTTCCCTTGTGGACCTTACACCCTTGTTCTTCACATGCCCTGCCTTATAGACCAGCAACCTGCCGCATTCTATGTCCACCGCCATATCGGAAATAAGCTGCTGCACCAGCTGATGCGCCGCTATGGGCTTACCGAATTGGATCCTTTCCTTGGCGTATTTCTTGGCATAGTCCAGGGCTGCCTGGGCACTTCCCACACAGCCGGCGGCAACAGTATAACGCCCGTTATCCAGGGTTGCCATTGCAATGCCGAACCCCTTGCCTATCTTGCCCAGAACGCTTGACTTTGGAATCCTTGCATTGTCAAGTATTATCTCGCCGGTGTTGGAAGCACGAAGACCCATTTTTTCGTGGATATCCCGGGTGGAAAAACCGGGAGTGTCCTTGTCTACCAGGAAGGCCGTTATGCCCCTTGCCCCGGCGTTCTTGTCTGTTTTGGCGAATATAAGTGCCACATCGGCTACCCCGGCGTTTGTAATCCACATCTTGCCTCCGTTTAAAAGGTAGTAGTCCCCGTCTTCCACGGCGGTAGTGGACATTGACGCCGCATCGCTGCCTGAATTAGGCTCGGTTAACCCGAAACAGCCAAGTATACTTCCCATAGCCATACCCGGCAGGTATCTTTTCTTTTGCTCCTCAGTACCGTAGGCGGCTATGGTTTTGGCAACCAGCGAAACCTGCACCGAGTAGATCCCTCTTATGGACGAGCAACCTTTACCCAGTTCCTCCGCCACAATGGCATGACTAATATTGTCAAGGCCGCTGCCGCCGTATTCCTCCGGCAGTGCGGTGCCGAATATTCCAAGCTGGCCCATTTTTTTAACCGCATCCCAGGGGAATGCCTCTTCCCTATCCCATTGGGCGGCATAGGGGGTTATTTCCTTGGAGGTAAACTCCTCCATCATTCCCTTTACCGCTTCCTGTTCAGGCGTATAATCAAAATTCATAGGTTTGCACCTCCATAAAGTAATGTTGAATTACAATCTGGTTGGAACCGGCGGGTTCTGGCTGTAGTCGTAAAATCCCTTTCCGACCTTTCGGCCCAGGTATCCCGCCGCCACCATTTTTTTGAGAAGGTAGCAGGGCCGGTACCTTGCATCCCCAAGCTTGCTATACAGAGTTTCTGTCTTTGCAAGATGTATGTCAAGGCCTATAAGGTCTATAAGCTCTAAGGGCCCCATGGGTTGGTTTGCACCCAGCTTCATCGCCTTGTCTATATCCTCCGCGGTGCCTATGCCCTCTTCCAGCACCCATACCGCTTCGTTTAAGAGGGCTGCAAGCACTCTGGAAGCAATACCGGCTATGCCCTCCTTTACTGTTATCACCGGTTCCTTGCCCAAAACTTCCGCAAAGGATCGGGTCCTGTCGACGGTTTCGGGAGCGGTCTGCAGTGCCGGCATAATCTCTACCAGCCTCATTACCATCGGAGGATTAAAAAAGTGCATCCCAATAACTCTTTCGGGATTTTTAACCGCCGAAGCGATCTCGGAAATGGAGCAGGCGGTAGTGTTGGTTGCAAGAATAATGCCCTTGCCTGACAGGCTGTCAATCCTGGAAAATACCTCTTTCTTGAGTTCAACATCCTCCAACACCGCTTCGATTACAAAGTCACAGCCCGATACGGCCTCTATATCGGTGGTAACGGTAATCCTGGACATGATATCCTGCACCTGCTCTTTGGTCATCTTACCCTTTTCAACCCTTCGCAGCATCCCTTTTTCAACCTTATTAAGGGCACCCTGCAGTATATCCTTCTTGACGTCCACCAGTACCGCCTGAATGCCCTTCTGGGCTACTACCTGTGCTATACCGCTCCCCATGGTCCCGGCACCCAGTACTATTACTTTTTTAATATCCATTATCCATCCTCCTTCTTAATCAGCGGCCGTTGGCCGGTGACCTACGGCCTACCAACTACGAACTATGGCCTGTGGTCCGGGACCCCGCCCCGTACACCACTGCCTACAAATACTAACTCCCAGCCACAAATTATGACCTGTGGTCTGTGACCTATGACCTGTGATATATAACCATAAGTAACCACAAGAACCGTCCCCGTGGTTTCTATAGTCTTTCGACTATAATGGCTACGCCCTGGCCGCCGCCGACGCACAGGCTTACCAGGCCAATCTGTTTGTCGTAGGTTTTAAGCGCATAAAGGAGTGTTGTGAGTATCTTTGTACCGGTAGCACCAACGGGGTGACCGAGGGCAATGGCACCTCCGTGGACGTTCACCTTCTTACGGTCCCATTTCATCTCCCGCTCCACCGCCAGGTACTGCGCCGCGAAGGCCTCGTTAAGCTCTATAAGGTCTATATCGGCAAGGGTCATTCCGGCCTTTTTAAGGGCAATGGGCACTGCCTCAACCGGGCCTATGCCCATGTATTTGGGGTCCACCCCCGCAGTTGCATACCCGCATATTGCCGCCATGGGTTTTACACCCATATCCTTTGCCTTTTCCTCGGACATCATGACAATAGCCGAAGCGGCATCGCACAATGCACAGCTGTTGCCTGCAGTTACGGTGCCCTCCTTTTTGAATACCGGTGGCAGCTTTGCTATTCTTTCAATGGATATATTGCTCCTCGGTATTTCCTCATAGTCGAAAACTTCGGCAGTTTTACCCGCCTTCACCTGTACCGGCAGAACCTCTTCTCTGAATCTGCCTTCCTCCATTGCCTTTAAGGCCTTAAGATGGCTCTCCAACGCAAAGGCGTCCTGCTCCTCCCTGGAAATGCCGTATTTGCCCGCCAGGAGTTCTGCAGTATTTCCCATCAGCATATCCGCCAGAGGACACATGAAACCGTCCTTATGCAAAACATCATAGACCATTTTGTCCCCCATCCTCTGTCCCCAGCGGGCTTCCTTCAGCACATAGGGAACATTGGACGAGGATTCAGTACCGCCCACCACTAAAACATCCGCTTCTCCCGCCTTTATTGTTAAGACTCCTATTATCGCCGCCTTCAGGCTGGAGCCGCATCTTAAGTTTACCGTATAGGCCGGTGTGCTGTGAGGCAACCCGCCCCTTACGGCGGATATTCTGGCCACATTGGGACCCAGTCCCGCCTGCCAGCCGCAGCCGAATACGAGTTCGTCCACAGCCTCCGCCGGTATGCCGGCCCTTTTTACCGCCTCTTCAACTACCAGGGCACCTAGGTCCGGTGCCTCCAGGCCTGCCAGCTTTCCTCCAAATTTTCCGCCTGCTGTTCTTACAGCACTTACAATTACAGGTTTTTTCATTGTTTTCCCTATTCTCTGGGCACCTCCTTTATACTGTGATGTGAGACGTGTTAGGTTGGAGGTGAGATTGGATATTACCCGAAATATTTCTGAAATTCCACATCCCACTTCTTACATCCCACTTCTCAAATAAATGCTTCCGTTAAAACTTTTTAATGCGGAGTATCTCCGATTTATTTTAGCAGTTCTTTAAAACATTGGATAAGGTAGGGCACCGCCTTATGCAGGTCTGCGCATATTCCTATGTTTGCCACCTTGAATATGGGTGCCTCCGGGTCCTTGTTTATTGCCACTATAAAGTCGGAGGTCTGCATCCCCGCCAGGTGCTGTATCGCACCCGAGATACCGCAGGCGATATACAGTTTGGGAGCCACCGTCTTCCCGGTCTGGCCCACCTGGCGGTAATGGGGCACCCATCCTGCATCCACCACCGCCCGGGACGCACCGGCAGCACCGCCCAGCACTCCTGCCAGCTCCTCTATTATGTGATAATGCTCGGGACCGCCTATACCCCTACCCCCTGAGACAATAATATCCGCCTCTTCCAGGTTCACCGTCTTAGCGGTATGCTCCACCACTTCTTTAATATGGTAGAACAAGTCCTTTTCAGTTACCTCTGCATCAAACTTTACAACCTCGCCGGTCCTTGAATAGTCCGGCTCTGGCCTTTTCATAACGTTGGGCCTTACGGTAGCCATCTGCGGCCTGTGATTGGGCGTCAGGATGGTAGCCATTACATTGCCGCCGAAGGCCGGCCGGGTCTGGCACAAAAGCCCGGTCTCCGGGTCTATCAAAAGCTCGGTGCAGTCGGCGGTAAGGCCGGTGTAAAGCCGCACCGCTATCCTTGCAGCAAAGTCCCTGCCGTCATGGGTGGCACCGAAAAGAACAATATTGGGCTTGTATTCCTTAATAAGCTGTGAAAAGGCTGCTGCAAAAGGCCCGGTTGAATAATGCCGGTAAACCGGACCGTCTACGTGATACACCTTGTCGGCCCCATAGGCAATACACTCCTTCGCCAGGGCGGCCGCACCGTCCCCTATAAGGACGCCCGCCAGCTCCTGCCCCAATCGGTCCGCCAGTTTTCTTCCCTCACCCAAAAGCTCCAATGCTACGTTTGCAATCCTGTCCTTCCGGTGCTCGATAAAGACCCACACGCCCTTGTACTGCTCAAGGTCCACCCCGGTTTGCTTTTTGGTCTCCTTAAAATCTATCGCCCCCGCACCACATGAATCGACGCAGGCACCGCATTCAACGCATTTATCGGTTATTACCGCCTTATAATCCACCATCACAACCGCGCCGGGATAGGGACAGGATTCCAGGCAAAGTCCACAGCCTACACAATCGTTTTTGTTAATGCTAATTGCCATATCCCCAACCCCCCTATACGATTTTTTCTTCCCTAAGTATTTGTACAAGCTCTTTTAACATATCTTCCATCTCGCCCCGCAGCATCCTACCGCCCTTCCTGGGCTGGGGCGTAAAGGTACTCTTCACTCGGGTGGGGGACCCCTCCATTCCCAGCAGGTCCTCCCTGGCATCGATGTCTCCGGCAGAGAGCGTTGGTATCTCCTTCTTTAAAGCCTTCATGGTACCCATCATGGAAGGAAGCCTTGGCTCGTTTGCGGACTTATCTATTGTCATAACTGCGGGTAGTGGTGTTTCAATCACTTCATACCCCGACTCGAAGCTCCTTTCAACCTCGGCTGCATCCTCCCTGACACTTAATACCCTCTGGACATAGGTGACCTGGGAAATACCCAAATGCTCGGCTATGCCCGGTCCCACCTGGGCGGTATCGCCGTCTATGGCCTGTTTGCCGCAGAGTATCAGGTCAAATCCGCCCAGGGCTTTAATGGCACCGGCGATTGTGTACGATGTAGCCCAGGTGTCAGACCCGGCAAAGGCCTTATCGCTAACAAGCACCGCCTCATCGGCACCCATAGCCACACATTTTCTCAGGGCTTCAACCGCCTGGGTTGGGCCCATGGTTATTACGGTGACCTTCCCGCCCAATTCCTCCTTAATCCTCAGTGCTGCCTCCACCGCATATTCATCGAAGGGGTTGACTATACTTGGCACCCCTTCCCGTATCAAAGTACCCTTTTCCGGGTCAATCCTTACTTCGGTGGTATCCGGCACCTGCTTTATGCAAACCATAATGTCCACCTTCGTCTTCCCTCCCTCTGAAAACTCCAAATAATAATTATCCGGTATAACGAATCCCCATGGTACCTGCCTGTACGGTAACCCCTTGTTACAGACCTTTAAACCAAATTACGCAAATTGCATGCCATAAACACTCTTTTTCCCTCCTCAAACAAAAATAACCCTTTTCCACTGCAAGCAAAGGCTGTACAGCTTTATCAGCCCTCCGGCGGCAATTTATAATAGGGCTTGGAGTTTTATCCATTCATATTCTAAACATTTTGCCAGGCCAGTGTTCAAATAATAATCAGTAGAACGCCTTGGCACCTTTGTGCCCCAATCCCTTACAAAAGGTCCCGTCGAGACCCCTTTATTGATACTTTTTTTGGTATTGCAGTTTACATCCCTTAAACTGTCCATAAAAAGCTTCACAAGGATACTAAAGGGGCTTTTGTATACCTTCATAGGGCTTGTACTGTTCCTTGCAGGGGTAAATGCACTGTATACACAACAAATAAGCCGGTCGGAACGACTGCTCACCCCAACCGGCTTATAGATGTTCTGCCCGAGTATTACCCCTTCAAAGCCCTATGAACCCATCGCATCTTCAACCATCCGCTTCAGTTCTTCTATTTTAGCCTCGGATTCCATTACCCTGGCACACAGGTCGGCCAACGGGGACTGGGGGTTTTCCTTGTCCTGTTCAAATGTCTTTTTTTCTATTTCTATTCGTTTATCTCGACGTTTATGCTTAGCCCCTTGCCTTCTTCTTCGTACATCACAGCAATAAGTGTTTTTTCGTCCAAACCCGCTATATAGTTTAATAATCCATCACTACCTGACGAATCTATCGGATCCTTAGTGAACCCCTGGTTTTTTATTTTTTTAATGTAATCTTCGGCGTCTTTCCTTTCAACATCTTCCAATAGTATCATACATCCTTTTTCCGCATTAACTACCGATATAATGGAGCCCTTTTTAAACTCAGGTATAAGGTCTGCTGCACCGCCTTTCGGCCATTCATCGGTTCCAAAGGTGATTTTTTCACCGCCTTCACCTTCAAAGGATATCCCGCCTTCGCTTATATCAATTTTGGTGCCGTCCCCTGCAACCTTTTCCAGAACGCCCTCGGTCACCTTTTCAGCTATTTTTTCATTAATTTTTTGTTTTACGTTACAGGCAGTCATAGTAAGCAGTATTACAGCACATAGTAAAACTACAGAGACCTTTTTCATCATAACAATACCTCTTTTCTTTATTATTATTTTCAAATGCTTTCATATCCTAATAGTATTCATTTTTATCCTCGGTGTAATCACCCCAGGGGTGATTTTAGACCTTTTTTCAATACTGTTAATAATATGAAATGCATGAATTATATGCTATAATAATTTTACAGACTTTCGGAATCTAAGAACCTTTTTATATATGAAAAGTAGCAGAGATGCAAATTTAAAGGTGGGATGTCCCTGTGAGGAACAATCTTTTCGCCTCTGTAGTATGTGTTATTACGCTTAGTTTATCGTTGTGCGCCTGCGGCGGTATTTTAACAGCCGATTCCAAAAATCCGGTAGTCCTTACTCTGTGGCACAATTACGGAGGACAACTCAAGGATACAATGGATGAGATGATTGACGAGTTCAACGATACCGTAGGGCAAAAGGAGGGTATAATAATAAGCGTTACATCCATCTCGGGGAGCGCAACCCTTCATGACAAGCTGGTAATGGCTGCGAACAACGACCCGGGGGCACCGGCCCTTCCGGATATCACCACCGCCTACCCCAAAACTGCTCTCATACTGGCCCGGAAGGGTTTGCTTTTAGACCTTAACGAGCAGTTTACCGGCGATGACCTTTCCGCCTATATACCGGAGTTCCTAGAAGAAGGCCGGATAATGGAGGACGGTCTTTATGTATTCCCAACCGCCAAGTCCACCGAAACGCTGTTTGTAAACAAAACCATATTTGACAGATTCGCCTCCGAAACCGGGGCCCGCATTGAAGACCTGCAGACTTTCGAAGGAATTTTTGAAACCGCCACACTATACTACGACTGGACGGACAAACAGACCCCCGATATTCCAATGGACGGGAAAATGTTCTATATGGCAGATTCGTTGTTCAATTTTTCCCTTATAGGATGTAAACAGATGGATTCCGTTCTGATAAAGGGCGATGCCGTCGACTTTGCATCCCCCCGGCATCAAAGAGTCTGGGAATGCTACTTCAAACCCGCCGTTTGCGGCCACGCAGCAATATTTGACGGGTACGCCACCGACCTTGCCAAGACCGGCGACATAGTATGCTCCACCGGGTCAACAGCAGGGGTATCATTCTTCTCCCCCATCGTTACCTATGCCGATAATACCAGGGAGCCGGCAGAACTGGCAATACTGCCCTATCCTGTTTTCCGGGACGAAAAAAAGGTGGCTATCCAGCGAGGCGGGGGCATGTGTGTAATCAGGTCCACCAAAGAAAAGGAACACGCCGCCGGGGTTTTTCTTAAATGGTTCACAAGCCCCCTGAATAACCTTCGCTTTGTATCCTCCACCGGATACCTGCCGGTAACCAAGGAGGCCTTCGGTGATACTATGTCAAGGGAAATTGATAGTGTCCCGGATGAAAACATAAAGAAACTACTTAAGGCATCCAGAACCATGCAACAGGAATACGAGTTTTGCGTTGCACCGCTGTTTGATGGGGTTGACGAGCTACAGCAGCTTTACGAGAGCCGGTTAATGGAAACCGCCGCCAAGTCCAGACAGACCTACCTTGACCTTTTGAAAACCAACAGCCCCGATGTAGCTTACCAAAGGACCGTGGAGGGCGTATACCAGGAACTCGCCCAATCCTTTACACAATGAAAGCGGTTAAACGGAGATGCTATTTGAATTGAAAAGCATAATATCCACGCAAAACAGAATAAGGTCCCTAAAACAAAACCTTAAGAATTCCGGTTCATTGGGTATACCCATGGGTCCAAGGCTTTTTTTGCTTCTGCTTATCCTGGTACTTACAATTGTACTGGGGGCTGTTGCAGTTATGCTGTTTACCGGAAACTTCACCGCTGGTTTCAAGAAAAGTGAGGCAGTATTCCAAAACGAACTGCTACACGCCTCCCAGGCGATAGAAGAGCAATACGGACAGTTTTCGCAGCAGGCGGTGGAATTGTCCAAAACCCTTTCCAGAAATATTGAAGAGGAATTAAATATGCTTGACATATCTATAACAGGTTTGCAAGACCGCCCGGATGCACTGGAACACCTTATTGCAAGCCAGTATGAAAGGACGCTGCTCTCACTTCAGTTGTCCAAGAGCAGCGGTGTTTTCCTGATACTGGATGCGACCGTCAATCCTGCCCTTGCCAATGCACAAAACTCCCGTGCCGGACTGTACATGAAAAACATGGAGCCAAATATAATTAGCTCCCATACCCCCACCATAATAGTTTTCCGTGGTTTTCCCAGTATAGGGCGTCGAAATCATTTAGACCTCCATGCCCAGTGGCAGATGGAATTTGATATTAGCAACGCTCCCTATTACCATGCCCCAATGACCGCAGCACACTTAAGACCCGACCTGCCGCTGTCCCGTCTTTATTATTGGTACCCCGCCTTTACACTGCAGGGTACCAATGAGGAGGTAATGCTGTGCTCGGTGCCTCTTATAGATTCTAAAGGAAATGTATTCGGGGTCTGCGGACTGGAGATAAGCGAAATGCTATTTAAACTGTCCCATTTACCGAATAGAAGTTTTTACAGCCGCCTTTTCTGTGTGCTTTCACCGGTTAAGGGGTCTACTATGACCTTTAACCGGTCTATGTTCGCAGGCGGTTATTCGGCAAAAGCCGTCTCCAGGGGAAAAAACACCCTTGTAATAACCAAAAGTGACAGCCCTTTCTATTCGTACAACTACAACAGTAAAAGGCTTTTTCTGGGAATGCATGCACCGGCAAACCTATACCCCGGGGATTCTGTGTTTACTGAACAAAACTGGGTTGCAGCTGTTATGGTCCCCCAGGAAGATATCCTAGGCTCTATTGCAGTGTTAAACCTGATTCTATTCTCCTCAGTGATGCTTTTGGCACTTATAGGGATTGCTACTGCCTTTGTTTTGAGCCGAAGGTTCCTGAAGCCTATTGCAGAAGGGTTTGACATAATAAAGTCTGCCGACCTGGAAGCGGCACCTAAGACCAAAGTGCCGGAAATAGATGATTTGATAAAATACCTGAAAACCCGCAACAAAAAGCTCTACCAGAAGGCAATAAATGGTGAACTCTCCATATCCCTTCTGGATGAGTTTCTGGAAAACATAAAAACGCTGTCCCCCTCCGAACGTTTTGTCTTTGACCTGTATGCAAAGGGCCATACCTCCAAGGAGGCCGCCAGTATACTGTACCTGAGCATCAATACTATAAAAACGCATACTAAGCACATATACATGAAGCTTAACGTTAAGTCCCGGGAAGAGCTGCTTCTTTATGTAAGTATGCTGAAGGAGATCGGGAAGGACATATAAGGGTTCAGGTTAGGAATTGTACCTCTCAAAGGCTGCTTCGAACTCGGCGTGAGATGGTGAAAAAGAGTTACAAATTTTTCTTATATTTACTGCTTATCGTATTATGTAAACACAATCGCAAACCTCTAAATATGAAGGATTAAGGACCAATGTCGCCCTATACTTAAAGGATGGCTCTTCGCTTATCTTAAGAGCCGTCCTTTCCTTTATATATTCTCCTGCTTAAGAGCATCTATTATGTTTTCCCGTTTTACCCTTGCACTGGAATACAGCATCGCCGAGCCCACCATGACGAAAACGGCAACGATTACATAGACGATGCCCGCCCAGGGAAACTCGAAGTCGTACCTGAAGGTTCTCATAAGGGATTTGTGGATTAAATACATTACCCCTACGCTTATGGGAAGCCCGTAAAACAGTGATTTTATTCCGTAAAAAATGCTTTCATAGTTTATCATCCTGTTAAAACCCTTAGGCGTCATCCCGACGGATTTTAGCATTGCAAACTCCCGCTTTCGCAGCGAAATGCCAGTTGATATTGTGTTGAATATATTGGCAATGGATATGGCGGTAATAAGCACTATGAAGCCGTAGGTAAACACCGACATTATGAGGAGCATCTGCTCTTCCTGCCGTCTCATCTGGTACACATTGAATATATTGATATAACCCTCGACTATATCCTCAATCCGGTGCTGCGTCTTTAACGGGTCCGCGCTGCTTAGGTAAAGGTTCACCCCGGCATTTAGGTCGCTATTATTCTCAAGCAGCCGGTCCATGGTTTGCCCGGATACTATAATATTTAGCCCGCCCAATCCTGTGGATAAAACGCCCATCGGAAGCTGGTCTGTCAGCATGGCGATTTGAAGGCCGCCCAAATGCTTGTCCTTTCCTTCATTATCGGTGTAAACCAGGTCAATGCTCTGCCCAACCTTTGCATTAATGGCCTTTTCCCGGATGAATTTCCCCGTTTGCATATC
>JAQUCT010000002.1:0-133479 GCA_028686075.1 Bacillota bacterium
TGTCGCCCCCCACGCAGGGGCGTGGATTGAAACTCCTACAGGGCTCGCAGGAACAAGTGCAAGCCATCCCGTCGCCCCTCACGCAGGAAAGAGCATGAACTACGCCTCCCCGTGCTGCATACAATAATTATAGCAATCATTGGAGGGGTTGGCCGTGATTATTAGGAAGCTTCCTCCCCTGGAGGGCAGAATAAAGACTAAGACTTACCAGCCAGAGGCCGAAACCAAAACCGGTTGTACCGAGACCCGGGCGGCGGAGCAAAACAAAGAGGACCTTGATAGTCTCCTGGCAGAACTGAACAGTCTGATAGGCATGAAAAAGGTCAAAGGGCTGGTGGCCGAGATTAAGGATTACATATCTATTCAGCAGCAGCGAAGGGCGGTGGGCCTTATGGCCGAGCCCCTTGTTCTGCACATGATATTTAAAGGGAATCCCGGTACCGGTAAAACTACCGTGGCAAGGATACTGGGAAAGGCCTTCACCAGGATGGGTCTTTTGTCAAAGGGGCATCTTACAGAAGTTGAAAGGGCGGACCTGGTAGGGGAATATATAGGTCATACCGCTTTAAAGACTAGGGAAACGGTAAAAAAATCCCTCGGAGGCATATTGTTCATAGATGAGGCCTACTCCCTTGCAAGGGGAGGGGAGAAGGACTTCGGCAAGGAGGCCATTGATACCCTGGTAAAGGCCATGGAGGACCATAAGGAGGACCTGATACTAATACTGGCGGGCTACCGGGGTGAAATGGAGGCTTTTTTGAGGTCAAATCCAGGCTTGCGGTCAAGGTTCCCCATTCATATGGAGTTTCCCGATTTTAAAATAGAGGAACTGGTTGAAATAGCCGAGCTTATTACAAGAAACAGGGAATATTCACTTACATTCGGTGCAAAGGAAAAGATTAGGGAAATACTGTACAGGGATGCCGACAGGGGAGAGCTTACCATGGGCAACGCCCGGTACGTGAGAAACCTGGTGGAAAGGGCTATGAGAAAACAGGCGGTACGGCTGGCAAAGGGAAAAGAGATCACAAAGGAGGCTTTAATGACGCTGGAAGGGCAGGATATATTGGAAGCCTTGGAGAAATAATAATATGCCGCACTCCTGAGGTATTGATAGGATTATTTGGATTGTTTATAATTAAATGGATATAGAGCAAACAAAGGGGATGAAACAGATATTGGACGTCTACGGGATGCTAGAAAAGTATGTTTCAATAGACGAAGGTATTCGGGAATTGGACCGCAAGGCAATAAAGGATATAAGGGACGAGTTTGAAAGGATAGACAGTATAAGGCTTGTAAACCAGGCCAAGGTGCTTAGTGCAATGAGAGAGGAGGGTCTGGCGGAAAACCATTTTTCCGGTACCACCGGTTACGGATACGGGGACGCCGGGAGGGAAATAACCGATCGGATTTTTGCAAGGGTATTCGGGAGCGAGGATGCGCTGGTTAGGGTACAGCTTGTTTCCGGGACCCATGCCCTGACAACCTGTCTTAGGGCGGTCCTGCGGCCCGGGGATACTGTTATGTCGGTTACCGGCAGACCCTACGATACACTGGAGGAGGTCCTTGGCATAAGAGGGGATGCACCGGGCAGCCTCAGGGAGTTTGGTGTTGAGTATTTACAGGTTAATTTGAGGGACGGACGGGTAGACCTTGCGGGGGTTAAGGAAAAAATGACCCCGTCCGTAAAGCTTATCTTTATACAGCGCTCTACCGGTTATGACTGGAGACAGGCTCTTTCGATAGCGGATATTGACAATACTATATCTTACATAAAAGGATTAAAAAATGACCTTTACTTTATGGTGGATAATTGCTACGGAGAGTTTCTTGAGGAAAGGGAACCCACTGCGGTGGGAGCGGATATTGCGGCCGGTTCATTAATCAAAAATCCCGGTGGGGGAATCGCTCTAACAGGTGGCTATATTGTGGGCAAAAAAGAATTAATAGGCCGGGCAGCCGCCGTGCTGACGGCACCCGGGCTGGGAAAGGAGTGCGGAGCAACTCTGGGTATTACCCGTTCATTTTTGCAGGGCCTTTTTCTGGCACCCCACGTAGTGGCGGAGGCAATAAAGGGAGCAGTATATGCCTCCAGGATATTCCAAAGTCTGGGATTTGAAGTATCGCCGGAGTATGGAGACAGGCGAAGCGATATTATACAGTCGATAAAATTCAATTCGAAGGAACAGTTGCTATCATTTTGCCGGGGCATTCAAAAAGGGGCCCCGGTGGACAGCTTTGTCACACCGTATCCCTGGGACATGCCCGGTTACGGCCACCAGGTGGTTATGGCAGCCGGGGCCTTTATACAGGGTTCCTCCATAGAGCTTAGTGCCGATGCACCCATACGGGAACCCTACTACGGGTATTTGCAGGGAGGGCTTACCTGGGACCATCTAAGACTGGGTGTCCTTATTACTTTACAGCAAATGAAAGAAGAGGGACATATAGTATTGGAATAGCAGGCCAAATAAAGTGACTGAAGGGGTAGAACGTTGACCGCCAGGGACTGGCCTTAAGTATAGACCCGGGAGCTATCCGGGGAATGATATTATATAAATAGGGGAGGGGTAAAAGTGCTTAACGAGATTTATCTGGACAAACTGACAACCATATTGGCGTCCAAGGGAATAGATACAATGTTTATTGCACCTTCCGAGGATTTGGAATTCCTGCTGGGTTTTTCACCCCATATGGATGAAAGGTTTCAGGGATTCTTTATAACAAAGGATAAGGAAATGTTTTATATCGTGCCCAAGCTAAATAGGGAGGAGATGCAGGATACCTTAAAGGGCAAAAAAGTATACGACTGGGGTGATGGGGAAGGTTTCCTGGATACGGTTGTAACTGCTCTTGATGACTTTGGACTTAAGGGTAAAACAATAGGGGTTAACGGTACCACAAGTGCAATCAGCATACTGGATATAGGCGAAAGAGTAGACGTTAGGTTTGTAAACGGAAGACCTATCCTTGAAGACCTGAGAATTATAAAGAGCGGTGAGGAACTGGAAAAACTTCGCAAAGCGGCAACCATTGCGGATAAGGTATTTGAAGAGATTTTGGGATACATAAAACCCGGACTTCAAGAAAAGGACATAAAGGAAGAGATTCAGGAGCTTTTTGCAAAGAACGGAGGGGATGGGATAGCCTTCAATCCCATTGTGGCTTCCGGTCCCAACAGCTCCAAACCCCATTACAACCAGTATTCCAGGTACATACAGGAGAAGGACATAATAATACTGGACTTCGGGTGTAAATACAAAGGCCTTTGCTCGGATATGTCAAGGACGGTATTTGTAGGCGGTGTTTCCGAAGAAGAGAGGAATATATATGATATAGTGTACAAGTCCCAGGATGCCGGTGAAAAGGCGGTTAAAGAAGGGGTAACCGCTGAAAGCGTAGACGTCGTTGCCAGGAACATAATAGAGGAAGCGGGCTATGGGGATTACTTCCTGAACAGGCTGGGGCATGGTATAGGCTATAGTGTACATGAAGCACCGGACATAAAAGGAGGCAACAGAAGGGTTCTCGAAAAGGGAATGGCCTTCAGCATAGAGCCGGGTATATACCTCCCGGGCAAATTCGGTGTCAGGATAGAAAACATAATGGTGATAGGGGAGAATGGCCCCGAAGCCATCAACAAGGCGAACAAGGGAATAGCGGTAGTGTAAATATAACAAGAAAAGGCCTGGCGTTCTGCCGGGCCTAAAAAATTTACATCCCCTTGCGTGTCATCCTGAGCGATAGCGAAAGATAGTGCCGGATTCTTCGGGCTTCGCTTCTTCAGAATGACAGATAAAAGTCGGAATAATAGATAAAAGAATATAGTATTATTAATGCGTTGTATATAGTACCTAGTAAAACTTTAAAGCCTTCGGAAAACTCCCGTTACTTTGCCCAGTATTGCCACTTCCTTTACTAGTATCGGTTCCATGAAGGAGTTCTCCGGCTGTAGCCTTATATGGTCCTTTTCCCTGTAAAATCTTTTAACAGTGGCTTCATCCTCGATAAGGGCTACCACTATATCCCCGTTATTGGCATGGTTCTGTTGTTTTACAACTACGTAGTCGCCGTCAAGTATACCGGCCTCTATCATGCTCTCTCCCTTTACAACCAAAATAAAGTTGTCGTTACCTCGTAGAAAATCCGCCGGAAGGGGAAAGGAATCCTCTATGTTTTCCACGGCCAGTATAGGTTGACCGGCGGTTACCCTACCTACAATGGGAACCTCAACCAAATCCCTGGCAATGGACAGAGGTGAATTGTCCAGTATCTCTATGGCCCTGGGCTTTGTCGGGTTCCTTCGTATAAATCCTTTTTTCTCCAGCCTTTCAAGGTGTCCATGCACCGTGGAGGTGGACTTCAAACCCACCGCCTCACAAATCTCCCGCACCGATGGGGGATAGCCCTTATTATAGAGTTCACTCTTTAAAAACTCAAGGATTTCCAACTGCTTTCCGGTCAGGGTCTTCTTTTTCACTGGGTCGACAACTCCTTTCACTGCTTTGTACAAATTATACCACAGGGCATTTAAAATATCAAACAAATGTTCGTAAATTTCATTATTTTTCCTTGACAGTGAACATATGTTCCTGTATAATTTAATCGAACATTAGTTCGGGAGGATGATAACATGAAAAGAATAACGGGGGTTTTAATAGTCATTATATCCGTTTCTATGATGTCTTTTCTGGGAAGCCTTGCCTTAGGAGCCAGCGCAAGGGCAGAGGAGGAAATCTGCATGGAGTACATAGTAAAATCCGGCGATACTCTCTGGGCCATCGCTAAGAAACATACATCCGGGAAAAGCGACATAAGAAGGTACATATACGACATAATGGATAAAAACGGGATGGAAAGCCCTGATATAATGCCGGGGCAGGTGCTTTTTATTCCACCGGAACGCTAGAGACCTTAATTATTTGATACCAAAGTGTGGTAAGCGGACCATAATAGCTACCGTTGTTTCCTAAAGATTTAAAGGAGTTTAATTGGCTTCGTGGAATAGTATTAGTATGCTATTATATAGCTATATTTCTTACTCGGGAGATGTTAGTATTGACTGATTTATGGTCCAAAAACACGGAGTTAGAATTCTTTCGAAAATCTCTAGATTCAGCAACACCTGAACAATTATTTTACGTTACAGATAACGGTGAATATTTAGCTTATTGGCCACGAACATATAAAGGTGGCAGAACAACACTTCAGAGCAGAAATGCCCTAATAGGCAGTTTCACCGAAAAGTGGTCAAAATATATTATTCAGAAAACAATACAAAATGATAAGCTGTATGCGGTCCGGGGCGCGATTTGCGAAGAGCTAGCGTTAACTAAACAATCTCCTGGGGATGTAGTGATATCTAGAAAGAATAGTGTTGAACAAAAACCTGAAGACATAATTGTCATTTTTGAAATAAAAATGTCTCTAGTTTGGAACTGGGAATATATAATAGAAAACCAAACTGATAGCCCTTTAAAATGTATAGGCGACTATAAGACACATTCTGGCAATCCAGGTTTATTAAGGTCCGATTCTATGCTTAAAGCCATCGGGAAAAGCGTAAACATAAGGATTTCTAGTCCGAAAGCTTCACGAATTCCTATTATAATTTTAGGAAATACTCCTATTACCAAGAATTATTATAAAAAAGTGGACCAATTATTTAAAACAGGCATTATACAAGGCTTTTGGTCAGTAAACCCCTTACCGTTGGATAACAAGAGTAGCAACGAAAATATAAAAACAACATCAAAAGGCGGGTTTTTAAGATTTGATAGTTTAAAGGAATTACAAGATAGAACCAGATTATTGTATTCTCAGGAAGCAACATTTATATCTTGTATGAAAAGTAAAAATGAACTTGGGAGAATAATTGAAACCGCAAACAAACAAAAAACCTACGAAGAAAAAGGCGAATTATTCATCAGACTTATTGGGGAGTGATTGCTTTGGCAAAGCGGATAGGCACAAAAACAAGTTCCTTCGGAACACCGGGCAGAATAAACCATGACTCATCAGAATTTTACAATAGCAAATTATATGCTGACCAAAAAAATGTAAAGCAGTCTGTAGTGTTTAAGGAGAATAAGATTGCTCCTGACAAACTGAATCAAATCTATTGTAAATCCAGTGAACTTATGAATGAGATTCCGAACGATAGTGTTCACTTAATGATTACGTCACCTCCTTATAATGTGAAAAAAGAATATGATGAAGATATGTCTTTAGAAGAATATAGAGAATTACTTTATAAAGTCTTCATGGAAACATATAAAAAATTAGTTACGGGCGGAAGAGCATGTATAAACATTGCTAATTTAGGGAGAAAACCCTATATTCCTTTACACTCATACATTATTGAAGATATGATGAAGATCGGATTTCTAATGAGAGGTGAAATAATCTGGGATAAGGCCGCAAGTGCTAGCCCCTCAACTGCGTGGGGCAGTTGGATGTCGGCTTCAAATCCTGTATTAAGGGATACGCATGAATATATACTGGTTTTTTCAAAAGAATCTTTTTCAAGAAAGAGAAAAGAAAAACAGAATACAATAACTAAGGGCCAATTTCTAGAATGGACAAAAAGTGTGTGGACTTTTCCTGCTGTATCAGCAAGAAGTATAGGCCATCCAGCCCCTTTTCCAGAAGAACTGCCTTATAGATTGATTCAGCTTTACTCTTTTAAAGACGACGTAGTTCTAGACCCTTTTTGTGGCAGTGGGACAACATGTTTGGCTGCTCTTAAAAATGAAAGATATTACATAGGATATGATATTAAACCTGAATACGTAAAACTCGCTAATAATCGAATTAAGAATAGCTCTGTTCAAATAGAACTAGCTGTTCTTAATGAATAATCTTAAACTGATTGCTATTGGATATAATAAAAGAAAACGAAAGAGTTGATATAATGATAAAGCAGTGTGTTTTGGAGGATAGACCCTGCACCGGCTGTGGAGAGTGCATGATGTGCGACATAGACAGCAGCAAGGTCTGTGACAACTGCTGTCGGTGCATTGACAGGGATGCGGACTATATTGCCATAGATATAGATGAAATAATAGACGAGTAATACTTTTGCCCCCTTTACGGGGCTTTCTTGAGTTATCACAAAAATATAAGGAAACGGGGGATGGAACGGTATGGAAAGCATAGTAAGGGATATCGGCCTGGCGGAAAGCGGCAGAAAGAAAATAGAATGGGCAGACAATTTTATGCCGGTATTAAACGGTATAAAGAAGGAATACGAGAAGGACAAGCCCTTTAAAGGTATTAAGGTAGCCATATCAGTACACCTAGAGGCCAAAACCGCCTACCTTGCGCTGGTGCTTAAGGCAGGAGGAGCCCAAGTTCATATTACAGGCAGCAACCCCCTGTCAACCCAGGACGATGTTGCGGCTGCTCTGGCAGCGGAGGGGCTCAATGTGTATGCATGGCACGGCTCCACTCCAGAGGAGTATCGTCAGCACATTCAATATACCCTGTCCTGCAAGCCGGAGATTGTAATAGACGACGGGGGAGACCTGATACATATGCTTCACACCCAAAGGGAGGACCTGAGGGTAAACGTTATAGGCGGCTGCGAAGAGACCACAACCGGCGTGTTAAGGCTTAGGGCAATGGAGGAAAAGGGGGACCTTAAGGTTCCTATGCTGGCGGTAAACAACGCCTACTGCAAGCATCTGTTCGACAACCGTTATGGCACCGGACAGTCGGTTTGGGACGGAATAATGAGGACCACCAACCTTCAGATAAACGGAAAAACGGTGGTGGTGGCGGGCTACGGTTGGTGCGGCAAAGGGGTGGCCGCAAGGGCGGAGGGTTTAGGAGCCAGGGTAATAGTATGCGAGGTAGACCCCATAAGGGCTTTGGAGGCGGCCATGGACGGCCACAGCGTGATGGCCATGGAGAAGGCCGCACCGCTGGGAGATTTCTTTGTCACCGTTACCGGGTGTAGCGGGGTAATTGGGAAGAATCATTTTCCGATGATGAAGGACGGGGCGGTTTTAGCCAACGCCGGGCACTTCAACGTGGAAATAGACGTAGAGAGCCTTGAGGAAATATGCACAGAAAAAACTATAGCAAAACCTAATATAGATTCCTATGGAATGAAAGACGGTAAAAAAATATTCCTGCTAGGGGAGGGGAGACTTGTAAACCTCGCAGCGGGGGACGGGCATCCTATAGAGATTATGGATATGAGTTTCGGCATACAGGCACTGGCGGCCAAATATGTGCTAGAAAACCGCGGCAAGCTTTTAAATAAGGTTTATGAAATACCGGCTGATATAGACCGGCGGGTGGCACTTATGAAACTAAAAGGTATGGGAATAAGTCTAGATAGCCTAAGCAGCGAGCAGGTCGAGTACCTGCACAGCTGGAAATAAAGATTAACAGCGTACGCAAAAAAAACCGGCCCCTGTAAGGCCCTGTATCGCAAAATTTACCTATTCATAGGGGAATTGGTCTAAAATACAAACATTTCTCGTTTTGAGGCCTTTTAGGGGCCTTTTTGGAGGTTTATAGATAAAAGGCATTTTCCCGCAGTAAAAAACCCGCGTTTTGCAAAAAAACGTTGGTTTTTTAGCAATCCTTATTCGTCGTCAGAGAAATCACCCTTCTTTTCTCTGGCGAGGGGGTTCTTCTTTATCGCATCCCTGAGTCTCTTATTGTCAACGTGGGTGTATATCTGGGTGGTGGAAATACTAGAGTGTCCCAGTATCTGCTGCAGTGCCCTAATATCCACGTTTCCGTGTTTGTACATAAGCGTTGCAGCGGTGTGTCTCAGCTTATGGGCGGAATACCTGTCGCTGTCAAGGCCTGCCTTTTCCACGTACTTTTTGACCAAGTGCTGCACTGTCTTGTTGCTTATGCGTTGTCTTCTTTTGCTTAAAAATAAGGCATCTCTGTCTTTTATACTATCCCTTGGCCTTACCCGAAGATAATCCTCAATAGCCTTAAGGCAGGCATCATTTAAGTAGACGGTCCTTTCCTTGTCGCCCTTTCCAATTACGGTAAGGGTATCACCCCTAATATTGCTTATATTTATTCCCACAAGCTCTGAAAGCCTCAGTCCGCAGTTTAGAAAAAGTGTCAGAATGCAGTAGTCCCTGTCTCGGAATTCTCCCTCAACAGCGTCCAACAGTTCCCTGGCTTCCATAAGCGTAAGGTGTACCGGGTGCCGTGACGGGGTTTTGGGCGTTTCAAGCTCATCGGTGGGGTTCTCATCTATCATTTTCATTTTGGTGTGCAGAAATTTAAAAAAGGAGCGTAGGGTAGAGACCTTCCGGGCCTTGGCAGAATTACTATTGTTCCTTGTGAAGGATACATAGGAAATAAAGCCGTAGAGGTCGTTTAGCGTGACAGATTTAATAAGGTCGATGTCCACGTCGTCTATTCTGATTCTTTCAAATTCAGCGGTCTTGGGAACCAGGCCGCGCTGAACCTTTAGATACCGGAAGAAGGTTCTTAAGTCATAAAAATATTCCTTAACTGTGCTCTTTGACTTTCCCTTTATGGTTTCCATGTAATTTAAGAAACTCATAAGGGGTAGGGGTATATTGTTCATATTGCTCCTCCTAATTATACAAAATGGATATTTTGTATAATAGTACTTATACACAAAAAACGCTTTTTATCTGTGGATAACCGCGTCTCCTCTATTATAACACAAAAAGTAATAAAGTTTTTTGCATACCAAAAAGCCGGTGTTATTACAAAAGCACCGGCTTTTACGGACCCTTCCTTAACCCCCTGCCAGGGGTTGCATTATTTTTAATATATCGCCATCCTTTATAGGTGTCTTTTTGAACTTATCGTTCTTTATGTGAACACCGTTTAGGTTTACCACCAGTATCGGGTAATTGTACTCGGGGTATTCTGCAAACCTGATGGCGTCTTCCACTGTTATTCCCTTCTGCCATTTCATTTCCCTGTCATTTACCTTAACCATACTACCTCCGCCTTACGAAATAACTCGATTATAGGAACTGTTTAACCACTTCGACGACGTCCGGGTAGGCAATACCCAGTTCCTCAAGCTTTTCCACTGTGGGTATTGCGTTTTTGGTCCAACCACGCCTTTTGTAAACTACATCCAGAAGGGTCTGGTATTGATCTTCTCTGTATTTTCTAAGGGCTTTCATCTTGTCCTCGACAGACATTCCTTCGGGGTCTACTCCCACTTTCTCTTTAAGTTGCTTATCGTACCGCTCTCTGCGGGATTCGTATTCCTCCACCGTAACCGGTCCTACTGCCCTATAGGGTGGATAGTCGTATTCCCGGAGGCCCTTGCCCATTCTGAGACAGAACACCTTCTGTAAATTATATACCCTTTCGGACTGACGCAGCATTTCCTTCTTGGAGAAGTCCTTACCGGTAACAGCTTTGAAAAGGGCTATATAGTTGTCAACGTGTTCCGGAACCTTTGCCGGTTCATCCGTAAGATGGTTATCCGCGGGCATTATATCGTTCCAGGGAAGCTTGCACAGGCCAGCAATACTGAACCATGTCCTAAACAGTGGGAAGTAAAAAAGTGCTTCCGCCTTATCCTCAAAGGTAGGCATCTGGTTCCTTATCATGTCCATGAATATGAGCCAGTTTTCATCGTGCTGTGGCCCCTTGTTGGCGGTACCGTAACCGGCCTGCTGTGCCAGGGATTCCTTTGAGATGTACTCGGAAAACTCAAGACCCTTCATTTCCATCCCTATATCGTTCAAGAAGTCCTTATCAGCACCGTATTTTTCGACGAACAGTTTTTTCATGCGATGAACACCCTGGCCGGCTACAACGCCGAAGCCCTCTCCCCTGGCCATCTGGTGCATAAGCTCCATCTGTGCATCCCAGTTCCCGAAATTAAGCTCCAATCCTCCGGTTATTTCTTTGTTTATTATGCCCTTCTCATAGCATTCCATAACAAAGGCACACAGCGTACCGAAGGAAATGGTGTCAATTCCGTAGGTATCACAGTAGAAGTTGGTCTCGCTAGCAGCTACCGGGTCAAATATACCGCAGTTCGAGCCAACACCCGCAAGGGTTTCGTACTCGGGGCCGTCGGTAAATACCTTTTGACCCTTATAGGGACCTGTTTTTATCTCAAAGTCTGCAAGCGCATGGGCGCAGGCCATTGTGCAGCCGAGCCAGCATCCGTCCGGTTTGCCAAGGTCAAACATTTTTTCGAAGCTCTCCTTACCAAGTCTGGGTGCTTCGGGGTGCTCTCCGTACTGGAAGTTGTTTACGGGCAGCAGGTCGTGGGCGTTCATTGCATCCACCAGCTGTGTTGTGCCATGTACCCTCATCCTGCACTGCTTATCATCATTGTCGTGAATCTCCTTGTGCAGCTTTATGCCCAAGTTTATTATCGTTTCCATATCGGCGGGGTTATTCCAGTCGCCTTTTATACCGGTATTTTTGACTACAATGGCCTTTATTTTTTTGTTTCTTAATACTGTTCCAATTCCTCCCCTGCCCGCCTGCTTTAATTTACATTTTTTTCTATGCAGGTCGTAATAGGAGAAGTTGAGGATGCCTATACGGGTATGTTCCGCTCCCTGACCGGCCGATACAACGGATATGTTTCTCTTGCCTTCCTCAGAATCTGCATACATTTCGGTCAAGGTTTCCGCCAATTCATGGCTGTTTGCGTATCCCTCGGGGGCCTCTTCTATTGATACTTTATTGTTGTCCCCGTCTATGAACACTATTACGTCTTCTTTGGCCTTACCCTGAATTTCAAGAGCATCGAATCCACAGAATTTGAACAGCGGGCCGAAATATCCGCCTACATTACTATCCACCGGTATGTCTGTTAACGGTGATATTGTTATCGCGTAAGACTTACCCGCCCCCGGGTACTGGGTTATACCGTTTATTGGACCCTGGACAATGATTATTTCGTTTTCGGGGCTGTCCCATCGGGTTTCCGGGGTAACCGCATCCCACAGATATTTCATCCCGTATCCCCTACCTCCGGTAAACTTAGCTTTCATTTCTTCAGAGATGGGTTTTATTTTTACTTTATTTGTTGACAGGTTCACATGCAAGGACCTGTCGGCATACCCCCTGTTAATCTTCTTTTTTTCAAAGCTACTTTCATGTAACTTTTTCTGGGTTTTCTTAAATTCTTCTATGTTAATATTACAGGTTTTTTTACATGCCATAATAATCCCTCCTCTACTCTAAACTTCTTTCATGAAAATGGCACCGGTACTGCACGCTCTGGTACATGCACCACATGATATGCATTTAAACGGACCTACTATGTCTTTTTGGTACTTCATTGCTAGATTCGGGCAAAAGCCCACGCAGGCATAACACTGAACGCATTTGTCCTTGTCAATCATTACTATGCCGTTTTTGTTCCTGTAAATGGCCTGTACTTGGCATATGTCGATACACTCGCCGCATTGATTGCAGACATTGATATCATACCCGCCATCACTTTTTTCGGTGATCCTTATTGCAGATTTTTCAGGATCGTTTTCCTTGAATAGCACCTTTGAACAAGCTTCCTCACATGCCTTACAACCAATACATAGTTCTGGTTTCGTGGCTACAATTTTCAAAGCTTATTTGCCCCCTTTCATTGTTATATGAAAAAAGTTTTTTGCCTCCTCGGGCTATTAATAATACGAGAGTCTATTGCATTAAAGGCGTTTATTTTTTATAGTTTCGCTAATTCTTGTGCCCTTTCGGTACATGCATTCATAGCCTCAATTACAGAGGACCTGAAAGCGTTTTTCTCAAAGCTGGCTACCGCTGCTATTGTAGTACCTGCAGGGGAACATACTTGGTCCTTTAATTCTCCCGGATGTTTACCTGTTTCAAGAACCATCTTGGCAGAGCCAAATACTGCTTGGGCAGCCAATTTGTATGCAAGCGGGCGTGGTATCCCCGATAGCACCGCCCCATCGGCCATAGCCTCAATAAAAATGAAGACATAAGCAGGGCTGCTTGAAGTAAGGGCAATCACTTCGCTCATAAGGTCTTCGTTTAATAATTCTGTTTTTCCAACACAGTCGAATAGGCCTTGTACAGTCTTCAACTCATCATCGGTAACTTTGTTGCATTTTGATAATAGAGTCATTCCTTCTCCCACAAGTGCCGGCGTGTTCGGCATTACTCTTATAACTTTTTTATCCTCGCCAATAATACCCTTGAATTTTTTTGTAGGAACTCCGGCAGCTATCGAAACTAGTATTTTTTTAGAATCAAATTTATCCTTGCAATCAGATAATGCAATATCGACAATATTTGGTTTTACTGCAAGGATAATTATATCTGATTTTTCTACGATTTCTGAATTGCTTTTTAAGAAATTAACACCGGTTTCCTTGCTAAGTTGTGTTGCCCTATCAGCATCAATGTCAGTTATATATATGTCGTTAGCCTTTAGAAGCCCAGCTGCTGATATTCCTTTTATCAGTGCTGAACCCATATTACCTGTACCTATAAAGCCTAATTTAATGGACATATCACCACTCCTATATAAAGTATTTTCTAACTCTAGATTCTGAGTAAAATAAAACATTCTTCAAATTCAACTTTAATTTTACGAAGAATCCGGAAAATGTCTTTTGTTTGGTAACATTTTCATCACCAACTTTCTACTTTTCTCATTATAATCCTTTTGCATAAGTACTACATATAACGTGTGTATTGAATATTTTCATTATATGTTATATATATTCTCATTAAAAATCAAAAATCCTGCTAAAAATTATATATTACTAAAATTTTTGTTGAAAATTATATACCATATACAATAAATCCACGTTATACCCAATAAAAGTTTCATTAAGGATACCAACGTGGATTTACTAGAAAAATTTAGAATGTAATACTATTAATGTGTTGTATATAAATCTAGGGTGTAATCCGGTTAAGCGTTCTGGCAAATGGAATTGTCTCCCTAATGTGGTCTATACCACAGAGCCAGGCCACCGTTCTCTCAAGCCCCAGTCCAAAGCCCGAATGCGGAACCGAACCGTATTTTCTAATGTCCAGATACCACCTGTAGTCCTCAACGGGCAAGCCTTCCTCCTCAATCTTTCTAAGCAGAAGGTTATAATCGTGTATCCTCTGGCTGCCCCCAATAATCTCCCCGTACCCCTCCGGTGCAAGCAAATCAGCACCCAGTATCACTCCTTCGTTTTTCGGGTCCGGTTCCATATAAAAGGCCTTAATTTTCGCAGGGAATTTTTCCACAAACACAGGCCTGTCAAATTGCTCGGCTATAAAGGTTTCATCGGGAGCACCGAAATCACTGCCCCATTCAAAATCAAAGCCACTTTTCTTTAGCATTTCCACCGCATGGTCGTAAGTAATCCTCGGGAAGGGTGTCTTTACCGTCTCAAGGCGGCTTGTATCCCTGTTTAGGGTTTTTAGCTCCATAGCGCAGTTTTCCAGCACCGACCCGACTATATATTCAATAAGCCGTTCCTGTAATTCCATATTGTCCCAGTGGTCAAAGTAGGCCATTTCCGGTTCAATCATCCAGAATTCGTTAAGATGTCTGCGAGTTTTTGATTTTTCCGCTCGGAAGGTTGGCCCGAAACTGTAAACCTTTCCGAAGGCCAAAGCCGCTGCTTCATTGTACAACTGCCCTGTCTGAGACAAATAAGCTTTGTGCTCGAAATAATCAAGCTCAAAGAGGTTTGTGGTGCCTTCGCAGCTGTTTGCGGTGATAATTGGCGGCTCTATAAGCACAAAGCCTTCTCTATCAAGGAATTCTCTGACGGCACTATTTATTCGGGCCCTTATTATAAGGATGGCATGCTGCCTTTTGTGTCTCATCCATAGGTGGCGGTGGTCCATCAGAAACTCTGTACCGTGTTCCTTCATTGTGATTGGGTAGTCCTCCGACGGAGAAACGACCTTTAGGTCGGTAACCGTGACCTCGTAACCGCTGGGAGCCCTTTCATCCTTCCTTACAATACCTTTAACTATAATAGAGGTTTCCTGGGTGATATCCTTACAAAGTCTGAATACGTCCTCCGGCAGTTCGTTTTTTACCGCAACCCCCTGTACAAAACCCGTCCCGTCCCTTAACTGCAAAAACGCAATCTTTCCGCTGGACCTCTTGTTGTGCAGCCAGCCCTTTAAGGTCACTTCACTGCCTTCGTGGTCCTTAAGATTTCTTATGGTTGTATCCGTCATTTTTCCCCCTCCTAAAGTGTTTTTCCCGTTTTAACTCCTGTTTATTCCGGTCTGCGGTTTCTTTCAGTCTGTCCACCGCTCTGATATCAACCGTAAATCGGCCTATAAGCAGGTCTCCGTCATGTTTTGATACCCCGTGGCAGTCGGAACCCCCGGTGACTATCAGGTTGTGACGTCGGGCTAATTCGGTAAAGGCAGTCGCCTGATTTTCGTCATGCCTGGAATGGAAGGCCTCTATCCCCTGTATCCCTTTCGCGATGCACAGGTCTATAAAGGAAACACTGCTCAGTATCCCGGGATGGGCAAGGACGGGTACGCCGCCGCACCCTTTAATAAGCTCTATGGCCTCCCGGGGCATTAGTTTACACCTTTCAACATAGGCGGGCCGTCCGTGGCCTATATATCTTTCAAAGGCCTCTTTAATGCTTGAAACAAAGCCCTTGTCAATCAGCACTCTGGCGACATGGGGTCTTCCCATGGTATCAGCTTTACCGGCCCGGGATAGCACCTGCTCCTTGGTTATATCTAAACCCAGTCCATTGAGTTTTTCGATTATTGCCAAAATTCTGTGCATTCTGGCTCCTTTAAGTTCCTTTAATGAGTTAATTAAGCCTACATCGGTATGGTCTATGTAATAGCCCAATATGTGCAACTCCCCATTGTCGGAGCTAGTGTTTATCTCAATGCCCGGGACCACCCTTACACCAAGTTCTTCTCCCGCCCTGAGAGCTTCTGGAATGCCCTCGACAGTATCGTGATCGGTCAGGGCTATTGCTGCCAGCTTTCGTTTTGCTGCCTGGGTTACCACTTCATAGGGCGAAAGGACTCCATCCGACCTGTTACTATGTAAATGCAAATCCGCTTTTGGCATCAGTATCCTCCTTATTGTGAAGTGAGAGGTGAGAGGTTAGTATTATACAATAAAAACCTGCCTGGTTAAGCAGGTTTTTAGCAAACACGTTTCCAGTCTATCTCGGTTCAACTATGAGCTTTATAGCCGTCCTTTCTTCTCCATCAATCAAAATATCGGTAAAGGCCGGTATACAAATTAGATCCATTCCGCTGGGAGCAACAAATCCCCGGGCTATTGCCACTGCTTTAACTGCCTGATTGAGTGCTCCGGCACCAATGGCCTGCATTTCAGCGTTCCCTTTTTCTCTGAGAACACCGGCTAAAGCCCCGGCGACCGAGTTTGGATTTGACTTGGCTGACACCTTTAATACATCCATCAATAAAAGCCCCCTTCAAAATAATTAATGCACCAATTGTTATTATTCTACATATAGTAAAAAAATCCTTTTAAAATTTGAATATTTTAGTCGATGGCTTGCACAAAGCGACAAACAACCCACCCTTAAGGGTGGGCTGACATTTTCTATCATTTATTTTGCGTATTCAATTGCCCGTGTTTCTCTTATTACGTTTATTTTAATCTGACCGGGATAATCCAGTTCTTCTTCGATCCTTTTGGAGATATTCTTGGCAATGAACACTATATCGGTATCACCAACATTTTCAGGTTTAACCATTATCCTTATCTCCCTGCCCGCCTGAATTGCATATGACTTATCCACACCGTCGAAAGAACTGGCTATCTCCTCAAGCTGTTCCAGCCTCTTTATATAGGTCTCCAGTGTCTCACGCCTTGCGCCCGGCCTTGCGGCGGATATGGCATCGGCTGCCTGGACTAGTACCGCTTCGATTGAGGTCGGTTCTATGTCATTATGATGGGCCCCAATCGCGTGTATAACCTCATGGGATTCCCGGTACTTCTTGGCTATACTTACACCTATCTGTACATGGTTTCCTTCCATTTCATGGTCTACCGCCTTACCGATATCGTGAAGCAGGCCCGCCCTTCTGGCCAATTTTGCATCCCCGCCCAATTCTTCGGCCATGGATGCGGCCAACTGTGCTACTTCAACAGAATGTTTAAGTACATTCTGTCCGTAACTGGTACGATAATTCAGTCTCCCGAGATATTTTAACACCTCCGGGTGTACCCCGTGTACCCCTGTTTCAAAGGTTGCCTGTTCGCCATGCTCCCGGATTTTTACATCAACTTCCTTCTTGGCTTTTTCCACCATTTCTTCTATTCTGGCAGGGTGGATTCGTCCGTCGGCAATGAGTTTTTCCAATGCAATTCTTGCTACTTCCCTTCGAATAGGGTCAAACCCGGAAAGTATAACCGCCTCGGGAGTATCGTCAATTATGAGGTCTATTCCGGTAAGGGTCTCAAGGGTTCTTATGTTCCTTCCTTCACGTCCTATTATTCTTCCCTTCATCTCGTCATTCGGCAACTGGACTACAGAAACGGTAGTATCTGCAACATGGTCTGCCGCACATTTTTGAATAGCGCAGGTTATTATTTCCCTGGCTTTTTTGTCTGCTTCATCCTTGGCCTGTGCCTCAATTTCCTTGACCATTACGGCTGCATCTTTCTCAATTTCTCTTCTTATATCATTAAAAAGAATCTCCTTTGCTTCGTCCGAAGTAAAGCCCGACATCCTCTCAAGTTCTTTTTTCTGTTTCTCATAGAGTTCGCGGATGTATTCCTGATGTCGTTTGGTGTCCTCGTCCCGGCGACTTAGAGTCTCTTCCTTCTTTTCTATCGCATCTATTTTTCTATCAAGGGATTCTTCTTTTTGAATAAGCCTTCTTTCAATCCTCTGCTGTTCGTTTCTTCTCTCTCTGGCTTCTTTTTCAAATTCGCTTCTCAGCCGGTGTGCCTCTTCCTTGGCCTCAAGCAGCTGCTCCTTTTTGAGTGTTTCGGCCTCCTTTTCGGCATCTAAAACCAGTTTTTTTGCCAGCTCTTCTGCATTGGTTATCTTGGCTTCGGCTATTATCTTTCTCACCAAAAAACCGGCAAAAAAAGCAACCAGAGATGCTATAAATGCTATTATAAGCTTGTCTATACAGCAACACCTCCCTCTATTTTAGTTTTTTACCAAGGTATATTCTTAAAGGTTCTTAATTACAGAAAACAATACTAGCACAATACTACCGTATCGTAATAATTTTATATTCTTTTGCTATTTATGTCAAGTTGAATGGATTTTGCGCTTTCCTAGGACGGAATTAATGCAGCTGTATTCGAAGCCTCTCCGTGACAGGTATCCCAGCACCTTTCTCGTATCGCCTTTGTCTTGCAAATCAAGATGGGACAATTTTGTATCCAGTATGTCCTCTATCAGGGATTTCTCGTCTATGGTGTTGTATTCACTGTTTTCTTCTATAAGATTTTTTGCTATACCCCTTTGCTGCAGTTCCTTTTTTATTCTCAAACGCCCCATGGGATTGAATTTGATCCTGTCCCTAATATAACAGGTCACGTAGTTAGAATCGTCAATATAGCTGTTTTCCTTAAGCTTCGCGATTATTTGCCCGATCAATTGCTCACTGAAACCTGCTTTGAGTTTTTTTCTTACCTCCTCTTCGGTCTTCATCCTGTTTGCAATGTACCTTAAAGCCGCTTCATACCCCTTATCATAGTCTTCCATACATATCACCTCTTTTTTTAAAATCATCCCGTACCCGATACAAAAAAACATACGGACCGTCCCGGGCTTCATGGACAGTCCGTCGCCGTTTACTAATTATTAGTATTCTGTTCCCCTGCTTCCTCCTTTGGCCGGGCGTTTAAACCATGTTTTTCCCTGATCATTTCCTCAATTTGTGTACAAATATCCTTATTTTCTAAAAGATACCGTTTAGCGTTCTCCCTTCCCTGTCCCAGCCGTGTATCCCCGAAGGAATACCAGGAGCCGCTCTTTAAAGCTATCCCGTCATCTATTGCCGCGTCCAGAATAGCCCCCTCCCTGGATATCCCTTTGCCGTACATTATATCGAATTCGGCCTGTCTAAAAGGGGGTGCAACCTTGTTTTTAACAACCTTAGCCCTTACACGGTTGCCTATGCTTTCATCACCCTGTTTGAGCGTTTCTATCCTTCTTACGTCCAGTCTCACCGAAGCGTAGAATTTCAGTGCCCTCCCGCCGGGGGTGGTTTCCGGGTTTCCAAACATAACCCCTACCTTCTCGCGAAGCTGGTTAATAAATATAGCAGTCGTTTTAGACTTGTTTATCGCCCCAGCCAGTTTACGCAGGGCCTGGGACATAAGCCTTGCTTGCAGGCCAACGTGGGCATCACCCATCTCCCCTTCTATCTCCGCCTTGGGCACAAGGGCTGCAACGGAGTCAATAACTACCACGTCAAGGGCACCCGAGCGAACAAGGGCTTCGGCTATCTCCAGGGCCTGCTCACCGGTATCCGGCTGAGAGACTATAAGGTTTTCAATGTCAACGCCAAGGTTGCCTGCATATATCGGGTCTAGGGCGTGCTCGGCGTCTATAAATGCCGCATTGCCGCCGGTTTTTTGTGCTTCGGCTATAATGTGCAGTGCTACCGTTGTTTTGCCGGAGGATTCGGGACCGAATACCTCAACAACCCTTCCCCGGGGAACTCCGCCTATGCCCAGGGCTATATCCAGGTTTATCGCACCGGTTGGTATAAAGGACAGGTTAAGGCTTGCCTTTTGGTCTCCCAGTTTCATTACCGAACCCTTCCCAAACTGTTTTTCTATCTGGTTTATGGTCAATTCAAGGGCCTTTGTCTTCTCATTAGTCATTTGGACACCACCTTTATAAAAATAGGAACAAATGTTCTGTATATATTATATATTAATACTTGTTTTTGTCAATACTTGTTATTCCCTTTGAAAGATAAAGCCGCAGATGGTTTAGTGCATTCTTTGCCGCAAAGGTTTGGACCTTGTCCCTGTTTCCCATAAATTTGCGTTCCCAGACCCAGCTACCGTCCTCGGCCGACAGGGCCATATATACAATGCCCACCGGCTTGTTTATACTGCCCCCGTCGGGTCCGGCTATTCCGGTAACCGACAGTCCAATTTCTGAGCCGCACACTCTCCTTACCCCGTCAGCCATCTGCAGGGCCGTCTCACGGCTCACCGCTCCGGCCTTTATAAGGGTTTCCCGGTTAACGCCCAAGAGGCTTTGTTTAACCCCGTTGCTGTAGCTTACAACTCCACCCATATAGGACTTGGATACCCCGGATACCGAGGTTAGAAGGGTGCTCAGTTTACCGCCGGTGCAAGATTCTGCCACAGCTAGGGTTTTACCGGATTTAAGGAGGAGCATTGCGGTAACCTGCTGCAGTGACCGGTCGTGGTATGAGTATATATAATCTCCCAGCCTCTTTTCTATTTCCGATACCACCTTTAAAATAGATTCCGGAACCTTTTCTCCGCTTTCCGACCGGGAAGTGATACGCACTCTGACCTCCCCATCCCCTGCATAGGGAGCTATGGTGGGGTCCGATTGACTCTCAATAAGGTCGGACAGTTGGTGTTCTAAAGAGGATTCCCCTATACCGAAAAACTTGAGGGTAATTGACACCAATGAGTTACTTGATTTCTTCCTTAGATACGGTTCAATCTTTTCGTAAAACATGGGTTTCATCTCAATGGGAGGACCCGGCATCATTATTATGGTTGTGTTGTTGTGCTCCAGTATAATGCCGGGAGCCGTTCCGTTATCGTTGCCAACCACAGAGGCTCCCTCCGGCACATAGGCCTGTTTTATATTGTTGGGAGTCATTTCCCTGTTGGTCCTCTCAAAATAAGATTTGAGCTTAGTAAGTTCCGCCTCGTCGGGTATTAGCCTTCTACCGGTTACCTCGGCTACGGTTTCCTTTGTAATATCGTCGGAGGTAGGACCCAAGCCCCCGGTAATTATAATAAGGTCGGAGCGCTCTATTGCTTCGCCCATTGTTTCCATAAGCCTTTGTCGGTTATCCCCGACGGTTACATGAAAATATACATCAATACCCAGTTTTGCCAGCTCACCGGATAAAAAAGCACTATTTGTATTTACAATGTTTCCTAAAAGTAGTTCGGTTCCAACGGATATTATTTCAGATTTCATGGTCATTTCCTTCCTGTTGAAAGTTTTCCGGCTAAAAGCCGATTTCCTGCTATCTTGAGTTTATAAATATCTTTCTGCTCTTGTAAAGATAATCTATCATCGAAATAAGTGTAAGTGCAACTGCTGCCCATATTGCTATTTTGTCAAAGGGGACGTTTATTAGACTGAAGGGATAATTATTCAGCATGATGGAAACCACCGCCACAACCTGCGATATGGTCTTTAGTTTACCCCAAATGCTGGCTGCAATAACCTGACCCTCCGAGGCTGCAATGCTTCTTAATCCCGTCACAACAAATTCCCGTGCCACAATCACCATAGCTATCCATGCAGACAGTTTATCCATTTGCACAAGCGATATCAGGGCAGCGGTAATAAGCAGTTTATCGGCAAGGGGATCCATGAGCTTTCCCAGTTTAGTTATCTGATTGTGTTTCCTTGCGACATAACCGTCTAGGCTGTCGGTGAGGGCTGCAATAACAAACACTCCCGCTGCCAGGTACTCGCCGTAGGTAATCTTGTTGAGCAAAAATACCATAAAAACAGGAACCAGTATTATTCTCAAAAGAGTCAACCTGTTAGCCAAATTCATCCAACCACTCTCCCAACCAAATCGTATTCAAACGCGTGTTCAATTCTGACCCTGGCAAAGTCTCCCGCTTTTTTCGCCATATCCGACGTAAACAGTACCAGATTGTCTATTTCAGGCGCATCGCGATAGGTCCTGCCATAATACTGGCAGTCGTCACGACCGTCTACAATAACCTCCACCTCGTGTCCCACCATTGATGCGTTGTTTTTAAGAGATATTCTTTGCTGCTCCAGCATAAGAATCTCCTTTCGTTCCTCCGCCAGCTTCTGCGGTACCCGGTCCTTCATATTGTAAGCCGGGGTATCCTCTTCCCGTGAATAGGTAAACACTCCAAGCCGATCGAAATAGCCCCTTCTAACAAAGGTCAGCACACTTTCAAAGTCCTGGTCGGTTTCACCGGGGAAACCCACTATTACGGTGCTTCTTATCACCAGCCCGGGGAGGCGTTCCCTTATGCTACTTAGCAGCTTTTCAGTCCGGGCAGCGGTTGTTCTCCGATTCATCAGTCTTAATATTCTGTCGCTTGCATGCTGCACTGGTATATCAAGGTATTTACATATATTAGGCTGTCTTTCTATCGTGTTAATCAGCTCTCCGGTAATGCCATCGGGATAGCAATAAAGGAGCCTTATCCAGTTCAGGCCTTCTATACCACAAAGCCTATCAAGGAGTTTTGGAAGCCGCATTTCATCGTACAGGTCCCTGCCGTAGCCGGTGGTATCCTGGGCAATTAGTATTAATTCTCTTACCTTACCAGAAACCAGGCGTTTGGCTTCTCTTATTATATCCTCCTCCCGGCGGCTCCTGTATTTTCCCCTGAGCTTGGGTATAATACAATAGCTGCAATGGTTGTCACACCCTTCGGCTATCTTTAAGTATTCATAATGGGCTCCTTTGGGGGTACTTCGTGGCAGACCCTCCGGTATTACCGCATCACGGTGCCCAATATCAAGAACCCTTTTTCCCATAAGGGATTCGTCTACTGCCCTAACTATACCGGGAAAGCTTGTGGTGCCCAGTACTACGTCTATCTCGGGTATTTCTCTTAGTAGCTCCCTGCCGTATCTTTGGGTCAAACATCCCGTAGCCACCAGAAGAGTGCATCTTCCTTCTTTTTTGTAATTTGCTATTTCCAGCAGTGTATTTATGGATTCTTGTTTGGCATCCTGTATAAACCCACAGGTATTAACCACAATAATATCTGCTTTCTCCGGCCTATCCACATACCGGTACCCCTTCTCAATGAGCAGTCCCTTTATCATTTCACTGTCCACCTGGTTTTTGGGGCAACCCAGTGTTATTATCGCAGCACAGTGCATATCTTTATTTCCCCTTTCACTTGTCCGACCGGCTGTCCACTTTTAAGTCCTCTTTGGTAATTAGCAATTTGCGGGGTTTGCTGCCTTCAAAGCCGCTTATTATTCCCCTTTCCTCCATTTGGTCTATAATGCGGGCAGCCCTAGCATAACCTATTTTCAGCTTGCGCTGCATAAGGGACGCCGAGGCCTGGCCGAAATCCAGGGCAATTGCTATGGCATCGGACAGAAGGTCGTCACAGTCCCCTCTATCGGTATCTTTTTGTGCGGCCGCATCCAATACTTCTTCGCTATAACTGGCCTCTACCTGGTTCTTAATGAAGGAGACCACCTTTTCTATTTCTTCCTCCTCAACCAGCGCGCCCTGGACCCTTACGGGTTTTTGTTCCCCCGTCGGATGGTACAGCATGTCCCCTTTTCCTGTAAGCTTTTCCGCACCGGACATGTCAAGTATTGTTCTGGAATCCACCTGGGACGAAACCGCAAAGGAAATCCTGGACGGAATATTCGCCTTTATTATGCCGGTTATTACGTCCACCGAAGGCCTTTGGGTAGCCACAACCAGATATATACCCGAAGCCCTTGCCATCTGGGCCAGGCGGCATATGGCGTCCTCCACCTCTGCCGGCGACACCATCATAAGGTCTGAAAGCTCATCTATTACGACAACTATTTGTGGCAGGTATTCCTGGGAGTTTTCCAGCTGTTTCACTTGGTTGTACCGGTGAATGTCCTTAACCCCCGTCCTGGCAAACTCCTTGTACCTGTTGGTCATTTCCTGCACTACCCAGTTGAGTACGGCGGTAGCCTTCCTCGGGTCGGTTACCACCGGTGCCAAAAGGTGGGGTATACCGTTGTAATGGCTTAGTTCCACCATCTTCGGGTCTACCAGAATTAATTTTACGTGGGCCGGAGAAGCCTTGTATAAAAGGCTGGTTATAATACCGTTTATGCAAACGCTTTTACCGGAACCGGTGGCACCGGCTATCAAAAGGTGCGGCATTTCCGAAAGATTGACTACAACCGGGTTTCCTGCTATATCCTTCCCAAGGGCCACCGTGATGTTGGAGCTATTGTTTTTAAACACGCTGCTCTCTATTATTTCCCTTAAAAGGACCGGTACCGTTTCCCTGTTGGGGACCTCCAGCCCTATGGCGGATTTACCTGGTATAGGGGCCTCTATTCTAACCGAGGTTGCCGCCATGCTTAAGGCTATGTCGTCGGAGAGGTTTAGTATTCTACTAACCTTCACTCCAGGGCTTGGTTGAAGCTCGTACCTTGTAATTGTGGGACCGACACTTACCTGTATAACCTTGGCCACCACTCCAAAGGTGTTAAGCGTATCCTCCAGCTTCCTTGCGCTTAAAAGCAGTTCCTTACGGTTACCGGTTTTTTTGCTTTCGTATTCTTTTAAAAGTCCTGTGGGAGGAAGTCGGTATCCGGGGTATTCGTTTACTATATTAGTTTTATGGAAACCAACGTCCTCTATAACATCGGTAGCCGCTGTTTCAGCGGCGGCCCTCTGGGGGTTGGCGTAGTCAAAAATTTTGATGCTATCCTCCTGTTTAGGATTAACGTGAGCCGGTTCTTCCTGTTTTACCTGCTCACGATGCATACTTATCTTTACTTCCTTCTCAGGCTCTGCCGGTACCATTACAAAATCCCTTAGAGCCTGTCCACTATTTTTTATTACAACCAGAATGCCCTTTATCAGTTTAAACAAAAGTGAAACAAAGGAGAGGTCTGTCAGGATTGTGGCGCATATAAGAGCAAAGGCGGCCACTGTTATCTTGCTTCCAAGGGGACCCAATATACTGTAGAACAGAACGGAAAATATGCCTCCTACTATGCCTCCGCCCTGTTTTTCCATGCCGTGGCCGAAGGCCACCATTGAGTTTTCCCTAAGGTTCTGCCATAGGCTTGAATCCTTACGCAGCATAACCATCTGTCCATCCCCCGACAGCATATGTATCAGAACAAGTAGGGAAAAATACAACAAAAAAAGTGCTAGGGCTTTGTTCTCAAACCCTGCTGTGTTTATTCTCAGTATAAAAATGATGCCTGCAATAAGTATAAATAAAGGTATCCCGTACCCGGCTATGCCAAATAGGCCAAATATATAGTCCCTGAAGAAACCGCCGAACACACCGGCCTCACCTTTTTGCATTCCCAGAAATATTAGCACTGCAAGGGCGATCATTGCTATGCCTTTAACCTCGCACCTTATTCTTTCCTTAGTCTTTTTTGTGTTTCTTCTTTTTTTGGCCGCCGCCACCGGGTATCACCTCTCTTGTTACTTCTACATACAGGGGTAAAATCCTCCATCCCCACCTATACAAACAGGCTTCTTAGGTTCAGGCGGAGTTTTAAGCTCCATCTTTCCTTAGAAGCCGTTATCCGTATGTCTAACACCGCTTATTTCACCACACAAAAAAGCGGGCGAATAAGCGGCAAATGAGCGTCAGTCAGCGGATTATCAGGCCGGCTATAAGACCTGTAAGTCCTACAATCCAACAGTAGTATGAAAAATAGTGCAGTCTCCCTTTGTTTAGTAAACCTATTAAAAACTTAATGGCTATGGTCCCAGCAACAGCGGCTACAGCCATGCCGGCAAGCATTACCGCCAGCTGTCCTGAAGTAATTGCGGCACCGGAATAATTGGAAAACTCCATCACCGCCGCGCCGAGTATGGCGGGTATGGACATTATGAAAGAAAACCTTGTTGCCAGCTCTCTTGAAAAGCCCCTCATAAGCCCTGCAAATATAGTGGACCCGGACCTGGAAATACCCGGTGTTATGGCAAATCCCTGAAACAACCCAATAACGATGGCATCCGAAACCCTAATCCGGGCTGGGCCTTTCACCCCGTTTTCAAGTTTGTTTGCTATGTATAAAAGTGTACCTGTAACGAGTAGCATTACCGATACTACCTGCGTTGAGCTAAAGGCCTGCTCAAATAAATCGTTGAACAGAACGCCAATTAAGCCGGTTGGTATAGTTGCCATGAGTACCATAACAAGCATTACCCTGTAGGGATTACTTTTAAGTAGGGCACCCTTTCCTTTCAAAATATCACGGGACATGACGAAGAATTCTATAACCATTTTGTAAATATCTTTGTTATACACTATAATAATCGAAACCAGGGTACCTAAGTGAAGCATCACTTCGAACAGAATTCCGGTATCGGGCTGCATGCCAAGCAGATTATTGGCCAAAACAAGGTGGCCGGAACTGCTCACCGGTAGGAACTCCGTAAGGCCCTGGACTAATCCCATAATAATAGACTGTAGTAAAGACAAGCTTAATCCCCCTCTAAAAAAAATAAGAGTTTAGCTCCTTAAAAGCCATAGCAATTATATCACTATTTTTTGTATTCCTCAATCAATTGCCTCAATTTTCCGAGTGCTTCCTTTACACCTCCGACTTCATTAATTATACCATGTTCCACCGTTTCTTTCCCCACCAGTATAGTGCCTATATCGTTGGCCAGCTCGTCGGTGGCCGACATCAGTTCCTTCAGCTTTCCCTTCTCTATACTGGAATGCTTTACAATAAACTCTGTAATACGTTGCTGCATTTTATAAAAATACCGGAAGGTCTGCGGTACCCCTATGACCAATCCGTTCATCCTTATAGGATGTATGGTCATGGTTGCGCTGGGAGCAATAAAAGAATAATCAGCGGCTGTGGCCAAGGGGACTCCTATGCTGTGGCCCCCTCCCAGTACAAGGGAGACCTTTGGTTTAGAAATGCTTGCAATCAATTCCGCAATAGCAAGCCCCGCCTCAACGTCCCCGCCTATGGTGTTTAAAAGCAGTAAAAGGCCTTCAATCTCTTTGTTCTCTTCCACATTAATAATCTGAGGCATTATGTGCTCATATTTTGTCGCCTTGTTCTGGGTGGGAAGAAGCACATGTCCTTCTATTTGGCCTATTATTGTCAGGGTGTGTATGGAGGATTTGGATACCGGTATGTTTGATACTCCCAGGGATTTTATATCCTCGGCAATATCTTTCTGGCTTTTACTGTTAATGTCTGTCCGGGGCTTTCTCCCGTTAATTCTTTTACGCCTGTCCAAGGTTTTTCCTCTCCATTCCTGCTAATGTCTGTCCTATTATTATTAGCTTTAACCGTCAAAATATTAACCCCGGCGTTTTTTGTTATACTCGCTTAGAGCTTGAATTCGTCGTGCAATACCACAACCGCTTTTTTTGCATCTTCGGTTTTTACAAGAACCGAAATGGTTGCATGGGAGTCCGCCGTCTGATAAACCCTTATGGAGTTTTGGTTAAGCACCCTCAAAATCCTTGCCATAACCCCGGGCACTCCTCTTATGCGGTTGCCTATCACCGTCACCTTGCTGCAATTTCTGTTGATGGAGAACTTCTCCTTCCTTTCCTGTAGCAGCCCTGCCACCCGCTCACAGTCCTTTTCGTCTACCGTGAACACTTTTTTGTCGGTAAATATATTTATTAAGTCAATACTTATGCCCATACCGGCCAGCTGGTCGAGTATATCGTCGCCGCTTCCGTGCAAATCTTCGCCTGAATAATCAATTACAACCTGTGCCCGGTTGTGAAGATGGGCAATACCGGTGAGCAGACCGCGGTCGCCCATTGGTATGGTCTCGTCGTCCTTTTTGAATTGGGTTATCAAGGTTCCCGGAGAATCCGAGAACGTGTTCTTAATGACCAGTGGAAGGCCGGATTTCATCGCTATTTCCACGGCCCTTGGATGTATAACCCTGGCACCGGAATCCGCCATCTGGAAAATCTCGTTGTAATCGACGCTTTTTATTACCTTTGCGCTGTTAATAATCCTGGGGTCAGCGGTCATTACCCCGTCCACGTCTGTATATATCTCCACTTGGTGTGCATTAAGGGCCTGTCCCAGCACCGCCGCAGTAACGTCGCTGCCTCCTCTGCCCAGCGTAGTAATATCACCGTATTCGGTGACCCCCTGAAAGCCTGTTATAACCGGTACCCTTTCCCTTTCTATATAGCGGTAGACCCTGTTTGTATCCACTTTTATCACCGAAGCGTCTCCGTGGTTGTTGTCGGTTATTATTCCCGCCTGGCCGCCGGTTAAGGCCACCGAATCCGTGCCCCTTGTATTCAAAGCCGTTGCCATAACCACCGCCGAGATGGTCTCTCCGCAGGACATAAGCATGTCAAGGTCCCTTGGCTTTATTCCCATTTCCATTCCGGTGGCAAACTGGATTAGCGTATCTGTGGCGTATGGTTCGCCTTTTCTACCCATCGCCGAGACCACCACAACCGGGAAGTATCCCACCTGCTTAGCGGCTATTACTTTAGCCACCGCCTTGCTCCTGTTTTCACTATTTGCCACAGAGGTGCCGCCGAATTTCTGAATTATTATCTTCATTGTAAGCCTCCTTAAACCAAAAGATTGCAAAATAAATACTATAATACTTATAATAGCACTATTACTCCAAAAAAAAAGCCCCTATATAAATAGGAGCCTATCCAAGGGTCAAAAAACCCTTCCTTTTTTTCCTTTCGTCCTGCTCTATAATTATCATATCATTACCTATTTTTTTGACGTTTTCCCATGGAACCTCAATATAGTTTCTTTCCCCGAACAGTGAAAACCCCAGCCTTTCCTCCGGTATCAAAAGCCGTATAATGTTTCCGGTGGCCTCGTCTATTACAAGGTCGGCCTCCGCGACCATTCCCAGCCGCTCTCCGGTATTAAGGTTTACTATTTCCTTGCCGCCTATCTGGCTAAGCCGCATAGAATAACCCCCTTCCTATTTTTTATTCTATGCGACGGTTTGTCTCTATATTCCGGTATGTCCAAAACCTCCTGTGCCCCTGTCGCTCTCGTCAAGGTTTTGGGACGCTACTAATTCAACCCTTTCATACCTGCAAACCACCATCTGGGCTATCCGATCACCCCGTTTTATTACGAAGGGCACTTTGCCTAAATTTATAAGTATCACTCTTATCTCTCCCCTGTAATCGCTGTCTATGGTGCCTGGGGTGTTTAACACCGTCACGCCCTTTTTAGCCGCCAGGCCGCTCCTTGGTCTTATCTGTGCCTCGTATCCCGTAGGCAGTTGCAGGTATATACCGGTGGGAATCAGTTCAAAGCAGCCAGGTTTTATGCTTACCGACCCATCTACTGCTGCATGAAGGTCCATACCGGCCGAACCCTTGCTCATATATTCGGGCATCGGCAAATCGGTGTGTTTTTGGTCTCTTTTTATTCTAACTCTAATCATACAATCATCCCTTGCAGTTCCTTTATTTTTTCGTCCGCACTGCCTAAAACCGTAATGGCTATGTTTTGGAAGTCAATAACATAATCTATCATTTCCCTCAGGTCTTCCATATCAACCAAGTCAATATTTTTCAAGGTTTCCTGCTGGGAAAATATTTTTCCAAGCAAAAGCTCCGACTTGCCCATGGATGACATCCTGCTGCCGGTTCCTTCCATACCCAGTATATAGTTGCCCTTCATCTGTTCCTTAACTCTTAAAAGTTCCTCTTTCCTGATGCCGTTTTTCTTTAGGTCTTTCAGTTCGCCTAATATGGTTTGTATTACCTTTTCGAGCTGTGCCGGGTTTGTGCCGGCATAAACGGTCATAAGGCCCACGTCGCTGTATGTGGCAGGATACACGTATATGGAATACACCAGGCCCAACTCTTCCCTTACTCTTTGGAACAGCCGGGAACTCATCCCGCCGCCCAATAGGTTGTTCAGGGCGAGGAATGAATACAGTTTTTCGTCTTTTTGATTAAGGCCCTTAAAACCCATGCAAAAGTGTACCTGCTCGGTATCTTTTTGTTTTACGTTGTATTCAAATTTTAGTACCGGCCGGTCAGAATCTGCAGTAACAGGGCTCTTTTCTCCCCAGTCCGAGAAATACTTCGCCGCCAGCCTTTCAATATCCTTTTGCTTTACGTTGCCGGCCACTGAAATAACCGTATTGTCCGGACGGTAATTGGCCTTAAGGAATGCAAGTATATCCTTCCTATCGATTCCCTTTACTGTGTTAATGTCCCCCAGCACCGGGTATCCCAGCGGATGGCCCCGAAATACGTTGGATGCGTAGATATCGTGTATTATTTCCTCGGGGCTATCCTCGTACATGCTTATTTCTTCGAATACCACATTTTTCTCTTTGTCTATCTCGCTTTGGGAGAATTTCGAATCAAAAAGCATATCCGAGAGTATGTCAAAGGCCAGCTCCATCTGCCTATTTAATACCTTAGCGTAATAGCAGGTGCATTCCTTTCCTGTAAAGGCGTTGAGCTGCCCGCCCACGTTGTCTATTTCTTCGGCTATAGCCCGGGCACTTCTCCTTTTTGTCCCCTTAAAGGCCATATGCTCTATAAAATGGGAAATACCGTTTACCTCCGGTTGCTCGTTTCTGGCACCCGCCGCTATCCAGACCCCTATACTTACCGATTGTACATAGGGTATCTCTTCGAAAATGATTCTTAATCCGTTTGGTAATACCTTTTTTTTATATTGCATATTTATCCTCCTGTTATGAATTAAGACTATTTAATTATATAGAGGACTATTCTAATTTTCAATCGTTTTTACTATATCTTCCAGGGGTAATATTTCAAATCCCCTGTCCATTATATTATTAATCATGGTTGGAAGTGCCTCAAGCGTCTGGTCTGTGGGATGCATCAGCACTATACCCCCGCCGTGCATTTTTTTGTCTACCCTCTCAATTATCCTGTCGACCCCGTCCCTTTTCCAATCGATTGTGTCTATACTCCACATTATCATCTTGCAGCCTAAGTCTTTGGCTGCCCTGTCGGTATCCCTGTTATAGGCACCCGAGGGCGGTGCAAAGTATTTCGGCGTTTTTCCTGTTATTTGTTCAATAATACTCTGGGTTTTTTGTATCTCTGACAGGTTTTGGTCATAGTTAAGCTTTGAATGGTCACTGTGGGAGTATCCATGGTTTCCTATTGTATGACCGCTGTCGGTGATTAACTTAAGTAGTTCTTCGTTGTTTTCCGCCCATCTTCCGGTTACAAAAAAAGTGGCCCTAATACCAGCGGCGTCCAGTATTTTTAGCATATCCGGCAAATGCTCACTGCCCCAGTCCACATTACAGGCAAAGGCGATTCCGCTTGATTCCTTTGAACCCTTGTATATCGGCCCTCCAAAGACAGGGCGGGTCTGTGTATAAAACTTAAAAACATTGAACACAATAGCCGTTAAAAGAACTACACAAAGGGCCATAAGCACAATACCGGTTTTACGGCCCCTTCGTTTTAAAATGCCTCTTTTCATAAATATCCCCCTTTCCATTTACTAAAAGGATATTCACACTCTACGCAAATTATATATAACGCATTAATAATACTATATTCTTTTATCTGTCATTCCGACTTTTATCTGTCATTCTGAGGGCGCAGCCCGAAGAATCCGGCTTGGATAGATCCTTCGCTATCGCTCAGGATGACAGAACCGCTCAGGATGACACGTTAGAAGAAGTAAAGTCTTAAGCACGTTATATATAGGAAGGAGGATAATCGAAAAGGCCTGTGCTTTTATGGCAGGCCTTTTTTAAAAAAAAGGGGGGGGAAACATAAACCTGAGGTTTATGTTTTTAGCGTTTTGGTCTTCGTTTGTTATCCCGACCTTCCCCTTTATGCTCTTCCTTAGGAAGGGCATCCTTACGGGAAAGATTTATCCTCCCCTGTCTGTCTATCTCAATAACCTTCACCAATACCTCGTCACCTATGTTTAATACGTCCTCCACCTTTTCAACCCTTTTATGGGCCAGCTTGGAAATGTGTATCATTCCCTCTTTACCCGGTGCTATTTCTACGAAGGCACCAAAGTTCATTATTCTTAATACCTTGCCCATATAGAATTCCCCTACCTCAACTTCCTTTGTAAGGGTTTCTATTATCTTAAGGGCCTTTTCGCCGGCTTCCCTGTCGGGGGCGGCTATGAATACCCTTCCGTCGTCTTCAATGTCTATCTTGACGCCTGTTTCGTTTATTATTTTGTTTATTGTTTTGCCTCCGGGGCCAATTATATCACGGATTTTTTCCGGGTCCACAAGGGTCCTTATTATCTTTGGAGCATAGGGTGACAGCTCCTTGCGGGGCATAGATATCACTTTAAGCATTTTGTCGAGAATATAGAGCCGTCCCTGTCTTGCCTGTGCCAGGGCTTTCTCAAGGATATCCCTTCCTATTCCTTGTATCTTTATATCCATCTGAATGGCTGTTATGCCCTTTGAAGTGCCAGCCACCTTGAAGTCCATATCCCCGAGGAAGTCTTCCATTCCCTGGATATCGGACAGTATCTGTACCCTGTCTCCCTCCATAATAAGGCCCATCGCTATACCCGCTACCGGAGCTTTTATCGGAACACCCGCATCCATAAGTGCAAGGGTGCTTCCGCAAACGCTTGCCTGGGAAGTGGAGCCGTTGGAGCTTAGTATTTCCGAAACCAGCCGGATTGTGTATGGGAAATCCTCCTCGCTGGGTATCATGGGCTCAAGGGCCCTTTCTGCCAGCGCACCGTGTCCTATTTCCCTGCGGCCGGGGCCCCTTAGGAACCTGGTTTCGCCTACGCTGTAGGGCGGAAAATTGTAATGATGCATGTATCTTTTAAACTCTTCCAATCCCAGCCCGTCAAGTATCTGTACGTCCCCCATAGCTCCTAAAGTAGCTATGGTAAGGGCCTGGGTCTGTCCCCGGGTAAACAGTCCTGAGCCGTGGGCCCTTGGCAACAGGCCTACCTCGCATGCTATGGGTCTTATTTCATCCGGCTTCCTGTCGTCCGGTCTCTTGCCCTCCTCCAATATAAGCCTTCTTACTTCTTCCTTTGTAATTGTGTATAAGACGTCAGAAACAGACTCAGAACTTTCAGAATATTTCTCCTCAAAGTATTCCAGGGTCTTTTCCTTTACTCTATCTATGTTCGCATTCCTTTCCAGTTTTTCCGGTGTCAGTATGGCGTCTACAAGTTGTGAAGTGGCGTATTCCCTAACCTCCTTCTCCAATTCCGGATCAGTTTCGTTTAGGGCTACCTCCGTTTTTTCCTTCCCAACTTTTGCCGCAATATCCTCTATGAATTCTACAATCCTTTTAATTTCCGAATGTGCATACATGATGGCCTCCAGCATTACTTCCTCCGAGACCTCATTGGCCCCTGCTTCCACCATCATAACCGCGTCCTTTGTACCGGAAACTGTAAGGTTTAGGTCGCTTTTCTCCTGTTGATCTATATTCGGGTTTAATACCAGTTCTCCTTCAACCAGCCCCACCTTCACAGAGCCGGTAGGCCCGTAGAAGGGTATGTCCGATATTGAAAGGGCGGCGGACGAACCTATCATTGCCGCAATCTCCGGTGAGTTGTTCCTGTCCACCGACAAAACGGTGGCTATAACCTGTACGTCGTTTCGAAAGCCCTTAGGGAATAGCGGTCGTATTGGCCGGTCAATAAGCCTTGAAGTCAGTATTGCCTTTTCGGTGGGCCTTCCTTCCCTTTTTATAAACCCGCCGGGGATTTTACCTACCGAATACAGCTTTTCTTCATAGTCACAGCTTAGGGGGAAGAAATCAATCCCTTCCCTGGGCTGTTCAGAAGCGGTGGCTGTTACAAGAACAGCTGTATCCCCGTATCTGATCAGTACTGCTCCGCTGGCCTGGCCGGCCATTTTGCCCGTTTCAAAAACCATCTCTCTTCCGGCTAACTGTAAACTAAATGTTTCCAGTTTATATAATTCCTCCATCTCTTACCTCCTCATTAGAAAAGTTACATTTTAAATATAATGGAGCGGTATGACCCGCCCCATTCTTACTTTCATAAGTCTGCTTACTTTCTTAAGCCCAGCTGTTCTATCAGCTTTCTGTACCTTTCTATGTCTTTCTCCTTCAGATAGTTAAGGAGACCCCGTCTTTTACCAACCATTTTCAAGAGTCCCCGTCTCGAGTGATGGTCTTTTTTATTAACCTTGAGGTGCTCATTAAGCTGGTTAATTCTTTCGGTTAATATCGCAACCTGTACCTCCGGGGAACCCGTATCGGTCTCATGAATCTTGTAACCGTTTATTATTCTTTGCTTTTCTTCGTCCTTCAACATTATTTCACCTCCTCGAATATCAGCCCCTTAAACCAAGTTAAAGGTCGGAGGAGCCTTAAACCTAGCTTAAGGTTCACTAACAATATAATATTATCACAAAAGCAAGACGTTTGTAAACATTAACCTGGGGTGGTTGTTTTCTACTATTTAAGTTTATTAAAAATAGTCTTCCAAATTTTTAATATCTAATTCTATTTGTTTTATCAATTCCTCCTTGCAAGCAAATTTTTTTTCTTCCCTTATCCTTTCAAAGAACTCTACTTCTATATAGCTGTCGTACAGGTCCTTTTTTAGCCCGCATATATAAGTCTCTATGCTAGTTCTGTCATTATTGAAGGTGGGGTTTACCCCGACGTTGGTTATACTTTTATACCTTTTGCCGCCGGTATAAGTATTGGTGGCATAAACACCCATGGCTGGGTACAGTATCCCTTCGGGCAGCCTTATGTTTGCGGTGGGGATGCCCATCCCGTTTCCCCTTCCCTTTCCCTTTATTACTCTGCCCGAAACCGTGTAATTTCTGCCCAGGCAGCCATTGGCCCTTTTTATATCGCCTTCCCTAAGAAGCCGGCGTATATAGCTGCTGCTTACTAGATGTCCCTCCAGCTTTACAGGTTTTAACACGTCTATCCTTATCCCTTTTTCGGCTGCAAACTCGTTAAGAAGGCGGACGTTTCCCCTACCGCCCCGGCCAAATCTGTAATTAAAACCCACTACGCCATACTTCATGTTGTATCCTTTTACTAGAATATCTTCAAAAAACTGCCTGGGGGTCATTTGGGATATGCCCCTATGGAAGGCGGTCATCTCTACTCTGTCCACGCCCAACCCACAGAGTATTTTGTATTTTTCCTCCGGCGAATATATAAGGGGAATATAAAGGTCCGGCCTAATTACGTTTTGCGGGTGCCTGTCGAAGGTATATACCATTGTTTTAAGGCCCATTTTACTGCTTTGCCTACAGAGTTCCTCTATCAGCCTTCGATGGCCTATATGTACTCCATCAAAATAGCCCAGCACTATTCCCCAGCCAGTCGAATTCATGTCTATTCCCCTTCACATCTGTTTGTTGAAGTCACCAGGTACTCTGGCACCGGTTAGCATACACTTCATTCTTACCTGGGGGGATTGTCCGTCCTTAAGGTAAACCCCCAATCCTATCAAGGTTTGCCTATAATACAGCCTTAGCGTCTGCCCATGGCCTAACCCCCGGATATCCGACCTAAAGTTATGCGGGTATAAGGGGTTTCCGTTTAAGGCAAACCTTAGAGAATCCTCCCGGATTTCCGTCCTTGCCATATCCTGTAGCGGATAATCAATGGGCAGTATCAGCTCCGGAAGGCTCCCTTTCTTGGCAGCCTTCTCAAGCTCTTCCAGCGTGACAGCCGTTTCCAACTTAAACCCACCGGAATTAAGGCGCACCAGAAAGGACATAATAGCCCCGTAACCGGACTTAACCCCAATATCATGGCACAACGTCCTTATGTAAGTACCCTTCGAGCATACTATATCAATAATTGCCCTGTCGGGGGAGAAAAATTCCACAAGTTCCAAACTGTATATCTTTATACTCCTTGGCTTCCTTTCTACCTCCAGGCCCTCCCTGGCCAGCTGATAGAGTTTCCTGCCCCCCTGTTTTATTGCTGAATACATTGGAGGAACCTGCTGCCCGGCTCCCCGGAACCCCTTAAGGAGCTTAATTATTCCTTCCTTTGATACTTCCGCTTTTGTTTTACATAACACCTTACCAAAACTGTCCTGGGTATCGGTTACCACTCCGAAGGTAATCTCGGCCCTGTATGCCTTATTAGACTTAGTAAGCATTTCCGACAATTTGGTTGCTCTGCCAAGACACACCGGCAACACTCCCGCCGCACCGGGGTCAAGGGTCCCTGTGTGACCGGCCTTTTTTTCTCCCGTTATTCTTTTTACCCAGCCCACCGCCTGGGATGACGTTGGGCCTACAGGCTTTAATAAGTTAATAAACCCATCCATATCCTATTTACCCGTAACACTTTTCTATTTCTTTTATCAGTTGCTCCACCGCGTTTTCCATTGAGGTACTTATTGTACAACCCGAAGCCTTCCTGTGGCCGCCGCCGCCGAAGGCCGCTGCAATGGCTGCGGTGTCCGCATACTCTTTTGACCTTAAGCCCACCTTTATTCCGCCATCGTCGGTTTCCCTCAAAAGAGCCGCCACCTCAACGCCTACTATATCTCTGGCGAACTCAACAATTCCATCCAGGTCCTCCTGGCTGCACCCGGTCTCTCGCATCATCTTTCTGGTTACTGTCATTATGGCGGTTTTACCTCCGTGGTATGTCTTTATACTGTCAATGGCCCTGCCCAGCATCTTTGTCTGCTGCAGGGTTCTTAGACTGAATATTTGGCTGCATATACGGTTTGATTCTACCCCTATGCTTATTAGTTCCCCCGCAATGCCGTGGGTGACGGCGGTGGTGTTGTCGTATTTAAAACAACCGGTATCGGCTGTAATTGCCGTATAGATACATTCTGCGATATCCGTGTTTAAGTCAATCCCCATCAGCTTTATTATCTGGTATACCAACTCACCGGTAGCTGCGGCGTTGGTGTCCACCATATTAATATTCCCGAACATGGTATTGCTTATATGGTGGTCAATATTCAACACGGTGCCCGCCATTTTATAGTGTTGTAATCCATCCCCCAGCCTCTCTAAGTCTGCACAGTCCAGTACCACCAGGGTTTCCACGGGGCAGATCGGCTCGGCACAGTCCGCCACTAAATGGGACCCCGGTATAAAGGAATACTTGGCCGGGGGCTTGTCATTCCTCAATATTACAACCCTTTTGCCCAGCCTTTCCAGGGCAAGCCCCAGGGCGGACGCCGAACCCAAAGCATCACCATCCGGCTGTATATGAGTAATAATTCCGACGCTTCCGCTTTCCATGAGACGTTTTACAATATCAGTCAGCATCATTATGTTTCCCGGTCTCCTCATCGTTCATAACTTTTTTAAGCAATTGGTTTATATGGGAACCGTATTCGATTGAATCGTCCACCAGGAAGCTTACCTCAGGAACGTTTCTTAGTTTAAGTCTGCCGCCCAATTCCCTTCGGACAAATCCCCTGGCCCGCTCCAGGCCTTCAAGGGCATCCTTTTTCGCCTTTTCACTGCCAAAAAGGCTGACGTATATCCTTGCATAGCTTAGGTCCCTGCTAACCTGTACCTGCGTAATACTAATAAGGGGGTTAACCCGCGGGTCCTTAACCCCGTTCCGTAGTATATCGCTTACCTCCCGCTTTATTTCCTCAGAAAGTCTCTGGGCTCTCCTGCTCATAAAATCACCTTTTCCTATCTGGGAATTTCCTGGTCAACGAAACACTCCAGTATATCCCCTTCTTTTATATCGTTGAAGGCTTCTACGCTTATGCCGCACTCGTACCCTTGCACTACTTCTTTTGCATCATCCTTAAACCTCTTAAGGGATTCGATCCTTCCTTCGAAAATGACTATACCCTCACGGACAACCCTTATGCCGCCGTTTCTTTGTATTTTGCCCTCCTGAACATAACATCCTGCTATGGTACCTATAGAGGAAACCTTGAATATGGCTCTTACCTCGGCCTTTCCTATTACAACCTCTTTAAATTTCGGGTCCAGCATTCCCTTTATTGCAGCTTCCAGGTCATTTATCGCGTCGTATATAACTCTATAGGTCCTTATATCTACTTTCTCGTGGTTTGCCATCTGTACCGCATTGCTATCCGGTCTTACGTTAAACCCGATAACTATTGCGTTTGAAGCCGCCGCCAGCATAACATCCGTTTCGGTAATCGCGCCCACTCCACCGTGGATGGATTTTATCCGCACTTCGTCGTTGCTCAGCTTTTCTATCGACTGCCTTATCGCTTCCACAGAGCCGTGTACATCCGCCTTTATTATAATATTGAGTTCTTTTACCCTGCCTTCCTTTATCTGGCTGAACAGGTCTTCAAGGGATACTCTCTGGTTGGACTTAAGCATAGTGTTGCGGATTCTATCTTTTCTCTCCTGGGCTATATGCCTTGCCGTTTTGTCGTCCTCGGTTACCACCAGCATATCGCCTGCATCCGGGACCTCCGAAAGGCCTATAACCTCTACCGGTGTGGAAGGCCTGGCTTTAGGAATCCTCCTTCCGTTGTCATCGGTCATCGCCCGCACCTTTCCGGAAGCAGCCCCTACCACTATGGAATCCCCAATCTTAAGGGTACCTTTTTGAACGAGTACCGTTGCAACGGGTCCCCTACCCTTGTCAAGCTTTGCTTCTATAACAGTACCTACGGCGTTTCTGTCCGGGTTTGCCTTGAGTTCCTGCATGTCCGCCACCAAAAGCACCATTTCCAGAAGGTCTTCTATACCCTCTCCGGTATGGGCGGAAACCGTAACTCCTATGGCGTCTCCGCCCCACTCTTCAAGTAGCAGACCCTGGTCGGAGAGTTCCTGTTTTACACGATCGGGATTTGCATTGGGTTTGTCTATCTTGTTAATTGCAACTACAAGTGCCACATTGGCCGCCCGAGCGTGGTTTATTGCCTCTATGGTCTGGGGCATAACCCCGTCGTCTGCTGCTACCACCAATATTGCTATATCGGTTACCTGGGCACCCCTTGCCCTCATGGCGGTAAAGGCTTCGTGGCCCGGAGTATCCAGGAATACTATCTCCCTTTCCCCTATTTTTACCTTGTAAGCACCTATGTGCTGTGTTATGCCACCGGCTTCTTTCTCGGTCACCTTCGTTTTTCTTATGCTGTCAAGCAACGATGTCTTGCCGTGGTCAACGTGGCCCATCACGGTAACTACCGGAGACCTGGGTTTCATTTTGGTAGGGTCGTCTATTTCCTCGTAAAGGTAATCCTCACCTATATCTGGTTTTTTTACCATCAGTTCAAATCCGTATTCCCTGCCTATGTCAGCGGCGATTTCCCCGTCTATGTTTTGGTTTAGACCGGCCATTACCCCTAGCGATATAAGCTTTTTTATAACCTGAGTAGCCGATACTCCCAACGTCTCGGCCAAGCCCTTCACGGTTATCTCTGCCCCTATCTCTTTTGTCTTCTTACCAGCGGATTCCTGTGCCTTAACCTGTCCCGGGACATCCTTTTTAATGTCGACCTTCGTCTGTTTCTTTTTAACCTTAATACCGTCTGTTTCTTTGCCCTCCAAAGGCTTGCCCTTTGGTTTCTTTAGTTCCACCTTTGTACCGGCCTGCTCTTCGTCCCCATCGTCTATTACTTCAAGGGTCTTATCATCATCCTTTTTTTCACTTAGTAACTCCTTTACCGCCTTTGCTTCTTTTTCGTTTATGGTGCTCATATGGTTCTTTGTCTCCACTCCCAGTTCTGCCAATATTTCCACCAATTCTTTGCTTGGCAATTGCAACTGTTTTGCCAGTTCGTATACCCTTATTTTAGCCATACCCTTCACCCCCTGGTATAATTTCCTTTACTTCCCGATTAGTTTTAGAATTTCCCTTGAAAAACCTTCGTCCAAAACCGCCAGAACCGTCCTGTTGTCTTTACCTACCGCCCTTCCCAACCGGTCCTTTGTACCAAAGGTGGCCACCGGTATGCCTCTGTACAGGCATTTATCATAAAACAGTTTCCTGGTGTTCTTTGAACAATCGGTCGAAAGCAGTACAAGTTTTGCCCTATCACCCAAAACCACTTTTTTACATTTTTCCGTGCCCGCCATCAGGTTTCCACCTTTAAAGGCGAGGCCGATCATATTATACACCCTATCGGAATAATTCACTTTAAGGGCAGTTCTTCCTCAAGCAAAGCATAGATATGCTCTTCTATTTTTGCGCCCAAGGATTTTTCCAGCCTTTTGGTCTTCCTTGCGACCTCAAGACACGACCTTTCGGGACATATATAAGCTCCCCTTCCTGACTTTTTCCCGGTCTTGTCCAGGGATACATCCCCCGCGCTGTTTCTTACAACCCTAATTAGGTCTCTTTTTGGTTTTGGTTGCTGGCATCCAAGGCATAGGCGTATGGGCACTTTTTTCTTTTTCAAAGGCTTTCCCCCCTATTCACCGTCCTGGACGGTTTCATCTAAATAAGGAACATCGATGGTTTCATCCGGTTCGGGCACATCTGTTATTTCTGCTGTTTGGCTCTCACTTTTTATGTCAATTTTCCAGCCGGTAATTTTAGCGGCAAGCCTTGCATTTTGCCCTTCCTTTCCTATGGCTAACGAGAGCTGATAGTCCTTCACTACCACCTGGGCAGCTTTTTGCCCCTCAGTGGTGCTTACGTTTACTACCTTTGCAGGGCTTAAGGAATTTGCAATAAACTCATGGGTATCAGTACTCCATTTGATTATGTCTATTTTTTCGCCCCTTAATTCATTTACCACCGACTGAACCCTGATACCCTTGGGCCCGACACAGGCACCCACCGGGTCAATGTTCTCGTCCACCGAATAGACCGCTATCTTTGTCCGGGCCCCCGCCTCCCGGGCAATGCCCTTTACCTGTACAAGCCCGTTGTGTATTTCCGGCACCTCCAGTTCAAAAAGCCTTTTTACCAGTCCCGGGTGCGTCCTTGATACAATAATCTGAGGTCCTTTGGTCGTCTTTTTTACCTCAACTATATAAACCCTTATCCTGCTACCCGGAGAATAATCCTCGGTGGGTATCTGTTCGGTTGGGGGCAGCACCGCTTCCACCCTGCCAAGGTCTATCATCACGTTGCTTTTCTCCCACCTTTGTACCATTCCGTTTACAAGCTCATTCTCTCTGTTTATGAACTCGTCGTATATTATTCCCCTTTCGGCCTCCCGGATTCTTTGTACTACAACCTGTTTTGCTGTCTGGGCTGCGATGCGTCCGAAATTTTTTGGCGTAACCTCTATTTCCACAATATCTCCTTCTACTGCCCCGGGGGAAATCTTAGCAGCCTCTTCCAGGCTAATTTCGGTGAAGTCGTTCTCCGGTTCTTTAACCACAGTTTTTTTGGAATAAACCCTGATATCGCCGGTTTCTTCCTTAATACTTACATCTACATTCTGTGACGTACCGAAATTTTTTTTATATGCAGAAACAAGGGCAGCTTCAATCGCATCTTTCAGGATTTCCTTACCTATGCCCTTTTCCTTCTCTATTTGTTCCAAAGCCTGCATGAATTCCTGATTCATTGCCTCATAACCTCCCCTTAAAACTTAAAAGTGAGCCGGGCGGAAGCGATACTTTCCTTCCGGAAATGTAACTTCCCTTCCGGAGCGTCCAGTGTAACGATACCGTCCTTTAGTCCCATAAGTATACCTCTGTATTCTTTTTTCTCATCCATTGGAGAATACAGCTTAACATCCACTTCATGACCAGTAAAATACTCGTAATCCCTTTGGGTTTTTAATGGCCTGTCTACGCCAGGGGACGATACCTCCAGAATATAGCTGTGGTCAATGGGGTCCTCCCTGTCAAGCAGGTTGCTTAAGTGTTCGCTTACTCTTTCGCAGTCATCAACCGTTACACCGTTATACTTGTCTATGTACACCCTGAGGTACCAATTAGGTCCTTCCTTAACATATTCGATATCCACCAGAACGCAGTCATTCTCCTCGATAATCGGTACCGCCAGTTGCTCCACCTTTTCTTCTATTCTTCGTTTTGTCAATCCAAATCCTCCCTGCCCTTTCCTTATCAGTAACTGGTATTTTTATATTTCCATACCACTACGTTTATTATTCCAGAGCCTTCGCCCTGTATAACAGCAAAGAGTGGGTTTTTACCCACTCCCGTCCGACAGGTATGCACTTTCCATAAAATAGTGTATCATAGGAAGGGTTATATTACAAGTCAAAAAAGTGAAATTTGGTTGGATTCCGGCAGCTTATCCAGACAGCCGTGGGCCCTCAGTACATCAATTATGGTACGGCTTATCCGGGCCCTCTCCTGCAGGTCCTCTACCGATATAAAGGGCCTTACCCTTTTTGCCTCCACTATGCTTCCGGCTGCGTTCTTCCCGAGGCCCTGCAGTGCCGTAAGGGGCGGTAGCAGTTTTTTGCCTGTAATAAGGAACTCCCCCCGGTCGGATTTGTACAGGTCCACCGGCAGGAATCCGAAGCCCCGGCAGTACATCTCACGGGCTACTTCAAGGATTGTGAGTAGCGACTTTTCCTTCTGGGTTAGATCATTTTTGTGCAAATCGTATTCCCCTATTGTTTTTGTCACCTGTTCTTTGCCAGCTACAATGAGCTGTGCGTCAAACTCGTCGGCGCGCACTGTGAAATACGCCGCATAGAAGGCCAGCGGGTGGTGTACCTTATAATAGGCTATTCTAAAGGCCATTATCACATAGGCCACCGCGTGGGCCTTAGGGAACATGTACTTAATTTTTCTGCATGAATCAATAAACCACTGGGGACAGTCAACGCCCCTCATGCCCTCTACATCCTCGTCGGTAAGCCCTTTGCCCTTTCTCACCCTTTCCATTATTCCAAAGGCTTTATGGGGCTCCATCCCTTTTTGTATAAGGAAAATGAATATATCATCCCTTGTGGAAATGACCTCCTTAAGGGTTGCAATGCGATCCTTTATAAGCTGTTGGGCATTGTTAAGCCACACATCGGTACCGTGGGACAGGCCGCTAATCCGAATGAGTTCCGCCATTGTAGTAGGCTTTGTATCCTGCAGCATCTTTCGCACAAACCGGGTACCGAATTCCGGGATACCAAGGCTCCCAACAGGGCAGTCTATGTCCTCGGGTTTTATGCTTAAGGGTTCGGTGGAGCTAAATATTGCCATTGTTTCCCTGTCGTCCAGAGGGACTTCGCGGGGGTCTTTTCCAGTCAGTTTGTGCAGCATCCTAAGCATGGTCGGGTCATCGTGACCCAGAATATCAAGTTTTAATAGTCTGCCGCTTATCGCATGGTAGTCGAAATGGGTTGTCACCACTTCGGAAGAAGGGTCGTCGGCCGGCCTTTGCACCGGGGTAAACTGGTGAATATCCATATCTCGCGGCACAATCATTACCCCTCCAGGGTGCTGCCCGGTGGTCCTCTTGATACCGGCACAGCCCTGTACCAGCCGGCTTATTTCCGCATTGTGCACCGTCAGGTTCCTTTCCTCAAGATAGCCCTTAACGAAACCATAGGCGGTCTTGTCCGCCAGCGTGGATATAGTACCCGCACGGTATACCTTCTTTTTGCCGAACAATTCCTCTGTAAACCGATGGGCTTTGCTCTGGTACTCACCGGAAAAATTAAGGTCAATATCCGGCTCTTTATCCCCTTTATAACCCATAAATACTTCAAATGGTATATCAAAACCGTGTTTTTCCAAAGGCCCGCCGCACCCAGGGCATGACCTGTCATCAAGGTCCGCCCCGGACCCGGCACTGCCAACAGTAATGAAATGAGAGTATTTGCAGCCGTTACACAGGTAGTGCGGTGGTAGCGGATTTACTTCGGTTATACCGCTCATAGTTGCCACAAGGGACGAACCCACCGAGCCCCTTGAGCCGACCAGGTAGCCGTCCTCATTGGATTTGGAAACTAATTTTTGGGCCGTAACGAACATTACCGCGTATCCGTTGTCTATTATGGCCCCCAGCTCTTTTTTGACCCTTTCCTCCACAATCCGGGGCAGCGGATTGCCGTATACCTCCCTCGTCCGTTCCCAGGTCATCCTTTCCAAGGCTTCTTCGGCACCGGGTATTGTGGGAGGGTATGTCTTAAGCGGTACCGGCAGCAGCTCATCCTCCACCAATGCATTTATCGCGTGGGGGTTATTTATAACAACCTCTTTTGCCACGTCTTCTCCTAGGTATTGGAACTCAGCGAGCATTTCCGAAGTGGTATGCAAATAAAGGGGTGGCTGTTTATCAGCGTCACCAAACCCCTTGCCTGCCAGAATAATCTTTCTAAACACCTGGTCGGTGGGGTTTAAAAAATGCACGTCCCCCGTTGCCACCACCGGAATCCCTAGCTTTTTGCCTATGTCGTATACCTTTTTATTTGCCTTTTCAATTTCTCCGATGTCCTTTAGGGTTCCATTTTCCAGCATAAAGCGGTTGTTTCCCCGGGGCTGTATTTCAAGGTAGTCGTAAAAGGATGCGATCTTCTCTAAATGCCGGTCACTCTTGCCCTCAATTATAGCACGGTAGAATTCCCCGGCTTCGCAGGCACTGCCTATAAGCAGACCCTTTCTTTTTTTAGCAAGAAGGCTCTTTGGTATCCTTGGAGTTTTGTAAAAATAATCAAGATGGGACTTGCTGACCAGGTAATATAAATTCCGCAGGCCCTCCTGGTTTTTTGCAAGCATTGTAACATGGCAGGACCTTAGCTTTTTAAGAGTCTCCTTAAATACTGGGCCTTCGTCCCGCATTGGGGTTTTTAAAGCCTTATCCTTTTGTATCCGCTCAATACACTTTATCAGAATCTTCGCGGTGGCCGTGGCATCGTCCACCGCTCTGTGGGCCCTATCCATACTAATATTCAAATGGCTTGCCACAGCACCCAGCTTATGGGTTTTAAGCCGGGGGAAAAGGCTCCTTGTAACCGCCAGAGTGTCCAGTACTTCGTTTTTAATACTAAGTCCCAGTTTAACTGCTATTGCCTGTATAAAACCCATATCAAAGGGCGCGTTATGGGCCGTAAGTACCCCGTCACCGACAAAGTCCATAAAGGTCGGGATTACCAGCTCCGCCGCGGGGCTATCCTTAACCATATCGTCGGTAATACCGGTTAATTCCACAATACTTTCAGGTATTGGTACTCCGGGGTTTATAAATGAGTGAAACCTGTCGGTTATCCTTCCATCCTCAACCCTTACAGCACCTATCTCGGTTATTTGGTCCCGGGCCGCATTAAGTCCGGTGGTTTCTATATCGAATACCACAAAATGACGGTGACCCTCCCAGTCAAAGGTCGCCTGCCGGGCGAGGTACAGGTCGTCTATCATGTATGCTTCAATTCCGTATATCACCTTGACCCCGGTCCTTTGGGATGCTTCATAGGCCTCCGGGAAAGCCTGTACCACCCCGTGATCGGTTATGGCAATAGCGTCATGGCCCCACTGGGCAGCCCTTTCTACAAGTGCCTCCACCGGGGCAACTCCGTCAAGGGCACTGAACCTGGTATGAGCGTGAAGTTCCACTCTCTTTTCGGTGCATTGGTCGGTCCTTTCCTCGCCCGGGAGTAGAAGAGCGTTCCTTCCGGTGATTACTATTTCCCTGGCATATTTATTGTACTGGGCTTCCCCTTTAACCCTAATTCTGTCGCCAACCCTGATTGAGGTTTCCACCCTTCCCCTGTTTGCTTTATCAATAAAGAACCTACAATCTATTGTGTCCTCATAGTCGGTAACATATAGCGACAGCAAAAGGGAATACCTCTCGGATTGGAGTTCCTTGGTTTCCAGCCTGCATATATCCCCCTCCACGATTACGGTACCGGCATCCTGTATAATGTCTTTGATGGGTTTAGTGGTGCCCTTGAAAGCCTTTCCTATAACAACCTTCTTTTTAGATTTTTCCGTCTCATTCTTAACGTTCTGTCTGATTATTCTTTTAATTTCCTCCAGTTCCTCATCCCGCGGGTCATCCTGGTCATCGCTAAAGTATTCATGATCTACGTTCTCCTTAACCCTAATGGATACAGCTATTTCTTTGCCGCTTAACGCACGGACTATCTTCCTTGTAAAGCCCTCGAAATTTCTGTCCGAAAGAGCTCGGATAGCCAATTGTTCGTCAAATTCAACAAAAAGATGCATTTGGTTGAGTTTATATGTACAGCTTTCAAACCACGGCCTGCCGGCAGGGAAAGTCCTAGCCCAAAGACTACAAAAAAAAGTCCAGTAGTTTTCAAACATCGCATCCAAGCTGCAATCTTTCGCCGACCGGACAATCTCTATTCCAGCATCCCTATTCTTTTTTAATCTTTCGGATATTGTTTTTGTGATAAGTTCACGGTCCTGTACTGAGTTTTTGCTCCCGTCTACAACTACCAGCATTTCATTGGCCTTTTCGTTAACCAGTATTCTTTCTATTCCTTTGATGGATTTAAGCACTTTTTGTCTACCCCCCTGCTAGCTTGAATCGACTATCTGTTTTATCCCTTCCACCTCGTGAAGTATACCAACGACTTCCTCCAGCTCCATCTGCCCGGGCGGCTTCAAAAGCAGTATTATCTCCACCATGAAGTCATCCAGTTCTATCATTTTAATATTAATTATGGATACGCTTCTTTTACCCAGGGCACTTCCTATCCTTCCCAGCTGCCCCGGTATGTTTTCCGCCCGCAGGGTGAGGGAATAGGTGTTCCTGCTTTTATTGATGCGTTTTTCCAACCGGTTCACAATGGTCAGTGTAATGACTATGACAGCGGTAACCAAAACGGACCCCAGGTAAAATCCCGCACCCACCGCAAGACCTATGCAGGCAACTACCCAAAGTCCAGCAGCCGTTGTCAGGCCGCGGATGGAGGCTCCTTCCTTCATAATGGTTCCTGCGCCAAGGAAACCTATACCGCTTATCACCTGTGCTCCCAGCCTGGCCGGGTCCATGGATGTTTGGCCTCCATATATTTCAAACAGATGGAATGATACGAGCATCACCAGCGTGGAACCAACGCACACAAGTATATGGGTACGCAGTCCCGCGGCCTGGTTCCCGAATTCCCTCTCCATTCCAATGACGCTGCTAAGTATAAAGGCCAACAGTATTCTTAATAGGACCTCCTGACCCGACAGCATAGTCATCTCTCCTTGTCTCCCTGTGTCTGGCGTCGGAGTAACTTGTTCCAGGCACCGGGATTATAGCTTAAAGGTCATAACCTTTACTATATCGCGGTACATTTTCAGCCTTTCTGCAAATCCGCGTATTATTCCGCGTTTTTCCTCCTTCATTACATGGGATACGTCTACCAACTCAACCTCTTTGAGCCGTACGTTGTTTTTCTTTACGTAACGGGTAAGGGCTATCTCCACCCCATACCGGCTTATCTCCAACCCGCTTATGTCGTTTAGTATCTGCCTTCTTATGGCCCTTTGCCCTGACAAAAAGGGTGCTACCTTCTGGGCCAGGTCGGTGGTCAGCCGTCCGTTGGCAAATATACCTATTGTCATATCGTAGTCCCCAGAAATAACGGGCTCTAAAAGGTGGTCTGCGTCCTCCGTTTCAAACCCGCAAAGGTCGGCATCCAAAAAAAGGATTACTTCGGACTGGCAGTTTCTCAAACCCTTGCACAACGCGCCGCCTTTGCCAAGATTTTTATCGTTTACTATTACCTTAACTCCCGTATTGAGTGCAACCTCGGCGGTTTTGTCCTCGGAACCGTCATCCACCACTATTATCTCATCAACACGTTTGGATTTTTTTACGGCCTCAAGTACCGTACTAATCCTCTCTTCTTCATTGTATGCGGGAATTATCGCGGTTACTCTCATGGCTCTTCCTCCTGGTGCTGTCCATAATGGGTTCTTATATATAAATATTACCACATTTTTGTACTTTACAACAAACCCATGAAATATTTTCCTTAGTACGCCTTTGCAAAATAAGCAACCCTTTCTGCGGGCTTGCCGCATACTACGCACCGGTCACCGGTTTTATCCTGCTCAAAGGGAATACACCGCGTGGTTGCACCGGTTTTTTCTTTAATAGTTGCTTCACACTCAGAGGCCTCGCACCACATGGCTTTTATAAAGCCCCTTTGGCTCTCTATTAACGAAGCAAACTCCTCCATGTTATTTGCCACACGGATGCTTTTGTCCCTGTATTCAAGGGCTTTTTGGAATATTCCCCTTTGTATTTCCTCCAGAAGAGTCCCTATTTCTTTTTCCAGTTCTCCCATTGAAATAATGGTTTTTTCTCCAGTGTCCCTTCTTACTGCTACCACTTGGTTGTTCTGGATGTCCCGGGGTCCTATTTCAAGCCTTAAGGGTACACCCTTAAGTTCCCATTCGTTAAACTTCCAGCCGACGCTGTAGGTGTTCCTGTCGTCCAGCTCCACCCTGTATCTTTCGGAGAGGTTTTTAAATATCTCCCCGGCCTTTTCCAATACGCCCTCCTTGTGCTGTGCTATGGGCACGATCACGACCTGATAGGGTGCTACCCTTGGAGGCAGAACTAGGCCCCTGTCGTCGCCGTGTACCATTATAATGCCGCCAATCAGCCTTGTTGATACTCCCCAGGATGTGGACCATACGTACTTTAATTCGCCGTCCCTGTCCAGGTACTGGATATCGAAGACCTTCGCAAAATGCTGACCCAGATTGTGGGAAGTACCCGCCTGAAGTGCTTTTCCGTCAAGCATCATTGCCTCCATCGAATAGGTCATTTTGGCACCGGCGAATTTTTCTTTCTCGGACTTTTCACCGGTAAGCATTGGAATCGCCAGTACCTTTTCCGCGAAGTCCTTATATATTCCCAGTATTTTTAAGGTTTCTTCCTGTGCATCCTCCTCGGTTGCATGGGCGGTGTGTCCTTCCTGCCACAGAAATTCCGAGGTCCTTAAAAAGGGCCTTGTGCTTTTTTCCCACCTAACTACGTTACACCATTGGTTATACAGTATGGGTAAGTCACGATAGGACTTTATCCATTTTGAATACATGCTGCATATTATGGCCTCGGAAGTGGGCCTTACTGCTATCCTTTCTGCCAGCTCCTCGGTGCCGCCTATTGTAACCCACGCGACTTCGGGTGCGAACCCCTCCACGTGTTCCGCCTCTTTCTGAAGCAGGTTCTCCGGTATAAATAATGGGAAATAGGCGTTTTTATGACCGGAGGCCTTCAGCATTTTGTCAAGTTCTCTCTGCATATTTTCCCACAGGGCATAACCATAAGGTTTAATTACCATAAACCCCTTTACCGGGGCATAATCCACAAGGTCGGCCTTCCTTATAACGTCGGTATACCACTGCGAAAAATCCTCATTCTGTTTTGTGATCTGTTTTACAAAATCCTCATTCTGCTTGGACATTTTCAAACTCCTTCCTTAAATAAAATAAATCCTCCCCCCAAAGGGACGAAGGATTTCGTGGTACCACCCTTTTTGGCCAAAGGCCCACTCTAAGGATGATAACGGTTTCACACCGCCGGTGCGTAAAGGTAAATAGGGTGGGTTGGAAGGTTCCAGCTGGGGGTTTTCACCATCCCCCCTCTCTGCTTGCTTTATCCCTTCTACTATTCCCCGTTGGAACGCCCGAAATGTGTACATTATTATATAAATACTACATAATATTTATTCCATTGTCAATATTTATCTATCTCCTCCATAAGGGCCTCCAAAAGCTTGTTTTCCCTTACATTCCTTATTATTTTCCCGTTTTTAAATACTATTCCCTTTCCGTTACCTCCGGCTATTCCTATGTCTGCTTCCCTGGCCTCCCCCGGGCCGTTTACGGCGCAGCCCATTATGGCAATTTTGAGAGGTTTGTCTATTCCCTTTACCATATCGTTCACCTTTTCGGCCAACTCTATAAGGTTAATCTGGCACCTGCCGCAGGTGGGGCATGAAATAATCTCAACGCTGGCCTTTTTGTAAAGCCCGAGGGATTTTAGTATCTCTCGGCCCACTTCCACCTCCCGTACCGGCCTGTCGGTGAGGGAAACCCTTATGGTGTCCCCTATACCCTCCATCAAGAGGCTGCCTATCCCTATGGCGGACCTGACGGTCCCACCAATAAATGTGCCCGCCTCGGTAACTCCTACGTGCAGTGGATAATTCACCTTTTTGGCTATGTCTCTGTAGGCCTTCACTGTAGTGTTTACATCCGAAGCCTTAAGGGACAGTTTTATATCAAAAAAGCCCATATTCTCCAATAGATTTATGTTTCTTAGGGCACTCTCCACCAGGGCCTCGGCGCAGGGTGTTTTATACTTTTCCAGCAGGTCCTTCTCCAGTGAGCCACCGTTTACCCCAATTCTTATAGGAATACCCTTTGCCGCTGCCGCTTTGACAACCCTTTCCAGACGATGGCCCGAGCCGATGTTACCGGGATTTATGCGCAGTGCGTCGGCCCCTGCCTCCACTGCTTTTATTGCAAGCCTGTAGTCAAAATGTATATCGGCAACAAGGGGTATGGAAATGCTTCTTTTGATATCCGCCAGGCAGGAGGCCGCCTCCGGGTCGGGAACCGCTACCCGGATAATATCGCAGCCCTCCCTTTCCAGCTCCAGTATCTGCTCCACCGTGGTCTTTACATCGGAGGTTCTGGTATTGGTCATGGACTGCACCGATACCGGGCTGCCGCCTCCAATCGGGACATCTCCAATATATAGCCTTCTTGTGTTTTTACGCATTTGTGAACACTCCGTTCTAGAAAAGGTTGAACCGGCTTATATCCTTCCAGGTAATCACTATAATTAGCAGTATCAGAAATACAAACCCTATGAAGTGAATAAAGCCTTCCTTTTCTATATCAATGGGTTTTCCTCTGACTCCTTCAACCAGCAAAAACACCATTTTACCCCCGTCCAGAGCGGGAATTGGCAAAAGGTTAATTACCCCAAGGTTAAGGCTTAAGAATGCTGCTAAAAACATAACGTTTAGTATTCCGGTCTTAGCGGCCTGGTTTACCAACTGAATAACCCCAACCGCGCCCACTACGTCCTCCGCCGACGCTCGGCCGGTCACCAGCTGACCCAGGTAAGTCACCATAAGCCCAATAACTTCAAAACTCCTTGTTACTCCGAGGCGTAGCGAGCCCAAAGGGTCTTTTTGTGACGTCGGAGTTATACCTATTATCCTCTGCCCGGTATCGGGGTCGGTAACCGGAAACACGTTAAGCATAATCCTTTGGCCCATACGGTTAACCGAAACCTCCATCTGCTCTCCCTTTGAGGCGGAAACCAAATACTGTAGCCTTTCCCAGGATTCCACCCGCTCACCGTCTATATACTCCACCCTGTCACCGGGCTGTATGCCCGACGCGTCCGCCGGGTAGCCTTCCATAACCGTGTTTATAACGGTGGTAGGAGTCCCTATTACAAAGAATATTATGCTAAAAAGCAGTATTGCCAGTATTATATTCATTATGGGTCCTGCCAGTATTATGCTCATTCTCCTGCCCAGGGATTTCTTATGGAATGAACCCTCCCCTTCGGCCTTGTCCTCTTCACCCAACATCTTCACGTAGCCCCCGATAGGGAATATCCGGAGAGAATACTTTGTTTCCTTTCTTTTCCAGGACGTAACCTTTGGTCCCATACCTATTGAGAATTCCTCCACCATAACTCCTGCTTTTTTGGCGGCAATAAAGTGTCCGAATTCGTGGGAGAATACCATAAGCGTAAATATGATTACCGATGCCACGGCGGTAATTACTGTCGATGCCAATACTTATCACCTTCCCTTTCTACCATAGCGGCAGCTTGCTGCCTGCTCCATACATCCCAGTATATTATATCGTCTAAACATGGGTTTTTATGATTATTATGTTTTTCCATAACCCTTTCCACCACCGCCGGCATAGAATTAAAAGATATGACACCCCTTAAAAATAGGTCAACGGCCACTTCGTTGGCCCCGTTAAGTACGACCGTCATGGTCCCGCCGGCCTCAAGGGCTTGGTAGGCCAATCTCAAGGCTGGAAAGCTTTCCACATCCGGTCTTAAGAATTCCAGATTTCCCGCCAGCACCGGGTTGTACCGTGGCAGTCCCGAGGGCTTTCTTTCGGGGTAGTTCAGAGCGTATTGTATCGGTAATCTCATGTCCGGGTTCCCCAACTGCGCCAAAACTGCTCCGTCTACCATTTCCACCATGGAATGGACAATGCTTTGAGGGTGTATTACCACCTCTATCCTGTCGGCGCCAAGCCCGAACAGCCACCTTGCCTCAATAACTTCCAGGCCTTTGTTCATTAGGGTTGCAGAGTCTATCGAAATCTTCTTACCCATCCTCCAATTGGGATGCTTAAGGGCTTCCGAAGGTGTCACATTCTTTAGCTGGGTGCGGTTTTTTCCCCTGAAGGGCCCCCCCGATGCGGTAAGTAAAAGCCTGCTTACCTGGGAGACCGGTGTGGAACCTATACACTGAAAAATTGCCGAATGCTCGCTGTCTACCGGTATAACATCTAGTGCCTTTTTTGCTGCCAGGTCCATTACCAGCTGCCCTCCGGTAACCAGAGTCTCCTTATTGGCAAGGGCGACATCTTTTCCCTCCTCAAGGGCTTTAAGGGTTGGTATAAGCCCCGCCATGCCCACAATACCATTTACCACCATATCACAGCCGCTTTCGGTGGCACATTTTATTATGCCATCTTCTCCGCCTAGCACCGCGGTGCCGGCGTCCTCACCAAGGTTTTGGCGCAACCTTTGGGCCCTTTCTTCGTCCAAAAGAGCTACCAAAGACGGTTTATGCTGTCTTATCTGCTCCAGCATTAAAGAATCGTTTTCCCTGGCGGCCAGGGAAACGATTTTAAATTCCTCCGGCCTGCTTGCTACAACCTGCAAAGTCTGTCGGCCTATTGAGCCGGTGCTGCCCAAAACCGCTATTTTTTTCATAGTTTCATTCCCTCCGGCAAATATTTAAACCCGAAAGCTTTATGGTATACAGGCGGGCGGTCAAAGACCGCCCCTACATGTTTATAAACCGGTATTGTAGGGAAGACCTGCGGTCACCCATTTATTGGCCGCCATGGATATACCATATGCAGGGGAAACCTGCGGTCGCACTTTTATTGCACATTGTAATTATATCACTAACTACTAACCAGCATTCCTATAATATAGTATACTACCGGCACGGTAAACAATATACTGTCAAACCGGTCTAAAACGCCTCCGTGTCCCGGCATAAGGTTTCCAAAGTCCTTTACCCCGGCATATCTTTTCAGGATTGAAGCGGCCAGGTCCCCCAGTTGGCCCATAATACCGCCTATGAGCCCAACGAACGCAAGCATTAGTAAGCTTAAGTCCAATCGGTACAGTTCCAGTACGATAAGCCCGAAGGCAACCGAACCCAAAACGCTGCCAAGAAGGCCGCCTATTGCCCCCTCCACCGATTTTTTGGGGCTAATCCGCGGGCACAGCTTGTGCCTTCCAAGGTTTATTCCTACGAAATAGGCGAAGGTGTCCCCCAGCCACGCAATTACAAATACAAGCCATATAATAATATGCCCCTGCTCAAGGGAATACACAAATAGAAGCATGCTTAAAAGAATCGAAACATAAACTATACCTACCAGGGTGACCCCGAGGTCCAGAATACGTGCCCTGTTTTGAACTATCATAATGGCAAAACACACCAGCGTGCATACAATCATCACGGTTGACGCATGAGCCAGTGCCGCCTGCCCGTACACACCGGCAGATATATTTATGACCACACCGGAAATAAGCCCCGCCGCCTGGAAGGGGAAAATATCCACCCTCTTGAAAATGCCGTAAAACTCCCTCAGAGCAATAGAGGAAACTATTACCAGGGCAGCGGTCAGCATTTTCTCCCCTGAGGCAAGTACAAATACCAATAATGGTATCCCCAACAGAGCACTGAGTATTCTAATCCACACTGTCAACCCCTCCGTATCTTCTGTCCCGCCTTGCATAGTCCTTCAGTGCCTTTTCAAACATCTCAGTGGTAAAGTCCGGCCAGTAGCAGTCGGAAAACCAAAACTCTGAATAGGCTATCTGCCAAAGCAGGAAATTGCTAATCCTCAGTTCGCCGCTAGGCCTTATTACCAAATCCGGATTGGGCATCCCCCTGGTATACAGATAGTTTTCGAAAAAATGCTGGTCAATATCCTTAATGCCGGCATTACCGGTGCATATGTCTTCGGCTATGTTCTTCACAGCCCTTAATATTTCGTTCCGTCCACCATAGTTAATAGCCACGCTGAGAACCATACCGTCATTATGGGCGGTTTCAGCCACCGCTTTTTTCAGTTCCTGCTGTACCACAGCCTGAAGCTGGTAAACATCCCCCAGTATATTCAGTTTGATATTATTGCTTTTCAGTTCCCCTAGTTCGCTTCTTAAATACTCCATTAGCAGGTTCATAAGGTTTTTGATTTCCAGTTCCGGCCTTTTCCAGTTTTCGGTGGAAAACGCATACAGAGTCAGGTACTTAAGACCTATCTTGCGGGAGTATTTAACAATTTCCTTCAGTGCAAGCACCCCCGCCCTGTGACCCTGCACCCTGGGCAGTCCTCTTTTCCTGGCCCATCTTCCGTTACCGTCCATTATTACGGCAACATGCCTTGGATATTCGGTTTTGTCGTCCATAGAAATACCTCCACCCGAAAACACCCCCTATAAAGGGGGTATTTAACAAACAATCAACTCAACTAAGCCGTCTCTTTTTCTTTGCCCTATTACCCTTCCAACCCGTTCGCTGTTTCTTTGTCCCAAACAGGTCCCGGTGCTTATTACAGATATATTGTTAATTCCCTGTTCCTTTAAAATTTCAATGGCACGGTCAATAGTATAGCATATCAATACCGGAATTTCCATTTTATATCTCCATTATTTCCGCTTCTTTTTTTTCTATAGCCTTGTCAACCGCCTCTATGTACTTGTCGGTCAGTTTCTGGACGACGTCCTGGGCTTTCTTTTCATCATCTTCCGTCAGTTCGCTGCTTTTTTTCATCTTCTTTATATCATCGTTAGCACTCCTTCTTCCGTTCCGAATAGCCACTTTTGCTTCCTCACCGTATTTTTTAATGAGTCTTACCAGTTCCACGCGCCTTTCCTCGGTAAGCTGCGGAATCACAAGCCTTATTACCCTTCCATCGCTGTTAGGATTAAGCCCCAGGTCGGACTTAAGGATCTCCCTTTCTATGTTCTGCAGAGTACTGTTATCATAGGGCTGTATAATAAGGAGCCTCGGTTCCGGTGCGGAAATGCCAGCAATCTGGTTTAACGGCGTCGGCGTACCATAATAGTCTATGCTGATTTTATCCAACAGTGCCGGATTAGCCCTTCCCGCCCTAACCGTAGCCAGTTCATCCTGGAGTACTTTAAGGGTTTTTTTCATCTTCTCTTCTGTTATATCGTGAACTTCCAGATTCATTCTCATTCCTCCTTTGACCACCGCTTTATTTGTCCCCGATTGATATTCTCTCGGGTTGTGACACATCTTACTGCCCCTTACCTTCAATGTCTCCGACTCGCTTGGGATATCCTATTGAGGTGCCTATTTTTTCTCCCATAACAACCCTTTTTATGTTATCCGAGCTTTCCAGTCCAAATACGATTATAGGGATACCGTTGTCCATGCACAGGGAGGTGGCAGTACTGTCCATCACCTTAAGCCCAAGTCTTAAAACATCAAAATAATTCAGTTTATCGAACTTTTTTGCCTTAGGGTTTGACTCCGGGTCCGAATCATATACACCGTCAACCTTTTTCGCCAGCAGAATAACCTCTGCGTCTATCTCTGCCGCTCTGAGGGCCGCTGTGGTATCGGTTGAAAAGAATGGGTTGCCGGTACCCGCTGCAAAGATAACCACCCTCTTTTTCTCCAGATGCCTTACCGCCCTTCTTCTTATGTAGGGCTCAGCAATCTGTCTCATTTCTATTGCTGTCTGTACTCTTGTTGCTACTTCCCTTTCTTCCAGCGCATCCTGTAGTGCCAGCGCATTTATTACCGTCGCCAGCATACCCATATGGTCGGCGGTAGTTCTGTCCATCCCTTCGCCAGACCTGCCGCGCCATATGTTGCCTCCTCCAACCACAACCGCCACTTCAACTCCCATTTCTACTACTTCTTTAATCTGATTTGCAATGCGGTTTATGGTTTCAAAATTTATTCCAAAACCCTTAGGTCCGGCCAAAGCCTCACCGCTTATCTTTAGAATTATTCTACTAAATAGGGGACCCGCCATCGAAATACCTCCACATCTGTAAATTCTACCCTGTCCTTTGATTTCCTTTATTTTTTTAATGGGACACGACAGTGTCCCATTAACTATGTTCTTTTTAGGCTTATTTGTTGGCCTGGGCCATTACTTCCTCTGCGAAATTATCTTCCTTCTTCTGCAGGCCTTCACCCATTTCATACCTGGCAAAACGCCTTATGGATATGTTCTCCCCAATCTTTGCAACTGTCTCGGTAAGGACCTGCTGCACCGACACCTCAGGGTCCCTTATATAGGGCTGCTCCAACAGGCATACCTCTTCATAATACTTTTTGATCCTTCCCTCAACCATTTTGTTTACGATATGCTCCGGTTTACCTTCGTTCAAAGCCTGCTGGGTGAGTATCTGTTTCTCCTTTTCAATCGTAGAGGCAGAAACTTCCTCCCTGCACACATACAGGGGTTTTGATGCGGCCACCTGCATAGCCATGTTTTTTACAAAGGCCTTGAAGTCATCGGTCTTAGCAACGAAATCCGTTTCGCAGTTTACCTCAATAAGTACCCCAATTCGCCCTCCCATGTGTATGTACGAATCCACTATACCCTCTGCAGTGATTCTACCCACTTTTTTGGCCGCAGCGGCAAGACCCTTCTCTCTTAGCAAATCTATAGCCTTTTCAATATCCCCGTTAGTCTTTTCTAGGGCCTTTTTGCAATCCATCATACCGGCACCGGTTCTTTCCCTGAGTTCCTTAACCATTGCAGCTGTTACCATTATTACTACCTCCTAAGTTTAAAGTTAAAAATTAAAGGCAAGGGCGAACCCTCACCTTTAATTATCCTCTGTAGTTTGTTCACCCTGTTTTGCTTCAAGTGCTGCGTCTGCCATTATTGAAGTTATCAGCTTAACGGCTCTTATTGCGTCGTCGTTACCGGGAATAACGTGGTCTATCTCATCGGGGTCACAGTTGGTATCAACTATGCTTACCAACGGTATTCCCAGTTTCCTGGCTTCCGCCACCGCTATTCTCTCTTTTCGCGGGTCTACTACAAATAGGGCTCCGGGGAGCTGTTTCATTTCCTTTATACCCCCCAGGAATTTTTCAAGCTTTTCTTTTTCGTGCCTGAGTTTTATCACTTCTTTTTTTGGAAGGAGATCGAAGGTTCCATCCTCTTCCATTTTGTCAAGCCGGTGCAGCCTGTCCACCCTTCTTCTAATGGTTTTAAAATTGGTCAGCATACCACCCAGCCAGCGCTGGTTCACGTAGGGCATTTCACACCGCTTGCACTCATCCTGGATTGATTCCTGCGCTTGTTTTTTTGTGCCCACAAACAGTATTTCCTTGTTTTCCGATACCACGCTCTTTACGAACTGGTATGCGCTTTCAATCCTTTCAACGGTTTTCTGAAGGTCGATGATGTAGATTCCGTTTCTTTCAGTGAAAATGTACTTTGCCATTTTGGGATTCCATCTTCGGGTTTGATGTCCAAAATGAACTCCCGCCTCAAGCAACTGTTTCATACTTACTACTGACATATTTACACCTCCTATGGTTTTTAACCTCCACCCCTCTCATCCGCTGGGACAGCCCTTCGGCACCAGCCCCCGCTTCAAAGGGTGTGTGTTGTTCTGTTGCCTTGAGTAGTATACCACAGTTCCTATTTATTAGCAATAATATTTTTGTAACCCACTATATACCGCTGCACGTAATAATTTTGATTATTTCATCCAATGTTCCGCCTTTAGGTATACTGTATTCGCCATAGACAATATTCCTGTCCATTTCCAACTCAACGAGCCTTGTTTCAAATCCTTCCTTGTCTGAAATAAGGCCCTCATCCAGCAGAATATCCGCCACATCGCTACCCATAGCTCCTTGGGGAATAGCAACCGGGACTGAGTTATCCACTGTTTTTTTATCGTATTTCGAATCCTCTCCGGTATAGTCTTCCACCGGTTTTACTAATTCATCCCCTTCCTGTAGCACAAAATCCGGGCCGTCTTTAAAGGATTTGCCCTCTGCGGGTTCTACCGCCCCACTGAACAGGCCTGTCAAAAAGGATGCCATAATAAGGCAGACTCCCAGCCCGAGAAGTATAAGCTTAAGTGTTCTTATCATTTTTCCCAACTCCCCGCTCGGCAAATTTAATAATAAGCTCCACCTCTCCCACACCTATGCCCAACCTTTCCGCAATCCCTTGTGGAGATTTACCTATGCTATGGAGTTCCAGAATGGTGTTTTTCCTGTCCCGGGGTTGCATGCCTTCGGCAGATTTCGACTTATCCTTATCTTGCTGCGGGTCCTCCTGCACCGGCTCGGATGTCGTAAGCATTTCTCTATAAATGCTTAGCATATTATTATACTTTTTATCCATTTCATCCACTATTATGGAGGAGAGTTCGTTCAGTTCCTCTATAAGCAGTTCGGTTTGGGCGTTGGCGATTTCCAGTTCCCTTATTTCGGACCTGTTTTTTACCGCCTCAATTATAAAAAGTATCACCGCCACAATAACAAGCCCTATACCCAAAAAAAGCAGTCCATAATTCATAGTATACACCTCTATATCTTAATATCTATGGTACCGGAACCGCTGCCCCGCATTTCTTTCCCTTTTCTTTTTTTCTTTGAATCCTGTTTCCGGTTATGCTGGCTGCCGTTTCGTTCTTTGTTATTGTGTATAGCATTTTTCTCGGTTTTTTGCATATCCTTTACCTTACGGTTTTCCATCTGCTCCTTTTGTTGCAGTAGTTGAGCCTGCTGCTGCAGCTGCAGCCTTGTTTTGGAATCCTCCTGGTGCCTGCTTTTCATCACTTCCGCGGTTTTTTGCACAATAATCTGCATATCCACCGCTCTTAAGGTCATAGGACCACCTCCCTTACTTCTCAAAAGAACCTAGCTTTATCTCCCCGCCCGCCCTATAAAAGGATACGTATTCCAGCGGGTCCTTTACATGCATAGTAGAGGACCCAATGTTTATTACCGTACCGGGGTAAACCACCTTTTCCGCAGTTACCCTGCCCTTGGAAATGGTATTTAGCTGTTCCTTAATCCTGGCCAGCCCGGTCTCATTCTGTTTTATATTCTCCTCCAGTTGGGCCTTTAGACCTACACATTTTTTGAGCAGTACCTTTTTGTTCTCTGGTACATAGCCCTTTTTTGCCATTTTAGCTATTAGGCTTATATTAAAATTTACCTGTTCCAGCGACCTTTTTTCCTTTTCCATTTTTTTAACCATTAGGTCCATATTCTTTCTGAGTTCCGGGTCCACTCCCACTTCCACCAGGGTTGTGGTGGCCATAGGGGATCCTATTGTTTTTGCCCGTATTTCATTTCTGGCGGCAACATTCCCGCCCACCAGCAGGCCCTTTTTACCCTTAAGTTCTATGGCGGATTTGCTGCTAAGAACGCTGTGCATTATTGCTTCGGCAACTATATCCCCTCCGGTCTCCACCTTACAGTTTTCAATAAACTTGGATACCAGTGACCCTTCACAAACAAGAACGCCCTTGCCTCTGCCCTGAGCCCCTCTTTTTAGTATTATATTTCCTCCGGACACAAGCCTTGCTCCCTCAACCACCCCGTTTACTTCTATATCACCTTCGGCATGTATCTCAAAGCCGGTAAGCACGTTACCCCTTACTACAACCTTACCCACAAACCTAATATTACCGGTGGAATTGTCAACATTGCCCGGCACTTCATATACCGGATAAATGTTAAGCTTTCCATTTGAAAAATTCACCTGGCCGTCCTTTAGTGCCACCAGTCTGTCTTTGTCTTCGGTTATTTCTGTGTTTTTCCCCTTTGGCAGTCTTGCCGCAGTGCCCGCCTTCGCCTTTATTGGATTGCCCTTTACGTCCTGCCCGTCCGTTCCTTCGGTGGGAGGTATAAGCTTTGCAAGAATCTGTCCGGTTCTTACATTTTCAATAAGGCCCAGTTCATGAAAGTCTACCGTACCATCCTCGCTTACGCTTAGTTTCCTTTTTTTGTCTACATCCACATTGTATTCTACGTACCCATTCTCTCCATCTTGTGGTTCTACAGCCCTAGCCACCTGTATTGGTATACCATAAACATTTTTCGTAACCATATCCTTTATATTGTTCCTATCAAGGCCCGCCGACACTCCGTTTTCATTGATAATTGACACCGCCCTATCCTCTGTCAAGGGGTCGCCTCCGTCAGGAGGTATCATAACGGCGTAGGCCGATTTATCATCATTCGCTATTTCAACCGCCAGAGTAGCCGGGTATTTAACCTCCAGCTGGCACGGCGCTATCTTTATGTTCACGCTCTCCTTGGCGTTTACCGCCTGAACAAGGGCAGCCTCGTCCACGTCTTTTACCTTTTTGTATTCCAGTTTACTCTTGATGTCTTCAGTTTTAATTCCATCCCCGTCCCCTAACGGAGGGTTAACCTTTAGGTAAACTCCGTCCTCTCGGTATAGCAGCCTAAAGTTCCCGTCCACGTTTGCAGGTATATCGCTAACAGGGGATACCTCCACCACAAACTCGTCCACGGAGTCGGCCTCTTCTGAATTGGTGCCCTTTACAAGGTATATTTCAGCCATTTCATGGGTGACGTCAAAATACTTAAGGCCTTTATTTACCGCTTCCTGAAAGGTTTTTCCTCTAAACAGCAATTAACAAACACCCCCTAAATGGTTAAATCAGCCCTATGTACCGAAAGGCGGTTTCTCATTCTCAAAACCGCCCTGGTATGCAACTGAGATACCCTGGACTCTGAAATGTCCAGTACTTCCCCTATTTCTTTATAGGTAAGCCCTTCGTAATAATACAGCGTAATAAGCAATCTTTCCCTTTCCGGGAGGTTCTCTATCGATTCCTTCAGCAGCCTTTTTACCTCTTTGACTTCAAACTGTTCCTCCGGCCGACTGCAATGGGAATCGCCGCTTTCTTCGTTTAATGCGGATGCCCTTGTTTCCATCCTGTTTTCAAACAATTCCTCCAGCGACAGCACCGACAGCGTACTTATGTCTCCCAGAGTTTTTAAAAAGATCTCCTTTTCTACACCTATGAATTCTGCCACCTCACTATCGGTAGGTGCCCTTCCCAGCTTTGTCTCCAGGTCGCTGTACGCACCTTCTATCTGCCTGGCCTTCTGCCTCAGAGAACGGGGTGCCCAGTCAATCTTCCGGAGCTGATCTATCATTGCCCCCCGTATTCTCATTTGCGCATAGGTCTCGAACTTTACTTTCTTTTCAAGGTCAAATTTTTCCAGGGCGTCCATAAGTCCTAAAACTCCATAACTTACCAAATCGTCCATTTCTACGCTACCTGCTCTTATGGTACTCTTAAGACGGCCGGCAGTTATTCTAACCAGTGGAATATAGTGGTTTATAAGAATATTCCTGACTTCGCGGTGGCCGTTCTTTTTGTACTCGACCCACAGCTTTTTTATATCCATTTTACCTACTCCCTACCTTCTTGGTCCTGTTCCGCCGTCTTGATTACCGGAAACTTTAGGTCCTCAAACTCTTCATGGTCTAGGCTGTCAGGGGTTGTATCCTTTTCATTCTCCACGGGGCTTTTCATTTCACCGGCCAATACTGCCGAGATACAAAAGCCCAATATGTAAAAGGATACAACTGCTGGTACAATCCTATGCAGTGCCGTCACCGGCGAAATTCTCTTTGCTGCACTGACTAGAATCGAAATCACTAATGCAACGATTGAAAAATATTGCGGTAATTTTTTAAAACCCCTCATTATCAATCACCCTATATCACATTTATACCATGCCCAATAGTTTTGATGTGCAGTTCTCCGTTTTTAGAATAAAACTCAATGGTTCTACCGTAACTCCCGCCTACGTCTTCGGCCACTATTTCCACGCTATGCTTCTTTAGTTCCCGTCTTACCGCCTCCACGTTCCGTTCTCCTATTCTCATAAGGTCATTGGCCGACTTGAAACTGAACATTTGGGCACCACCGGCAATTTTTGCGGTTATCCGTCCTTTATTTGCACCCAGACCCAGCATTTCTTTGATAAGCATTTCTATTGCTGTATCTGCGAACTTAGCCCTGTTGGAGTTGTTCTTGATCTCAATACTGGAAGGCAGCATAATATGTGCCATTCCAATAATTCTTTTAAACCGGTCATAGAGGCAGACACCCACGCATGAGCCCAGACCAAGCGTCACCAGTACCGCGGGGTCCCTTGCGGCGCGGGCCTCCGCTATACCTATTTTTGTAATCCCAACCGTCATAATTACGCTACTCCTAACTTCTCCAATAGATTTGCGAAGGATTCTAAGTCCGGAATTAATAAAAAGTTGCCCTTCACATGCGTTTTTCCCTCAAAAAAGTGTGTCTCAATAAGCAGCACGCTGTCACCCATGTGGCCGAACTGGATAATTGGGACGCTTAGCACTGCACCGGCCATATCAATCGCAAGGGCAGGTACCGATATTTTTATGTTCATTCCGGTCATGGTGGACAGTGAGGATATGTAAGAACCGGTCAGTATATTGCCTATTTCCTCAAGGGCGGACAGGCTCATTTCACCGAATTTGTCGTTGTCCCTGTAAGTACCCATAAGCATATCAAGTAGTGCATTAGAGGAATCTACCGGCAAAAGAAACATTATGTTTCCAGATATATCGCCTTCCATCCGAAAGTAAACTCCTGTAACCTCTGCTTCGGCTCCGCCCAATATTTCGCTTACTTCCCTGAATTCCAGGATGCTTACCCGGGGTACCTCCATGTTAACTTTTTTATCAAGCATTTTTGAGAGAGCGGTTACCGCATTCCCGGCTCCTATGTTTCCCAGTTCCTTTAATACGTCCATCTGCATTGAGGTCATATTTTGGTAATCCATCGTCATGGTCTTCACTCCTAACCGCTAAGCTAATCTAAGTAGCTTTTCCAAGTCCAGTATTACAATTATTCTTTCCTGAAGCCGTGCTACACCTTTTATAAAGCCGTCGTCCCTGTCACCGGAAAAATCCAGATTTGAATCGATTAAGTCCCTTTCTATGCCAATAACCTCCGTTGCGGAATCGGCGGTAATTCCTGCCTCCATGTCATCTACATTCATTATTATTATCCTGCTCTCGCTGTCAAAGTCCCTATCCCCAAGGTCCATCCTCTTTCTTGTGTCAATTACCGGTATTACATCTCCCCTTAAGTTTATAACTCCCATGACAAAGTCCTGGGTACCGGGAACCCGGGTTATTTCTGTTACCTTTTCTATGGTCTTTACCCTTTCAATGTCTACGGCAAACTCCCTGTCTTCTATTTCAAAAACAACGTACTGATTAACCGGCACCTTCTCACCCCTTATCTACTATAAAAATGGATTAACGTCCAGTATAAGCGAAACCCTTCCGTCCCCCAGTATTGTGGCCCCGGCAATATACCGTATCCCGGACAGGAATTTACCCAACGGCTTAATAACAATCTCCTGCTGTCCGATTAGGCCATCCACCACCATTCCCGCCAGCTTTTCACCTTTTCTGACTACCACTATTGTCATTTCCCCCTTAAGCACTGAATGGTCCTCCAATCCCAGTTCCCTATCAAGTCGGATAATAGGAAGAATCTCACCCCTTAGCAGCACCACTTCCCTGTTTTGCACATTCTTAATCCTTGAGTACTCCATTGTTACTATCTCTTTTATGGAGTTTAAAGGTATGGCGTAACTTTCTAATCCCACGTTCACTAGAAGTGCCTGTATAATTGCTAGGGTAAGGGGAAGTCTTATAATAAATTTACTTCCTAAGGCCGGTTTGTTTTCCACCTCAACCATACCGCCGAGGGATTCTATCTTTGTTTTTACAACATCAAGGCCAACACCCCTGCCCGACAGGTCGGAAACCTTGCCTGCTGTACTAAAACCCGGTGAAAATATTAGTTCAACCAACTCCTCTTCGTTTAGCGCATCAAGCTGCTGTTGGCTGTATAGTCCCGACTGTACCGATTTTTGTGCAATTCTTTTTATATCAATGCCACTGCCGTCGTCCTCCACCTCAATGACAACGGTATTACCGTCATGGAAGGCCTTGAGCATTATTTTTCCCTCGGTGGGTTTGCCCAGTTTCTTTCTTTCCTCCACCGGTTCTATGCCGTGGTCTATGGAGTTTCGTATAAGGTGTATAAGGGGGTCCCCTATTTCGTCTATAACCGTCCTGTCAACCTCAGTTTCCTCTCCGTACATTAAAAGCCTTGTATCCTTGCCCAGGTTCTTCGAAAGGTCCCTTACCATCCTGGGGAACCTGTTAAACACTCTTTCAATGGGTACCATCCTTACCTTCATCACCGCATCGTGCAAATTTGTAGTAATCCTCTCCAGATACTCCAGGGTCTCTTCGGTATCCGCCTCTTCACCTCCGTCCCTGTTTTCCTCCAACCGTGTCTTTATTATTATAAGTTCGCTTACCAGGTTCATCAGGTTGTCAAGCCTGTTTATATCCACCCTAACAGTCTTCCCGGTTATGCTTTTCCTTCCCCTTTGCTTAGTACCGGTATCCTTCGTATAATCTTCGTTTGTATCCTCCTCAAGATGAAAGTTGTCAATCTCATCGGGTATGTATGCCTCCCGTATTTCCACCTCTTCCAGCTCTGAAACCGATGCCAGACTGCCTTCTATTTCGTCTAAATCGCTTTGGGTTATAATCACCAGCCTTATGGTACGATCGAACTTTTCATCCTCAATATCCTCCACACTGGGAACCGATTTAATTATGTCACCCTTCTTCTCGAGGGTATTAAACACTATAAACGCTCTAGCAGATTTTAGCATACAGTTTTTATCAAGCCTCACCTTTATTATAAAGCAGTTGAACCCCTGCTGCCGGGCTTTACCCAGTACCATTGTATCGTGGTCGTTAAACTCAATGTCTGTTTGACTTCCCCCGTCCTCCTGGCAGTCTTCACTTTTTTCTGCGCCAAGGAGCCTTCCCAATCTTTCAAGCAGACCGTGGTTGTCCGTTTCGCCTTCCACACCCTCCCCGGCTATATTGTTTGCATAAGCCTGCAAACCGTCCAGGCATTCAAACAGAAGGTCCACCAGGACGGTATTCACCTTTATCCTTTGCTTTCTTATCCCATCCAGCAGGTTTTCCATCCCGTGGGTCAGCTGGGCCATACCGGTAAAGCCCATGGTGCCCGCCATCCCTTTTAGTGTATGAGATACCCTGAATATCTCATCCAGAACACTTTTGTCCTCCGGCAGTTTTTCAAGCTGTAACAGGCAGTTGTTAAGGCTTTCCAGATGCTCAACGGTCTCTTCAAGAAAAATGTCCAAAAACTGATTTGCGTCCACCCAATTACACCTCCAGACTTTTAAGAATTTCCTCACCGATACTGTCCAGGTCCGCCACCTTGTCTATAAGACCATTCTTTATTGCTGTACCCGGCATACCAAATACAATAGAGCTTTCTTCATTCTGGGCAATGGCGGGGCATCCCCGGAATTCTTTAAGCTTTGCCAGACCCGCCGACCCGTCGCTACCCATCCCCGTCATTATTACCGCAACCATTTTCTCTATCTGTACTCGGCTTAAGGATTCAAATAATACATCCACCGACGGTCTGTGTCCCGAAACGACAGGCCCCTCATCCAGCCTTATTACATATTCCCTCTCTCTAGCACCCCTGTTAACCCGCATATGGCAGCCCCCCGGTGCTATGTAACAGTGCCCGGACTTCACAAGTTCCCTGTCCTTCGCCTCCCTGACTTTTAGCTGACAAAAGGTGTCAAGCCTTTCGGCGAGAGACTTTGTAAAACCCGCGGGCATGTGCTGCACCACCATTACCGCCCCCGCAATACTGCCCGGTATTACCGGGAGTACCCGTTGCAGAGCCTTTGGCCCACCGGTGGAGGAGCCTATGGCTATCATGTATCTCACCGAAGTCCCGTAAATGCCCTCCGGTTTCGGTACATTTAATACCGGCCTCCTGCCCGGTCTGCGACCAATAAGTCTTGCCGTAGAAGCTACCGCAATTTTCTGTTTAATCTCCCTGCCAAACCGGGCCAAATCGTTTTCCAGGCCGGTGGAGGGTTTTGTTATGAAATCCACCGCCCCTATGTCAAGTGACTGTATTGTTTCCACAGCACCCCTTTTAGTATGGCTGCTAATCATAATAACGGGAGTTGGTCTGGTTTCGATGATGGCCTTAAGTGCCTCCAGACCGTTCATTCCCGGCATTTCCACATCCATTGTTACTACATCAATTCTCTTTTGTTTCAGTATCTCAAGAGCCTCCGCCCCATCTCCCGCTACGGCAGCAATTTCTATTCTTTCGTTGTCCTTCAGGATACTATTTATTACTCTTTGCATAAAAGCGGAATCGTCCACTACCAAAACCTTTATTTTGTCCACTATATCAGCCCTTTTCGTTTCAATTTTCTTTGTTCTTCAAATATAAATCCGATTATCCCGCTTCTAACCTTTTCATTCAGTTCAACAAACTGCACTCCTATTTCATAGGCGTACTCCTTACTGTACACGGTTGTGTTTCTTATCACCTTCGCCTTTACTGTAAGTGGCTTGCCGGATAATACCAAATAACAGGTTACTATACAATCCTTCTCAATGTTCCTGTCAGAAGCAAGCCTCATACCTCCTGCACTAAAATCGAGGGTAAGGCATTTAACGACTATGCAGTCCTCTTCGGAGTAACTTATGTGTACCTGCACAGGCAAAACAGTGTTAAGCCTGTAGTAATCCCTTCTCTGGCTCTTTTTTACAGGAGATAGCACCTGTATTTTCAAACTTGGAATTCTTCCTCCGCTTCTTCCTATAACCCGAGCCTCAAACTCGTAGACTCCGTTATCCCTGTAAAACATTATACCTACTTCTTTCTCCTGCTTAATAGGAACCAGCCTGCCTCTTTGTATGGGCATGGCAATAGTAAGCACCCCGTTGCGGGAATCCTCCAGCACTTGGCTTACCATAATCCTTTGCTTGCCGGGGCCTTTACCCCTTATTATTACGTGCAGCTTTTCTCCTGTAACAACAGGGATATCCAATTTCCATTCCTCCCTACGGCATTTTATGAAGAGTTCATTCTTAGGTAAATCCTGGTCAAAAATTCCCTTACTCCCTCCGGTTCCCTTATATACTCGGTATTGTACACAATCCTTTGGGCTATTCTTTCTATACTTTTCGCAGCTGCGCTCTTGGGTGAGCCGATAATAAACGGAGTTTGAGTTTTGACAGCTTTGCTTACCGCCGGGTCTCTTTTCACAAAACCCAGGCTTTTTATCTCTGCACCTATAAACATTTTAGCAGCGGTGTTTATCCGGGCCAGTATATCCTCGGCTTCAGCCGGGCTTTCCACCATGTTGGCTATCATTTTTATATAGCATTCTTTGTTGTGTATACTGATTATTTTAAGGATTGCGTAGGCATCGGTGATGGAAGTGGGTTCCGAATTTGTTACCAGTATAACTTCCCTTGCCGCCAGCACAAATTTCGTAACGCTGCGGGAAATGCCGGCTCCCGTATCTACCAGTATAAAATCGGCGTAACTATCCAGCACAGACAGGGTATCAAGTAAGCTGTCAAACCTTCGCCTGTCCAGATAGGCCATTTCCACGACCCCTGTTCCGCCGGATATAAACTTGATGCCCATTGGTCCGTCAATTATAACATCCGACAGGCTTAATCCGGAGTTTATAATGTCATACATGCTGTATTGGGGTACTATGCCCAACATCACTTCCACGTTTGCCAGCCCTAAGTCTCCGTCGATGACTACAACCCTGTACCCGTTTTTGCTAAGTTTAATGGCAATATTCACGGTCAGGCTCGTCTTCCCCACCCCGCCCTTACCGCTTGTCACGGCAATGAGCCGTGCCTTTTTGCCTGTCTTTTTTACAGCCCGGTCAATTATCACCTCGGACCTTTCCCTGAGGCTACTGACTATTCTTCTTAATTTATCCGCCTGGTCCACAATCGGGCCGGTTTTGCTCATTGTTGCACCCCCATTTACCCTGTTTACTTCATGCTGAGTATAAGCGATGCTATCCTTTCACCGTCCACCTTTTCTATATCGTCCGGCACATTCTGACCCGTAGTAATATAGGACAGCGGCCTCCCGCATTTTACAGCAATGTTCAGTATAATCCCGTTTGAAACGTTCTCATCCACCTTGCTTATCAGTATCCTGTAATCTTTAAGAAAATTGTAGCTCGATATTATGTCAAGAACATTCTTATAATTGGTTGTCGCGCTTACTACCAGGAAAACCTGTTGGTTTCCTATACCCTTTAGCATCTTCTGAAGTTCCAGGAGCCTCATTCTGTCCCTGTGGCTTCTTCCAGCGGTATCAACCAGTATAAGGTCCATGTCCTTGTAATATTGCATTGCGTCCTCTATGTCCCCGGGCTGGTATATTATTCTTATAGGTACATCCATTATCTCGCCGTAGGTCTTAAGCTGTTCCACTGCTGCAATTCTGTATGTATCACAGGTCATTATACCCACTCTTTTTTTTATAATAACAGCGTAATAGGCCGCCAGCTTTGCAAGGGATGTGGTCTTCCCCACTCCGGTAGGTCCCACAAATACCGCAACGGTTGTCTGTCCCTCTTTCAGGGATATGGGCTCCACCTTTTTGAAGTAGGAGGAAATCTCCTGTTTGAACCTGTAATAAAGGTATTCCTGGTCATAGGTGGTACTTAAGTCTATTTTTGATTTAACCCCTTCCATCACCATATGGATAATCTCCGGGTCTATGTCGTTGTCTTTCATAAGCGTGTAGTAAGGCGAAAGGATTTCCGGTATCTCCCGGTTGCTATCTTTCGGCGACAGGTTACCGGCAATGGTGTCCATGGTCGCCTTAAGGTAATCCATTTTCCTTTCCAGTGCCTGGTACCCGTCATCCAGGTCCTGTACGGGTATACCTGCTCCTGGCTCCGTCTCGTCTATTGCCGCCACTATCTCGTAAACCGGCTTTTTGAATATCCTCATTAAACCTTTGCCCGGTTTTATTTTCCTTCTGTTAAGAATTACGGCATTTCGGCCCATCTCTTCCCTGACCCTGTCCAGGGTAACCTCTACGGTAGGGCCAACGTATCTTTTTACCTTCATTACGCGCTCACCATCCCCATCGATTGAATTTCTATACCGGGGTCCAGTTCATTATAGGATAAAACCACCAGCCCTGGCGCAAATTGTTCAGTAAGCTTTTTGAAGTAAAGCCTTACCACCGGTGAGGTCAGTATTATGGGCTGCTCTCCCAGTTGGTTAAATAGTTCCATCTGCTTTGAAAGGCTGTTCATAATATCCTTTGTTACGGCCGGGTCCAATGTCAGATAGCTACCCTGTTCGGTTTGCTGAACCGAGTTCATTATCCTTTCCTCCAAATCACGGTCCAGCGTAACTACCTTTGCCTTTTTTCCGGCTACAAACTTTTTGGATATGGTTCTGGACAGAGATTGCCTTACATATTCAGTCAGCATATCCGGGTCCCGTGTAACCGGCGCGTAATCGGCCAGCGTCTCGAAAATGGTCACCAGGTCCCTTATGGACACGCCCTCCTTCAGCAGGTTTGCCAGGACTTTTTGCACCTCGCCAAAGGTCATTTGTTTGGGTAAGAGTTCCTCTACAAGAGTGGGATAGTTCTCCTTCAGGTTATCCACCAGTTTTTTTACTTCCTGCCGGCCCAGCAGTTCATGTATATGGGACTTTATCGTCTCGGTAAGGTGGGTGGATATCACGGTCGGTGGGTCCACCACGGTGTATCCCAAAAGCTCCGCCTTATCCCGCTCCCCCTCCTTAATCCACTTGGCGGGAAGGCCGAAGGCGGGCTCTGTGGTGTCGGTACCCTCAATCTCTCCGTCGGCTGTCCCCGGGTCCATTGCAAGGAACCCGTCCATTACCAGTTCACCCTCGGATACCTCTATCCCCTTAATCTTTATCCTGTACTGGCTGGGGTTAAGCTGAATATTATCCCTTAAACGTATTATAGGAACCACCATGCCCAACTCAAGGGCTATTTGCCTTCGTATCATTACCACCCTGTCCAGCAGGTCACCCCCCTGATTGACATCGGCAAGGGGTATTATTGCATAGCCAAACTCCACTTCAATTGGGTCCACCTGCAGAAGTCCCATTACGTTTTCAGGCTTACGCATCTCCTCAATGTATGTCGGCTGGGTTTCTTCCCCCATACCCTCTTGGGTGCCCTTTGCTGCCCTTCTAATTGAGTTGCCGGATATAAAAAGCAGTACCGCCAGCATGTACAGGGGCCTCTGAGGCAAGGCTGGTACTAGCCCTAAGGCTGCTAGCAACCCCGCCGACAGGAACATAACCTTTGGCTGGGCAAACAGCTGGCGTGTAATTTCGCTTCCCAGATTGGAATCCGATGCGGTTTTGGTCACAATTATTCCGGCGGAGGTGGAAATTAAAAGTGCCGGTATCTGGCTAACCAGCCCGTCCCCCACCGTAAGCAACGTATAGGTCGACAATGCGCTTTGAAACTCCATACCCCTTTGTACTATGCCAATAATAAGGCCACCGCTTATGTTGATAAGGGTTATTATTATGCCGGCAATGGCATCACCCTTTACGAATTTACTTGCACCGTCCATGGCACCGTAAAAGTCCGCCTCTCTTTCTATGTTTTTTCTTCTCTCTCTAGCCTCCGCTTCGTTTATTAGCCCAGCGTTTAGGTCCGCATCTATGGCCATCTGCTTGCCTGGCATTGCGTCCAGCGTAAACCTGGCAGCAACTTCCGCGATCCTTTCGGCACCCTTTGTTATCACTATAAACTGAATTATTACTATTATAAGAAATATAATAAACCCGACCACCGCGTCGCCGCCCACCACAAAGTCTCCAAAGGCCCTTATCACTTCTCCCGCATCCGCATCCCTTAATATAAGCCTTGTGGTTGATATGTTAAGGGATAGCCTAAGTAGCGTGGTAAGAAGCAACAGGGACGGGAATATGGAAAACTGCAGCGGTTCGTTAATGTACATTGAAATAAGCAGTATAACCAACGAAAGGGTAATGTTTAACGTAAGCAGAAAATCCATTATCCCCGTAGGAAGTGGTATTATTATCATTATTACTATTGAGACAACCATAATGGCTATTACAATATCTCCAAATCTCATTCTTTAGACACCCCATAGGTTTAAGTGTTTTTGTTTATGCTGTATACTAAGGCCAAAACTTCGGCCACCGCCTGGTACAGGTCGGGAGGTATCATGTCGCCTATTTCGCTGGCCTCATAAAGACCCCTTGCAAGCGTGGGGTTTTCCACCGTTTGTACTCCGCTTTCCTTTGCTATCTCCTTAATCCTAAGAGCAATAAGGTCCCTTCCCTTTGCCACGACATAGGGGGCCTTCGCCCTATCCGGTTCATATTTTAGGGCTACCGCAAAATGTGTAGGGTTCGTTATCACAACGTCCGCCCTGGGTACCTCCGTCATCATCCTTCGCATAGACATCTGTCTTTGCCTTTCTCTTACCTTTGATTTTATCTGGGGGCTGCCCTCCATCAGTTTGTATTCCTCTTTGACTTCGTGCTTGGTCATCATGATGCTCTTCTCGTACTCGTATCTCTGGTAGTAATAATCAAGCAACGCCAGTGCCAGAAGCACCGCCCCGGCGTAGATGCCCGATTGCACCACCGTTACTCCTATTGTCTTTACAAGCTCTTCAAGCCCCATATCCAGCATTCTGGGCAGTTCAGGGTACCTGCTTATCAGAAATCTATATGTAAGGTAACCTACAATACTTATTTTCAAAAGTGATTTTACAAACTGCGCCAGGGACCGGCGCGAGAATATCCTTTTAAAACCCTCTGCCGGGTTTAACCTGCTCAGCTTGGGCTCCAGCGGTTTTGTAGTGAACACAAACCCCACTTGCAGGTAGCTCGTCAAAAGCCCCAGGCATAAGGCCGTTCCCGCCACTGGAGCCAGTGCCTTCAAATACCCCGCGGCACTAAAAGTAATCAGGTTATGCATTCCGTCTGATGAAAACAGCCCGTCCTCTGCCTTCATAGAGAGCAGGTGAATGGCATTATCTCTTAAAGTATCCGTAATAAAGGCCGCACAAATATACAGCGTAGCAAAACAGCCTATAAGAACCAGAGCGGAATTAAGTTCCCTGCTCTGAGGGATATTTCCCTTTTCCCTCACGTCCCTTCTTTTTTTCGGGGTAGCTTTTTCAGTTTTTTCGTCTGCAAACAGCTGCAGGTTGAAAAAGTCCTCCATCTGGGATTCCCCCTCTGTTTAGAGCTTAATTAGTATCCTGTATATGCTTTGGGCGGTATTTGTGAATAAAACGTCCAACACTATTGCAAAAACCGGTATCATTATCATCAGTGTAAACATTCCTATCATTATTTTAAGCGGCATACCCACCATGAACACGTTCATCTGGGGCATTGTCCTGGCCAGTATTCCCAGTGCCACATCGGTAAGGAACACAGCTGCCACCACCGGCGCGCTTATCTTAAAACCTATCACAAAGGTGCTGTGCAGCGTTGAAACGAGTTCCGCCACCGTCTCAGCGGTAACCTGCAGGTGGTGACCTGCGGGCACAATTGTAAAGCTTTCCGCCAGTGCCTTAATAAGCATAAGGTGACCGTCCATGGTGATAAACACAATAAGGGTGAATATATACAAAAAGTTGCCCATTATAGGAATCTGGGTATTTGTCTGAGGGTCCAGCACGTTAACAATTCCAAACCCGGTTTTCATATCTATTATCTGACCGGCAAAATAGATTGCTGTAAAAACCACATAGGTCACAAAGCCGATTATAAGCCCGACCGCCGCCTCCTTTGCCGCCAGCAATGCAAGCTGTAGAAAACCCGTCTCGGGGCCGGATGAAAGCTCTACCGCAGGCAGCAGTACAATACTTAGCATTAAGGCTAATCCTACCTTAAAGACCGCCGGTACGTTCCTGCGTCCGAAGATTGGAGTCATCAGGAAAATGGCAGAGCAGCGAACCAGCACCAGCAGAAAAACCTCAAATTTTTCAATCAAAAGGACTAAAATGCTTTCCATGGCATTCCCCTAAAATACAAACGAATTAATGTTTCCAAACAACCTTGTCGTAAAATCTATAATAATACCTAGCATCCAGGGACCGAATACTATTATAGAAAACAGCACCGCAAGGATCTTGGGTATAAAGGTGAGCGTTGGCTCCTGAATCTGGGTTGTGGCCTGGAATATGCTTACCAAAAGCCCGACCAAAAGAGCCAGTCCCAATATGGGTGCCGAAATCAGTATTATCGTGTACAGTGCCTGCTGGGCAACATCCAGTACCAGTCCTTCTCCCATTGATCCTCCCCCCTATCTGAACCCCGTTACAAGGGATTGCACAATCAAATTCCATCCGTCCACCATAATAAAAAGAAGTATCTTAAAGGGCAGTGATACCATAATAGGAGGCAGCATCATCATACCCATTGACATAAGCGTACTGGCCACCACCATATCAATTACCAGGAAGGGTACAAATAATAGAAAACCCATCTGGAATGCGGTTTTTAATTCGCTTATTATAAAAGCCGGTATAAGGGCCCTGTTTTGAACCCCGTTTACATCCTCCACCCCTTCTCCCCCTGATAGGTCGACGAACAATGCAAGGTCTTTTTGCCTAGTCTGCCTCAGCATAAAGGTTCTAAGAGGCTGCATTGCCCTTTCGATGGCCTCCGTAAAATCAATTCTCTCCTCCATATAGGGCCTAAAAGCCTGTTCGTTTATATCCGAAATAACCGGGGACATAACAAATAATGTAAGAAATAGGGCCAGTCCTATCAGTACCTGGTTCGGCGGTGTCTGCTGCGTTGCCAGCGCATTTCTTATAAAGGACAGTACTATTATAATTCTGGTAAAACTGGTGGTCATAATGAGTATAGCCGGTGCAAGGCTAAGTACCGTAAGCAAAAAGAGTATCTGCAGGCTTAGTGCGACATCCTGGGGCGTTTCCGCCGGTTGCATCTCCAGCCCAATTCTTGGTATAGGAATCTCCGGTGCGGCCAGGGCAGCGGTTTGCATAACCCCGGCAACCGCCAATAGACTTACCAGTATAATAAATATTTTTCTACCGGTCATCCGTCTCATCCCCGTCGCTCTTTAGTTTGCGGATCAATCCGAAAATCCCCGACCTTCCGCACTTTTGTATTCCATAACCCTTTAGATAGCTTTCAAAGTTGCCCTCTGCCCGTGTGTCTTCCTCAAAACCGTCCAGTTCCTTTATGAATTCCATTCCTCGATTGGAGCCGGACATAAGCAGATACTCATCCTTGACCTTGACGATAATAAGGTTTCTGTCGCCGCCCATATAAAGGGTATCTATTATTCTCATGTACCTCCCTGCATTGACCGAAACCCGCTTGCCTACAACCTTTGTGGTATAATATGCCAACAGTATAATAATTCCAAATATTATTAAGAAGTACAGCACCTTTAAAAAAACCGAAAATAGATCGCCCATTTACGCACCATCCTATTATATTGCCTTGCTAACCGCCTCCAGCACCCTTTCGGGCTGGAAGGGTTTTACTATGAAGTCCTTGGCTCCCGCCTGTATAGCTTCTATTACCATTGCCTGCTGCCCCATGGCTGAACACATTACTATGGTAGCACCGGCATCTACGGCCTTTATCCTTTTAACCGCTTCTATACCGTCCATCTCCGGCATTGTAATATCCATAATAACCAGATCCGGTTTCAGTTCCGCGTATTTCTCGACTGCCTTTGTTCCATTTTCCGCCTCCCCCACTATCTGGTACCCGTTTTTCCCGAGGATATCCTTTATCATCATCCTCATAAAAGCGGCATCGTCCACTATCAATACTCCCTTAGCCATACGATACTATCCTCCTTTTAACGGTCACTTGAAATGCTATCTATCCTTTTAGACGGATGAACTATATCCGTAAGCCTAACACCAAAGCTTTCATCAATTACAACTACTTCGCCCTTTGCTATGAATTTGCCGTTTACAAGTAGTTCCACCGGCTCGCCCGCCAGCTTGTCCAGTTCAACTATTGTACCAACCCCGAACTGCAGAATCTCCCTTATTTGTTTCCTTGTCCTGCCCAGTTCCACCGTAACGTTTAGGGGCACGTCCAGTATCAGGTTAATGCTTTCTTTTTCGGTGCTAACCGGCACATCTTCAAAGTCACTAAGGCTTACTGGCTGCACCTTTACTTCTTTTTTGCCCGGGGCTTTCTCTGTTGGTTTGTCCTCCTTCTCCCCTTCATCGTCATCTAAGACTGCCAGAACGTTTTCAACCTCTCTAAGGTCCTCGTCTATCGAATACTCCTTACGTTTTGTCTCCTTATCAATTAGGCCCGCCACCATAGACTTGGAAAACTCTATCGGAAGCAGCTGCATTATTTCACTGTCAATAAGAGTTCCTACCACCATTTTGAAGGAAATCTTTATGAATAGCTGGTTCTTCATAAAGAATTCCATTCCCTTGTAGTCCTGTCCCAGGTTAACAAGCGTTGTCTCCGGCGGTGAAATATAAATGGGCTTATCAAGCATGGTGGAGAGGGACGTGGACGCGGAGCCTATCATCTGGTTCATTGCTTCGCTCACCGCGCTTATGGTTATGTCGGTTATCTCCTCCGCGGGACTGCTACCATCGCCTCCCATCATCAGGTCGGCGATAACCCTCGCATCGCCCTCCTTTAAAAGCAGAAGGTTTGTTCCCTCTATTCCCTCTGTGAACCGTATGTTCACCGCCAGAAAGGGCATGGGATAGTCCTTAGCAATCTGCTCAGCGTTTATTACCTCAACCCTCGGCGTTGTTATTGTCACTTTGTTCCTTAAGAGTGCAAACAGCGTTGTGGCTGAGGTTCCCATGCTAATATTACCTATTTCTCCCAGCGCATCTTTCTCCTCCGGTGTTAAAACATCCGGTTCCTGTACTGTCGCTTTTTTCAATAAAGCATCTATTTCTTCCTGGGAGAGCATTTCATTCATATTCTTCATCCCCTTTCCTTACAATATCTACAATCTTTACTGCAACTTTATTTTTCCTCAATCCCGGTTTAGCACCAAAAACCAGTTTATTGTCCACATACATATCCAGAGGCCCTTCGCACGCTCTACTCAGCCGCAGTACGTCCCCCGGTTGAAGATTGCAGAATTCTTCTACGGTTATTGTGCATTCTCCCAAAACTACCTTTAAAAGCACGCTTGCGTTTTCTATCCTTTTTTCCAGCAGTGCCGCATCCCCTTTTCCCCTGTTGTTACCCGAGGATGTAAACCAGAACCTTGTGGATATCTTGTTTACTATGGGTTCCACCGAAAGGTGCGGGATTGCCAAATTTATCATGCCCTCCGCTTCACCTATTTTCACCCTCATGGTTATTAAAGCTATTATTTCGTTGGGCGACATAATCTGTATAAATTGGGAGTTTGTCTCCAGTTTGGCTACCCTGGGAGATATCTCGATTACGTTTCTCCATGGTTCTACCAGCAAACCTACCATTTTATCCATTAGGCTACGCATTATGCTTTCTTCTATCTCGGTGAAGTTGCGAAGCTTCATGTCACCCTTTCCATAGCCCCCCAATACTCTGTCTATAATCGTGTAAGTGAGGGAAGGGCTTATCTCCAGGATTATGCTGCCTGAAAGGGGGTTTGCGTCGCACAGGGCCAGTATAGTAGGATTGGACAGCGAATTTGTGAACTCGTAATAAGTAAGCTGTTCCACCGTGACTAGCTCCACAGTAACAAAACTCCTTAAATACCCCGCCAAAAAGGTGGAGACCAGTCTTGCGTAGTTTTCGTGTATCATTTCCAGAGTCCTTAACTGGTCCTTTGCAAATTTATTAGGCCGTTTGAAGTCGTATAGCCTGACCTTTCTTTCCGAGGTGTCCTGCACCACTTCCTTTACGTTCAGTTCTCCGGTACTAAGTGCTTTTAGAAGGTCGTCTATCTCTGTCTGAGTAAGAACATCCGGCATTGCTTACCCCCCTCTATTGAGTGATTAAATCGTCTATGTAAATATTAATAATACCCTCTTTGCCGTACAGGGAACGATAGCAGTCCAGTATTTCCCGTTCCAGCGATATCTTGCCCTGGGTACCGGTTACATCCTCGGCGGTCTTGTCCCTTATTATATTCAAAACCCTGCTCCTCGCCTCCGGATCCCTCTCCTCTAACACTTGCAGAAGTTTTTTGTCCTTTAAAGTTTCTATATAATAGCTAAATATAATAATACTTCTTGCTCCCTTCAGATTGGTCTGGAATTTACTGTTTCCTGGCACTATCACCGTTTTTACTTCCTTGTTTGAATTAGCCTCTCCGACGTTTATTATGCCGCCTCTTGCCGCGACGAGTGCCGCCGCAAAAATTAACACCCCGGTTACTACAAGAGCCAAAACAAATATAAACAGTTTCTTTCCATTCATAGCGTCACCTCGTTACTATTTGGTTCGTTTAACTCAAAAGTATTTTTTAGTATAACAACGTCCACCCTTCTGTTCTTCTGTCGGTTTTCAGCGGTATTGTTATCGGCTATGGGGTGATATTCCCCGTATCCGGCGGCAGATAGCCTGACCGGTGTGATACCAACATCCTCAATTAAGAACTTCACCACGTTTACTGCCCTGGCGGTGGACAGCTCCCAGTTGGAGGGATACAGTAGCGATCTCATCGGAACGTTGTCGGTATGCCCCTCCACCCTTATGGACCGTTCGTTTTGTTTGAGTATCTCGCCAATGCTTATCACTATTGTCTCCGCATCCTTCCTTATAAGGGCTTTACCAGAATCGAACAGTGCCTGGTCCTTGAACCTTATAAGTAGTCCCCTCTCTTCAACTCCAAGCACAACCGTTGCCTCCAGGTCGTTTTCCTTTATATACTCGTCAAGCTGTCTGTAAAGCCATTCCATACTCTCGGCCTCCAGCTGTTCCTGCAGCAGGCGATCACTCTGCAGCGCCTGGCTGATATACTGGTCTTCGTCTATTGTTTTCCCGGCGTCCAAAACCCCGAGTGAGCCCTGGAATGACCTTATTATTGCTTCAAATTTCTTTGCGTCTATTACAGAAAACGAGAATAGTAAAACAAAAAAACATAGAAGCAGCGTTACAAGGTCGCTGTAAGTAGTCATCCAACTGTTGGTATCGGAGGTCCCGTTTTCTCTCCTATTCCGTCGCGCTCGCATATTCTCCTTCCCCGCTTTCTTTCTCTTTTTCCTTCTTCGCCTTTTCCCTTAGCTTCGGCGACAGGAAGGCCACAAGTTTTTCTTCTATTATTCTCGGGTTTTCCCCAGCCTGTATCGAAAGCATGCCTTCAATTAGAATTTCTTTGAGCAGTATTTCTTCCTTGCTTCTAAGTTTAAGCTTGCGAGCCATGGGCAGGAAGAAAAGGTTGGCAAGGACAACACCGTAGAAGGTGGTAACCAGGGCCACCGCCATATTGGGTCCGACGGAGGACGGGTCATCCAAAGTTCTCAGCATATTTATAAGACCTATAAGGGTTCCTATCATACCAAAGGCCGGTGCTAAGGCACCCATAGTTTCAAACAGGCTCTGCCCGGTGCTGTGCCTTTCCTCAACGAATGACAGCTCTGTCTCAAGGATATTTCGTACTAGCTCCGGGTCGGTACCGTCTACAATAAGAAGAATTCCCTTTTTGAGGAAGTCGTCGTCAAGCTGCATGGCTGCTTCCTCCAATGCAAGAAGCCCCTCTTTCCTTGCGACGTTTGCCAGTTCTATTATCCTGTCAATGGCCTCGCCTGCATTCAGCTCCTTACCGAAGAATATATGTTTTACGCTACGCAGCGTTTCCAAAAACTTTGGTAGCGGAAAACTTATCAATGTAGCCGCAATAGTACCCCCAAGGGTTATCATAATGGATGCCCGGTCGTAATAGGTACCCAGGGTTCCATTTATCATAATACCAATTATCAGGAAGACAACCCCCAGTATCATCCCCGCAACGGTTGAAATATCCATAACTCCACCTCATTCCCTATTGTCCAAACCCGTTGATTCTTTTTTTGTACTCAATAACCCTTTCTATCACCTGGTCAATCTTTTCACTTACTACAACCTTTTTACCGGATATAAGAGTAATAACTGTATCCGGCGTCTCCTCCGCAAATTCGATCTGCTCGGCGTTTACCACAAATTCTTTGCCGTTTAACCTTGTTATTTTTATCATTATAAACCCCCACTTTTTTTCCGGCGGGGACAGTACCGGTAACGGCAATACCCCCGCCATTATTAATTATCTCTTGAGGTTCACAAGTTCCTGAAGCATCTCATCGGAGGTGGTGATTATTCTTGAGTTTGCCTGGAAGCCTCTCTGGGTTATAATCATATCTGTAAACTCCTTTGAAATATCAACATTGGACATCTCCAGGGAACTGGGGTTAATGGTGCCCCTACCGTGGTCTCCCGCAATTCCTATAGAGGGCTGACCCGAGTTGGGCGTCTGAATAAATAAGTTACTGCCCACCTTCTGCAGCCCCGACGGGTTGTTGAAGGCCGCTAGCGCAATCCTTGCAATCACCTTTTCCTGACCGTTTGAGAAAATCCCGGTGGCTACTCCGGAGGCATCGAAGTTAAAGTCTTCAAGGCTGCCCAGAGCATAGCCGTCCACTTCCAGCGGGTCTACCCCGGATTCCGCGGCGTACTGGTGGACGTCGGCTATGTTCACCGTTATTGGGTCGGGTATTAGATTCGGTTCCACCTGTATTTCAAAAGTCCCGTCCGAGGTCAGCTTCCCGTCCACAAAGGTTAGGGTTGGGGCTGCACCCAATGATACGCTTTCAACAGTTCCATCGGGCCTTGTAACCGCCACTGCGCCGGCCACCGCCGGATTAGCGGGATCGGACAGGCGTTCCTGAATTTCCCACGTGTTATCGTTAACTTTTACCAGCTCAAAGCTTAACTTGTTTTTCCTGCCCAGCTCGTCGTATATCTCGGTTTCGAAGGGTACTACCCCGCCGGTTGGCAAATCCGCATTCAGGTTGCCTACCATCTTTATGGCACTGGTTGCCTTGGGCTGCATAGCCATACCCTCGGGTATCTGTATGGTGCCCGGGGAAACGGTGGTGTCTATATTCCCATTGGCATCCGCCATCCAGCCCAGTACCCTGAAGCCGTTACCGTTTACGATGTTGCCCTCGGTATCCCTTATGAAATTCCCGGCCCTGGTAAATTTAGGCGCACCCCCGTCGGATACTATGAAGAAACCATTTCCTTCTATGGCAAGGTCAAGTGGATAACCGGTAGATTCGATACTTCCCCTTGTGTGTAGGGTATCTATTGACGCCAGGCTTATCCCAAGGCCTATCTGCTGGGGATTGGTGCCTCCCCTGCCGCCTTCGGGTGCTCCTGCTCCCCTTAGGGTTTCGCTGAATATTTCCTGGAATGTTGCACGGGATGACTTATATCCCACTGTATTTACATTGGAAATGTTGTTGCCTATTACATCCATTCTGGATTGGTGAGACCTCAGGCCTGAAACACCTGAGAATAGTGAACGCATCATAATGTATGACCTCCTTTACATCGAAGCTGTAATGCTTTCCTTCCGTCGTTCGGGAAAGCTGTGCCTCCTTTTTGAAGGTCCGGCTACACAATTACAGCTCCGTCTATATTTGTAAATACCTTATCCTTTAAAGCGTCGCATTTTGTTGCGGTAACCACGGTGGTGCTTTTAACGTTTATCACAAAGGCGGTATCGTCCATCAGCACAAGGGTATCCCGCACTCCTTTTTGTCTTGCCCTTTCTACTGCCATACTAAGTCGCTGCACCTGTCCCTTGTCCAGCATAATATCACGGGCCGTCATCCTCACCTGGGCGTGCTTTGACAAGGATATGCCGGTCTGGCCTTTTACCGCTTCGAATACTTCTTTGAAACTTTTATCCGGCTGTACCGTATGTTTCTTTGCCTGTCCACCGGGACGGTTTACCGCGGGTATCGGTCTGTTGTCAATGGGTTTTGTTCCACCCATAGGCTTTCGTACCTCCCTATTTTACGGGCTATTTTAATGTCCTATCTCAAACTGCGTTGCCTCGTCCATGTAAAAGCTCTTCCCGTCCACTTCCATTCGCACCCTTCCATCGCTGAAGGATACCCTCTGTACCGTGCCTGATATCGTTTGCTGTTGCCCGTCGGTTTCCACAACGGCGGTAATTCCTTTACCCAGCAGATTCATTGCCTGGAAGTTCTGCTGCATAATAAGGTTGTTGTTTATGCTTGCGAGGACCTTGAAATTATCGTACAACCCTCCGTCCGTCACTTCAGCAAGATTAGCAAAACCCTCTTCAAAGCTTTTGTTTAAGTTTTGCATCTGCTCCAGGCTGCTGAACTGGGCCATCTGTGCCAGAAATTCCTTGTCATTCACCGGGTTTAGCGGGTCCTGATTCCTTAATTGGTTGACCAAAAGATGCAAAAATGCATCCTTACCCATTACATCTTTTTCACGGACTGCGCTGCTATATGCATCCCCGTTCCCGTCTGACGACGTTGCTGCGTTTACCTGCATTTTTTCACCTCCTATGCCAGCAGTTCTATGGTACCTTCGCCTCTCCAGATTGCGTATTCTACATTTTCCTCCTCCTGATACCGGTTTAAGCTATGTCTGCCGTGGTGGGACTGCCTGTTTTGGTCGAAAAACTGCTGTTGGTTGTATCCACCGCCCACATCCACATGGAACTTGCCCACCGGTATGCCCTGCCCTTCAAGGTTCTCCTGCAATTTCAGTATGTTTGCCTGAATAATGCCCTTCGTTTCATCGCTTTGGACAGTAATTCTGCCGTTTAATACGCCGTCTGTAATTGTTATACTGACCTTTAGTCTGCCAAGGCTCTCGGGCTTTAACTGTATGCTTACCTCCGACCTCCTCTTGCCAAGCATTACCTTCATCTTGTCTGCTACCTGGTTTACTATATCGGAGGCAGCCGTATCAGGGGTATTCTTCCGAGAATTTAGTCCCTGGCTGCGATAGGCCTGACCTGTCCCCGCCAATGGCTGTGCCTGTGCATCCCTTTGGTTTGCCGCCGGCGGTTTTTCCGCAGTCTCCCGTTCTGTTGCCTCAAGTTTCGGCCCGTCCCTGTATTGTCCCTGGTTTTTTGACGTATCTCCTGTATTGGTTGGTTTTAAACCAAAGGCTTCCTCTTTGTTTGCCTCAGGGTTGTTATCCTCTGCTACTATGTTTCCAATTACGTCGTCCCTATCTTTTGCGGTACCCCCGGCGGGTTTTAGCCCGGAGCTGCTATCGGGCGGTTCTTTGTTTCCGACGGATAAGTGCCGCTCGTCCTCCCCTTGGCCATCCCGAATTCCCACGGTTTTTCCATCGTCGGTCTTAAAACTATCCGGGAGAATATCCACCGATATTTCTCCGGCGTCCGGCAGGGCCCTTCCTTCACTCACAAGAGTGTTTTGGCCGGCTCCGTTATACTCCGCCACCGGACCTAAAGGGTTTACCTCTTCCGCATCTTCGTACTCAGTAAGTATAAAACCTTCCTGTAACGGCAGTCCGATACCGGCCATGCAAGAAACGGTAGGTTCCGGCTGTTTTTCTTCTTTTTGGGGCTGTCCTTCCAATGCCCCTTCTTCCTTACTGCAGCCTAAGGGGTCGCTTATGAGGCTTTTCAAAAGGCTCAGGAATTCCAAACCCACAGTCTCGAATCTTCCTCCCGTGGCTTCGGTTTTACCTCCCGTTGCAGACATCTGCGTTTCGGGCGGTGTGTCCACCATCGGTGTAACTGACGATATATCCATTTTTCCACCTCCCTCCTTAATTCCTTTTTATGTATACGGGTTTATAAAACCCCGTGATACCTATTGTTATTCGGCCGACATAGTCTCCATAAGCCTAGCGGCCTTTCTAGGGTCCATAGCGGCCAGTATTTCCGAACACTTTTGTTCCTTCATGTTTCTAAGAATATTCATCACCAAAGCGTTATCGGATATATTGTCGAGTATTTTCACCGCATCGGAGGCATCCATTTTCTCATAATAGACCACCAGTTCCTCAATGTTCTCAACCCTTATATCCAGCCGTTTTTGCAGGTCCTCAACGGCGGTTTTTTGCTCCTCCAGTTCCTCTTCCTTTGCCTTGAGTTGAAGCTCCCAGGAGGCCAGGCTGTTTGCCAGCTCGTCCAGATTTGTCCTCTGCTCATCAAGAAACTTTTTTGTGTTTGCCAGCTCCTCCCTTTCAATCTGCTGCGGGGTTTTTTGCTCCTCCACCGTTTTGAAAAAGCTGCCTGCTACCGGGAGGGAAGCCAGAAGGTTGTTGGCCTTAACGCCCATTCCGGCCAGGTTAAAGGCTATGCAAAACCCCAGGACCAGTGCCAGTATCACTACAACCGGCACTATTACAATCCACCTTTTCCTGTTCCTTTTTGGGGCAGCCCCTTCCTTTTTAGCCTTGGCCATTGTTACCTCCTATAGGTTTACTTTTTTATTATTCACAAGGTCATCAAGTTGTTTTTCCTGTTCCTTTGACAAATGGTAGGCAAACCTCTGATAGTGCCTTGCCCTTAATCTGTCCAGCATTTCCTTTTCTTTTGATGCTCCGGTCAAATCGTTGCGGCATTCTTCCACCATTTTCTCCATTTCCGACACATTTTCCGTCTGCTTATCTATGAAGGTTTTGAGCCGGTCCATGTATCTGTTGCACTGAGCCAGATACTCCACCCTGACGCCCTCGCTGCATTTTTCGTCCATAGTGCCGGCCATAGTATTCTTTTCTGCCTGCAGGCCGTTTAAGGTATCCCTTTCCTCGTCCAGCTGTACTCTGTATCGGGCCAGTTCCTCCGACTTTAGATTCTTAACGTGCTCTTTGTAATCCAAAACCCTCTGTAGCCTGAAACTGAAAATTTCATTCATCGGCAACGCTCCTTAGTCTAGCAATTTCATTAAACGGTCAACAGTGTCTCTAAAGCTTACCTTTTCATGGATACCCTGCTTCAGAAAGTCATTTATCGTATCTATTCTATCCAGCGCATAGTCGATATTCGGACTGGTTCCCCGGTTATACGCTCCTATGCTTATTAGGTCCTCAGCGTCCTTATATACCGCTGCAATATCCTTTATCCTCTGAGCACATCTTAAGTGGTCCTCGTCAATAATATCTGGCATTACCCTGCTTATGCTCTGAAGTATGTCCACCGCCGGGTAATGATTTTTGTTAGCAAGGTTGCGGGATAGTACAATATGCCCGTCCAGTATTCCCCTTGCGGAATCAGCTATGGGCTCGTTCATATCGTCTCCGTCCACCAATACCGCATACAGTGCTGTTATTGTTCCCTTGGCCGACGTTCCCGTCCTTTCAAGCAGTTTGGGAAGGGACGCAAAAACCGAAGGGGTGTAGCCCCGGGTAACGGGCGGTTCTCCAATGGCCAGGCCCACTTCCCGCTGGGCGAGGGCAAACCGTGTTAGAGAATCCATCATAAGCATTACGTCCTTGCCCAAGAACCTGAAAAACTCTGCTATGGCGGTAACAAGCTGTGCGCTCTTAAGTCTAACAAGAGCCGGTTGGTCCGAAGTAGCCACAACCACCACCGACCTTCTAAGCCCCTCTTCCCCAAGGTCATTCTCTATAAACTCCCTTACTTCCCTACCTCTCTCGCCGATAAGGCCTATAACATTTATATCGGCTGAAGTATTCCGGGCAATCATACCCAAAAGGGTGCTTTTACCAACTCCGCTTCCTGAAAAAATTCCAATCCTCTGCCCCTTGCCGCAGGTAAGAAAACCGTCCACCGATTTAATACCCAGTTCCAGGACTTCGGTTATCCTCCTTCTTTCAAGGGGGTTCGGGGGTGGATTTGTCACCGGAAAAAGGCTGCTGAACTCAAGCGACCCAAGCCCGTCAATGGGTACGCCAAGGCCGTTCAGTACCCTGCCCAGCATTCCTTCCCCCACCGGCACCTTAAGCGTGCTGCCGGTAGCTATTGCGGCACTTCCTGGTCCTATGCCCTCCATGTCCCCCAGCGGCATCAACAGCACTGTATTGTCCTTAAAGCCCACCACCTCTGCCTTTATCGGTTTTTTGTCCCTGGCAGAAAACACCTCACACACTTCGCCAATATTGACCGACGGCCCTACGGCTTCTATAGTAAGCCCTATCACCTTACTGACCCTGCCGCTGTATTTAAGGGTATCCGTTTCCTTTAAAAGTCTGCTGTATCTTTCAAGTACAATACTACTCATAGTTAAGCAGCTCCCTGAAGGCATGCTCTATCTTGTCCAACTGTACTTCCACGCTGGAGTTGATGCTTCCCGCATCGGTTTCCAGCACACAGCTTCCCTGGGGCAGTGCCTCCTCTACAACAATATCCAATTGGGTTACCCCATCCATTCCGGATAAAAGCCTTTGCTTTGACAGTTCCACAATATCATAATCATCGGGGGATACCTTCATTGTTACCCGGCCCGAAAATGTACATTTCTCCAATGCTCTGCTGACAAGACCGAGAACCGCCTCCCGGTCTGTTTTAATCTGTTCCCCCAGCACCTTCCTGGATATCTCCAATACAATCCTTATTATTTCTGCCTCGGCTTCTTTTACCATGCGTTCCTTGGCCTCAAGGGCCCTTTGTTTTATTTCAATTGCTTCCTCTATCATCTGATTGGCCGTATCAAGCCCCTGCTGTCGTCCCTTATCCCTGCCTTCTTCCAAGCCCCTCTGCCGGCCATCATCGTATCCTCTTTTATAACCCTCCTGCTGTGCACTTTTGCGTATATCCTCGCTTTCTTGCATTGTCCTTTCTATTATTTCCGCCGCCCTTACACGGGCGTTTTCTAATATACTTTCCGTTTCATCCTTTTTGCTATCTTTATGCCGGGGGCCCTCTGCCGGCACCTCCCGTAAGACTTCCTTCTTAAGAAACACCGTTTCCGTTTCTATTTCGAGGGGATCGCCTACTACAATGGAATCTGATTTATAAAGTCTAGACAATTATTTCGTCCCCTCCTCCCCTCGAGATTACTATTTCACCGGCGTCCTCCAGCTTTCTAATGGTATTTACAATCTTTTGCTGCGCTTCTTCGACGTCCCGCAGCCTAACCGGACCCATAAACTGCATGTCCTCGGTTATCATTTCCGCCAGGCGTTTGGATATATTGCTATAAATCACGCCGGCAACCTCGTCGTTGGCTCCCTTAAGAGCAACAGCAAGCACATCGTTTTCCACTTCCCGCAGGAACCGCTGGATGGACCTGTTGTCGAGGGTAATGATGTCTTCGAATACAAACATCCTTTTCTTTATTTCCTCGGCCAGCTCGGTATCCTCCACCTCAAGGGTTTCCATTATGTTCTTCTCAGTACCCCGGTCAACCGAGTTTAGTATATTTACAATGGTTTGTACACCCCCCGCCGATGTATAGTCATGGGTAACCAGTGACGATATCTGTTTTTCCAGCACCCTTTCCACCTGCTTTATTATCTCCGGCGAAGTTCTGTCCATAATGGCTATCCTTTTAGCAACCTCCGCCTGCTTTTCCGGCGGGAGTGCTGCCAAAATGGCGGCAGACTGTTGGGCGTTCAGGTACGCCAGTATCAAGGATATGGTCTGGGGATGCTCGTTCTGTATAAAATTGAGTATCTGGTTCGGGTCAGCTTTGCGTACAAAGTCAAAGGGTCTGACCTGCAGATAGGAGGTAAGTCTGTTTACTATGTCAAGGGCCTTCTGGCCCCCCAGGGCCTTTTCCAGTACCTCCTTGGCATACTCAATACCGCCTTCGGAGATATACTCCTGGGCAACGCATATCTGGTAGAACTCCTCTATTACCTTGCTCTTTATCTCGGGAGTAACCTTTCTCATATTGGCGATTTCCAGTGTGAGTTCTTCAATTTCCTCATCGTTTAAGTGTTTGAACAACTTCGCCGAATTTTCCGGACCCAGGGCAATAAGCAGTATTGCCGCCTTTTCCCTTCCGGTAAGATTCCCTTTGCTTCTGACCATAAATCTCACCTCATTTCCCTCACAGGAAACCCCTGCCTTTAGGCACCTAACAAACGCTGTACCTGACTTAACATTTAAACGGGTCACAGATGGGCTTTCACAAGCCCCCGGCTTTAGCCGTGGGGTCTATGACCTACTCTTCTTTAAGCCAGGTTTTTAGAAGCTGTGCCGCGGTCTCGGGTTTTTTACCAATAAACCTCTCCACCTGCTTTCGCGTTCCCGACTGGTCCAGGGTAACGTTTATCTCTTCTATTTCATCAATCACTTCGGCACCATTCTGGGAGACCAGCACTTCTTCCTCGGCCGTCCTTCGTCGGCGTAGTACCATAATGGTACCTATTATTCCGGCAACCAGCAAAGCACCTATTGCTGCCAAATATGTATAAAGCTTAACCTGTTCCATGTGCTGCCTATCCTCGAAGCCCTGGGCTATTTCCGCCGCCAGACTGGTATCAAAGGGCATTGACTGTATCTGAACCAACTGGTTATCTATACCCGCTGCCGCAGCAACAATATCCGCTATATTATCCCTGTCCGGCTGGGTTAGGTCCTGTGCAAGGGCCGTACTGTTTATAAGCACCGCTACCGTAAGGCTCTTAACCTGTCCTTGGGCCTTCACTATCTCTTCCTTAATCTGGTTAAGCTCATAGTTAACCGTCCGGCTTACATTATCGTATTTGGAATCGCCGGTTTCTACCTCTGCGTAGCTTGTTATATCCTCTATATTGCTGTCGGTTCCGGGTATACCCCCTGCGCCGGCGTTCTGGGCGTGTTCCTCCAGCTCCTGGATGCTTCTTATAAGGCCGCTATCCTCTCCCGGTATGGGCGGCTCAAACTTGACTGTGTTGGTTATCTGACTGTCAAAGTTAAGCTTTAAGTTCACTCTCACATCCACGTTGTTTTTGCCGTAGGCGGTTTCCAGAAACTCCTTTATGCTCTTTTGCATCCGCATCTGGGTGCCATGCTCTATTTCAAGCTGACTAAGCAGTCTTCCCTGCTCGGTGTCCGACTGAGACGACAGTTCCCTGCCCGTCTGGTCTATTATTGATATATTGTCTTTTGTAAGGCCCTTTACGCTCTTTGATACAAACTGCAGTATCCCATCTATCCGGTTTTGGTCAAGTTCCGCCCCGGGTTTAAGCTTAATAAGTATCCCGGCACTGGACTGGTGGTCGTCTCCGCTCACCGCAAACACGCTGTCCCCAGGTATAAAAAGGTTAACCTGGGAGTACTCTACTCCCTCTATGGTCTCTATGGCCTGGGCTATGGCATATTCCTGGCCGAGACGTATTCTTTCCCTTCTCTCGAGATCGGTGGTGCCAAGCCTTGTATTGTCAAGGGCTTCCACCAGGCTGAAACCTTTCCGGGGAAGGCCCTCGGTGGCCAGTTGCATTCGCAGCTTGTTAACTTCCTTCTTGGGGACCAGTATGCTTGAAGTAGTTTCGTCCAGTTCCCACTCAACCTTGTACTCGTCAAGTTTTTCGGTTATAGCCCCCGCGTCCTCCATATCAAGCTGGTTGTATAGGGGAACCAATTCCGGCCTTGATGTAAAAAAAACCAGTAGGGCTATACTGACAGCAAAGATTCCTGCACTAATTCCTAGCTTAAGCTTCTGGTTTCTGGTCCTTGCCTGCCAGAATTCATCAAGTTGGTTTTTTATTCTTTTCAGGGTCTCTTCCAAAACGGTCACCCCATTCTTTTACTGTCGTTTTTTTACACCTGCATCCTCATAATTTCCTGGTACGCTTCTATTATCTTGTTTCTTACCTGAAGCGTAAACTGCAGTGCAATTTCCGCTTTTTCGGAATCGATCATTACCTGATGAAGGTTCTGAATATCTCCCGTTGCCAGGCCTATTGATGAGATGTCCGCCTGTTTTTGCAGCCCGTCAAGCCGGTCCAGTGCCCCGGTAAGATGATCGGCAAAGCCCTGTTGGTCCGTTTTTTTGTTTCCAATGGGGTTTATCGCTTTGATAGGATTTGTGCCTTCTATTCTCACCTTTTACTACCTCCTTACGCTCTTCCTATTTCCAGTGCTCTTTGAGCCATACCCTTGGCTGCGTTAAGAGCTGTTACATTGGCCTCGTATGCCCTTGTAGCCGAAATCATGTTTACCATCTCTATTACCGTGTCCACATTGGGCATGAGTACATAGCCGTCCTCATCGGCGTCGGGATGTCCAGGGTCGTAGGTCCTTTTAAAGGAAGACCTGTCATCTTCTATCCCCTTTACCTTGACCCCTCCCTCTTTAAGAAATAGTCTTCGGCTTTCCTTCGAAAGAAATTGCGAGAAGATTTTATGCCTGCAGTTTTCCTCGAATACTACCACCTGTCTTCTGTAGGGGAGCCCGTTTTCAGTCCTGGTGGTGTTTACATTAGCTATGTTTTTTGCTATTACATCCATTCGTAGTCTCTGGGCAGTAAGCCCTGTAGCACTTATATTTACGGCATCGAAGATACCCATAAGATTACCTCCTGCCTTCGTTTATTACGGCCTTTAGCCTTGACAGCTTTGCGGATAACTGGTCCACCAATGCCTGATACATAATAGTGTTGTTTGCGAGGCTTGCGGTTTGAACGTCAATGTCGACGTTGTTTCCGTCCATCCTGGTGCTTGTGTTCCTGTCCCTTACAATCCGCGGGTTTACCCTCTCAAGACTGTCGCCGCCTATTGGAAAATGTTTCGGGTTGGTTGTGTGGGTAGTTATGTTTCTTGACTTAACAGCGTCCTTCAAAAGGTCCTCGAATTCCACCCTGTAAGCCTTATAGTTTGGAGTATCCACGTTGGCTATATTGTTAGAAATCACCTTGTGCCTTATCCAGGAAGCATCCAGGGCTTTTTGTAGTACAGTCATCATATGGTTTTCATTCCGCATTTCTTTCACCTCCGGGTTTTTTATCAACCCATAATAAGTAAACATTCTCTTATTTCATCATAATCCTTCATGTTTATCTAAAATTACCCTCTTTTTCTATTTTTCAATGTTTATTTCCGCATTTTACCTAAAAGAAGAGTTCTTTCGATGCCGGTTTTTTAAAAAAAAATCCGTTGCCCGGAAGCCGGCAACGGGTATTAACGCCGCTTTCATTTAAGCAGCTTATCCGGCAACCCGGCTGCCGTAGCATCAGTAATGCCTTAGGCCCGTGGCTTTGCGTCCCCACCTTTTGATGAGTTTGCCTTTATCAAACTTTGATATATTTTAGCATATACTTCTATATTACTTGCCTTTTTCCTCCTTTTTCGTACTAAATCTTTTTATGGTTTCATTATTCTTCTATTACATTTTTCGACGCTGCTATCTGTTATCTGAGAACCGCAGGAACCGTCAGACTGGTTTTAAATAATAAACCGGTTTATATCCTTTTCGGTAATGAGTTCCTTTAGCTGTGCGGTTACATAGCTACCGTCAATTGCTATATTCTTTTCCTTAAGGTCGGACCCGGAAAAGGACACCTCTTCAAACAGCTTTTCCACTATCTGGTGCAGTCTCCTGGCCCCAATATTCTCATCTGCCTGGTTTACTGCATAGGAGATCTCTGCGATACGCTCTACCGCATCCTCTCTTATATCAATTTTAATCCCTTCGGTTCCCAAAAGGGCTGTATACTGAGTCATAAGTGCATTCTTGGGCTGAATGAGAATCCTCTTAAAGTCATCCACGCTCAGACTGTCCAATTCTACCCTTATTGGAAATCGTCCTTGGAATTCGGGAATAAGGTCGGAGGGCTTGGCTATATGGAAGGCCCCGGCTGCTATAAAAAGGATATGGTCCGTCTTCACGGGCCCGTATTTGGTCATCACAGTGCTTCCTTCCACCAGGGGCAGTATATCCCTTTGCACACCCTCCCTGGACACGTCCGGCCCCGCCTTATAATCCCCCGAAGCAATTTTGTCAATCTCATCCAGGAAAATAATCCCGTTTTGCTCCGCCTTGGCAACAGCCTCGGTGGTTATCTGGTCCATATCCAGCAGACTGCTTGCCTCATCCTGGGCAAGTATCTTCCTTGCCTCTCTTACAGTCACCCTTTTTTTCTTCTTTTTACCGGGTATCATCCCCCCGAGGAGGTCCCTGAAATTAATGCTCATTTCCTCTGTACCCATACCGGTAAAAAACTCAACCGGTGTCCCTCCCCGGTCTTCTATTTCCACCTCTATCATTTGACCTTCCAGTTCACCAATCCTTAACTTGGACCTTATTATCCTTCTTTCTTCTTCCAGTGCCTTTGTTTCCTCCCTCTCCCCTTCTTTAGGCTGCTGCTCCCCTGAGGAGCCGAATAGTACCTCAAAGGGATTCTTATAGGGTCCCTCCTTTTTGGGTGACGGTACCAGTATTTCCACTATCCTTTCATCTGCCGCGGCCTCGGCTTTGCTTCGTACCTCCTCCAGGCGGATGTTTTTAACCATTCTTATGGAAGTCTCCAAAAGGTCCCTTATCATTGAGTCAACATCCCTGCCCACATAGCCCACCTCGGTGAACTTAGTGGCCTCCACCTTTATAAAGGGCGCATTTACAAGCTTTGCCAGCCTCCTGGCTATCTCAGTCTTGCCCACGCCGGTGGGGCCCACCATAAGTATATTCCTGGGCTTAATTTCCTCCTGCATATCTTCAGGCAGTTGTCTTCTCCTGTACCTGTTCCTCAAAGCCACCGCCACCGACCTCTTGGCTTTATCCTGACCCACTATGTATTTATCCAACTGAGTAACTATCTCATGGGGGGTTAGCTCCTTCACCTTTTCACCTCTCCTTTAACACTAAAGCTCCAGCACCGTTATATCGTCATTGGTGTATACACAAATTTTTGACGCTATTTCAAGGGCCTTTTTTGCTATATCACCGGCACCAAGTCCCGTGTTTTCGTACAGTGCCCTTGCTGCCGCCAGCGCATAGGGTCCTCCCGACCCTACCGCGATCACATTGTCATCCGGTTCTATAACTTCCCCGTTACCCGAAACAACAAGCAGAGATTGGCTATCAAGGGTAATGAGCATTGCCTCCAGCTTTCTCAGTATTTTATCCGTTCTCCATTCCTTAGCCAGTTCCACCGACGCCCTTTTAAGGTTGCCGCCGTATTGCTCCAGTTTTCCTTCAAACTTTACAGTCAGGGTAAGTGCATCCGCCACCGATCCGGCAAACCCTATCAGTACCTTATCGTTATAAATTCTTCTTACTTTTTTGGCGGAATGTTTCATTATGGTATGCTCACCCAGGGTAATCTGCCCATCCCCGGCAATGGCACCCATTCCGTCCTTCCTGACGGCTACTATGGTAGTCCCCTTTAGCACGCTAACACCACCTCAAAAGAATTTTGGTCCACAGCCTTCATCTGCCTTACCCTTTGTGGAAATTTTGGCATTTCTCGTTAAGGCAAACTGGTGCTACATTCTTTTTACCCTTTGTTTCCCAAAGCTGTTCCCCGCACTCGCTGCATTTTTTGTCCGAGGGTTTGTTCCAGGTCATAAAATCGCAGCCGGGATACCTGCTACACCCATGGAAGATGCGCCCTCTTTTTGTTCTTTTAATGACAATATCCCCACCGCATTTAGGGCACTGCACCCCCACCTTTTCCAGTAAGGGTTTGGTGTTCCTGCATTCGGGAAAACCCGGGCAGGCAAGGAATTTCCCGTACTTGCCGTGCTTTATGACCATATTCCTGCCGCATAATTCGCAAACCTCATCGGTCTCCTTTTCCTTAATCACTACCTTTTCCATTTTTTTCTCCGCCCGATCCACCATCGACTCAAGGGGACGGTAAAAGTCCTCCACGACCTTCCTCCATTCAAGACCATTCTCCTCTATCTCGTCCAGTTTCTCCTCCATGTCCGCCGTGAAGTCCACATCAACTATATCCTTGAAATACTCTGTCATAACCTCGTTAACAACCTTACCCAGGTAGGTAGGGACCAGGGACCTTTTTTCCTTTTCCACATAGCCCCGCTGCAGTATGGTTGATATGACCGGAGCGTAGGTACTGGGCCTTCCGATGCCGTCGTCCTCAAGGGACTTAATAAGCGAAGCCTCGGTATACCGTGCCGGTGGCAGTGTGAAATACTGTTTTTCCTCCAGTTTCTTAACTTTTAACCGGTCTCCCTTATCCAGTGGAGGTATTCTCTCCTGCTTTTTATCTGTGTTGTCCTCCAAGACCTGCAGAAAACCCTTGAATGTAAGGGTAAGGCCCGAAGCCCTGAATAAATAATCGCCGCATTCCACGCTTACACTTTGCGTATCGTAGCGGGCATCGCTCATCTGGGAAGCCACAAACCGCTTCCAGATAAGGCTGTATATTTTGAACTGATCCGAGGTCAGGGAATCCTTAAGGCTTTCGGGGGTCCTTCCCACCGACGCCGGCCTAATGGCCTCATGGGCGTCCTGGGCTCCTTTTTTACCTTTATAGTAACGGGGCCTTTCGGGCAGATAATCCTTTCCCCACACCTTTCCAATAAGGTCCCTTACCTGGCCCAATGCCGTATCGGACACCCTTACAGAATCGGTCCTCATGTAGGTTATAAGCCCCTCGCTACCGGCACCCTTAATCTCAATACCTTCGTACAGCTGCTGCGCCGTTGCCATGGTCCTTTTAGCCGTGAAACCCAGTTTGTTGTGTGCATCCTGCTGCAGGCTGCTGGTCGTGTAGGGCGGATAGGGGCTTCTTTTCTTTTTACCCTTCTTTATGTCGGACACCACAAACCCTTTACCCTTTATATCCTTTAAAACTTCTTCCATTTCAGCCTTTGTACTTATGGTAACTTTTTTCCCTCCGCGGGAATGGAGTTCCACCTTTAAACTGTCCTTCTTATTTTCCTTGTAAAGGGATGCAAAAAGTCGCCAGTACTCCTGCGGTACGAAACTGTCTATCTGGTCTTCGCGATCGCATATAAGTTTTAACGCAACCGACTGTACCCTGCCGGCACTTAGGCCCTTTTTTACCTTCTTCCACAGCAGAGGACTTATTTCATAGCCCACCAGCCGATCCACAATCCTGCGCGCCTGCTGAGCCTCCACCAGCCTGCTGTCGATGGGCCTTGGGCTTTTTACCGCCCTTTTAACCGCGTCCTTTGTAATCTCGTTAAACTCTATCCTGCAGGGTGACCCCGCATCCAGGTCCAGTATATAGGCAAGGTGCCAGGAAATTGCCTCCCCTTCCCTGTCCGGGTCGGTTGCCAGCAGTATTCTGTCCACATCCTTGGCTTCCTTCTTTATCCTTTCCAGCACCGGCCCCTTTCCCCTTATGGTAATAAACTTCGGCTCAAAACCCCTTTCCTTATCCACTCCCATCTGGCTCTTTGGCAGGTCCCGTACATGCCCCATGGAGGCTTCTACTTTATAGCTCCTGCCGAGGAACTTCTTTATCGTCTTTGCTTTGGCGGGTGATTCCACTATTATCAGATATTTTGCCATTAATATTCACCTCCGTCATTCCCTGACTACGAAATAATTGCCGGGCAGCTTTTGTATATGTCCCTCCACCTCCAGATAGGTAAGCAGGGCGTTAAGTTCGTTTATTTGTAAAGAACTTTCGGCCAGCAGTTCCTCTATATGAACAGGCTGCACTCCTATTAGCCTTAGCACTTTGTCCTCAGTTTTTCCAGTTGCGTTTCTTATTAACCCGGGATTATCGTCTTTTTTTACGCTGCTTTGAAATGTTACTAACGGAAACTCCTCCAGAATATCCCCAACCTGTTTAACTATCTTGGCTCCCTCTTTTATTAGGTTGTTTGTTCCGGCACTTGTGGCACTGTTTATGTTTCCGGGTACCGCAAACACTTCACGATTCTGTTCCAGGGCAAAATCGGCAGTTATAAGTGCTCCGCTCCTTTCAGAAGCCTCTACAACCACAACTCCCAGCGACAGCCCGCTTATAAGCCTGTTGCGGGCCGGAAAATTGCCCCTTAAGGGGCTGGTTCCCGGCGGGTATTCGCTTAGCAGTAGCCCATCGTTGGGTATTTCCTTCATAAGCTGATAGTTCTCCCGTGGGTATATCACGTCCAGCCCGTTACCCATAACCGCTATGGTGGAACCGCCCACCGCCAGGGTGCCCTTATGGGCATAGCTGTCGATGCCCCTAGCCAGACCGCTTACAATGGTAAACCCGGCCCTTGCAAGCTGCTCCGCCAGTTTAAACGCCACCTTCTTCCCGTAGTAGCTGGCGTTTCTTGAACCTACGACAGCTATACAGTTTCGTTTAAGGGCGCAGCTGTTACCCTTTACGTACAACAGGTAGGGTGGGTTGTATATTTCCTTCAAAAGGTCAGGATAGTGTCTCGACGACAGGGATATTGTCGATATACCGTGCCTCTTAAGGCTATCCATACAGCGTTCCAGCCTCTCCTCACTCCTGCTTGCAATAATAACTCTGCTAAGTTCCCTGTCGATACCCTTTACCCTTTTTAGGTCCTCCCCGCTGGCTTCCCATACCGACTTTGCGGACCCGAAATGCTCTACAAGCCGTCTTATACGTATGCCTCCCAAATGCTTTATCCCGGAAAGCCATACCAGGTATTTGTCCTGTTCCATAGTATCTCACCCCTTAAATCAACCAGTTATTCTATATTGAAGCGCTTCGGCTATATCTCCTGTTTCTACGCCTACCCTGCCCGCAAGGTCGGCTACGGTCCTGGCCACCTTAAGCACCTTAACGTATCCCCTTGCGCTTAAGTCAAGCCTCCTATAGGTCCTGTTCAAAAATTCCAGAGCATCGGTGCCCACCCGGCAGTATTCCTCTATGTCCTTTATGGATAGCTGTGAGTTATACATAATTCTTCTTTCCTTCAACCTATTATATTGAATCTCCCGGGCCCTCATTACCCTTTCTTTTACCTGTGATGAGGTAAGGCCGGAGCTTTTTTGTTCCAGGTCCTCCATAGGAACCCTTGATACCTCAACCTGCAGGTCAATCCTGTCCAAAAGCGGCCCTGAAATCTTACCAAAATATCTTTGAATATCCCTTGGCGAGCACCGGCATTCCCGGGTATGGTCTCCGTAATAGCCGCAGGGACAGGGATTAGCACTTGCCGCAAGTAGGAACTTCGCCGGAAAGGAGAAGGTTGCGCTTATTCTTGAAACGGTAATTGTCTCATTTTCCACCGGCTGCCGGAGCGTTTCCAAAACCCTCCTTGGAAACTCCGGCAGCTCATCCAAAAATAAAACGCCCTGATGGGCAAGGCTTATCTCACCCGGTTTGGGGATGCTACCGCCACCTACCAGAGAAACGGCTGAAATAGTGTGGTGAGGTGCCCGGAAGGGAGGGCTTTTTATAATCGATTTGCCCTCAAGTTTATCCGCTATACTGTATATCTTGGTCACTTCAAGGGCCTGTTGCGGGTTAAGGTCCGGCAGTATTGTCTGCAGCCTTCTGGCAAGCATCGTCTTTCCTGAACCGGGGGGTCCTACAAGTATTATATTGTGCATGCCGGCGGCGGCTATCTCCAGTGCCCTTTTTGCACTCTCCTGGCCCTTCACATCGGCAAGGTCCATTTGGGCAATCGCCGCTACTTCCTCAGTCTCTTCTTCCCTGGTGTAACCCTCGTATTTATTGGGGTTTTCCAGAAAATCCACCGTTTCCTGCAGAGTTTTTACCTCAATTATCTCCATGCCTTCAACAATGGATGCCTCCTTCGCATTGTTATGGGGTAGCACAATCCTCTTAAAACCCATTTCCCTTAAGGCAATGACCATGGTCAGCACTCCCTTTACTCCTTTGACCTGGCCGCCCAGTGATAGTTCTCCTATAAAGGCGGTACCCTCCAGTGAAAGGGCCGGCGAAACCTGACCCGAAGACAAAAGTACTCCTAAAGCTATGGGCAGGTCGTAAAATGCACCTTCCTTCCTTATATCCGCAGGGGCCATATTAACGGTTATCCTGCTCAAGGGAAACTCCATGCCGGAGTTTTTTATGGCAGACCTTACCCTTTCCTTGGATTCGTTCACTGCTGCATCGGGCAGTCCCACTATTGAGCAGGAAGGTAAACCGTTGGATATATAGGTTTCAACCTCGACGCAAAACCCCTCAAGGCCAAAAAAGCAACAACTGTATATTTTGGATAGCATAAAGACCACCTCTTCAAAGCTTTTGTTACAGCTTATTGAACCGCATCAAAGGCATCCTTTATCAGCCGTATCTGTTTCACCGCGCCGTCCTGTACCACCACTTCCACCACGTCAAATCTTATCTGCCGGTACAGCATCCTGTGACGGGCTAAATAAGACACCGCAATTCTGGTTAACCTGCGCTGTTTAGTGTGGTTGACGGCCTCACCGGGGGTACCGTAACGGGTATTCCGCCTGGTTTTTACCTCCACAAAAGCGAGTACCTTATCATCGAAACCTATTATATCCGCCTCTCCCTGTTTGTCCCGGTAGTTAGTCTCAATTATTCTGTATCCCATATCTTCCAGGTATCTTCTAGCAGCCTCTTCCCCCATTTTACCTATTGACCTGCCGGAGGTCATCATTTTCATCCCCTTTTTGGTAATCAAGCAAGTATATAAACGATAGGACTTCGGCAACTATTTTATAAAGCTCGGGAGGTATCTCCTTCCCTATTCCTACGCTGCCAAGCCTCACTGCAAGTTCTTCCTCCCTGTAGAGGGGCACTCCGGCCTTAGCAGCAATCTCCAATAGCCTGTCCGCCAAAGGTCCCTCACCGTAGGCCGTCAGCCTGGGAGCGTTGTCCCCATTGCTATATTCTATTGACGCCGCAATCCGTTTATTACCCATAGGCTACACCTTCAAATCTATAAATTTATCAGATATCTGTGACTTTATCTCCGCCTTTTTGCAGCAGTCTATACGGTTTACACTAAACCCGAGCTTCTCAAGTCCTCTCCTCAAAATATGCTTTTCTCTGTCAATAAGCCTTTTTGTGTAGTCCCTCTCAACAAAAAAGTCGCATTCCATGTCTTTTTGTGCAAGTTTTATATGTGTCTTAATACTCCCCATATTGGGAGCCTTTGTTTCAATCTCCAGTTCCAAAACTTCATCCTGTCGGTCATTTCCACCGCTCCTGCCTTTGCTGTTTCTAATGATACACCCACATAATTCTCCTTTAAAAAGAAAGGGGAAAACGCAGAGGTTCTGACCATCTGTCACTTTGTCAAGGAGTTCAGTCCTTTGAGCCAGAAGCTCCGCTGCTGCCCGTTGCCGGGGCGTGGCTTTTCCGGCCTTTTCAATGCTTTCCAATAATACTTTTATGTCAACCGGCTCCACTGTGGGCCGCTTTGATTCCGTCTCGGCCTGCTCCTCTTTCAATCGAGCTTGTTTAAAAATAAGTTTCAACAATATGTCTGGGAATCCTTTATTTTCCCTTAAGTTTTTTGCCAGCACAACATTCGTCAGGTTTAACCTCAATCCGCACTTAATGAGTTTTATTACATCCTCCGCCTCCACTCCGGGCAGTTCCGCCAAAAGCAAGGACAATTTTTGGATGCTGTCGGCTGCCTGCTGGCCAATTGGGACCTCTTCCTTTGGCCCTAAAAGCCACCTTACCAATTCCCCCAAGGGTGCGTTTAAAAGGTCAATATCCGCCGGCGGAAGATACTCCGTCGATAGCAACGCATTGTCCAACAGGTAGGAGATATGCTTTACCGCCCTCTTTACCGCCTCAATACTACCCGGAGTTACAGGCAGGCCGTTTTCCATCATTTTATAAATAATACCTGTATCCTCAATGGCTGTACAGGTACTGTATTCTCCTTTAATGCTTTCTGTGGTGCTTAAGTGGTACCCTTTACTCGAGACAATCTCAAGTTCTATCCTTTCCTCTCCTATTCCCTTAACCTGCAGCTTTATTATCTGGTCCTTGCAAATTTCCAGGTCTGCGAGCAGTTTTGTTTGAAGGACCCTTCCGCTTTTTAGCATAAGCAGCAGCGTTCGGTCCCGAATCTCCATGATTCTGGCCGCAAAGATTTCCCCCACCTTAAGGTCGGGACTTTCCTTTGTCCTTTGGGTTATAAGTTTCACGATTACAGGGTCTAGTTCCATTAATACTGCCTCCGAATATTTTGTATGAAGGTTTTTCGGTGCAAAGGGCATGGACCGTATTTTAGGATGGCCGAAATGTGCTCTTTGGTTCCGTAGCCCTTATTCTGCTTGAAGTTATACTGGGGGTAACACCGGTCCACTGCTTTCATATACTCGTCCCGGGCTACCTTGGCTATTATGCTGGCCGCCGCAACCGACAGGCATCTGCTGTCACCCTTTACCACACTTTTCTGGTAAAGGCTGCAGTCCGGCAGTTTTATTGCATCAAGCAGCAGGCAGTCGGGCTTTTTTGTAAGCTTTTCCACCGCAATGGTAGCGGCTTTATACGTTGCCCTAAGTATGTTAATCCTGTCGATCTCGCTGTTATCCACCATCCCTATACCATAGGCGACGGCTTCATTAATTATTCGCCTATATAAATACTCCCTCCGTCTCGGGGAAAGTTTCTTTGAATCGTTTATACCGGGTACAAAAAAATCCACTGGCAGTATAACCGCCGCAGCTACAACCGGCCCGGATAGCGGCCCGCGTCCCGCTTCGTCTATACCCGCTACCAGAGTGTATCCTTTTTGCATAAGTCCGTTCTCTATTCTTTTCATACTATTTATTCTTTCGATCTCAAGGGCTTCCCTCTTTAACTTTCCCTGTATTCTTCTGCCAAGGTTTCTAACCCCTGCCCGGTGGTCGTCAAGAAGCCCGGGGATAAGCCGGCGTTGTTCCTCGCTGTCCAATTCCTCTATGAAGGCCCTTATCTGGTCCACGCTTCCGGTTAGCATAGAATTCCCCCCATTACAGCTTACTCCTCACCCAGGTCGGCCTGGGGTTCCTCTAAGGATATGCGGCCCAGCCTTCCGGTTCTAAAGTCCTCAAGCAATATCCCTGAAACTCTTAGGGTGTCTTTTTTGCCGTCCTTCATAAGACAGCCCCTTTTTTCCGCTATTTGCTCCAGTACCCCGTAGGGGGTGTCCTTGGGTCCCAAAACCCCGTAACCCTTTTCCAGTAGACTCGAATCGGCGGCTATAAGCCTTTCAATAAGCTTAAGGGCTAGTTCTTCAAGGCTTAGTATTTCCGACCTTATAGCCCCTGTCAGGGCGAGATTTATTCCCACCCTCTCCTCCTCAAACTTGGGCCAAAGTACCCCCGGTGTGTCCAAAAGGTCTATGCGTTTTGTAACCTTTATCCACTGTTTTCCCCTGGTCACGCCGGGCCTGCCCCCTGTCTTAGCGGAAGCTTTGCCGGCTATACGGTTAATAAGAGATGATTTGCCTACGTTAGGGATACCCACTATCATTACCCGTATGGGCCTGTTTCGCCTGCCCCGCCTTTGCCATCTTTCCCGTATATTCTCTCCCAGTACCTCAAGTTGCTCCAGCAGGTCCCGGACACCGGACCCTTTTTTGGAATCCACTGCCACAACAGGCGTGTGCTGTCTTTTATAATGCTCTATCCATTGAGAGGTTACTAAAGGATTGGCAAGGTCGCATTTGTTAAGCACAACAACCCTCTTGGATGCGGGTATAAGCCTTTTAAGCTCCGGGTTGCTGCTAGAATAAGGTATCCTTGCATCCAACAGCTCTATACTTAAGTCCACCAGATGTACGTTTTCCTTTATTTGTCTTAATGTTTTGGTCATGTGACCCGGGAACCATTGAACTTTCACTTAAAATACCCCTTTTATTGTATTTTTTCTGGCGGAAACGGCCACATTCTCAGCACCGCTTCTCCCCGGACGTTGTCAAGCGGTACAAACCCCACATCGGAAAATCGGCTGTCCCTGCTGTCGTTTCTATTATCACCCAATACAAACACTGTATTCGGGGGCACCACCACCTCTGGGAAATTGCCCAGGGGCCTTTCGTTTATATAGGGTTCGTCCAACTCGGTGCCGTTTAAATACACCCTGTGGTCTCGGACCTCTACCCTGTCCCCCTCTACCCCTATTACCCTTTTTATGAAAATTAGCGACGGATCTGCGGGGTATTCAAACACCACAATATCCCCGCACTGTGGTCCTCCGAGCCGATAGCCAATTTTGTTAACGGCCAGCCTGTCCCTATCCCTTAAAGTGGGCAGCATTGAGGACCCGTCCACCAGCACCGTTTCAAATACAAAGGCCTTTATTACAATCGCTAATATTATTGCTATTACAATGGATTCTACCCATTCCCTGACCTGACTTTTTGTGCCTGAAGCCATATGCGCCCCTCCCGTTAATGTCCCGTCCTTAAAATACCGGCCTTTTATTTGCTAACCGAATCTTCGCGGGCCGTAAAACAAATTATGGGACTGCCATCAGTCCCATAATTAATGCTATCTTCTTTCTTTAACCCTGGCAGCCTTGCCCACTCTATCTCGAAGATAATAAAGCCTTGCTCTTCTTATCCTTCCCTTTCTGACCACTTCTATATTATCCAGTTTGGGAGAATTCAAAAGAAATGTCCTTTCAACACCCACCCCGTATGAAATCCTTCTTACAGTGAAGGACTCGTTAACGCCACCGTTCTGTCTCTTTATTACAGTCCCCTCAAAGACCTGTATCCTTTCCCTGCTGCCTTCCTTTATCTTTACGTGTACCCTAACGGTATCACCCACCTGAAACTGCGGTATTTCCTTTTTAAGCTGTCCGCTTTCAACCATTTTAATAAGGTCCATTTTGTACCTCCTTCCCTCCAAGGCGTTCGTACTGCCTAAAAAGCAGAATTGGACCGCCGTTATGCCAAATGCTATTATAGCACATGGAACGCCATATCACAATTTATTTTTCCCTTTTAGGGGCCTTTTACCATCACACTCTGTAAACTGCACGCCTTCCAAAAGGTCAGGCCTTAGGACCCTGGTCGCCTCTATCGCCTTTTCCCTTTTCCATTCCTCTATCCTTTTATGATTACCCGAAAGCAGTACTTCCGGCACCTTCATACCCATAAACTCCGCCGGTCTTGTGTACTGGGGATACTCAAGCAGCCCCCCGGTAAAAGATTCCTCCTCTAGGGACTTAAGGCTTCCTATTACCCCCGGCAGCAGCCTTGCAACCGCGTCCACTATTACCATTGCGGGCAGCTCTCCGCCAGTTAAAACATAATCGCCTATGGAAACCTCCTCGTCCACCATGCTGTCTATTACTCTCTGATCCACACCCTCATAGTGCCCGCATAGGATAACCAGATGGGATTGTCTGCTCAGCGCGACGGCTTTTTCCTGCACAAAAGGTTTCCCCCGCGGGCTTGTGAGTATAACCCGGGCATCGGGGCAGCCTTTCTTAACTGAAGCTATCGCTTCATGAATAGGCTGCGGCATCATCACCATACCGGCGCCTCCTCCATAGGGGTAATCGTCAACCCTCCGGTGCTTGTCCCGGGAAAAGTCCCTTATGTTGACAACGTTAACCTCTATTATACCTCTTTCTACAGCCTTTCCCAGAATACTGCTACCTAAAAGTGCGTCAAACATCTCCGGGAAAAGGGTGAGAATATCAATCTTCACTCAACCAACCCCTCCGGCAGTTGCACCCTAATGGTCTTTTTGGCGATATCAATATCCTTTACCATCTCTTTGACTGCCGGTATTAGTATTTCTCCCCTTTCCCCCTTCACCACGTATAAATCGTTGGTGCCGAGGGATAATACGTCCTCCACTTCGCCCAGCAGTTCGCCGTCAGTGGTAAAGACTTTGCATCCTATTATATCGAACATATAAAAGTGCCCCTCTTCCAGTTTGGCCAAGTTGGCCCTGTCAACTTCCAGGTACCTACCCTTTAGTGCCTCTACCGAATTTGCGTCGTCATACCCCTTTAGTTTTAAAGCAACACAATTCTTCTTATAGGGTCTGTACCTTTCCACCTCCACCGGCAGCCTGATGTTTCCGGAGTTTATAAAGCAGTCCTTAAGGTCTTCAAAGCGGTCGGGGACATTGCTAATAAGGAGTACTTTCATTTCGCCCCTTAATCCCAGGGTGTTTGCAATATACCCGATTCTGTAATAATCCATTAGGACATCACCACTTTTATTCTATTATCTCCACCATTACCCTTTTGCTTTGTTTCACGGCCGATGCCTTAACTATTGTCCTTATTGCCTTGGCGATCCTGCCCTGTTTGCCTATAACCTTACCCATGTCCTCTGGGGCCACCTTCAGTTCCACTATTATCGACTGTTCGCCGTCCACCTGCTTTACCGAAACCTCTTCAGGATGGTCAACAAGGGAACGAGCTATAAATTCAACCAATGCCTTCATAGTCACACCTCCGGTTATTCATCACTGCCCGGGTCTCCGGGTTCGTCGTACAGCCCTTCGGATTTGAACAAAGCCCTAACGGTGTCTGAGGGCTTAGCACCCTTTTTGAGCCATTCTGCCGCCTTTTCCTGGTCTATTTTAATCTCCTTCGGCTGGGATATTGGATTATAATATCCAATTTCTTCTATAAACCTTCCTTCCTTAGGAGACTTGGAATCAGCCACCACAATCCTGTAAAAGGGCCTCTTCTTTGCACCCATCCTTCTTAGACGAATTCTAACTGCCATGTATTTTCACCTCCTACGCGCAGTCTTTGTATTGACTGTTTCTGTTGTTTATATGAACGGGAAACCGGGTCTTCCTTTCTTTGTCCCTTTCCCCATTTCGGCAAACTGTCTCATAAGCTTTCTTGTCTGCTCAAACTGCTTCAAAAGCCTGTTTACCTGCTGTATTCTGGTTCCGCTTCCGGCGGCGATCCTCCTTCGTCTGCTGCCGCTTATTATGGAAGGATTGTTTTTTTCCTCCGGCGTCATGGAATTTATTATCGCCTCCACCTGGGCCAGTTCTTTTTCGTCAATATCCATTGGCCCCATCTTGCCCTTATTTATGCCGGGTATCATCCCCATGATCTGGTCTAAGGGGCCCATGTTCCTTACCTGGTTTAGCTGCTCTAAAAAATCATCCAGAGTAAACTGCTGACTTTTAAGTTTTCTTGTAAGCTCTGCCGCTTTCTCTTGGTCAAAGCTTTGTTCGGCCTTTTCTATAAGGGTGAGCACATCACCCATACCTAGAATACGGGATGCCATTCGGTCGGGGTAAAACAGTTCAATATCCTCCACCTTTTCCCCGGTACCTACAAACTTTATCGGCTTACCGGTAACCGCCTTGACCGAAATAGCGGCCCCTCCCCGGGTATCCCCGTCAAGCTTTGTTAGGAATATCCCGTCTATGCCTATCCTGTTGTTGAAGGCTTCGGCAACATTGACAGCATCCTGCCCCGTCATGGAATCCACAACAAGAAGTACCTGGTCCGGCACCGTCTTAGCCTTTATTTCCTCAAGCTCTGCCATGAGCGTATCGTCAATATGCAATCTGCCCGCAGTGTCTATTATAACAACGTCCCTGCCGTTCTTTTTTGCCTCCGCCAGGCCTGCCTTTGCAATTTGTACGGGTTTTAACTTGTCACCCATGGAAAACACCGGTATACCGGCCTTTTCTCCAACAACTTGAAGTTGCTTTATTGCTGCGGGTCTGTATATGTCACAGGCTACCAAAAGGGGGCTCTTGCCGTTTCGCTTCTCGAAATATTTTGCCATCTTTGCCGCAGCGGTGGTCTTACCCGCTCCCTGGAGCCCTATAAGCATTATCTTCGTTACACCCGACGATGAGAATACCGGTCTGCTTGGGACGCTTCCCATAAGTTCCACAAGCTGCTCCTTCACTATTTTAATTACCTGCTGACCGGGGGTCAGGCTTTCCATTACCTCATCGCCTACCGCACGCTCGGTTACGCTTTTTATAAAGTCCTTAACCACCAGGAAGTTTACGTCCGCCTCCAGCAGGGCGAGCTTTACCTCCCTCATGCCTTCTTTTACGTCCTTTTCGGATAATTTGCCCTTTCCTTTAAGTTTTTTAAAGGTCTGTTGCAGCTTTTCGGTTAAACCTTCAAAGGCCATTTATTCTAACCTCCCATTGCAAGTCGGATAAATTCCCTTATGTCCCGAAGTTCCCTTGTAAGGCTTTTTCCCTTGCGTTCCGTCTCAAGGGCATCAATTACCCCGTCAAGGCGGTCCAATACCTTAGACCATTCCTCCCGGTCCCTTTGAAACCTGTCCACCAGCCCAAGGCCCTCTTCCATAACGGACAGCTGTTTTTTTGCCCTTTTCAAATTGTCGTGTACCGCCTGCCGGCTTATGTCCAGTAGCTCTCCTATCTCCGCCAACGAATAGTCCTTCATATAATAAAGGTCAATTATTTCTTGCTGCCGCGGGGTCAGTACCTTGCCGTAAAAGTCATAAAGGAGTGCCGTCTCAACGAATTTATCATCCATATATGCATCATCCTAATACGCCTGTAAAGGCTAAATGCTTTACAGGCGTATTTTATATTATTATTCTCCTATTGTCAACTGTTTTATCCCAAAAACGCATCAGCGAAAGCCTTTCCGTCAAAGGGCTGTAGGTCCTCCATCCCTTCCCCTAAGCCTATGTATTTTACCGGTATATCCAGCTCATTCTTTATTGCCAGTACAATACCGCCCTTTGCGGTGCCATCCAGCTTGGTGAGTATTATCCCGGTAATATCCGTTATCTCCTTAAACATCTTAGCCTGTGCCAGTGCGTTTTGACCCGTGGTTGCATCCAGTACCAGATAGGTCTCCCTTATGCGGCCTTCCGCCTCCCTGTTTATTATCCTCTGTATCTTTTTAAGCTCCTCCATAAGGTTCTTTTTGTTGTGCAGCCTGCCGGCGGTGTCACATATTACAATATCCGCATTCCTTGCCCTGGCAGCACTTAGGGCATCAAAGACCACTGCGGCGGGGTCTGAACCTTCACTGTGCTTTATTAATTCTACCCCGGCCCTTTGGCCCCATACCTCCAACTGTTCTATCGCCGCAGCCCTGAAGGTGTCTGCGGCGGCAATAAGCACCCTTTTGCCTTTTCTTTTATAAAGGGCTGCCAGTTTTCCGATTGAGGTGGTCTTTCCTACTCCATTTACGCCCACCACCAATATCACCGAGGGCCTTCCCTCCAGTATATTCTTTACCCCTTCGCCGTCAAGCATTTCCCTTATTATGCTCTTTAACTCTTCCCTTACCCTTTCCCCGACTATGCCTTTGTCCTGTTTTATCCTTTCGTTTAAAACCCCTATTATTTCAAGGCTTGTGCCCACCCCCACATCGGCGGTTATAAGCACCTCTTCCAACTCCTCCAGCATTTCCGGCTCGGGTTTATTCCCAAGGGATAAAAGCAAATCCACCTTTTTTTTGATATCTTCCCTGCTCTTTCGAAGGCCCTCCATAAACCTTGGAATAAGCCCTGAATGTCTTTCCTCCTGCATGCTTTATTCCTCCCTAGCTAACCATATCCTCCAGTTTTACCGAGACCAGTTTAGAAATGCCCTTCTCCTCCATAGTCACCCCGTACAGGTTGTTTGCTATTTCCATGGTCCCCTTCCTGTGGGTTATTACTACGAACTGTATGTTCGAGGACAGTTTCTTAAGGAAGGTGCCAAATCTCTCCACGTTAGAGTCGTCAAGGGCGGCCTCAATTTCATCCAGTATACAAAATGGTGACGGCTTCACCGACAGTATGGCAAACAATAGCGCTATCGCGGTCAGTGCCTTTTCACCGCCCGACAAAAGCGACAGATGCTGTAATTTTTTGCCCGGCGGCTGTGCTATTATATCAATCCCAGACTCCAGTACATTTTCACTGTCTGCGAGAAGCACCTGGGCCTTACCTCCGCCGAAAAGCTCCCTAAAGACCCTTCCAAAGCTCTCATTAATCACCGCGAACTGTTCCCCGAACTGCTTTCGCATGGTGTCCAGCATTTCTTTTATTATTCTTAAAAGGGAATCCCTGGCTCCCTCCAGGTCTTGACGCTGGGTGAGGAGGAAATCAAACCTTTCCTTTACCCTTTGGTACTCGTCAATAGCGTTAAGATTTATATTGCCAAGGTCCTTTATGTTTGATTTAAGCTCGCCTATCCTGCTGAGGGCATCTTTTTCGCTGTCTATCTCGCATTTATAGTCAAGAGCTTGTATACGGGTGACCTCGTAGTCCGCCCACATCCTGTCCTGAAGGCTTTCAATCTCCATATCCACCTTTGTAAGCTGCACCTCGTACCGGTGCAATTTCTTTTCCAGTTCGGATATCTCACGGTTTATTTCCATACCTAGAGTTTTCTTTTCCTTCATCCTCTGCCGGCACTCAGTCTTAAACTGCCCCAGCCTAACCATTTCACCGTTATCTTTTTTGTTCTCTTCCGTAAGGGATTCAATCTCCTGCCTCAGGGAGGAAGCAGCACTCTCAAGCTTTAGTATGTTCTTTTTATTTATCTCTATTTCCTTTTCCCTGTCAATCTTTGAAGCCCGCAGCCTCTGTATCGAAGAAACCGCCCTCCGGTAGCCCGCCTGCACATCCTCTAATCTTTGTCCAATCCTTGCCGCTTCAACCCTGTGGGCCGTTATCTGCTGCTGTATGTTTTCCCGATCCTGTTTTTTCCCGGAGCTTATTCTTTGAAGATTCTTTATGGTCTCCTGTCTTTCCCTGTTTTCCGTCTCTTTTTCCTTAATAGTTTCATTTATTCTGTCTATTTCGTTTTGGGTATCGGAATAATCGGTTTCCAGTTCCAGTTTCTCTGTTTTAAGCTGCTTTATTTTAGTTTCCTTTTCCGAGAACTCCTTCTGTTTTGCCTCGGTCATCTCAGATAGTTTAATTCTCTGCAGTTCAAGGCCGTGGATGGCCTCCGCGGTATCCTTTAATCTACGTTCCGTATCCTGCTCCTCCCCGTTTAGGTCTTGCAAAGCAGATTCAATCCCTTTTGCCGTTTCCTCCTTATTCTTAATGGCCTTTTTAAGTAGCCCTATCTCCCTTTTTCGTTGCAAAAGGCCAGCATCTTTGCTGTGGCTGCTGCCTCCAGTCATGGAGCCACCGGTGTTTATTACATCCCCGTCTACCGTTACTATTCTGAAAGCATATTTGTAAGCCCTTGCCATCCTTATGCCACTGTCCAGCGAATCCACCACTATCACCCTGCCCAGCAGGTTTTGTACTATACCCTGCACCTTTGCCGGACACCTCACCAGGGAGGACGCCTTACCCATACACCCTTCCATTTTAAGTGCTCCTTCTTCAACCTTGGAAAGATGTCTTAGTTTTATGGAACTCACCGGCAAGAAGGTGGCCCGTCCCAGTTTGTTTCGCTTTAAAAACTCTATAGCCATCTTGGCATCCTCTTCGGTATTGGTGACAATGCTCTGGAGGCTATAGCCCAAAGCGGTCTCTATGGCCCTTTCCAGGCCCGTTTCCACTTCTATGAGCTTAGCGACGGGGCCTATTATACCGTTTGATAGGATTTTATCGCTGCCACAGGCCTTTATAAGGCCCCTTACGCTTCTTGAGTAACCCTCGTATTCCTTCTCCATCTGCTGTAGCAGCACCAGCTTGGATTTGTCAGAACCCAGAGTACCACTCAGCTTTTTTTGTTCTCGTTCCAACCCTTCGCGCTTTACCGCAAGGCTGCTTATTTTTTGTTCCATCATTCCCCTTCGTCTTGTTATTTCTATAATGTCTCTGGCTATGGTATCCAGTCTGCCCTTTAGCTCCAACCTTTCGTCCCTCAGTTCTTCCATCCTGGTGCTAGTATTGTTCATTTCCTCCAGCAGTTGTTCCTTGCGCTTGTATATGGTCTCGTTAAGGGTCCTTAGGCTGTTAACTCTGCTGTTTTGCTCGGATATCAGATTTAAGTTCTCTATTATCTCGGCTTTTATCTCCTCGGCCCTTTCTTCTTCCTCCCCCACCTGAGCCCCTATACGGTCAAGGTTGGCCTGGAAGGATTCCATTATTTCCTTTTTATCCTCCAGCTTATTTTTTAGGTCCTGCATCTCACTTTCCCTTGTTCGCTTTTCATCCTCTATTATAGCAATGTCCTGCTCTATCCTTATGAGTTCTTTTGCATGCATTTTTATGCTTTCGTTCTCACCCTGAACCCTCTGTTTTAATACCTTTATTTCTCCCTCTTTCTTTTCCGTCAGGTTGAGGTTCTTAAACACCTTGTCCTGGATTTCATTAAGCTGCTCCTCCACCTGCATAGCCCTTAATTCAAGGGCGGACGTTTCCGCTTCAAAACGGTTGAGAGTGCCTGTTTTATCGTTTATAGTCCTTTGGAGTTCTTTGGACCTGTCCTCAATCCCATTCTTTTGCCTGTTCAGTCCTTCAATGTTTCTTACAAACATACTGAGTTCAAGGTGCTTAAGTTCGTCACGCATTTCCATATAGGACTTTGCCACCCTGCTCTGCTCAGCAAGGGGACCTATCTGCCTTTGCAGTTCCTCAATAATATCCCCCAATCTTAAGAGGTTCTCCTTAGTTCTTTTAAGCTTTCTTTCGGCTTCTTCCTTTCTGGTTTTGTATTTTACTATTCCCGCTGCCTCCTCGAAAACCTTGCGCCGGTCCTCAGCCTTTGAACTGAGTATTTCGTCTATTCTTCCCTGGCCTATTATCGAATAGCCCTCCTTACCTATACCGGTATCCATAAACAACTCGCTTATATCCCTTAACCTGCACCCGGTCCTGTTTAGGTAATACTCGCTCTCCCCTGACCTGTACACCCTTCTTGTTACCATAATCTCTGAATACTCAATGGGCAAAAAACCATCACTGTTGTCAAGGGTGACTGAAACTTCCGCAAACCCCAGCGCTTTCCTGCTGTCGGTTCCAGAAAAGATGACGTCCTCCATCCTACTGCCCCTCAATGCCTTTATGCTTTGCTCACCTAAGACCCATCTCACACCGTCGGCAATATTGCTTTTTCCGCTACCATTGGGCCCGACAATGGCAGCAATGCCGCTGTCAAACTGCAGATTTATTTTATCGGCAAAGGACTTGAAACCTTTTATTTCTATATTTTTAAGATACATAAAAAATACCTCCGGCCTGTATGCTGTGTCAGTCAATACCTTTTTCCAAAACGCGGCGGTAATCCACCTCGGACAGGCTGTCACCGCTTATAAAACGTAATACGGTTTCTCCCAGGGACCCGTTCCCGGATACCTTAATATCCAACCCGGGATACGTTTCCTTCAAGGTTTTGATGCTTTCCTTACCTATTCCTTTAAGCGTGGACATCGCCCGTGGGTTTACCTCAATAACCAGCCCAGCCCCTAAACTTAAGCCCCTTTGGTCTATCACCTTTCCGATAACCTTTAAAACCAGCCTTGAATCCACCAACTGCCGGAAGGATGGATGAAAGGGCCCCGCCACTACCTCACCACCCTCGTTTATAAGGTCGGTGGGCTGTAGCCCCATCCTTATCACCTTTATCCTTTCCCTTGCAAACATTTGCGCCAGTATAACACAAGTTTCCACCGCCTCCTTAAGCGGAAGGGGCCTGTACGTGCCCTCTTTGAACATGTCTTCAAGGGCGGTGCCCTTTATTACCAGTGCCGGGTAAATCCTCACGAAGTCCGGTCCCAGATCGCAGACCCGCGCAGCGGTATAAACCTCTGACTCCCGGTCGGAACCGGGCAGTCCGACCATCATCTGCAGGCCCAATTCAAACCCGTACCCGCGTATAAGCCCTGAGGCATATACCACGTCCTCCGCGGTATGTCCCCTTTGGCTTAAGTCCAGCACCCGGTCGTTCATGGATTGGACACCGAGTTCTACGGTGTCCACCCCATGCCTTTTGATATTTTCCATTATATCCTTGTTTATATAATCCGGCCGCGTTGAAAGCCTTATTTCGTCAATGAGGCCCTTCTCCTTTGCGGCGTGTGCCTGCTGAAGGAACGCATTTTGAAGCGGAAGAGGTATTCCGGTAAAACTGCCTCCGAAAAATGCAACCTCTATCCTCCCGACATCCTTAGGGAAAGTAGCCCTGTATTCCAGCACGGTGGGAAGTATCTCCTCCGGCAAAATAGAGCGTTCCCTGCCGGTAATCTTGTTCTGGCTGCAGAACACACAGTCGTGGGGGCAGCCTATATGGGGTATAAAAAAGGGTATTATGTAACGGTCTTTGGCCATTCTAGCGTTCCAGCCTTTCCAGGGCTTTTTTTGCTGCCATCTGTTCCGCTTCCTTTTTGCTCTTTCCGGTGCCTTCTCCATAGTCCTCGCTACCTATACAGACCCTTACACGGAAGGTCTTATCATGTTCCGGCCCCTGCTCGGATACAAGCCGGTACCGGATATAGAGGCCCTCTTGCGCCTGGACCTTCTCCTGGAGCGCCGTCTTGAAGTCTGCGCCAAAGTCCCCGTCAGCCATCTGCGAAATCCTCTCTTTTATATATCGGATAACAAAGGTTCTAGCCGCAGGGTATCCGCCGTCTAAGTATATGGAACCCACCACCGCTTCAAAGGCGTCCGCCAGAATGGATTCCTTTTCCCTGCCTCCGCTTGTTTCCTCTCCTTTTCCCATAAGCAAAAATTCGCCCAGCCCCAGCCTGGCTGAGTAAGGCCCCAGGGCCTGTCCCTTGACCAGGGAAGCCCTCAGCTTGGTAAGGGTCCCTTCCGGGTGGACCCGGAACCGACTGTACAAAAACTCACTGGTAGCCATTTGCAGCACGGCATCGCCCAGGAATTCAAGTCTTTCATTGTACTTATCTCTTGACAAACCCTTTTCGTTGGCATAGGAACTATGGGTTAAGGCAGTGTTTAATAAGCCTATATCCCCAAACCTGTATCCTAGCCTATCCTGCAGCTTTTCAAGCTGCTCGTACTTTGTTTTATCTATATTCAAAACCAGCATCCTTTCCAAATCGATTACTGCAATATATTATATCATACTTTTTGCCTTGAAAACTGTAGGACCCTACCCCTCAAACCTTTTTAAGCAAATGCTCGCATTCTGTCCGCCAAAACCCAGCGAATTGGATATGACGTAATTCAAAGAGCGTTTCTCCCCCTTGTTGGGCGTATAATTAAGGTCACAGTCCGGGTCCGGTGTCTGGTAGTTTATCGTGGGCGGGACAAATCCCTCATGGATTGCCAGCACCGACGCAATTGCCTCGACTCCTCCCGCCGCCCCCAAAAGGTGTCCTATTACCGACTTTGTGGAACTTATCGCCAGTTTATTGGCGTGTTTTCCGAACACCTGCTTTATTGCCTCGGTCTCAAACCTGTCATTGTACTCGGTGGAAGTCCCATGGGCGTTAATATAGTCAATTTCATCCGGCGTTATCCCCGCATCGGCCAGGACTCTTTCCATGGCAGCCGCGGCCCCGGCACCACCCGGTGCGGGAGCGGTTATATGATGGGCGTCGGCGGTCATTGCGTATCCCACAACCTCCGCATAAATTCTGGCCCCTCTTTTAATCGCGTGCCCCAATTCCTCCAGAATCAGTATGCCTGACCCTTCTCCCAGTACAAAACCGTCCCTATCTTTGTCAAAGGGCCTGCTGGCACCCCTGGGGTCATTATTTCTGGTTGACAGGGCCCTCATGGAACAAAACCCCGCCACCGCTATGGGTGTGACAGCGGCCTCAGTACCACCGGTAATAATCATATCCGCATCTCCCCGCTGGATAATCCTCAAAGCGTCTCCTATGGCGTTCGTCCCCGAAGCGCAGGCGGTAACAACGGTCTGGTTGGGGCCCTTTGCCCCGAACACTATAGCCACTTGACCCGCAGCCATGTTGGAAATCATCATTGGTATGAAAAAGGGGCTTACCCTTGAAGGGCCCTTTTCCAGAATGACCCTGAACTGGTTTTCCAGAGTCTCTATACCCCCAATCCCCGAACCCAGTATTATTCCCAATCTGTCCCTATCCACCCGGTCCAGATTCACCGAGCCATCCTCCATCGCCATCCTGGCGGCAGCAACGGCATACTGGGCAAAGGTATCCATACGCCTTGCTTCCTTTTTATCCATAAAATCGCCGGGTACAAAGTCCTTAACCTCGGCAGCAATTGTACAGTCAAACCCTTCGGCATCAAACTTCGATATGGTACCTATACCGGATACCCCTTCAGCAAGGGCAGACCAGAGCCTGTCCTTGCCCAGTCCAACGGGAGTTACCGCCCCTAAACCGGTAACCACTACTCTTTTCTCCAATCCGGTGACCTCCTATCCTTTGTTTTTTGTTCTATACAAACAGACTACTATTGTCTGCAGTTTACTCAAGAAAGTCCCGATTTCAATCGGGACCTTCGGCCTAGCTATTTACTTTTATGTATTCTACAGCATCCCCGACAGTACTGATTTTTTCTGCGTCCTCATCCGGGATCTCCAAATCGAATTCTTCTTCCAAAGCCATTATCAGCTCTACCAGGTCCAGGGAATCCGCCCCCAAATCTTCTAAAAAGCGGGCATCGCTAACTATATCCTCTTCGTCTACGCCTAACTGGTCTGCTATTATCTCCCTAACCTTATCAAGTATCATCTTGTCACCTCCTTCCAAGGTCTTGTTATAAAATATATATTAAATATATTACATAACAATTCCACCGTCAACGCCAATTATTTGTCCGGTAATGTACGAGGCAAGGTTGCTGCAAAGGAAAGCAACAAGCCATGCAACGTCCTCCGGTGTGCCCGGTCTGCCCAGAACCACCCTCTTTGTCATCTCTTCCCTTTGATCCACGGATAGTTTCATTGTCATATCGGTCTTAATGTAGCCCGGGGCAATGGCATTTACCGTAATACTTCTGCTTCCCAGTTCCTTGGCCACCGCCTTCGTAAAGCCGATAACTCCCGCCTTTGAGGCACAATAGTTTGCCTGGCCGGCGTTGCCGTATATTCCCACCACCGACGATATATTCACTATCCTTCCCCATCTTTGTTTAATCATAACCCGAGATGCAGCCCTGGTACAATTGAATACCCCTGTCAGGTTCGTTCGAATCACCTTGTCCCAATCCTCATCCTTCATCCTTAATAGCAGTCCGTCCCTGGTTATGCCGGCGCAGTTTACGAGTATATCCACGGTACCAAACCGTTTTCCGGCAGCTTCTATAAGCTCTTTGGCCTTATCTGCGTCGGTAACGTCTGCGGCAATTGTTACCGCGTTTCCTCCGGACCCGGTTATTTGTGCCACCGTTTCTTCCGCCGCCTTGGAGTTGCTTGTGTAGTTCACCGCAACGCTTGCCCCAAGCCCTGCCAGCGTTACGGCAATAACCCGGCCTATGCCCCGTGAACCGCCGGTAACCACGGCAATTTTCCCGTTTAACTTAAGCATTTTATCCCCTCCAGTACTTTGAGGGCCATTTCTAGCGTTTCCATGTTTTCAATGTTCATGATTGTTGCCCCCTTGTCTATCTTCTTAACAAAGCCCGACAGCGTCTTTCCCGGGCCAATTTCCACAAATGTGTCCGCACCCAGGGAAAGCATCCTTATTACGCTCTCTTCCCACAGCACCGGGCTGCTTACCTGTTTTATAAGGTTTTGCTTTATGTATTCGCTGCGGGTCTCCTCCATAGCGGTAACGTTTGCAATCACCGGGAAAGAGGTACCCCTTATATTCATTTTGTCAAGTTCTCTCCCCAGTTTGTCCTCCACCGGCCTTAAAAGGCTGCAATGGAATGGTGCACTGACCGGCAGTATTACAGCCCTTCTTGCTCCCATCTCTTTGGCTATTTCTACCGCCCCCGCCACCGCCCCCCTTTCTCCCGATATGGCGGTCTGGCAAGAGCAATTGTAGTTGGCCGGCTCCACCACCCCCAGGTGGGAAGCCCTGCGGCAGCACTCCTCTACGCTTTCCTTGTCAAGGCCAATTATTGCCGCCATGGTGCCTGTGTTTATCGGAACGGCACTTTGCATATACTTTCCCCTCTTTTGTACCAATGCTACCGCATCCTCAAAGTCCATCGAGTCTGCTGCAACCAGGGCGGAATACTCGCCTAGGCTTAAACCCGCCGCCATATCCGGCTTTATACCGTGTTTTTTAAGCTGCCTCAGTATGGCAGTGCTTATCGTCAATATGGCCGGCTGGGTAATCTCTGTCTCGGACAGTCTTTCCTCCGGCCCCTCGAATATTATCCTTTTTAGTCCGAAACCCAGCACCCGGTCCGCACTGTCAAAGACCTCTTTCGCCTCAGGTAAGTTTTGGCAAAGGTATTTGCCCATACCTATATATTGTGCTCCCTGTCCTGGAAAAATAAATGCGACTTTGCCCATAGCTATCTCCCCAAAACCTTTCCTGTATTTTTTAGCACATCCACTGCCTCATAAATAATTCCCTTTATTATTGCATCAACCGGTTTTATATCGTTTATAAGTCCAGCAATCTGACCGGTCATGACTGAACCGGTCTTTGTGTTTCCTTCTACCACTGCTTCCCGCAGTTTCCCGACTCCGAGCCTTTCCAGTTCCTCCGCCGGGGTACCCGCCCTTTCCAGCTTTTCAAAATCCCGGGTAAGTTTATTCTTTAGACACCTGACCGGGTGGCCGGTACTCCTGCCGGATATAACCGCATCCCTGTCCCCGGCCTTTAAAAGCGCGTCCTTGTAGCTTTGGTGGACAGTGCATTCCTTGGAGCAGACAAACCGGGTACCCATCTGAACACCCTCAGCGCCCAGCGCAAGGCCCGCCACCAGTCCTCGTCCGTCGGCTATGCCGCCGGCAGCTATTACAGGAATGTCCACCGCGTCCGCAATCTGCGGTATAAGACACATGGTTGTGACCTCTCCCACATGCCCCCCCGCCTCGGTACCCTCGGCTATAAGGGCATCGGCACCCATTGACTGCATGCGTCTTGCAAGGGCTACGCTTGGAACAACCGGGATAACCTTGGCCCCCGAATCCTTCAATTCGTCAATGTATTTACCGGGGTTTCCGGCACCGGTGGTTACCACCTTTACCCCGTGCCTTATTATTACCTCCATCACCTGATCCACAAAGGGAGACAGCAGCATTACGTTTACTCCGAAGGGTCTGCCGGTAAGTTCCATAACCTTTACTATTTCCTTTTCTACAACTTCCCCGGGGGCGTTGCCTGCACCTATTATCCCAAGCCCTCCCGCCCTGGATACTGCCGCCGCCAATTCGGCGGTGGCCACCCAGGCCATACCACCCTGGAGAATAGGATACTTAATACCCAATATTTCACATACCCTAGTATGCATCATTTCCACCACTCCCATTCCAATATTAACGCTACCTGCTCCAGTTTATTACACAGGACCCCCAGGTCAGCCCTGCTCCAAAGCCCACCAGCACCACATTGTCACCTTTTTTAATTAGTCCCTGCTCAAGTGCCTCGTCCAGTGCCACCGGTATGGAGGCTGAAGACATGTTGCCGTATCTAGTAAGATTCATGAATATTCTTTCGTTGCCTATTTTCAGCCTTTTGGCGGCGGATTCCACTATCCTTTTGTTTGCCTGGTGGGGCACTATAAAGTCTATATCCTCCAACGTTAGCCCTGCCTTTTCCACAACCTTAAGCGTAGCCGCCGGCATTACACCCACCGCGAATTTATAAACCTCACCGCCGTCCATATGTATGAAGTGTTTGCCGCCTTTTACCGTCTCGATGCTCGCCGGCATCCTGGAGCCCCCGGCGGGCAGCGTTAGAAATTTACCCTTCCAGCCTTCGGCACCCAATAGGGATGCCAGAATCCCCTCGCCGCATTCTACCTCCCGAAGTATGGCGGCTCCGGCACCGTCGCCGAACAGAACGCAGGTATTCCTGTCCTCCCAGTTACATATCTTCGTAAGAGTCTCTGACCCTATCACCAGTACGGTCTTGGCGTCTCCGGTGGATATAAATTTTTCCCCTATAGAAAGGCCGTATATAAAGCCGGTGCATGCAGCCTGTACGTCAAAGGCGAAAGCTTTCTCCGCATCTAGATTGGACTGTACTATACAGGCAGTGGACGGAAAAGCCATGTCCGGCGTTGCCGTTGCCACAATTATTGCATCAATCTCACCGGCAGTAACCCCGGCGTTCTTCATTGCCTTCAAGGCGGCTGCGGTGGCCAGGTCGGAAGTCGCGGTATCCGCATCGCTTATTCTGCGCTCCGAGATGCCGGTTCGGGTTCTTATCCACTCGTCGCTTGTATCCACAATTCTTTCCAGGTCATAGTTTGTTAGTACTCTTTCGGGCAGGTATCTGCCCGTTCCTATTATGCCAACGGACTTGACAGTTCTACTCATTATTTTCCTCCGACTTTTATGTGTTCGGTTATACTCTGCTCCACTTTATTGTCAATAAACCTTACTGCTTGCATTATGGCATTCTCTATCGCCAAAGCATCAGAACTGCCGTGAGCCTTAATGCAGCCCCCCGCTATCCCTAGAAGCGGTGCTCCCCCGTACTGATTATAGTCCAGCCTGCCTCTAAACCTTCGTAAACCGGGCCTTAACACAGAGGCCGCAAGCTTTGAGGCGGTGTTTTGAGTGAATTCCTTCTTAAGCTGTGCAAACAACGACATCGCCAAGCCTTCGGTAAGCTTAAGTATCACGTTACCCACAAAACCGTCGCAAACAAGCACGTCGGCCGCTCCCTCCGGTATACCCCTGGCCTCTATATTACCTATAAACTTTAGCCCGGATTCTTCAAGCAGTCGGTAAGTCTCCTTGGTAAGGACGTTCCCTTTACCCTCTTCAGTACCAATGTTTATGAGGGCAACTCTGGGGTTTTCAATACCCATAACGCCCTTCATATAGGCGGAGCCCATCATACCGAACTGCAAAAGATTACTAGGCTTGCACTCGGCGTTGGCTCCCGCGTCTATAAGCATTGCCCCTCCTTTTTCGGTAGGCAATATCGGAGCCAGGGCCGGTCGGTCTATGCCTTTAATCCTGCCAATCTTGAGCAGTGCACCCGCCAGCAGTGCTCCCGTGTTGCCCGCCGAAATAAAAGCGTCGGCCTGCCCACCTTTTACCTTTTGCATACCCACCACCATCGATGAATCCTTTTTCTTTTTGATTGCCTCAACCGGAGGCTCGTCACCGCCTATAACTTCGGTGGCGTTTTGTATGGTTATTCTCGAAGTATCATACCCCCCAAGGATATCCCTTATGCTTTCCTTTTTACCAACAACTATTAGTTCCAGCTTTTTTTCCCTTTGTAGGGCTCCCATACAACCCTTTACAACCTCAAGCGGCGCATTGTCACCACCCATCGCATCAACAGCAATCCTCAAGTTTTCATCTCCTCCCTCACTCATCTAGAGCTACTAGGATAAACTTACCCCTGAATACTTCCTGCATCTTCAGTTTTATCCTTACCCATACAAAGAATTTGTTTCCCCTTCGCTTAATAATCTCTGCCTGGGCAACCAGTTTTTGTCCCGATCTGACAGGCTTCTTGTATTTTATGTTGGCTACACCTATGAGGGCAACGTCGGCGTCTATCGCCGCTATGGCCAGGGACTCCGCCTGGGCGTATATAAACTGACCCCTGACTATGTTGGTTTTTTCAAAGGCCATTGAATCATTGGTTTCCAGTATCGAGATTCCCTTCTTCCCCAGGTCAATGTCCAACAGTTCTCCGACAATCTCTTTGCCGGAGATAGTTCTTACTTTCGAGTATATACCCTCCGCCACACTTTTTATTCTTTCCCGGAGTTCTGGTATTCCCAGTTCCAGCCTGTCAAGCCTTATAGTCTGCACGCTCACCCCGAAGTGTTCGCACAGTTCCTCATCGGTCAAAAAAGGGTCCTTTACAATCTTCTCGGAAAGGCTTTTTTGTCTCTCCTTCTTTTCCTTACCCTTTCCCGCCATAAAACCACCTCTCTAACACCGGTCAACTGGCATACCGCCGGTTACCACCGGAAGTTTTGCATTATGACTTGGATTTAGTACCTGATACTAACATTAAGTATATATTATACCCCTCCACAAATCAACAAAAAAATAAACCCCCGTCTCAAAACTGACAGGGGCAGTCTGGTCTATCAACTAACTTCAAGATATTTTTCTATTATTCCTATGCATTCCTCACCATCCAGGGACAGCCTCGTTCCCTTAGGTCCCTTTTTAGTAACCACAAGTCCGTACCGGGACAATATACCAAGCCGGTTCCTTATCATCTGCTCGGTCATTTCCGCTTCTTTACACATCTGTGCTAGCCCCTTGCGGGACATATGGGTCCTGCCCTCATCCTTAGCCCTTTTTAATGCGGAAAGTATAACAAGGACCTCCTCCAGGGGCATTTCTCCCTCTATGTCCTTCAGCATCTTTTCCTTTTGCAGCGGCCCGTCTCCCGGGCCAAAGGGCAGGTCCTTCAGCCTGACCGGCCCGTCTCCTACTATATGGTACAGGTACTCAATAACGTTTTCCAGCTCCCTTATATTGCCGGGCCAGTCGTATTCCATGAATTTCTCCATCGTTTCTTCGCTTATTATCATTTCCTTTCCATTGGGGAACTTTTCCAAAATTTTATCAATAAGTAGCGGAATATCCTCTTTGCGCTCACTCAAGGGGGGAATCCTTATGGGCAGTACCTTAAGCCGGTAAAACAAATCCTCCCTAAATTTTCCTTTTTCTACAAGCTCGTCGAGGTTTTTGTTGGTAGCGGCAATAATCCTTACGTCTATGGGAATAATCTTTGTGCCACCTATACGAAGCACTTCTTTTTCCTGGAGTACCCTTAAAAGCCGAGCCTGTATCCTCAAGGAGGCGTCCCCAATTTCATCCAGGAATATGGTCCCTTTATGGGACTGCTCGAAAAGCCCGGTATGCCCTCCCTTTCTTGCTCCGGTAAAGGCACCCTCTTCGTAGCCGAACAGTTCACTCTCCAGTAGGTTTTCGGGTAGTGCCGCAAAGTTTACCGCCACAAAGGGCCCGTGCTGCTTGTTGGAAGCATTGTGTATGGCATGAGCGAACAACTCCTTGCCTATACCGCTTTCCCCTATAAGGAGAAGGGTTGAATTGCTCCCTGCGAGTTTCTCTGCGATCTCCTTCGTCTTGGTTATCTGACGGCTTTTCCCTACAATATTGGAAAAATTGTATTTGGCAGTGTGTCCCCTTTTCATAAGGTTGGTCCTTACTATGTTCTCCATCTCAATTATTTCCGACAGGTCCTTGAAGGTTATAATAACCCCACTATTGACATCATCTTCTATAATGGGCATCATTGTAAGCAGTATTTTTTTGCCCATTATTTCGTGGACCTTACGGTACAAACCGAAATTTTTGCCCAGCAGGGACTTTGCGTCAAAGTCCAGTATATCGTCCAGGTTAATGTTGCCGTTGCCTTCCTTTTCAACTGGATTGAATAGTTTGTTAGCATTCTCGTTGCTGAACATTATTTTGCCGCTACTGTCAATGCCTACTATACCGTCGTTTATTACGTTTAGTATGGTGTTTAGCTGTTTCGTTATATTGTCGTTGATCTCCAGTGCCTTTACAACCTTTTTGGCGGAGTAGACAAAGTCCTGCAGAAATCTGGCGGACAACAGATTTGTCCTTTCATCCATTATATTAAGCCTCATCATTATCTCCGTGATAGTTGTAAGGTCTATTTTGCTGTAGCCAAGGTCAATAACCTCCCGGATATAATCGGGTATCATGTTGGTCTCTCCGGTCGTTATCGCATAATCGGCATGCTGCGAGTACCTCTGTCCGGGATAATAGGGATACATCCTTATGTGGTTTATGCCCAGCCCCTCCAACAGGGAGATAGAGTTTTCCGCCAGATACTTGTTGACGTCTACAAACAACACGTCCTCCCCCTGGGGTATACGCAGCACGTCCTCCAGTTTTGAATGATTTAGGGACCTTCTGGCCACCAGCACCTCCGCCCCGGGAGCAATATATTTAAGAGCCGTCTCCTTAAGATATTCATGGCTTATAAGCACCAGCGTATCGTTTATCTTTTCGTTTATTCCTTCCAGAATGGAATAACCGCTGATGAGTATTTCAGGCCCCAACAGATTAGTCAGTTGGTTAATTACGTTCTCTTTATGTTTCTCCGACCGGGTAATTATGGACAAACCTTTAGCTATTATATTAGACATCATCACACCCCCTGATATTACATCTGGTTTTATACATTGTACCATAAATATTGTGGTTTAAAATGGTTTTTAGTAAAGAACCTAAAACCGCCTTATAACCACTATGCTTGCTTTAAGTATGCTGTCCCGCAGTCAACAAAAACCCTTTATGGTTTTACGGGCATTCCCCAATCCCTTTTTTCTCCCAGGGCATACACGTCAACCGCAGTTTAGGTTCTAATTGGCTACTGTTACAAACCCATTTCCAACCTATATACCCCAAGGGCTTTTCCTTTTCCACCATTTTGCATTAGTTTTGGTGTATGTTCGCCCTGTAATATCCCGAAACGGCTTGGCACGAATATTGCTTTGTTTAGTCTTGTAGCTGATCAGCAAAACCTAATAGGGGGTGGACTTAAAATATAAACGTACGTATCTGTATGCAAAAGTTTAGAATTTTTTCATTGGGAGGTCAAAGAATGAGTGCATCAAATAAGAGTTCCAGACAAATTTCCCTTGAGAGGGCGGGTGTTTTAAAAAGCCGTATAGATCCCTATCTTGATGCTAAAATGAAGATTCCAACCGGTTTGGAACAAAAAGAGGCCGTTAAAGCCAGGCAGGCAAAGATAAAAGAGGCCCTGGGTGCCTCCGACGCCGACTGGAACGACTGGCAATGGCAGATAGATAACAGGATAACCGATTCGGAAACCCTCGCAAAATTTATTACACTAACGCCAAAACAAAAGAAGGATATTGACGCGGTGGCGTCGAAATTTAGATGGGCTATTTCTCCCTATTTTCTGTCTCTCATTGAGCCGGAAGGGGACCATTACAAGAACGCTATATACCTGCAGTCCATTCCCACAGGTCTTGAGCTGAAGGAGGGTATCGGAAGCCCCGACCCGATGGCGGAAGAGTTTACCAACCCCGCCCCCTGTATTACACGCCGGTATCCCGACAGATTGATAATTAACGTTACCAACCAGTGCGGAATGTACTGCCGTCACTGTCAGAGAAGAAGAAATATAGGGGAATTGGACAAACCACAGCCTAAAGAAAATATGCAGCAGGCCGTTGACTACATCAGAAACACCCCGGAAATAAGGGATGTACTGGTAACCGGCGGCGACCCCTTCACATTGTCCAATGAGATGCTTGACTGGCTCCTCGGAGAGCTTGACAGTATCCCACATCTTGAGTTCAAACGTATAGGCACACGAATGCCGGTTACACTACCCCAGAGAGTAACTCCGGAGCTGTGTGAAATGCTTAAGAAACATCATCCTTTGTTTATCAACCTACAATTTAACAACCCGATGGAAGTTTCGGAAGACTCCAAAAAAGCCTGCGAAATGCTGGCCAATGCAGGAATACCCTTGGGGAACCAGGCAGTACTGCTTAGGGGAGTGAATGATCACCCCTTTGTAATGAAGAAACTCTGCCAGGAACTCCTAAGGATAAGGGTACGGCCCTATTATATATTCCATGCCAAGGGCGTTGTGGGAACCCTCCATTTCCGTACCAGCGTGGATATAGGCATTGAGATTATGGAACACCTAAGGGGCTACACATCAGGTCTTGCAATTCCGACATTCATAATAAACGCACCCGAGGGAAGGGGTAAAACACCCATGCTACCCGAGTACGTAATTTCCCACGGTAGGGACACCATCACCATAAGGACCTGGGAAGGACAGATAATCGAATATCCCAACAAGGACGCCGATATCCAATACGAATAAAACCGCGGCTGCCAAATCTCAAATATATGCTCAGCGATATGTATTAAAACCTAATTATTTTTGGTGAGAGTCCATTGCCAAAAATATTAAATTAAAGGGGGGTATATCCATGAGAAAAAAACTAGCTTTATTATTGGTTCTCCTGTTTGTATTTAGCACCATGCTGGTTGGGTGCAGTACGCCAGGAGATACCGGACAGCAGGAAGAGACAGAAGGGGAAGCACCGGAGGAAGCAGCGGCCCCGGCCCAGAAAATACAGGTTAATATAATCACCGGTTCCACCGGCGGTACCTATTTCGCCCTTGGGGGAGCCATGGCCAACACCTGGAACGAATTTCTAGACAACGTACAGGTAACAAGTCAGCCCGGAGGAGCGTCGGTGGAAAGTATCAACCGTGTCCATGCCGGTGAATGTGAACTTGGAATGGCCATGAACAACATAGCCGATGACGCATGGAAAGGACAGGGCGCCTTCCCTGCCGAGCAGCAGAACTTCAGAGCTATTGGAGTCATTTACCCGGAGGTATATCAGGGGGTAGCTTTGAAAGAAAGCGGCATAACATCCATTGAGGGCTTAAAGGGTAAAAGGGTGGCGGTGGGCCCTGTTGGAAGCGGTACCGTTGTAATGAGCGAGACGGTATTCAACGAGGCGGGTTTGACCTTCGATGATGTAAAGGCCGCCTTTGACGGGTTTGGAGATGCCGCCAGCAAGATGAAGGACGGCCACCTGGATGCGGCCTTTAACGTACTTGCCGTTCCTGCCGCTGCGATACAGGATATTATGACCGCCCGTGACATAGAAGTGATTGAAATAGGCGATGACCTGTACAAGAAGGTAAAAGCCAAGTATCCCTTCTTCAGCCAGTATGTGATACCGGCCGGCACCTACGGCAATGAAGAAGACAAACTTACCATCAACTGCGTGGCGGCTCTGTACGTTGCTCCCGAGATGTCAGAAGACGCAGTATACGATATCACCAAGGTGTGGTTTGAGCAGACCGCTCATACCGCAGCAGCTCATGGGGCTGCCCAGTGGCTGGCAGATGAAATTGCTGCAGGCAACAAGCAGGTGATGATAGACGGTATTACAACACCGCTACATCCGGGTGCCTACAAATACTTTACAGAAATAGGTCTGGATATCCCGGATATGATAAAACCCATAGACTAATCAACAAGGGGGGGAAGGCCGGGGCGGCTTTACAGTCCCCGGCCTTCATTAATGAAAAAAATTATTATCTCACTTTTATTTATCGGAATACTTCTTTACCTTTCCCTGCTGCCCACCCTTGTTCTGGAAGTAAGGGTAGACGGGACAGAGGCCCTTGTTTTCCAGCAGCGGGCGAAAGCAGGAGACCTTTTTGATGTACGCTGGATACATTCGGTTACACTGCAACCGGTTATTGAAACCTACCGGTTGGAAGCCCCCGGCAGCATTCCGATAGTAAAGATGACCTTTGATGAATTCGGACCAAATCTGCCGGCGCACCCCGAGTTTGACCAATACTGGGTGATTGAAGACGGTAAATTTAATGTACTAGGCTACAAAAGAGTTTTTGACAGGGTTCCGGTAACCATAGGTGCCGTTATAGCAGACCATACCCTTATTTACAACGGACGATCCACTCCCTTAAAGGATGTGTACCGCCCGGGCGGGTATGTGCATATTGGCCTTACCAAAAAAACCTTTAGCCAATTCTTAATTGAGGAGGTAGAAATATGGCAGAAAGTCAGAACGATGACAGCATCAAGCTAGATGAGATTAAGCTGGACGAAGAAAAATCCGAGGAGATTCTGGCCAAATACGACCGGGAATATGCCTTCCGAAGACTTGAAGGACCGGTGGCCAAGTTCGTTTTCCTGTTGGCGGTTGCCTGGTCCCTGGCCCAGCTGTATACGGCGGCCTTCGGGGTTTTCCCTTCCACTCTTCAGAGGGCTCCCCACGTAGGCGTGGCCCTTATAATAATTTTTATTCTCTATCCGGCCAGAAGGGGAAGCAAAAGCAATAGGGTTCCATGGTATGATTATATGCTGGCCCTCCTTGGTTTTGCTGCCGCGGCCTATCACGTAATTTATTACAAAGAACTTGTCTGGCGGGCAGGAGTATACAACACCAATGATATGATAATTTCAGTTATTGCTGTATTATTGATTATTGAAGCTACCAGAAGAATGGCGGGGCCGGTTATTATCTCCTTGGCAACATTCTTTCTGCTGTACGCATATTTTGGAAATTATTTCCCGTCCTTCATGGCCCATCCAGGCCTTACAGTAAAAAGGATTGCTGTTTTCCAGTGGTTGGGTACCGAAGGCATCTTGGGAATACCCATTCAGGTATCCTCAACCTTTATATTTTTGTTTATGCTATTTGCAACCTTTTTGAGGAAAACCGGTATTGGAGACTGGCTGACGGATATAGCGGTGGGCTTAACCGGCGGAGCTATCGGCGGACCGGCCAAGGCTGCAGTAATAGCCAGCGCAGCCCAGGGCACCGTTTCCGGCAGCTCGGTTGCCAACACGGTGGGTACTGGCTCGGTAACCATTCCCCTTATGAAGAGTATTGGCTACCGTAAAGAGTTTGCCGGTGCAGTAGAAGCGGCCGCCTCCACCGGCGGACAGCTGATGCCTCCCATTATGGGTGCCGCAGCCTTTATTATGGTAGAATTCTTGAACATTTCATACGGAAGGATTGCCCTTTCGGCGGCAATACCGGCAATACTTTATTTTACCGGGATATTCATTACAGTACATCTTGAGGCAAAAAAGGCGGGTCTTTTGGGTATACCCAAGGAAAAACTGCCCGACTGGAAAAGCCTTTTGTTAAAAAAATGGTTCCTTGCCACACCCATTGCCGGGATTATTGTACTGCTGGTTAAGGGCTACACGCCTATGATGGCAGCCTTCATCGCAATAATACTGTGCATCGTCGCATCTTCCATTTTGAAGGAGACCCGCATGTCCATAAAGAATATAATTAAGGCCCTTGAGGAAGGGGCAAGGTCAGCCCTCCCGGTAGTGGTGGCTTGCGCCACGGCGGGTATAATTGTAGGTATTATTACTTTAACCGGCCTTGGCATGAAAATGTCAGGAGGCCTTGTAAAGCTTGCAGGGGGCAACATTTACCTAACAATGCTATTTACCATGTTTGGATCAATAATACTGGGTATGGGAGTACCGACAACGGCCAACTACATAATCCAGGCAACGGTCTCGGCTCCTGCCTTGATGGCCCTTGGCGTACCCCAGATAGCTGCCCACCTGTTTGTATTCTATTTCGGAATTGTGGCGGATATTACCCCTCCGGTGGCCCTGGCCGCTTTTGCCGGTTCGGGTATTGCCCAGTCGGATCCTCTAAAGACGGGCTTTGAAGCCTTCAAGCTGGGCTTTGCGGCATACCTTGTTCCATACATTTTTGCACTGTCTCCCATCCTAGTTCTAGTGAGACCGGAGGGCGCATCCACCATGGTCTTTGTCTTCAGTGTACTGCTTGCAGTTATAACCGCCATAATAGGCATGATATGTATCGGAGCATCAACCACCGGCTATTTTGTAACCAACGACAAGTGGTATGAGAGGGTATTGTTCTTCGCAGCCGGTGTTACGCTTATAGTCCCGGGTATTACAACAGATTTGCTCGGCGCAGTTGTTCTAACGGGAGTATGGTTCCTGCAGACAGCCCGGGTAAAAAGAAAGGCAACGGCATAAAAAAGCTATATCGGTCTATTCATTAAAAACCCTCACAAAGGCCTGCGGTTGGTGAAAAACCGCGGGCCTTTACTTTTTCTTCTTTTCCAACCAGGCAGCACACCCTTAAAGCTGTGCAATAAAAATAGTAACGGTTTACCCATTACTATTTTTATTGCCTTCTCTATTCAACCTTGAGGGCTTCCTTGCCCTTGTAATAGCCGCAGGACTTGCATATCCTGTGGGGCATCATAAGTTCATGACACTGCGGGCACTCGGCAAGGGCGGGCCTTTTAAGCTTCCACTGAGCCAGCCTTTTATTCCTTCTCGACTTGGATATCTTCCTGTTTGGTACCGCCATAATAACACCTCCTTGCGCCTGCTACTCTTCCAACAATTCTTTAAGCCGCTGCATCCTCGGGTCGATCTCCTCGTTGCTGCAGTCGCACTCCCCTTCATTCCTGTCGGCACCGCATAGAGGACAAAGGCCCTTGCATTCCTCTCTACACAGTACCTTTACAGGGAGTTCCAGCAGGATGCTCTCTCTGACCGGGATATTGAGGTCTATTCTATCTCCCCTGGCGGACAGTACATCCTCCCCATCCCCGGTCTCACTGTATTTTTGTTTAAAAGCGGTACGGAGTGGATACCTTACGGTGCGTAGGCACCTTGAGCATTCAAGTATAACCTCCGTTTGTACTTCTCCGGTAACAAGAAACGAAACGCCGTCCCATTCCACACTACCTGTAATCTTTACGGGGCCGCTAAAGTCCACCCTTTCCCCTCCGAGGTCGATTTCTTTTATGTCTTCGGTAAGACCAAAGGGCACACGGCCACTAACATCACTTTTAAGCCTGTTAACGTATACTATCATTACCAGCACACTCCATAGTCAACAAAGTTTATTATACAAAGCGGCCGTATGTTTGTCAAGATTGCCGCTATCCTATTATTCCCATAGTATCTCTGGCTATCATGAGTTCCTCATTGGTGGGAATAACCACCGCCTTAACCTTGCAGTCGGGCTTACTTATAACAGCCTCTTTGCCCCTTACATTATTGGCCTCGGGATCCAGTTCCAGACCGAGGTATCCCAAACCGCTGCATATCTTTTCCCTCATGGAAATTGAGTTTTCACCAAGGCCCGCTGTGAATACTATGACATCCACACCGTTCATAACCGCCGAGTAGGACCCAATGAATTTCTTAACCTTATATGCAAATACATCTATGGCCAGAGCAGCCCTTTTATCGCCCTTTCCGGCAGCCTGCTCCAAATCCCTGAAATCACTGCTTACGCCGGATATGCCCTTAACGCCGGAGCGTTTATTGAGTACGTTGTTGACCTCGTCTATGGTCATCTGCTCCTTCTCCATCAAAAAGGCTATTATTGCCGGGTCTATACTGCCACAGCGGGTTCCCATGGCAAGCCCCTCCAGCGGTGTAAATCCCATACTGGTTTCTACCGACACTCCGCCGTCTACCGCCGTTATACTGGCACCGTTACCTAAGTGACAGGTTATTATCTTAAGACTTTCCAATGGCTTACCCAATACTTGTGCAGCCCTTTCAGACACGTATTTGTGCGAGGTACCGTGGAAACCGTATTTCCTCACACCGTACTTATCATAGTATTCGTACGGAATCGGATAAATATATGCATAATCCGGTATGGTATGATGGAAAGCCGTATCAAAAGTACCCGCCATCGGTATCCCAGGCATAAGCTGTCGACAGGCTTCTACACCCATTATGTTCGGCGGATTATGTAGCGGTGCAAGGTCCGCGCACTCCCTCAGCGTATCCATTACTTCCTCAGTAATCTTCACAGAACCCGAGAACTTCTCGCCGCCGTGTACTACCCTGTGCCCTACGGCCGAGATCTCGCTTGTATCCTTTATTACTCCGTCTTTTTCATCTATCAGGACATCGGTTATTACTTTAAGTGCGGCTTTATGGTCGGGCATTACCTTTTCTATTACAACTTCGTCTTTCCCGGAGGCCTGGTGCTTCAGCCTAGACCCTTCGATACCTATTCTCTCCACCAGCCCGCGGGCCATTACACTTTCATCTTCCATGTTCAGCAGTTGATACTTTACAGAAGAACTGCCGCAGTTTACTACCAAGACCTTCATTTTTTCTCCTCCCTATTAGTTCAATGGTTAATACTATATAAATTTCTTCATATTTCATAAATATCCTGCCAAAAAGCCCAAAAAAATATGTATAATGGTATTAGTGAATAGTAGAATATCCTGCCGGTTGCTATAGGGTGGCGTAAGGGAGATGAATAAATATGAAAGTGCTGGGAATAGTTGCCGAATACAATCCTTTCCACAACGGGCACTTATATCACCTTGAAGAATCCGTCAGAATAACCGGCGCGACCCATACAGTGGCCGTTATGAGCGGAAGCTTTGTTCAAAGGGGCGAACCCTCGGTAGTTAACAAATGGGCCAGAGCCGAGATGGCGGTAAGGGCCGGAGTGGACCTTGTGCTGGAGCTGCCGGCGGTTTACGCCTGCCACAGTGCCGAGGGCTTTGCACAGGGTGCCCTGAATATACTAGACGGTATTGGAGTAGTGGACTTTCTCTGTTTCGGCAGCGAATCCGGAGACCTCCAAGGCCTTGGACAGATTGCCGGTATACTGGCCGAAGAGCCGGAGGGTTACAGAGCACTGCTTAGGGACTTCCTTGCCCGGGGTCAAAGTTTCCCCTCCGCCAGGGCGTCGGCTCTGGAGAGGTTTTTGGGTTCTCCCTCGACCAGCCTGCGCCATACCCTCTATTCACCCAATAACATACTGGCAATAGAGTACCTTAAAGCCTTAGAACGGCTTAAAAGCGATATTGTACCCTATACCATCAGGCGGTATGCCTCCGGTTATCATTCCCGGTCCTTTTGTTCGGGAATAGCCAGCGCAACAGCAGTACGGAACGATCTAATAAAAAGAAACGCGGTGACCGGAAGAATCGCAAAGGTGCTTCCTATCACCAGCTTTGGAATACTGGAAAGGGAACTGTCCCTGGGCAGAGGCCCTATAAGCCATGATAGGTTCAGCCTTCCTGTCATTACACTTATAAGAAGGCAGGAGCGTGAGGCCCTTGCACAATACCCCGAGGTGGCGGAAGGGCTTGAAAACAGGATCCAAAGCGTAGCAGGAAAGGAAGTAACAATTACCGGTATGCTGGACCGGATTAAAACAAAACGATACACCCACACCCGCCTTAGAAGAATTCTGACCTATATACTGCTTGACATAAAAAAAGAGTTTACCAAATGCCTTAAAGAGCAAAACAGCCCTTGCTACGCAAGGGTTCTAGCACTAAACATAAAGGGAGCCGAGGTGCTGAAGGAAGCCGGCTCCAAATCAAGAATACCCATAATAACTAAAACAGCCCGCCACGGTTTCCCCGGGGATTCTGCATTGTTTGAGATTTTGCAAATCGAAGCCCGGGCCACAGACCTGTATGTAACGGTGTATACTAACGGCAAGTATTCCTTCGCCGGCCAAGACTTTGTAACCAGCCCTTTTTTTCTGCGGGAACCAATCCGGCTCTGAGCTGTTCCATCACTTCCAGGGCCGCCTTCCTGCCGGAGTGGATGCACTCCTCCACCTGGTTGAAGGTTACCGGGTTAATATCCTTTAGATAGGGACTTATAATAAGGTCAGCGTCTATTCCCTTAAGCATCAATATTTCGTTCTGTAGAATATCAATACTCTGAATTATTATATCGTAAATGTTTCCCATCTTCTTGTCCTCTATCCAGGAACCTAAGTTTACACCCACGGTATATTCTGCTCCCATGTTCTTAACCAAGTTAACGGGTACCGGGTCTACCAACCCACCATCGGCAAGGATGCGCCCGTCCAGTTCAAGGGGTGCTATTATTCCCGGAATGGCAACGCTAGCCCTAACTGCCTTATAGACGGGGCCCGAATCAAAAATCACCCTTTCGCCGGTACACAGGTCGGTGGCCACCACCGTCAGCGGCTTTTTTAGCTGGTCGAACCTTTTACCGCCGGTATATCTTTTTATTAGCTGCTCCAGCTTGCGACCCTGTACAAGGCCTTTTTTGGGTACCGAGATATCTATCCAGTCCCAGGGCTCCAAATCCATCGCCAGGTCAATAATCTCCACAACCGACATACCGCTGCAATAAAGTGCCCCGAGCAGCGCTCCTATGCTGCACCCGGATATATAATCGACATCAATACCCCTTTCCTCCAGGGCCTGCAGTACCCCCAAATGGGCAAACCCGCGGGCGGCTCCTGACCCTAGTGCCAGCCCCAGTTTTTTACGTGCCATAAGATTACCTCCCATGTTATTCATATTAAAGAGGAGTGATAAATATATTGAAATAGCAGCTAAAAAATAATAAGGAGCATATTCTATGTCTAATATACGTTTACTCCATGTTGTCCTTATATCCCTTTTTATTGTTATTACCTATTATTATATAAAGTTAAACGGTGTGACCCTTATAAAAATAAAAAAAAATGAACTATTCGTCTATATATCCGCGCTAACCGTATCCCTGTTTGTATTGAGCCTTGTTTACTATCCGGAGGAGTGCTACCGGGCAGCCGTTGACGGGGTGAATACATGGATCAATGTAGTGCTTCCCGCACTGCTTCCCTTTTTTATAGGTGCCGAACTCCTTATTGGCCTTGGTGTCATTGATTTCATCGGCACGATGCTGGAACCGGTCATGCGCCCGCTGTTTAAAACTCCGGGCCATTCAGCCTTTGTATACGTAATGAGCATAGCTTCTGGCTATCCCGTTGGGGTGAAGCTTACGTGCAGCCTGCGGGAAAAAGGAATGTGTACCCGGGCCGAAGGCCAGCGTATGCTTACATTTTGCAGCACCTCCGGGCCACTTTTTATGATTGGCGCAGTTGCAATAGGAATGTTCGGCAGCCGGCTGGCAGGAACCATTATCGCGGTTTCCCATTACCTGTCCGCCATTATACTCGGAATTATCACCGGTTTACTCTTTGAAAGCGGACGCAAAAAAAATGTCCGTTCTCCGGGCACCTTGAGTATCAGAGGCGCGGTAAACTCAATGCTCAAAAAAAGAAGGCAGGACGGCAGGCCCTTCGGTGTATTATGGGGGGATGCGGTCAGAGAAAGCATAAACACTCTTCTTATAGTGGGCGGTTTCATTATTATGTTTTCGGTGGTCATCCAACTGTTTTCTATAACGGGGGTTCTGCAATTCCTTGCAGGACCCGTCGAAAAACTGCTGAGCAAAACTTCCCTACCCCAAACCCTTGTACGGCCTGTTTTAAGCGGTATGCTGGAAATAACCATAGGCAGCCGGCTTATCTCCAAGGTGGAAGCCCTTCCCTTTATTTATGTAGTCTCCGCAGCTAGCCTTATAATAGGATGGAGTGGATTTTCCATACACGCGCAGGCGGTAAGCTTTATAAGCAGGACCGATTTAAGCCCCTTCATGTATATGCTTTCAAAGCTGTTTCACGGAATGCTGTGCTGCGCCATATCCTATATAATCTGCAGGGTATTCCTGTCCGGAAGACACGAGGATGTATTCCTTGTAGCACCTGGAATGCTTTCCTCTTACTCTTTCCTGCGGGGGCTTGCTGTCTCCACGGGAGTTTTTTCGGTTCTATCGGTATCCATGGCCGCAATACCGCTTTTATGCATCTTTTTTCGGCTGGTAACCGGCTTTTATATAAAGAAAAAATAAAAAGTCAGCTTCTTAGATTCTTTATCTCTTCCCGGTTCTTCTCAATAAGCTCGATATACTCCTGAAGCTGCTTTTCCAGCCCGGCCAGCAGGTTGTCAGCGTATTCCTTTGTGCCCACCCTTATTTCACGGGCATTTTTCTTTGCGCCCTCTATTATCTCTTCGCCCTGCATATAGGCTCTGCGGGTGACTTCGCTCTCCTCCACCATGGACTTGATATGCTCTTCTGTCTCCTTTATCATAACCTCCGATTCTTTCTGAGCCTCTATCAGTATCCTGTTCCTTTCCTCCTTAATCCAATTGGCCTGTTTAATCTCCTCGGGCAAAATATCTCTTATAGAATCAATTATTCCCAGTATCTTTTCTCTGTCCACCAGAACTTTGTCCGAGAAGGGCACAGCCAGGCCCTCTTCTACTAACTCCTCCAACTTACCCAGCAATTCACCGATATCCATACCCTTTTCCCTCCCTCAACATGGAGACCTATTTATTCTTTTCAAGAAGCCTTTCGAACACGTAATCGGGCACCAATTCCTTCACGCATCCACCTAGCCTGGCCACTTCCTTTACCAGGCTGGAGCTTAAAAAGGAATACCTGCTGCTTGTCATCATAAACACCGTTTCAACGTTCCTGTTGAGCTTCCTGTTCATTAAAGCCATCTGAAGTTCGTACTCAAAATCCGAAACCGCCCTTAATCCCTTAAGAACGGTATTGGCACCCCTTTGGTCCACATAATCAATAAGAAGACCTGAAAAGCTGTCCACCTCCACGTTTCTCAGTTCTGCAGTGGCTTTCCGTATCATATCCAGCCTTTCTTCGGTGTTGAACAAAGGAGCCTTTGACGGGTTGTTTAAAACGGCCACTATTACGTTGTCGAAAAGCCGTGAGCCCCTGTCTATTATATCAATGTGTCCATAGGTAATTGGATCAAAACTTCCCGGATATACTGCCGTCTTCATGGTCATCCCCCCTGGTAAATATGCTTATTGCAGTGCTACCGTATATTTTATTCTTTACCGGTACAAGCCGGCAAAACCCGCGGTCCAACTTAACCGAATCGGGATACTCTACTATTACCAACCCTCCGTTTCTTATAATACCACATTTTTCGATTGAAAAAAGAGTTTTTTCGTAAAAATTATCCCTATAGGGCGGATCGATAAAAATCAGGTCAAAGACCCTGTCTGCCCTTTCAAAGCCTTCCAGAGCCTTTAACGCATCTGTATACAGCACCTCGCTCCGGTTCACAAAACCGGTTAGTTTGATATTTTCTTTGAGTATCCTCAAGGAATTTGGACTTTTTTCCACAAAGGTAACAAATTCCGCACCTCTGCTTAGGGCTTCAAGACCGAGACTACCCGTACCCGCAAACAGGTCCAGTACGATGGAGTCATATATATTGGGCCCAATAATACTAAAAACCGCTTCCTTAACCTTGTCGGCGGTTGGTCTTATCCTGTTGTCCTTAGGCGATACCAGCCTTCTTCCCCCGGCACTGCCCGCTACTATTCTCAACTTAATCCCTCCACACTATAATATTTTAGCATAACACCCATTCATAAACAAAACGTTTCAGTATAATAGGCAGCCGACGGGGTAAATCTATAAGTATAATGCAAATAGAAACTTCCCCTAGAACTCTTCCTTCGATTTTTCCTCTCCGGTACCGGTACATTGGCTCACCGGTACCAATCTTTTTTAGCATTAATATATTAACGTGCTTAAGACTTTGTATCTTCTAACATGTCATCCTGAGCGACCTTTTTGTCATCCTGAGCGA
>JAQUCT010000002.1:133579-138553 GCA_028686075.1 Bacillota bacterium
CGGGCTTCGCTTCTTCAGAACGACAGACAAAGGAATGTAATAATATTGATGCGTTGTATATATACTTATCGGATAAAAAAGGAAGAACCCTAAGGTCCTTCCTTTTTTATATTTAAAAGAACTACTTGCCAGCCATTTGTCTTTCTGCCTGTTCAATCATTCTTTTTACCATATATCCTCCAACATAACCTGCTTCCTTGGAGGTAAGGTCGCCATTATAACCCTTCTTCAGGTTAACACCCACCTGACCTGCTACTTCATACTTCATCTGGTCAAGAGCGGCCCTTGCTTCAGGTACTACTTTTCGATTATTGTTCCTTGCCACTTGTGTATCACCTCCTGTTCGCCTTTGTAGTATTAATTTAACCACTGGTATTTATTTTAAACTAGCAATTATTTCTTTAGCTCTGCCAATTATGCTTAATATGACCTTAAATTGTCCGCTTTGCATTTATTAAGGAACGGCCTTCGCCGTTCCCCATAAGTATAGCCCTATTTACCACTCATTTGCCTTTCTACCTGTTCTATCATCCTCTTAACCATAAACCCGCCTATAGACCCTGCGTCCCTTGCAGTCAGGTCACCGTTGTATCCATCCTTAAGATTAACTCCTATCTGGGAGGCCACTTCGAATTTCATTCTGTCAAGGGCTTGCCTGGCTTCGGGATGAAGAGTTCGGTTTGTGCCGGTATTACCTCCGGTAGTGCCTCCGCCTGTGCCCATCCTTCCTGTCAAACCATCCAAAAAGATTCACCTCCTGTCACATATTCTAAAATTATTGTGTGCAGGTAGGTATATTTTAAACTAGTAATAATTGCTCGTTTTTCTATTATATAACGCCGGCGGGAAGACGTGTTTCATCAAAAAAGCTTTTTATACTATGTATCAAACCTTCCCATTTTGCATCTCTTAAAAAGTGCGGGTCCTCTAATAATTGAAGAGCGGCGGACTGAACGTGTTTTAACGTTTCAATATCCTGCGGCAGACTTGCTATGCTAAACCCGGGCAGTCCGTGCTGCCTTGTTCCGAAGAAATCGCCGGGACCTCTTAGCTGTAGGTCCTTTTCGGATATTAAAAACCCGTCGTTGGATTCTGCCAGTACCTTCATCCTACTGTGGGCGGTCCTGCTTCCGCTGCCGTTTATCAGTATACAATAGGACTGGCTTTCGCCCCTTCCCACCCGCCCCCGAAGCTGGTGCAGCTGGGCAAGGCCAAACCTCTCGGCGTTTTCTATCACCATTATGTTTGCATTAGGGACGTTTACCCCCACCTCAATAACAGTGGTTGACACAAGCATGTGGGTACGTCCGTCCCTGAAGTCCCTCATTATCTCTTCCTTTGTCTGTCCGCCTACCTTGCCATGCAAAAGCTCCAGTTTGTATTTCCCGGATAATTTTTCTGTCAGCTCCTCATAAACGCAGATAGCAGACCTTGCATCCACAAGCTCTGTGTCCTCAATAAGGGGACACACCACATAGGCCTGCCGACCCTCTTTCAGCTGTTTTTCCAAAAAACCGTAGGCCCTATCTCTTACCTTTTCGCCTATTACGTAGGTCTCCACCCTTTTTCGCCCCGGCGGCATCTCGTCTATAATGGACAGGTCCATGTCGCCGTAGAGTATCAAAGCCAGTGACCTGGGAATTGGCGTTGCCGTCATAACCAGAATATCCGGGTTTGTCCCCTTGGCGACCAGTGCGGACCGCTGGCGTACCCCGAACCGGTGCTGCTCGTCGGTTATAACAAGTCCCAGGCGTTTAAATTCCACCCCTTCCTGTATAAGCGAATGGGTGCCAATAATAATGTCTATATCGCCGCCGGCGATTCCGTTATAAATCTCTTTCCTCTGACCGGCAGAGCAACTGCCGGTCAAAAGCTCAATATGAAGGCTAAAATCCGACAGAATACCTGTCAAGGTCAGAAAATGCTGCTCGGCCAGTATCTCGGTGGGCACCATCAAAGCACCCTGGTAACCATTTTGCGCGGCCTTTAAAAGGGCCAACGCCGCAACAACGGTTTTACCGGAGCCCACGTCACCCTGTAGCAGCCTGTTCATAATCCTATCGCTTTCCATATCCTCCTTAATCTCGGCCCATACCCTTTCTTGGGCACCGGTGAGACTAAAGGGCAAAGAATAGATAAACCCAGTTTCGCCGGGGACTTGCTCAAAGACTATGCCCTCGCCCTTATCCCTCAGTTCCTTTTTCATAAGCAAAAGTCCGAACTGCAAAAGGAAAAGCTCTTCAAAAACCAAGCGGTACCTGGCTTTTTCCAAGCTCTTTATATTGGCGGGAAAATGTATGTTTTTCAGGCAGAATTCAATATCCTTCAGGCCGTATTCCCTCCTGAAGTCGTCGGGCAATATATCCTCCAGCCTTCCGGCCGCAACGGTTAATGCCCCCTTTATCATTCTTTCAAAGTCACCGGGCCTTAGCTTCCCGCGTTTTGAATAAATTGGGGCTATGCTTCCCCTGTATCCCTTCACGCCGTCACAAACCTCAATTGCCTGGGGATTTTGTATCTGAAGGCTCCCCATGCGCCTTTCCACTCGGCCGAAGAAATAATACTCTCCGTTAACCTTGAGCTGCCTTGCGGTATAGGGATTATTGAACCATACGGCAAAACCCCGGGCTGTACCGTCGGTTAACGGCACCCGGGTCAGCGTAAAGCCCTTCCTTATTCGTTTTGTCCGCGGACTGCCAGATACAAATGCCCTGGTACCCGCCCTGTGGCCGTGAGGCAGCTCCGCCATGGTAAAACTATAGATTCTGTCTTCGTATTCCCTTGGAAAACAATACAGCAGGTCCCTTAGGGTCTCTATTCCTATAGACCGCAGGTATTCCTGTTTTTTGGGACCGACACCCTTAAGAACGGAAACAGGCTGCTCCAGAATATACATACTCTCACCTCGTCAGGGGCTTTTCCTATTCTACTGAAATCACGTAATAGTACACCGGCTGTCCCCCGTAATGCACCTCTATTTCGCAGTCCGGCATTTCACTCTTTAGCCTGTCGGCTAAAGCCTTCGCCTGCTCTTCTGTCACTTGCTCGCCATAGAATACAGTAATTACATCGTTTCCATCCTCCGCAAGGGATGAAACTAATTCGAGGGCAACTTCATCCACGTCCTCTCCCTTGGTCTGGATGCGTCCCTCGGCTATGCCTATAATATCCCCCTCATGCATCTCAATATCGTCAAAGACCGAATCCCTGACTGCGTAAGTAACCTGCCCGGTTTTTACATTTCCTATGGCCTCTTTCATGTCTTCCAGATTATACTGTGCGCCTTGCATCGAGTTGAATGCAATCATTGCTGCTATGCCCTGGGGCATTGACTTGGAAGGTACCACAAACACATTTTTGTCGGACAATTCGCCTGCCTGGGTGGCCGCCAGTATAATATTGCCGTTGTTGGGTAATATGAATATATTTTTTGCCCATAAGCCCTCTATCGCATTTACTATATCCTGGGTACTGGGGTTCATGGTTTGTCCCCCCTGTATTATGCTGTCCACTCCCAGGTCCTTAAAAAGGTCCATAAACCCTTCCCCCATCACCACGCTTATAAACCCGAATTCCTTTTGCTCTATTTCCTTTTCTATGGTTGAGCGGTGCTGTTCCTTCATGTTTTCTATCTTTATTCGGGACAGTTCTCCCAGTTTCAGCCCTTCTTCCAGTATTCTGCCGGGCTTATCTGTGTGTATATGTACCTTTATTATCCTCTCGTCCCCCACCACAAGAGTGCAGTCCCCTAGACCGAAGTATGTGTCCTTAAGCTGCTTGGCATCCCCCTTAGGGTTCTTTATAATAAATTCAGTGCAGTAGGGAAACTTCAAATCCTCTTCATCGATTATATCCTCCCCCACCACATCCTCTACCGGCATGGGACGGTTCCGACCGTTTAGTATTATCTCCTCTCCCCTTATTGCCTTCAAAAAGCCAAGTAGTATGTATAAAAAACCCTTACCTCCGGCATCCACAACCCCTGCCTGGGCCAGTACGTTCAGCATCTGTGGCGTCCTGTCAAGAGTGGACGCGGCCTGTCTTAATATATCTTCTAAAAAATCGTCGAAGTCTTTAGCACTTTCGCATATATCATTAGCCCTGTCGGCGGTCTCCCGGGCCACCGTAAGTATCGTACCCTCGGTAGGTTTCATAACCGCTTTGTAGGCCGTTTCAACGCCTTCCCTTATGGCTTTGGCAAACCCGACCGTGTCAAGGGTTTTTTCGCTTTTTAGCTTTGATGCAAAGCCCCTGAAAAGCTGCGAAAGTATTACCCCCGAGTTCCCCCTTGCACCCATAAGCGAACCGCTGGCCACCGCTTCGACAACATCGCCTACCTCTTCCCTTCTTAAAATGTTCAGTTCCTGGACAGCAGAAGACATGGTAAGAGACATGTTGGTGCCTGTATCGCCGTCCGGGACGGGGAAAACATTCAGGGAATCTACCAGTTCTTTGTTGTTATCCAGCGTATTTGCTGCGTTTATAAACATCTTCTTCAGAGTGGTTCCGTCAATGCTAATAACTTTATTCAACTAATGTACCCCCCTTATGCTCCTAAACCCGGACTCCTTTTACGTTTACGTTAACCTTTTTAACCTCCATACCGGTCATTGTTTCCACCGAGTATTTCACCTTGTCTATTATGTTCTGTGCAATGGCTGATATTTTGGTACCGAACTTAACAACTATGCACAGGTCTATCACCAGAGCGTCCTCTTCCGTGTATACCTTTACCCCTTTGCTCAGGTACTCTTTCTTTAAAAGCTCCACTATTCCGTCGGCACTCGACTTGGATGCCATGCCGACAAGCCCGTAACACTCCATAGTCGCAATCCCTGCAATGTTTGTCAGAACGTCCTCGCTTATTAATATGCTGCCAAGGCTATTGTCAATTTTAGCCGTCATAGGATAACCTCCTAACCAATGATAGGATACATATATTCTATAATATCCCGACTTTTTTTACAACAAACC
>JAQUCT010000002.1:138653-141720 GCA_028686075.1 Bacillota bacterium
TAGGGACAAAATAATGGCTGTATTATTGCCAATAATAACATTGTATGTTAAAATAAAAATGTTTTATGAAGGAGGTGTTTTTTATGGCAACGGTTTGCTATATTTGTGAGAAAGAACGCCAGGCCGGTAGCAAGGTCAGCCATTCCAACAGGCACTCCAAAAGGCGTTGGAGACCTAATATACAAAAAGTAAAGGCTATAGTGGACGGCAGCCCACAAAGTATCCATGTTTGCACAAGGTGTCTTCGTTCCGGTAAGGTTGTACGGTCGGTATAACATGCAAAAACGTGCAGAGCACAGCTTCCTCGGCACGTTTTTTTATTTTTTGTTTTTATCCCGTTACTAACCGGTTTTAATTCGAAATACCTTTTTCAAAAAGGTTCTTAGAAACTTTGGCGGTTTCAATACAAAAATCTTCATACCCGCACCTCCCATAGAGTAATCAATCGACCAGTATCTTGCAGCCCACTATAATAAGAGCAGCACCCGCTACAAGCAGCCAGCACCACACGGGCAATATAAGACTGCATATGACCCCGAGTACAAACGCCAGAACCAGTAAATTCCCCATCCTCTTTTTCCTAAAACCTGACATAAGCGACCACCTCCGCTACCATCCGGACAACTCATACTATGTAACCGGAACCGGTAGCGGCTAAAACCTGCCCGGTACACACCTGTGCCGTCCTACCGCAGGTAAAAGCAATACAGGGTATAGATAAGGGTGCACAATAAAACGACGAGTATTATGTACCATACCCACGGTGGTACAAATACAGCTATAATAAGTACCCCTGCCGCAATTGCCGCAAGTCCCACCATCCTCCTTAAATGAAATCTTCTCAAAACCTCCTCCTCCCTACCACTTGATATTAAGCATTAATAATATTACATTCCTTTGTCTGCCGTTCCGAAGAAGCGAAGCCCGAAGAATCTTATATGGAGATAGATCCTTCGCTATCGCTCAGTAGCTTTTTTTGGGCAAATAAAAGCTCCCTTATACTATGGTATTCAGGGAGCACCCCTATTGACACTCAATATTTTTAAGTTTTTTGTTTAGTCCCTCGGCCGTATAACCAACAGCCTTCCCTTAGCTATGCTTATCTCGCCGGTATCCTCCAAAAGTTCGTTGCTTACGCCCCTGGAGCTTCCCAATTTAAGCGTAAAACCGTTGAGGGGATACTTAAAACCCTTAAGGGTTACACCCTTTACATCCCCTCCGTAGGGTATAAGCGAAAAAAACGAACCCCTGCCCTTCACAAGGACCCTGCCTTTTATTATAGTTACCCTGTTATACTCGTTTATTATCTCACCAAATGCGCCCCTGTCGGCTATTAAAAGCAGCAGACCCAGATTGGCAACGGTATGGTCAATCCTGGTGCCGGTAGCCCCAAGCAGCATTATATATTCGGCACCCTTTGAGAGCGCATATTCAACGGCTAACTGGGCATCGGTATCGTCCTTTTCCGGCGGGTATTCAATAATCCTTGCCCCGGCAAAGCTTTGGGCAAACTCCTTAGTGCATGAATCAAAGTCTCCTATTATAACATGGGGCACTATGTTCATCTTTTTTGCGTGGAAGGCTCCCCCATCGGCACAAATAATCAAATCACAGTCCTCCAGCAGGCTGCGATGGAACTCAAAATCCGTTATGCTTCCATGGCAAATGACCGCTGCTTTCATTTGCCCCGCCCCCTACTCAGCACCTGCTTAAACTCCCTCACCCTATCCTCCACCGAGGGAGCACCGTAAATGGAGGAACCGGCCACCAGAACCGTAGCCCCCGCCTCTGCCAGCGCGCCGGCGTTTTCTAAACTTACACCGCCATCCACTTCTATTTCGAAGCGGTAACCAGCACCTTCCCTCATACTTTTGAGCCAGGCCACCTTATCAAGAGAAGCGGGTATAAACCTTTGCCCGCCAAAGCCGGGATTTACGCTCATGACCAGCACAAGGTCAGCCTCCGGCAGCATAGTTCTTAGCACCTCCGGGGATGTCGCCGGGTTTATGGATATCCCCGCCTTTTTGCCCAACTCCTTAATCTTGGATACTGTCCTGTGTATATGAGCACAGGCTTCCCAATGCACCGTTATAATGTCAGCACCCGCCGCTGCAAAGTCGTCTATGTACCTTTCGGCATTTTCTATCATTAGATGCACATCAAAGGGAAGAGCCGACACTTTCCTTATGCTCCTTACAACCGGGGGACCTATTGTAATGTTGGGCACAAAGTGCCCGTCCATTACGTCTATATGCAGCCAGTCCGCGCCTCCCCTTTCGGCCTTCGCTATCTCGTCCCCCAGCCTGGCAAAGTCCGCCGAAAGCAAAGACGGAGCTAATTTAATCATACTTTTTCCTCCTACTCTGTCGTAGTTCCTCCAACAGTTTTATATAATTCCGGTACCGGAAGCCGGCTATCCCGCCTCTCTCCACCGCCATCTTTACAGAACAATCCGGTTCGCTTATATGCCTGCACCCGGCAAACCTGCACTCCCCGGGACTGTTTCCAAACTCCGGATAGAAACGAGTAAACTCGCTTTCCTCCATGTCCTTCAGTTCCTTAACAGTGCCAAGGCTTAGGGAACTGAAACCGGGAGTATCCACCACCATCCCGCCGAAGTCAAGCTCCAGCAGCTCGACATGACGGGTGGTATGCCTGCCTCTTTTGAGTTTTTGGCTTGTTTCCCCGGTTTTTAGGCCAAGTCCGGGCTGCATGCTGTTCATTATGCTGCTTTTGCCCACCCCGGACATACCGGCAAACACCGAAACCCTGTCCTTAAGGATCTCCTTGAGTTTGGTTATACCCTGCCCTGTTTTGGTGCTGGTGCACAGCACCACATATCCCACCTGCCGGTACGCATCTATTACGTTTTGGTTTTTACCCTCACTATCAAGGTCCATCTTGTTTATGCATATAATCTTATCCATCTCGTTTATCTGAGCCAGCACCAGCAGCCTGTCAAGTAGCAGCAAATCCGGCTGGGGCCGCTGTGTCGCAACAACCACTACACACTGCTGTACATTGGCTACGCTTGGCCTTAGGAGCATGTTTTTCCTAGGCAGGATTT
>JAQUCT010000086.1 GCA_028686075.1 Bacillota bacterium
ATTCCCCCTTCTTATCCTTAACCCGGCAATATTTCCCCTGACTAAATATTTCTACATTGCCTAAAAATATCCTTCAAATCTCCACCATTATTGTCCGCGCTTTTTCCCTTAACCTGTCCTTTTCCCGATAGTCAAATAATATCGTCATCTGCCCCTTTTTACCTTTGCCTTGAAGGCCCGGCACATACCCGGCAATACTCCCGTCAAAGGTCTCAAAATGCACAAGCTTGTATATCTGTTTTGGGGAAAACCCTCTGTACCAGGGAAGGCAGCTCGCAACGTTTTCAGGGTTTTTGAGGAAATCAAAGCACCTCTGCTTATAGGAAGGCATCTGCGTCCTGCCTATGGGCGGCGGCAGGACCGGGCTTCTCTCACTCAGCAAAAAATCAAGCTTCAGCAGTTCGTTTATCATCAGTGTTGGTATGTCGGTATGCTTTTGGCAGTACCAGTAGAGAATGGAATACAGGTCCCTGCGGCTGTGTTTCTTAAGATTCAGGCCTTCCTCCTCCCAGTATTCCGAAAACTTCTTAAAGAACGCGAAGGGGCCAGCCGTAGAATGGGCAACCGCGACCCTTAGCGTATTGTCAAAACTGTGGCTGTTATAATAATATTCGAAAACCTCCTCCATTAACTTAAGGCGTCTTATATCCCCGTAATCCATCCAGTTGTTTGAAAGAACTTCGTAGGGGGGCTCCACGGTAAACACGTACCCGTATTCTTTAGCTCTTTTCCTTATGCCCGAGCCCTTTAAAAGCTTTAGAAAGCCAAGCTGCAGCATATCCGGATCCAGGGAATAAACATCGTTGAAGGACCTTTCAAAGGAGGCCATGTCCTCCCCCGGAAGCCCCGCAATAAGGTCCAGGTGCTGATGAATATTTTTACCCTCCGAAATCCTCCTTGCATTCCGGAACAGTTTCTGCTGCCGGGTGCTACGCCTTATTTCCCTTAAAACCTCCAGGTTGGTGGTCTGCACCCCCACCTCAAACTGGAAAAGGCCCGGCGGTGCGCTTTCCAATAGGTTTATTAGTCCGTCATCCAAAAGGTCGGCGGATATTTCGAAATGAAAATTTGTGTCGCCTCCCCTTTCCATCAAGTGGCTGAATATTTCCCGGGAAAAGTCCGCATTGCAGTTGAAGGTCCTGTCCACAAACTTAACCTGCTTTACACCCAGTTCAATAAGACGGTCCAGGTCCTCCTTAACCCTTTGGACCGGGAAGAACCTTACTCCCGGGGTGACGGAGGAAAGGCAGTAGGAGCACCGGAAGGGGCAGCCCCTGGAAGCCTCGTAGTATACAATTTTGCTTAGCATATCCCGGTCGAAACTATAGGGGAAGGGAATGGAAGAAAGGTCGCCCAGGAGGTCCCGGGGCTGGTTTTGAATTATGCCCTTAGGTGTCCTGTGGGTTATCCCCTGGATATCCTTAAGGCTTCCCCGGCCCTCCAGTACATTCTCCATAAGTTCTCTAAAAGTTGCCTCCCCCTCACCTCTTACTATGTAGTCAATAAAGGGATGCTGCTCCATCAGGGTGCGGTCGTCGTAGGACACCTCCGGCCCTCCCAGTATTATCAGGGTATCCTCCATCACCTGTTTTATCCTCCGGGCAAGCTTCAGGGTCTTGGTTATGTTCCATATATAGCACGAAAACGCCACAACGTACGGGTTTTCCTTAAAAATCTCCCCGGTAACGGTATGGACCGAATCATTTATTGTAAACTCCCGCAGCCCTAAGTCCCAGGGCTTGTCGCTGCAGTATGCCCTGAGGTACCTTAAGGCCAGGGAAGAATGTATGAACTTGGAATTAAGCGTGGTAAGCAATACTTTCAAAACTACACCTTCCTTCATGGACAAAAAGGCCGCTTTATCTATATTATACCTTTTTAATTCCTGCTTCTTCAAAGGTCTTCATCTGTACAAGGGCTGCGGCCGCCGCCTCTATTATATAAAACATAAGCACCGCACCGCTTCCCTCCCCCAGCCTCATGCCCAGGTCGAGGCAGGGTTTAAGGCCAAGCCTATCCAGGGCAGGTCCTCCACCCTTCTCGGCACTTAGATGGGAGGGGAACATATACTCCAGCGAAAGGGGATTTAACTTTGCCGCCGAAAGGGCCGCCACAGACGATATAAACCCGTCTATTACTACCGGTATGCGACGGTATGCGGCCCCCAGGTAAATACCCGTCATACCGGCTATGTCAAGGCCCCCCACTTTACTAATTACGTCCAATACATCGGCAGGGTCCGGCTTATTTCCGGCGATAGCCTTTCTTATTACCTCTATTTTACCCAAAAGACCGGCATCGTCAAGGCCCGCTCCCCTGCCGGTGGTCTCTTGCGGGTCTATACCCTCCAGGGCAGCCAGCACGGCACTGGCGGAGGTGGTGTTGCCAATTCCCACCTCGCCGGTGGCCACCATCCGGTACCCCGAATCCACCGCATCAAAAACTGCCTGTATGCCTATTTCTATCGCCTGCACCGCCTCGCCCTTTGTCATGGCCGGCCCTTGCGCCATATTGGCGGTGCCCGGCCTTATCCTTTTGTTTATAATACCGATTTTACCGACGGGCTCTTTCATACCCAGGTCAAAAACCTTCAGGTCGGCACCAACCAGCCGGGCAAAAACCGCTACCCCTGCGGTACCCTCCGCCATACCCATTGCCATCAAAGCGGTAACCTGCTGGGGATAGGCTGCCACACCCTCGTTGCATACTCCGTTGTCCGCCGCCATGACAAGCACCGTTTTTTTGCCCACATCCGGCGTAATGCTGCCGGTTATGCCGCAAAGACGTACCGCGATTTCCTCCAGATCGCCCAGACTGCCGGGGGGTTTGGTGAGGTTGTCCGCCCTTTTCCTTGCCTCCCTCATCATTTCCCTATCAACCGGTTTGATTCCTTCCATCACTTTCTTAAGCAGTTCCATTGATCTAAATCCTCCTTTTGTTTTGGTCTGTAAATATATCCCCGCCTATCTATATATAACGCACTTCTGTCATCCTGAGCGATAGCGAAGGATCTTATGTCTATCTCCAAGTAAGATTCTTCGGGCTTCGCCCTCTTAAATGACAGAGTCGGATTCTTCGGGCTTCGCTTCTTCAGAATGACAGGCAATTGTATCTATA
>JAQUCT010000087.1 GCA_028686075.1 Bacillota bacterium
AGGTCGAAGAGCTGGAGGCAATGCGGCTTAAGGACATTGAGGGCTTAAATCAGGAGCAGTGTGCGGAAAGGATGAATATATCACGCCAGACCTTCCAGCTTATTATAGATAGGGCCAGGGGAAAAACTGCCCGTGCTCTGGTGGAGGGTAAGGCTATAAGGATAAGGGGTGGCAAATATACGGTAAATATTTGCCGGTACAGCTGCACCGACTGCGGCAACCAGTTCGATGAGCCCTTTGAAAAGGAAAAGGTTTCGTGTCCCCGATGCACCTCCGAACAAGTAAGGTGCACAGAGATAAACGGATTTTGTAAAAAACAGTGCAGAAGGGAGAATTACTGGAGGTGATTAACGGTTAAGGCTTTAAAAATTGCATATCGCCTCCAGTTCCTGGCCCGTCAGGGTCTCCTTGTGGAACAGCTCCGAGGCTATCCTTTCCAGCAGTTCGCTGTTTTCAACGATTAAATCCTTTGTCTTTTTATAGGATAAATCAATTATTTTCTTTATTTCCCGTTCTACAATGGGTTTTGTTTCACCGTTGTGGTCGCATTTGTATACCCTGTTTCCCAGGTCCGACATGCCCAGTTCGCATACCATCTGCTGGGCGATTTCATTGGCCTTTCCGAGGTCGTCCTTCGCTCCGGTGGTTATTTCTCGGAAGACTATTTCTTCTGCCGCTCTACCGCCCAGAAGGGTGCAGATTCTGTTGTACAAGTCATCCCTTGTATGAAGGTATTTGTCCTCATCGGTGGAGTTTAACACATATCCCATTGCCTGGCCCCTTGGCACTATTGATATCTTTTCTACAGGGCTGTTTCTTAGTATCCTTCCTATCAGTGCATGGCCTGCCTCGTGGTACGCCACTACCCTCTTTTCCTTTTCCATAACCGAAGAATTCTTAAGCTGGAGGCCTATAAGAACCCTTTCTATTGCCTGGGAGAATTCATCGTTGGTTATTAGGGTTTTGTTTTTCCGGACAGCTAGGATTGCCGCCTCGTTGGCTATACTGGCAAGGTGCGCCCCGGATACGCCGTGGGTCTTGCGTGCTATGACGGTAACATCTACATCATCGCCCAGGGGTTTGTTTCTTGTGTGTACCCTCAGTATTTCCTCCCGTGCCCTTATGTTTGGATTCCCTATAAACATATGACGGTCGAAACGCCCGGGTCGTAGCAGCGCGGGGTCCAGCATGTCAATTCGGTTGGTGGCCCCCACTATTACTATGTTGTCGTTTGTATTGAAACCATCCATTTCCACAAGCAGTTGGTTGAGGGTTTGGTCCTTCTCGCTGTTGTTGTCAGCGTTTCGGATAGAGCCGATGGCGTCTATTTCATCAATAAAAACCACCGCCGGGTTGTTTTTTTTGGCCTTTTCAAAGACCTCCCTTATCCTGCTGGCACCCACCCCTACGTACTTTTCAACGAACTCCGAGCCGCTGGCATATATGAAATGGGAGTTGGACTCGCCGGCTATTGCTGAAGCCATAAGGGTCTTTCCAGTGCCTGGGGGCCCGTGGAAGAGTATACCCTTTGGTATCTTTGCGCCCATCCTTTTGTATTTTTCCACGTTTTTAATGAAATCTATTACCTCGGAGAGTTCTTCCTTAACCTCTTCAAGGCCTGCTACATCCTTGAATGTAACAGACTTTGCGATATCGTCACTATTTTTTTTCTGTTCCTTAACCTTTATAGCAGCGGGAACCAGTTCCGCACCCCCATCCAGTTTCAGATAGTATATAAGGAGTGCCAGCGTTGTAATAATGAGCATCCCAAACAGCCCCGGGCCGACGGCAAAATCTTCTTTTGAATAGGAGTAGGCTGTGAGCATCGAGGTTGTTATTCCGACAGAACAAATTAAGCACCAGAAGATTATTTTCTTTCTCAACTGTATATCCTGCCTTTCCGGGGTTAGTTCTTGTAATTCTATTTTTACCTAAAGACGGTCAAATAATAAAGATATCTTCTTATAAATATATGGAAAAGTATACTGTAATTTCTGAAAGCAAACTGCGGTTATATATGAAACAATATGAAAAACTAAGCATAGGAATTCTTTTGGATTATTTGACAACAAACAGCACCGGTGCTATAATAAATACGAAAATTAAGTAGAAGCCTTCCGCTTCTCACCCTTCACCAGAGGTGCCGGGTTAAATCAACTTATAGTATGTTGGTTTTTGCGGACAGGTTTTTGCCTATCCGTTTTTTTATTTGATCAACGAGATGACGGAACCAAAAATTTAGAGGAGGTGGTTGGATATTAGTAAGGAATTGCAGGTTAATGAGCAAATAAGAGACAGGGAAGTAAGGCTTATCGATTCTAATGGGGATCAGTTGGGAATATTGTCTGCCCGGGAGGCTCAAAAGTTAGCCTACGACAGACAGCTGGACCTTGTGAAGGTGGCACCCAATGCGAGGCCGCCGGTTTGCCGTATTATGGACTATGGAAAGTACAAATACGAGACCAACAAAAAGGAAAAGGAAGCTAAAAAAAATCAGAAGGTAATAAGCATTAAAGAGGTAAGGCTTTCGCCCACCATTGAGAAGCACGACCTTGACGTAAAACGAAGGAATGCTGAAAAGTTTTTAAAAAGTGGGGACAAGGTGAAGGTGAGCATAAGGTTTCGGGGCAGGCAGCTAAGCCATACCGGTATTGGCCGGACCATAATGGATAAGTTCGCCGGGGACCTGGAAGAAGTTGCGGTGGTGGAAAAGAGACCGAAACTGGAAGGTAAAAACATGATAATGATTATGTCGCCTAAGTAGACATATCAAACAGGAGGTAATATCTATGCCAAAAATGAAAACCCACAGGGGTGCGGCAAAAAGGTTTAAACTGACAAAGGGCGGGAAGATAAAAAGGGCAAAAGCCTATAAGAGTCATATTCTCACAAAGAAATCGGCTAAGAGAAAGAAAAACCTAAGACAGGCTACCCATGTCAGCGAGGTTGAAACAAAGAGAGTGAAAAAATTATTACCCTACGCATAGGTAAAGGACAAGGAGGAAAATCTCATGG
>JAQUCT010000088.1 GCA_028686075.1 Bacillota bacterium
AGCCAGTGGGGAGCAAAGGGTATGGCGGAGGCAGGGTATAGCTATATGGAAATTCTACAATACTATTATAAGGGTTGTGTTGTGGAGTAGACGGAAGGGATGAATACATATTGAGGGTTAGGGATTTTTATTACTACCTCCCCCAGGAATTGATTGCCCAAAAACCAATTGATATAAGGGATAAGTCACGGCTTATGATAGTTGACAAGAATACAGGAGCCATAGAGCACGGTGTTTTCAGGGATGTAGTAAAGTACCTGCAGCCAGGGGACTGCCTTGTTTTGAACGATACAAGGGTTATACCGGCTCGTCTATTTGGGCATAAATTAAACACAGGGGGCAGAATAGAGTTTGTACTGCTACGGCGTATTGATATAGATCGTTGGGAGGTCCTTGTAAAGCCTGGAAAGCGGGCAAGGGAAGGTACAAGGTTTGGTTTCGGAGAAGGGCAGCTTGAGGCAGAGGTGCTGGAGAATACCCCCGCCGGTGGCAGAATAGTACGGTTTGAGTATTCAGGTGTTTTTGAAAATGTGCTGGAGAGGCTTGGTACCATGCCCCTGCCTCCCTATATAAAGGAAAGATTGGATGACCCGGAAAGGTATCAGACCGTTTATTCCAAGGAGGACGGGTCGGCAGCGGCTCCCACGGCGGGACTTCATTTTACCGATGACCTGCTTGAAAAAATACGGGAAAAAGGTGTGCGGATTGCATATATAACGCTGCACGTTGGGCTTGGCACCTTCCGGCCAGTGAAAGCAAAGGAAGTGGAGAGGCATATAATGCACTCGGAATACTACCGTATCGACCAGAAGGCCTGTAAGACCGTAAACGATACTATGGACAAGGGTGGCAGCATAATCGCGGTGGGGACCACCAGCTGCCGGACCCTTGAGACGGTGGCGTCCGAAAAGGGTGTAACGGCGGGAGAAGGTTGGACCGACATATTTATTTATCCAGGGTACAATTTCAAAGTGGTGGACGGAATGATAACAAATTTCCACTTGCCGGAATCCACCCTTATAATGTTGGTAAGTGCCCTGGTGGGCAGGGAAAACATTATGAATGCATACAGGACTGCTATTGAGGAAAAGTACAGGTTTTACAGCTTTGGGGATGCGATGCTGCTTATATAAGCGGGTGTACCCTTTACAGGAGGTAGGTATGGCTATACAGTTTAAGGTAATAAAAGAATGCAGAAGAACCGGTGCAAGAATAGGAGAACTTATCACCCCCCATGGGGTAATAAAGACCCCGGTATTTATGCCGGTGGGAACCCAGGCAACGGTGAAGACTATGACACCGGAGGAACTAAAGGATATTGGGGCGGGGATAATACTTGGCAATACGTATCACCTTTATATGCGGCCCGGACATGAACTAATAAGGCAGGCAGGCGGGTTGCACGGGTTTATGAACTGGGACAGGTCAATACTTACCGACAGCGGCGGGTTTCAGGTTTTCAGCCTGGGGGATTTAAGGGATATTAAGGAGGAAGGAGTACACTTTCGCTCCCACATAGACGGGTCGGAGCATTTTATTTCTCCCGAAAAGGCGGTAGAGATTCAAAACGCCCTGGGATCGGATATAATGATGGCCTTCGATGAATGCTCGCCCTACCCCTGCGATTATACTTACGCAAAGAATTCCCTGCGTATTACCACCCAATGGGCCGAAAGGTGCCTTAAGGCACACCGGAATACAAAAGAGCAGGCTCTTTTCGGGATTATTCAGGGTTCTGTCTATGGGGATTTGAGGAGAGAAAGTGCGCGCCAGATAATATCGCTGGGTTTTCCCGGTTATGCAGTGGGAGGCTTAAGCGTAGGAGAACCCAAGGAACTTATGTACCAAATGCTTGAAGAAACTGTGCCCCTTATGCCCGACAATAAACCCAGGTACCTTATGGGGGTGGGCAGCCCGGATTCCCTCATAGAAGGGGTGATGAGGGGAATTGATATGTTTGACTGCGTACTGCAGACAAGGATTGCAAGAAACGGTACTACAATGACTTCAAGGGGCAGGGTGGTGATAAGGAACGCAGCCTATGCAGAGGACTTTTCTTCCCTTGACCCGGAATGCGACTGCTATACATGCAAAAACTATTCGAGAGCGTATATACGGCATCTTTTCAAGGCGAATGAAATACTTGGGTTAAGGCTTACAACCTATCATAATCTGTATTTTACACTGCGGCTTATGGACAAAATAAGAGAAGCGATAGAAGGGGATTTCCTGCCGGAATTCCGTGACGAATTTTTTGTCAAATACGGCTACCAAATGAAAAATATGCAACATTAGAGGAATTGACTTACTTTTGGAGAATATAAAATAAGTTAGAATATTTTAAAGGAGGAATCTAGGTGGAGCAGTTTATTCAGTCGTTTGGTTTACCAATAATACTATTGGTTGTTTTTTATTTCCTTCTTATAGCACCTCAGAAAAAGAAGGAAAAGAAAATCCGGGAGATGAGGGCAGCCCTTAAGGAAGGGGACCAGGTGGTTACAATCGGGGGTATAATGGGCAAGATAATATCGGTGAAGGAAGATATTATTATTATTGAGGTAGGCTCCGACAGGGTAAAGCTCAAATTTGCAAAGTGGGCCATAGGCAGTGTGGTAGAAAAGGACGAATAGGTAAAAAGAACTATATACAATGCATTAATAATATTACACTTCTTTATCTGTCATTCTGAAGAAGCGAAGCCCGAAGAATATAGATAGGGGATGTAGAGTTTTAAGTGCGTTATATATAACTTAAATGTCCCATATTGCAAACAAAACAGTCCTGTGGAATACATACCACAGGACTGTTTTAGATTAGTACGGGTTGTTGTTACAGTGAAGCCAAAACGGTTGCCTTGCTTATTATCCCCTTCAGTTTATTTTCCTTATCCAGCACCGCCAGTGGGTATTTTGCTTCGGCTGCCAGAGATATAATATCGTTTATAAGCGTATCTTCATTGCATGTGTGTACATCTGGGTCAATCAGCGAAGGCAAAGATAAACCATTATT
>JAQUCT010000089.1 GCA_028686075.1 Bacillota bacterium
GGGGTTTACGCAGCACGATGCAAAAATATTTAACAGAGAACTGGGACGGCTGGAACTGTCTTTTAAAGACCTGAAGAATAAAGACTACAGCGAAACAGTGGTTATGTTGCATTATCCGCCCTTTTATCCAGGCAAAGGCTCTAGGGAGTTTCTGGACATAATGAAGGGCTACGGGGTAGCAAAGTGCATTTACGGTCACCTCCATGGTCAGGCACTTCGGGATGCCGTCGAGGGCCTGGTGGAGGGCATAGAATTTGTACCCACATCCTGTGACAAGCTAGGTTTCAAGCCGATTAGACTGTACTGACCAGCCAGATAAGGGACTCAGACAAGGGGACAGGGACTGACCCAGACACCAGACAAGGGCCCAGACAGGGGCAGGCCCAGACAAGGGGACAGGGACTTGTCTGTTGGGAAGTGGGAAGCGTGACATGAGAAGTGTGACTTATTTCTCAATTGGGAGCAAGAGAGTCGTCCCCGTGCTTCCGTCGGGGACCCGGGAGGAAAAGAATTGGCCAAACAAAGATACAGGGCGTATTCGGAATATCTAAGGGAAAAACACGGCTGCAAGGTGTACAAGCTGCCCGTAAACCTGCCTGTCACCTGTCCCAACAGGGACGGCCAGATGGGATATGGGGGGTGTATTTTTTGCGGCGAATCCGGGGCGGGGTTTGAGACTCTGCCGGAACAAATGTCGGTAAAGGCTCAGCTTGAGAAGAATATGAAATACATTGGCAAGAGATACGCTGCTCAAAAATTCATTGCCTACTTTCAGAATTTTTCGAACACCTATATGCGGCCCAAATGGTTGGAGGATTATCTGTACCAGGCAAATGTGCCGGGAATAGTGGAAGCATACATTTCCACCCGGCCGGACTGTATAAGTAAGGATCACCTTAAGGTAGCAGACAGTTTCAGAGAAAAGACCGGGATAGAGGTTACATTTGAACTGGGGCTGCAAACAGTCAATTACCATACGCTGGCAAAGCTTAACAGAGGCCATGGCCTTGCGGAGTTTATTGACGGCGTCCTGATGGTAAGGGGTGCCGGGTTCGGGGTGTGCGCCCATCTTATACTCGACCTGCCCTGGGATAACCTGGAAGATGCGGTGGAAAACGCTAAAGTTTTGTCCGCCTTAGGCGTCGGGCAGGCAAAGCTTCATTCTCTCTATATAGTTAAGGGAACGGAACTGGCCAGGCTTTATGTGGAAGGCAGCATAAGGCTGGTCTCTATGGAGGAATACGCCCGGAGGGCCATAGCTTTTTTGGAGCATTTAAACCCGGATATAGTGATACAAAGGCTTATAGGCAGGGCACCGGAGGAGGAAACGCTCACGGCGAACTGGGATACCAGCTGGTGGAAAGTGAAAGATTATATTGAGGAGCAGATGGCCGCCATGGATACATGGCAGGGCAAAAGGTTCGATTATCTAGGGGGTAAAGCAGTTCGTAAGTTCCTGTGAGGCAGTATATACTCGGAGGGATTTGGTTGTGAAAAGACTAATTATTACAGCATTGGCTCTGGCCGTTATTGCGACAGGATGTATAGGGAAAAGGGATGAGTATACACCACCGGAGGAGCCACCGGCGGCAGAAAACCAGAAATCCGCTGTGGAAACCCTTTTGGAGGGTATGACTATCGAGGAAAAAGTAGGCCAGCTTTTTATGGTCGGATTGGAGGGTACCGAGCTTGACGGGGACACCGCCGCTTTCCTTAAGGAACACAGGATAGGCGGCGTGATACTTTTCGGACGCAATACACAAACCCCGGAGCAGGTCAGTGCATTAACCGATGGGCTGCAGGGTTTAAAAAGCGGTCCCGGCGGTGTCGGAATGCTTATTGGTGCGGACCAGGAGGGGGGACGGGTGAACAGGCTTCCGGGGGAGAACGGTAAGTTCCCTTCCGCAAGGGAGCAGGCCGCCGATAACAATCCTGACAAGGTAAAAGAGGTAGCGGCACAGATGGCCCTTCAGCTTAAGGAAATGGGGATAAACTTAAACTTCGCACCAGTGATGGATATAAAAAGCAACCCCAAAAATCCGGTTATTGGGGACAGGGCCTTCGGGGACACCCCCGGTGTGGTTACCAGGATGGGGATGGCCTTTATGAAGGGCACCCTGGAACAGGGAGTGATATCGGTGGCAAAGCATTTCCCCGGCCACGGGGATACCGGGGTGGATTCCCATACCGACCTACCGGTGATTACCCATTCAATGGACAGGCTGGAGGACTTTGAACTGGTACCCTTTGGCGAGGCGATAAAAAATGGGCTGCCTGCGATTATGAGTGCCCATATTCTGTTGCCGGAGATTGATAAGGATTACCCGGCCACGCTATCGGATTCTGTAATAAACGGGATACTAAGAGAGAGGATGGGGTTTGACGGGGTGGTGGTGTCCGACGACCTGGACATGGGGGCAATTACCGGTTTATACAGCCCCGGCGAGGCTGCCGTCAGGGCTATTTATGCAGGAGTTGATATGTTGCTAATTGGTCACAGCAGGGAGGGCATGCTCGAGGCCTTTGATGCGGTGGTGACTGCGGTGGTTGAGGGCGACATAGCAGCCGATGTCATCGACAAGGCGGTTAAGAGAGTGCTAAGCCTAAAGGAGGAATTCGGCCTTATCGAAGACTAAATTCTAAATCTAATAGGGACAGTCACCCGGGAAGTGGGATGTGGGAAATGGGAAGTGGGGGCCCCCCTGGCATTTCTTCGAAGCAATACTTAAATCTTACCTCTCGCATCCCACTTCTCACATCGCAATGAAGGTGTATCCTCTTACCTCAATCATGTTATAATATATCTGGTTAATAAAAAAGTGAAAGAAGGTGAAAAGCGATATGAAGATAGGACTTACAGGCCTTCCAACGGTAGGGAAGACTACTTTTTTTAACCTGCTTACCCACTCTAACCTGGAAACCAGCGCGTTCTCCTCCGGCAAAACCGAGGCCCATGTCGGGGTTGCAAAGATACCAGATGAAAGGGTGG
>JAQUCT010000043.1 GCA_028686075.1 Bacillota bacterium
CTTAAATCAGTTTAGGTAACCTTTGTTTATACTTTCTATGATGGTTTGTACCCGGAGGGTATTTTAGGTCAAAAACCTTGCCGGAAGGAAGAAGGATTACGTTTATACTTGTTATGCCGTTAAGGAGTACAGTGCCGCCGTTATCTCCGGGCATTTCATTGTTATGTCCGTACAACATATATTCGGCTTGGTCGGGCAGGTCTGTGGCATAGTGGGCAACTCCTAGGGTATGTCCGTTCACGTCTATAACCGAACCGGGCAATATAATCTTTCCGGGTGCCACTATATTTTCAATAAACGGGATAGAATCGTGATTGCCCGGTATGAAAAGCACCTGCTCCGCGCTCATGGCCAGCCGTGCTATAAAGGGCCCGGCAGTGAATTCATACTGTTTCTGGTATGCTTGGTTACAGCCAAGCTTAATATCATCTGCGATATCTCCGGTATGTATTATCATATTGGGGCTAAGCCTTCCAATCATTGCAATCAATGTATCATATATGAGAGAAGGAGTATCGCCCAAATGCAGTATTTTGAATTGGTCGGACTGTAATAATTCCTGTGGTATGTATATTCCGTTTCTAAATAGATTTATTATCCTTGTCAGCACCGGTCTCATTCCCCAACCTTCCTTTATGCACCGCCATGGAACCATATGTCCCCATCGGGTTACGTCGTCCCCATTTGTCCCGCAACAGACAAGTCCCTGTCCCCTTGTCTGCCCTTGCGAATCATCTATCCGGATTGTACCATGTTTATTTTAGAAGCGTCAATAAATTTGTTGACAATTTAGGTGCGTCCCCATTTGTACCTTTTTTTAGTCAAACTCCCCGAGCTTTTTGGAATCAAAGGCCTTTACCATGGAGGCGTCACCGTTTCTTATTACGCATAAATTTCTGTCCACCAGCGGCGCAATATCGCCTATTTTCTCGGTGGGTGCCGAAAGTATCGCCTGAAGTCCAAGCCGTCTTAAGAGCCTAATGCTCTCCTGAATCCTTTCGCTGTCCATTTTGCTGAAGGCCTCGTCGAATACTATAAGTCGCATGGTATTCCCGGCTTCGCCCCTCTGCCTTATACGGTACAGCTGCGCAAAGGATGCCAAAACGGAAATATAGAAGGGGGTCTGGGTTTCGCCGCCGGATTTTTTATGCAAAGTCCGGGAAAGCCGCTGGTGCTGGCCCCCTTCGTCGGTCACTTCCAGGTCAAAGCTAAGATAGGTCCTGTAGTCGGTAAACCGCTTTATATTTTTCTCAAGCTGCGCCCTCGCATCAGCGTTGAGTTCGGAAGCCACGTCAGTTATATGGCGAAACAGCTCATCAATAGCATCCTTGTGCTTGTCCCTGAAAACCTGAGAATTTATATTGTAACCCTCAAGCAGCATATTGTCTGTAATCATATCATAATACCGCCTGTATTCGGGTTTGGGTTTTGTAACAAACCGGTACCGGTCGTTACCGAAACTAAACTCCTTTAAGGCCCCGTTCAGCTCTTCTATTTGAATATTAAGGGTGTCAATATTAGATTTTAGCTTTGCCAGGAAATCGTCCCGGAACTGTTCATAGGCCTTTTCCCTAGCGTCCTGTATTTGCTTTTTGTAATCGGGCAGCCTAACCTCCCTAAGCTGCGAAAGCTCCTTCTGGTAAGGATCATTGTCCTCCGCATTTATGTCATAGGACATCCTGTAGTCCCTTATATAGCTCGCACGAGTATTAGTAAGGTCACCCCATTTTTTCTGCGCCTGGCTTCTGGTCCTTGCAACCTGACTGTAAAAAGCATTCGCTACATCCTCGGCAGAGTTTCTGGCCTTAAGCTCCTTCAAAAATCTCGGCTCGCCCTGCTGCTCTATCCATTCCTGCGAGAACCCCTCTTCGATACCCTTACGCAGGCTGTCGGACTGATTGTGTGCAGCGGGTATCCTCTCGGTCAAAATAGTATCCGTTTGGTTTTCCAGACTGCCAATTCTTTTGACAAACAACTTCTCTTCATCTTCAAGCCCCTTTATCTCCTGCTCCAGTTCCTTTATCCTTTTATCAAGCTTTACAAGCCAGGTAAGGTCAAGTGCCCCCAGCTCATCTACTACCTGCCGGTGCCGGTCCTCAAGGTCGGGTATGGCCCCCACCCTTTCAAGCACCTGTATAACGTTTTGGGCTTCGTTGCTGTTCACCGCTTCCATTGCGACAAGGCCTTCCAGCGTTTGCAACCTCTTTGTGCATACCGATATACCCCTTTCCAGTTCCAGCATCTCCCGACGCCTTGCCCTTATCTGCTCCTCTATGGATTTGCGCCCTATATAGGGATACCTCCACCTTTCGGGGTTTAACTGCCGCGCAACGAAATTCTGGTACAGCATACAGCTATCGGTTATAGAACGGTCATGCTCCCGAAGGTCTTCTACGCTGTCACACTTCATTAGATGACCCATCACATGGTCCACAAACCGCCGTGCAAAAGAATTGTCGGTAACTACCTCCTCAGCCAGGCTGCCCGTAACGCTTTTTGGATTTTTGGCGGCAAGTTTTCCGGTGTCCACAAGTCCCCAGTCATAGAAACCCTTTTCAAACTTAAGCCGGTCATATACTTTAAGTGCCTCCACAAAATGCTCCGGCTCCACTATCAGGTAAAACTTCTGCGTATGCAGATAGCCTTCCACCGCATTATTCCAGCGGGTGTCCTTTATTTCAAGTAGGTCGGCCAGTATATGAACCTCGGCGGTATCGCCGTATTTTGCCCTAAGGGCTACGGTAATCTCATTTTTAAGGGCCATAAGCTTTGGATCATAGGGTTTTATACCCCTTTCCAGGCCCTCCACCTGCTCCTTTACCCCAGCCAGCCTCTGCTGCATCCTGCCTTTAGCCCCCGCATGAGAATGGGCAACCCCCGAAGCGGTATTCTTAAGGCTGTCTATGCATTCCCTGACACCGGAAAACCCGTCGGTGCCCATACCGCGAAGCCTGTCCCGGTCGGCGTCCACCAAAAGCTCAGCATACTCAAGTGCCTGGGCCGCCGCTCGGTTAAGGGCCCCCCAGTCCTTAACCACATCGGGCATCAGCCCGTGTTCGCCTCCCCCACCGGCAGGCGGCTGCAAACCTTTAAAAGCCCTAATGTGTTCCCGCCATACCAGTCCGTACTTTCTCATATTGCCTACGGTTTCTTTCAGCGATTTCCTCAGGTTCTGGAGCTGTATTTCTATTTCGGACTTTTGTTTTTTTAGCTCCTCCATTTTCCGGTTTATATCCGAGCTTGCCTTATCGGCCACCAGTTTTTCCTTTTCTTCCTTTAGGCCCTTTATCCGTTTTTCAATACCCGCCTGCTCCGCCGTAAGCCTTTCTATGGTCTCCTTGTTTTCCTTCGCTTTATTCTGAAGCAGCAAAAAAGTGTCCAAGGCCGCCTGATGCTTTGCCCGTTCTATTATATATGTCTGCACTTGCTGCCTTTGTTTTTCTTCCCGGTAGGATTCATATTTTGCGGATATATCATCAAGGGCCGAAATGCGCTGTTCCATCAATTCCGCATCCTGCTCAAGCCTTTTGTAAGACCGTATGTTACCCTGCATAAGGCTTATATCCACCGGGCTTCGTACATCGCATATGTATTCGGTTATAAAGGTTTCTATATCGGTTATAGGTGAAAAGGGCACCGCCTTCTTGAACAGGCTGAAGTATTTGTTCTTTAACCCGCCCAGCTTGCCCTTCAATATGTCCTGGTACCGCCGGTTCGTGTCCGGGAAGTCATACCTTCCCCTTTTATAATTTCTGCTGACAAAGCTCCTCAGTTCCTTATAGGACATAGGCACTTTATTTACAATAAACCTATTCTCCGGGATGGCGGAATCCAGCACAAAGAACCGGTATTCAAAATCGCCGTCCTCGTAACAGTCAAACACCACACCCAGTGTAAAGTCCTTGTTCTTTAAATGGTCATGGAACTCGCAGGCGATATAACTGGTAAACCGCCCGTCCCGCAGGTACCTGAACCCAATATCGCCGTCGTCGCCTATCTCGCCCCTCAAATACCCTTTAAGGTTCCTTGAGGATTTTTCGTTGGCCGCCTTATTGAAAAAATGGCCGTTGGTATCCCCCAAAAGCAAAAGCTGCATCGCGTCTATAACCGTCGACTTGCCGGCGGCGTTCTTGCCGGTCAAGAAGTTTATATTCTCAAACTCAATAAACTCCTGCCAGAAATAATGCCAGTTTATAAGGAGCATTTTCTTTAATAATTTCACAGCACGTCATCCCCCCTTATAACCCTGTTGTCCTCTTTGTCACTGCCATCGTCTTCGTTTGTTTCACCGTTGTCGCCGTTTTCCAGAGCCTCGTACATCCGGCTTATTTTCTCATTGGTAATTACAAACAGTATAGAGGGCAGAATAAGGAGTCTAGTATCCGCCTGCTCCCAGGGCCCGTCCACCTTCTCAATAATATTATGAAAGGATAGCTGCCTTAACCCGTCGGCAAGGTCTTTGTCGGAGGGTTTTCGGCTCACAATTCCCAACGTAATCATCTTGTGTACCATCTGCCCTGTAGTGGTTAGTATCTCGTTGCGCAGCGACACCTTCTCGCGCTCCTCTTCAAATATAAGCCTGAGCGTATACAGAATAAGGGTGGTGTTCTTATCCAGCCTTACGCGATTGTATTCATACTCGTTAGAAAGCGCAATAACGCCATAGTTACCGTCTTTTTGAAGCATCCACCCGGCATAGCCCAGATAGTCGATAAATAGTTCAAAGTTTCTTTCTATAAACCTGTACTCGGGGCTGGTCTTCATCATACCCTCCCTGGAATCGTACACGTCCCGGATTATAAATGTCCGGGAAAGCAAAAGGTTAAGAATCCTCCTGAACTCCTCCCGGTCCGAATTATTCAGCTTTTCGTATAATTCATTCCACATTGTGTGTCGTTCCTTTCCTGATAAATCTCATGTTGGGTATCCTGTAGCCGTTGTTGTCTATATACCCCTTGGTAAATTCGACTTTGTAAAAAGCACTTCGCTCTCCGCCCTTTAGTGATGCCAGCATAAGCAGTATAAAGGCCTCATCGTCGGGAAGCGGTATTTCCTTTCCGGTTATTACATCCATCTGTCCCATAACCGAGCGCACAAAGTCCATTACACGGGTGTGGCTGTAGCTTCTTTTAGCCCTGTCCAGAAACTCCTCAAAGCCCTTTTCTCCCGCCTCATGATCCACCGGGTGCATTTCCATTGGCTTTTCGTCCTTCCTTACCTTTCGCACCCTTGGAGTATAGAGCGAGCTCCCGTCCACATACCCCTGCCTGAAAACCTCGGTACAATCCCCCAGTGCCTCAACAAGCGTCCTTCCGGCCCCGCCTTCGCTTTCCGCCGCCCGGGTCAGCAGTTCTACCAATTTACCCTTTATGCTCCTGTCGGTGTTTAGCATATATCTCATCTTTTCAATGGAGGCTCTCGTATAGGCCGAGTTTTTCCGGTCAATTTCCTCCAGCATATGGTCAAGGGTCTCATAGGTGTCCATAGTTTCATGAATTTTTTGCATAATATCCCCGGCGGCTTCCTCCTTCGAATCATACCTGCCCCGTAGCATTGCCTGCTTTTCCAATCCTTCTCTTATACTCTGGTCCCTTACCCAGCCGCCTAATATGCGGACTATCGGGTTTTTGAACCGTGGCACTGAATCCAAGGTCTTAAGCGGGTGGTATATACGGTCCATTATAAGGTTTTTGTACTCGTCAAAATGACCCCTTAGTATGTCGTTCACCGTTGCGTATTCGTTGAGGGCCTGATGATACCTGCGTATGTTATTGTGTAGCGTCTTAAGCTCGTCCACCAGTTTTACCGTATTACCGTGAGCGGTTAAAAGGGCGTCGTACATATAGTCGTCCCGCTCCTGATCGGCGGTCTTTAATGCCGAATAGGTGGAATAGACGTAGGAATTGTACTCCCGGATGCTCTCGTCGGTAAACGAATAGAGAAGGTTTATCAGCTTGACCGAATAGTCCGGAAGCGTTATGTTCTCTTCAAAGGAGTCTATCCGGTATTCGGCCTCAATCCAGCCGGTATCCCTTAGCCGACGCAAAATAAAATGGGCGGTGGACGAAAGGCCTGCCCCGTCCCTTTCGTTATCATATGTATTTCCGTTATCCGCATCATCTTCCTCCGACAGGTCCATCTGGTAAATAATCTCGTCAAGATTGGCTATAAGCATGGAAACAAGGTCGGACTTGTTTATGGACATCTCCTGTTTAAAAGCCCTTCTTATAACAAACAGTGCCTCTACATAGACCTCCCTGTTTTTCGAATTAAGTATCGAAAACAGGTTGTGCGGCAGTATTTCAAACAGTTTCATAGGGTTACTTTCCTCCCGAAAGCCTGCAATATCTCGAATATTGTCGTTTCCATTTTACCATGCATTAACCCAGCTTACAACCGTAGGCGTTTCTTTCTTTTACCTGTGTAGATCCATCACTTGTACCGAATGTAATCAGCTTTTCTCTCCCTAGGTTTGATTCAATGAGAAAAAGTTAAAGCCATGTGGCTTTAGAAGTCAGCCACATGACCCAAACCTGCTTTTATTATGTTTTCAAACTTCACTGCGTTATTATCCAGTAGATGTTGCAATAGGTTTATTTCGCTATTCTTCATTTTTGTCTGCAACGCTTTTTCTGAAATAACAACCACATCACTCCTGAAAAAAGGAGCTAAGTTGTCTTTGTATGCATCCTCCGTTAAACCAATTTTCTCCGACAACTCGGTGGGATTATCCCATTTAAAGTCACCCAATACATCACTGTATCCAAACGCCCTTAAGATAAAGGTGATATACTGGTTGGCGCTTAAAAGGTCCTGGCTGCCAAATTCCGCATCGCTTATGCCCTTGGTTAGCCCGTTTGCATAAGCATATCCTACATAGGGAGATGCCCAGGCATCTACATCGGTAAAGGGATGGTCCACTGGACTTGATAGTGCTTCCTTTTCCTTGCCCAACAACCTCACTAACATAGTGATAGCCACCTGGCGTGTAGGTTTAATATGCAAGTCATAAACAGGTTTTCCTTTGGGATCCGTGCCGGTTCCTTGAAATAGTCCAAGGATATATAGCATATCCGCCGCTGCAGTGCCGGCGTCCGGACCCGGCTCGTTTATTGTACCGCTGTCAATTAGATTTCCTTTCACTAAAAGGTCATCGATTGTATGGTAGCCAACCTCTCCCGAATTGATTAAATCCCCCTCAACAATAAGCATGCTCCCCGGTCGTATGTCTATCTTTCCTTTATTGTTCAAATCGCCCTTTACAGTCAGCCTCATTCCTTCATCCAATACGACCCTTGCCTTTGGCTCAACTGTTAGCTGGTTAAGGGTTAGATTGTCCCACATGCGGATATTCTCCTTAAAAACCGCAGCCCCATTTTTGATTACGGCCCCTTCCTCAACCTTGATACGCTCTTCCCCCTTAAGGATACCGGCAACATTGAGTATCCCGTTCTTTCTGATGGTAAGGGATGAGCCCTCGGGTATTTCGAGGTCCTTTAAGACCAGGGGTGCAAGAAGTTCAACATTGCCGTTTAATACGCCGTTTCTAATAGTCGCCGAGGGCACCTTAAAAGTATAGTCAATCTTTTTAACAATACCGGCATTGTCTACCAAAATCCCTCCCTCAAGCCAAACATCGCCGAACCTGCCGGTCACGGTACCACCGTTTAAAATGGTAACCCCTTGTATCCTTATGGCCGAATGGGCTGCACCGGAATAGTTGCCACCGTTTATGGTAAGAAGCGAGCTTCCGTGGGTCTCAATGGCAATAGTGCCCCCTTTTATTGCTCCCTCTCCGTTTATGGTAAGCTTCCCTTCTCTAATCATAATCGGAGTGCCCGAGTGCTCCCTCGCACGATTGATAAAAGAATACTCAATTGTAAACCCGTTAAGGTCCAAAACATGCGTGCCCTTTGTAATCTCCACGGCATAATCCGTTTGCAGGCTAGCCGGAAAAGTGATATTGGCACCTAGTCTGACGTCGCTGCCGTCCGGATTCTCCAAAGCCTTTTTAAGCTCCGCAGTATTGCAAACCGTCACCGGGTTCCCCTGGGCAAATCCAGGTGATGCAGGCAATATAAAAGCTAGGGATAATAACAGAATAAAGAACAGAGACAACATGTTTATTCTTTTCACTTTCAACCTCTACCTCCCTTTTTTTATTCAACCCCATAATTGTTCTGAAAACCGCAATTTGTATATAGGCAAAGTTGAAGACAGGGGGACGGTTCTTTTGTCTCGTAAATGTGCAAAACTCAGACAAGTATACCAGTTGTTCCTGCAGTACCCACCGCATCTCCGACAATAACCTTTATTTTATTTCAATAAAGGTTATGCAGCCTTCCTTCAATGCCTTTGTTTAATTTAGATATGGTTCGCGGCCCGGCAATAAATACTATCACCCTTATCACCTCGTTTTTGTCATCGTCAAATACTAACCACCGGTTCGCCGCCTATCCTGTCTATCTTAAACAAATCTGACTTGTACAGGTCGTCCATACCAAGGTTTAATTCAAAGGGGAAAAGCTCCTTAAGTCTGTCTATCCCCGAAACGCTTTGATACAACTTGCCGCCGGTCTTTAGTACCGCGTACAGCAAAAGACAGCCAGCGTCCTTATCCTTCACGGTACGCCTTACCGCTCTGTATACCCCCGGTTTAAGCTGCTCCAAGGCACCAAACTCTTTTAGCGTCTTAATATTCTTGGGTATAGCGTGAACCAGCGTATTCCTTTCCCCCCATATCTCATAAATTCTTCTTTGAATCTGCGAAAGCGTTACCTCCTCCTGCATGTCGGATAGCTTTCCTACTATATTGCACAGGTCCCTAAAAACGGGAAAGGCCATAAGCATCATTGCCCAATGCACCGCTGTGCGGTCCGTTTGCGCGCACTCCTTAAACACCTGTAGTGCCCTTTCCCTGAATTCCTGGTTGCCGCTATCAACCTCCACCCAGGTATTTATCAGTATTTCCCTTGTCTTTCTTACGTTTATACTGCTCTTTATAAAATGGGAGACATATTCATTTATGCTCTCCTTTATCTCATCCCTGTCCCGGGTCCCGGCCAGAAGTTCCGCCGTCATATCCAGCCACTCCGGTTTTATTGGCCTAGCCAAAACAACAGCCTTACTCATTTTAGTCCACATCCTTTACTGTGATAAATGGTACAATAATCTCCTCAATGCCCATCCCACCGTGGCATACATATCTCTTGCCCTTTATTCCAAAGGCGGTGTTCCCTTGGCATATTAAATACCGGTACTCCTTGGGCATATAGGTACCCGGATACTCAAAAACCCTGTGCCTCTCCTCGGTTCTATCGGTCTGGGCAAATTCATTGTAAACCCTTGCCCTAAGGCAGGTCATCTCGGTCAAAAGGCCTTCGTTACCCGGTCTTCCCTGACCTTTAGCCTCAATATTTCCGTGGTCGGAGGTAATGTAAACATCAAAACCCCTAGAGGTCAGCCCTTCAATAAGGCACTTGAGGTCCCCGCCTTCCGCCCAGGACGCTATATCCCTGTACATACCCTGCTGCCCCTGTACCTGTCCGTGCATAAGGTCGTCTATAAAGCTTACAATAATACCGGCAACCCGCACGTTGTAGGGTATGTCCGGCCTAATGCCTTTTCCGAAATATATGTCGTCACCGGCATAACCACTGTTTTGCCAGTACTGCCTCCACTGCTTCTCCTCATTCTTAAGCGAAAAACAATCGCTGTGGCTTACCGGCAGGCTACCTGAAAAAACCGATTGCCTTGAAACCGCCGTGGTACTGGGCACCATCGCAAAGCTGTATCCCACCTCAAAGTCCCTTTCAAATCCTCTTAAATGGGCTGCAATGGTAAGCCAGTTTTCCACCGACATGCCGTCAACCAGCACAAGCGCAACCTTACCGCTTCTTGCCCTAATATAATCGTTTATCCTGTGAACCATCACCGGACTGCCGGTACTGGCACTCCCCGACAGGCCCTTGTAATGCTCCAGCATCCATTCCTTAAAAGCCCTGTCAATGGTCTCCGCCAGCCCTTCGATTCCAATAGTGGCAAACCTGCCGTCAACCACCATCTTGATTCTTGCATAGTCCCCGGCAACCCCAAACCAGTCCCTGTAGCCAAGCTTCCCTGCCAGCCGGTTTTCTATGCGTACCTTCAATGTATCAACCAGTTCATTGGCGTTTTCTTCGGTGTATACTTGATTTTTTATGAAGTCCCTGGTACCATTAGCTCCAAGGTTTCCACCATAATAGTTCCGGTATGCCTTATAAAGCATATCGTGGTCAATGTGCCGGGCTTTGTATAGCTCGGCCGCATCCAGCTTGGGGAAAAGGGCGGAATAATCCAAAACAACGTTGTAGTACCTTTTCCTGATATCATAGGGCACGAACAAATCCGGGTCCTTTACCCGGATAATTGCCTTAAGGCCATCTTTGTCCCGTAGCTTTGATTCGTACAAAAACCTGAAATCCTCAGGGTCGGTGTATTCAAATACCTCGAAGCCCTTTTGAAAAACCACCTGCCGCGCCCCGCTTCTTTCGAAAATATCCGCCCGGTCAAACAACAGTATTCTGTTTTCGTAATCCATGGCCAACCTTTTTAAGATGAAGTTTCCAAACACCGCCATCACTCCATAAACGCTATAAACAAAGGCTTAAATACAGGACACGGCTTAATTTTTTTGGAATAATAGGCCTGCATCCTTTCCTTTTCGCTGTTTATCTGCTCAATCCTGCGCCTTCTAATGTTCTCTATACCTATTCTTTGCGCCGCCTGGTGCCTTAGCTCCAGCGCATACAGGTATTTCTTATACGCCGCCCGGTTCCTTTCCTCGTACCTGGAGCCAATCTCCACAAACCGGTTGTAGGCGATTTCTTTGGCCAGGGCGTAAATCATCTTATACTCACCTTCACCAAAGGGTTTTACCCCCCGTACCTCTATATCCCTTTCGGGTTTTATAAGCTCGTCCCAAATCCTTGTGGCCGATGCCGGCCTGTTTACTCCCCCGGTGTTTATAAAAACCGGTATTATGCTTTTATCTCTTTCATTGGGTCCTATGGTAAGTTCCCATACCGACCAGTACCCCTCTTCATTGGGCAGCCCGGGGATGTTGATAGTAACGGCACCGTCTTCTTTCTGCCAGTAGGGCTGCTGTTCCATTATACGCCTGATACCGCCGGTGCCAAGGCTTAAGTCCGCCTCTTCGATGTCCTCTATGCTTTCTCCCTTCCATTCCTTGTAATTTAAATACATCCTGCGCAAAAGCTCCGAAACCCGCTGCCTGTCAATATCCTTTTGCCTGTGAAGTTCCAGCGCCTTGTCGTCCTTAATCAGGTCCCGTATCTCAATCGCCTGTGCAACCTCTCCCTTAATATCCTCCTCCAGCTTTTGCAGGTAATATCCACTGTGTTCTGGGCTGGCGACGGACCTTATATAAACATCGGTAAAATCAGCCTCGGCCAGTTCGCTGTCCAGAACATCCTGCATCTTATCTATCCCCATTTGCTCCAGTATAACCGACAGCTTTTTCTCCAACACTTGCCTTACCCGCTTTTCTACGGTATCTTGCAGTATAAAGTTGTACACGAGCACGTCCCGGCTCTGGCCTATCCTGTCCACCCTACCTATCCGCTGCTCAATCTTCATTGGGTTCCATGGCAGGTCATAGTTAATAACCACGCTGGCAAACTGAAGGTTTATACCCTCTCCCCCGGCATCGGTGGAAATAAGAAGGTCGGTCTTGGTCCTGAACTCGTTTATTGCAGCATTTCTCTCATCAATGTCCATCGACCCGTTAAGCACCGAACAAGAAAACCCCCGTCGCTGCAGAAAGTCCTTCAAAAACTCCTGAGTCGCCACAAACTCGGTGAATATTATGGCCTTCCTCCGGTCCTCTTTGCTTTTCAGATTATCCAAAATGTCTGCCAGGTGCTCCACCTTCGCATCGGCAAACTGGAACTGCGCCTGTTTTGCCACCGACAGTATATTATTAAGCTCATTAAGCTCCCATTTCAAGTCCAGTGCTACCGTGGAAAGTAAACATTCAAGCATGGTCTGGGCATCGGTTTCGGACATATCCTCTGAAGTAATGGCTGGAACTTCCGCCTGCTGGTCTTTCAGGATTGATATGCGTCTTTCGATACTGTCCCTTATGGCGGCAGTACTGCTGGATACCAGCCTTTGCATAAGTACCATCAGAAAACCTATGTAATATTTCTTCTCTTTAACCGCCCTGTTGTACCCATGGGCCACGTACCTGGATACAAGCCGGTACAGCTCCCTCTGCAGGCTGTGCCGCTGCTGCCACTTTATGTGCACCGCCTTTGTTATCCTATCTTTAAACAGCCTGTCGCCCTCGTTGTCAACCGCCTCCCGCTTTTCGGTACGGATAATGTAGGGTGCAACCTGCTCCTTGACAATAGCGCGGTAATCCGGAAAGGCCTCCT
>JAQUCT010000090.1 GCA_028686075.1 Bacillota bacterium
ATGACACCCTTGTGCAAATAGGCTCCATGATGGGTTCCGGCGGAATGATAGTGCTGGATGAGGATAATTGCATGGTGGATATAGCGAAATTCTTCCTGCAGTTTACATGCGACGAATCCTGCGGAAAGTGTGCACCCTGCAGAATTGGCACAAAGCGAATGCTTGAAATGCTTGAAAAAATAACCCAGGGTAAGGGAGAAGAAGGGGATATAGAAAGGCTTGAGAAACTGGCTTTAAACATAAAGGACTCCGCCCTGTGCGCCCTTGGTCAGACGGCTCCGAACCCAGTGCTGTCCACCATAAGGTACTTTAGGGACGAGTATGAAGCCCATATAAGGGACAAGAAGTGTCCTGCCGGTGTATGTACCGCACTGCTGGAATACGTAATAGATGAAGACAAGTGCAAAGGCTGTGGCATATGTGCCAGGAATTGTCCTGCAGACTGTATTTCCGGCAAGGCAAAGACACCCTATGTGATAGATGGGGACAAGTGCATCAAATGCGGAACCTGTATGGAAAAATGCCCCTTTGATGCTATTTCAAAAAAATAGCCAAACCTATAAAAAGGAGTGTTGAGCGTGGAAAAGGTAAGTCTTACCATAGATGGAATTAAAACTGAAGTCCCGAAGGATTACACGGTTCTTAAGGCGGCCCGAAGCATTAATATTGATATTCCTACCCTGTGTTTTCTTGAGGGTATAAACGGGATTGGTGCCTGCAGGATGTGCCTGGTAGAAGTTGAAAAGGCTAGAGCCTTGCAAGCGTCATGCGTTCTGCCGGTATCCGAGGGCATGGTTGTTCACACAAACACAAAAAGGGTCAGGGATGCGAGGAAGATTAACTTAGAGCTTATTCTGTCAAACCACAACGGAGACTGTAATACCTGTGTAAGGAGCGGAAACTGTGAGCTGCAAAAACTGGCGAGGGATTTAAATGTCGATGGAATAAGATACAAGGGAGAAAGCATTAAGTATGATATTGACCTGAAATCGCCATCCATTGTTAGAGACGCCAATAAATGTATACTGTGCAGAAGGTGCGAAAGCGTATGTGCCGAAGTACAGACTGTACATGCCATAGGTGCAGTCAACAGGGGTTTTAACACCATGATAAAACCTACATTTGACAGGAGCATAGCTGAGGTCAATTGCATAAACTGCGGCCAGTGTATCATTAACTGTCCGGTAGGGGCTTTAAGGGAAAAGGATGACACCGAAAAAGTCTGGGGTGCCCTCGCGGATTCAGATAAATACGTGATACTGCAGACGGCTCCCGCAGTCAGGGTAGCATTAGGAGAAGAATTCGGAATGCCAATAGGCACAAGAGTTACCGGCAAGATGGCAGCAGCAGCCAGGAGGCTTGGGTTTGACAGAATATTCGACACAAACTTTTCCGCTGACCTTACCATAATGGAAGAGGGAATGGAGCTTTTAGACAGGATAAAAAACGGAGGGAAGTTGCCGCTTATTACCTCCTGCAGCCCGGGTTGGGTAAAGTTTTGTGAGCACAATTTTCCGGAGCTTCTTGATAATGTATCATCCTGCAAGTCACCACAGCAGATGATGGGAACGGTAATCAAAACCTATTTTGCAGAGAAGAACAATATCAACCCGGAGGATATCTATGTTGTGTCGGTAATGCCCTGTACAGCCAAGAAGTTCGAAGCCCAAAGGCCGGAATTTGTAAAAGACGGATGCCCCGATGTGGACGTGGTACTCACCACAAGGGAATTTGCCAGCATGATAAAACAGGCAAATATAGACTTTGTTAAACTGGAAGACCAAGACTTCGATAACCCCTTAGGCGAATCCACAGGAGCAGCGGTAATATTCGGAGCCACAGGAGGGGTTATGGAGGCTGCACTAAGGACTGTATACGAGGTGGTTACCGGTAAAGCCCTTGAAAGTATAGATTTTGAAGGTGTAAGGGGCATTGAAGGAGTAAAGGAAGCGGCGGTAATGGTAGGAGATTTGGAAGTTAAGGTAGCGGTAGCCCATGGTACCGGTAACGCAAGGAAACTAATGGATAAAGTCCTGGCCGGGGAAAAGGAATATCACTTCATAGAAGTAATGGCCTGTCCGGGAGGATGTCTAAACGGCGGAGGGCAACCCATAGTAGATGCAAAGACCAAGATGGAAATTGATCCGAGGGTGGAGAGGGCTAAAGCAATATACGAAGAGGATAAGGATAAGCCAATCAGGAAGTCCCATGAAAACCCGATGATCAAGAAGATATACGAGGAATACTTCAAAGAGCCAAACAGCCATTTAGCTCATAAACTGCTTCATACCCATTATACAAAGAGGGAGAAAATAGTATAAAAAACCTACTTGTGCCTGACGGGAAGGATGAGTCCAACCCGAAAGGGAAATGGGATAATATTATGAAATTCTAACTTCCGTTTCGGCGGAAGTTTTTTTATAAAAACAAAAGCAGGGAGGAGGAAGTCATGAAAAAACGTATTGCGGTGTGCCAGATGCTTAGGCCGCTTATCACCCTACCGGGGCTGGGCTCAACCCTGGTTATAGGAAGCCTTGTTAATGCATCTCTTGCCGTATCATCGGTGGTTGTGGGGCTGTGGGGAGGGATAATAATAAGCATTGAATTTTAGTGCTTCGGTGGCAACGGTTGTTCTATTTGAGACATTAACAGTATTTGGGGACCTGGAATAAACCAGAAATAATATAGTATTTGCAAAAAAATCAGTAATTATACTCAATATTTTTGAATATGTCTATTTTTTTTTAAATTTTTATGTTAAACTATAACCAGTATTGATAGATAAATAACAAACACAGTTATTGGGGACATTCATTTGGGAAAAGGTGTCTCCATATCTTAGAGGGAGGGAATTAAATGGCAGTAAAAGAGGTTCGTGACCCAATAGACATACCAGAAAACTTCGACAAATTACAGCAAGTGATTGATGAGTATAAGGGCAAATCAGG
>JAQUCT010000091.1 GCA_028686075.1 Bacillota bacterium
TATTCTCCAAGAAACTATAAAAAGTACACAACACAGGCAGCTCACCCTTTAGGGTGAGCTGCCTGTTATTTGGAATAAAACTAGAAAAAATGGAAATAATACCTCCTAGCACTACCAGAGACTGTTGAAAAACTACGCTTTTTTGTTTGTCATTCTGAACGTAGTGAAGAATCTTATGTTTTCAATAGATTAAAGGTCCTTCGCTATCGCTCAGGATGACAAAAAGAATCGCTCAGGATGACAAAAATGGACTTTTTCAGTGGTTTCACAGTACCAGGGAGGTATTTTTTTATGAAGAGCATATCTTTGCTAAAAAGACTTGCGCCAATATTTGTGACGATACTTGTGATAGCTTTTGCATTAGGATACTATTTTACCGGTGATAAGGAACCGGACATGCTGCAAAGGCCGGATGATTTGGAAATAGTCGAGGAAGACGCCGAAGAGCCAAGCGACGATACCATTATGGATTATGTTTCCGAGCCAAGGACCACTCCGCACACAAGGATTATTCTCAAAACCTATTATATGCGATGCGGCCATACGGCGGTAGACAGGCAGGATATCGATACTTCGCTTATAGGCTTGGATGAGGAAGGACTGCTCGGGCATTATCCCGGCTGGGATGTGGAAAGGTTCGAATCGGAAGAGGTAATCCTTTTGAGACAGTTGGAGGGTGCCTGCCCGGGGCACTATGTATTAAAAGTGAATAACGGATATGTGGCCATTTACAGAACAACGGAAAACGGAGAAGAAATACTCATTGAGATTACAGATATACCTCTTTCGATACTGCGGCTTAGGGACCAGGATCGTTTAAGACAGGGTATGCTGCTTGACAGTATAGAAGAAGTGAACCATTACCTGGAAGACCTGGGTAGCTAAAGGGTACTTTAGTATTTATGGATACCTGATAATCCTCGGGGGTTGGGCAATCGGATTTTTCTTAAATCTGAACAGTTTTTGCTGTTCTTTTTTACTTAAAGATAAAAGGGATAGGTGGCTTACTGTCGAATATATTCTAAAGGGGACATACATATGGGAAGTGGGATATGAGATGTATGTTCCCTTTACGCATATGGAGGTGGATGGGGTGAGGATAATTGGAATAGATCCGGGCATTGCCATTACAGGATACGGGATAATAGACAAATCCGCCAGCAGTTTCAGACCCGTTGTCTATGGCAAAGTAACTACCGAGGCCGGGCTGGATAGCTGCCAGCGGCTGGTAGACATATATAGAGAACTTACAAGTATATTCGAAGAGTATAAACCGCAGTGTGCTGCAGTGGAGGAACTGTTTTTCAACAAGAACGCTAAAACCGCCATTATAGTCGGAGAGGCAAGGGGAGTAGCCATACTTGCGGCCGCCAATGCCGGGCTGGATATATATGAGTATACGCCGTTGCAGGTAAAGCAGGCGGTGGTGGGATACGGAAGGGCGCAAAAAAGACAGGTGCAGACGATGGTTAAGCTGCTGCTTGGCCTTAGTGAGATTCCGAAACCGGATGACGTGGCGGATGCCCTGGCGGTGGCACTGTGTCACGGCAGTTCATATAAAATGCAGCAAATACTGGATAGGAGTTGAGGTCATGATTTCCTTTATAAAGGGTAGGGTGGAAGATTTAGGCGGGGATTATTTGTGCATAGACGTGAATGGTTTGGGATACAGGGTACTCTCATCGGCTACAACCATAGGGAGGGTTACACCGGGGGAAATGGTGAAACTCCACACCCGGATGATAGTCAGGGAGGATTCAATGTCCCTTTTCGGGTTTATAGAGGAGGATGAACTCTACCTTTTTGAAAAACTAATCACAGTAAGCGGCGTGGGACCGAAGGTAGCCGTTGCAATACTTTCCAGCATGCCTCCCGGGGAATTTGCGGTCCTTGTGGTGGAAGGAAGGGTGGAGGAACTCATGAAGGTTCCGGGTATAGGCAGAAAAACCGGAGAGAGGCTTATACTGGAACTGAAGGATAAGCTGGAAGCTTTCGGTGGTGAATATACATATGAGCCGGTGCCGGATAACAGGAGGGAAGCCCTGGAGGCACTAATTTCCCTGGGCTTTGACGCTGCCGGAGTGCGGAAAGCACTCTCTCAAGTGGATGAAGAGGGGGCAGATACAGCACGGCTTATTAAACTATGTCTTAAGATTTTAAAATCGTAAAGGGTGGGGAGAGATATACATGGAGGAAAGGATGATTTCTGCAAAGTATAGCAGCGAGGACGGCAGCATTGAGACCGGCCTGCGGCCCCGCTATTTGAGTGAATACATTGGCCAGAGCAAGGTAAAAGAGAAGCTTTCCATATTCATAGAGGCAGCAAAGAAAAGGAACGAATCCCTTGACCACGTATTGCTGTATGGGCCTCCCGGATTGGGCAAGACAACCCTGTCGGGAATAATAGCCAATGAGATGGGAGTAAGCATAAGAATAACCTCCGGACCGGCCATAGAAAAAACCGGCGACCTGGCGGCCATACTGACAAATTTGGGTGAGAACGATGTATTGTTTATTGACGAAATACACCGTCTTAACAGGAGTGTGGAAGAGATTCTTTACCCGGCCATGGAGGATTACGCGCTGGATATAATAATAGGCAAGGGTCCCAGCGCAAGGTCAATAAGGCTTGACCTTCCGAAGTTTACGCTGATTGGTGCTACCACCAGGGCCGGAATGCTTACATCCCCCTTAAGGGAAAGGTTCGGAATAATGTCCCGGCTGGATTTTTATAGCAGAGAAGACCTGGAAAGGATAATAATACGTTCTGCCGGCATTTTGAATATAGATATTAGTAAGGAAGCGGCCGGGGAGATTGCAGCCCGGTCGAGGGGCACGCCCAGGATAGCCAACAGGATTCTAAAAAGGATACGGGATTATTCCCAGATAAGGGCAAGCG
>JAQUCT010000092.1 GCA_028686075.1 Bacillota bacterium
CCACCTGGACTTTGGAGAAGTGGATGAATTATACCCCGGTGAGGGGATTGGGTTCCCCGGCGGCCGGGTTGTAATTGAAAAGGCCCGGCTGGAAGAAGGCAGGGTTTTCATGAATTATTCAATGGAGGACCCCGAAAGGTCGGTCACTGTTTTACCCCATTTTAAACTTGTTGGCCCGCAGGAAAACCGCCAGGGACAGATGCATTATGACTGGGAAGACCCGCAGTTGATATTCTTCTCACTGCTTGACGAGGAAGCAAGGGATTTCTATATAATCCTTGACAGCATTGGCCGGCTTCTCCCCAGGGAAAAGTTCGTCCTGGACCTGGCGGAATAATAGACGGTACACACGGTTTATTATCCCATTGACTTCCATTAATAAAGCAAGCTAGAATCTATATACAACGCATTAATAATATTACATTACTTTACTTGTCATTCCAAAGAAGCGAAGCCCGAAGAATCCGACTTGGATAGATCCTTCGCTATCGCTCAGGATGACACGTTATAAGATGTAAAGTCTTAAGCACGTTATATATAGCTAACATTAAGAGAAATATTCACATGCCGGGGGATGACAATGAAAAAAATTATAATTATCCTTCTTATAGCCGCTATTGCCTGCGTCGGTTTTATAACTGCGCGGAGGCTTTTTAACGAAGCGGGTGAAATACTGAGCGGCACCCGCTTCAACTGGTACGAATCCAAGACCCGCAGTGAAATAGAAAACGGAAATAAGTTTGCCCAGGAAAGGCTGAGCAAAAAATATCATGTATTCATGAACGGTATATTCGTAGATATCGGGTATGACTGGGACGGTGTTGTATATGTTCCCATAAGAAGCATAAGCTATAGCCTAAACTGGACTGTCAACTGGCTTCCCGACCTTGGCGTAATTCAGCTTATAAAGGGCAATCAGGAGGCCTATGTGGACATCGTAAACTTCTTTGGAAAAGGTTATGTACCCCTGGACAGGCTGGAGGACCTGCTGGGCCTTGAAGAGGTACTGTTGCATGGGGGAAATATTGAGATACAGGTCGGCGGAAATACCCATAGGTCCCTTGATTTGCGTAAACTGGACAGGTTCAGCTTCTATATAAACGGTATGAAGATGACCGATAACGCCGTAGGCTACCAGGGAGAAAAATACGTGCCCGGCGATATTTTCGCACTGTCCTTCGGAAGGGTTTTCAGGTATGATGCTATCGAAGGGCATTTCTATATAGACGATAACAAAATAGATACCGTGCTTGTAGATGGACAGGCCTATTCCACGCTTGAACAACTTAATGAGGTTGTGGACACCGAAGGGACAGATTTTGAATTCAGGGAATTTGCCCCGGACACCACTCATCTGCTGCCGGTTATAGACAAAGGACCGGAGAAAAAGGTAGTGGCTCTCACCTTTGACGATTACCTAGGGGACAAGATATACCCCCTTCTGGACGTGCTGGATGGATATGGTGTTAAAGGTACCTTCTTTGTTATTGGCAACAGTATTGAAAGCAATGCAGATGTACTGGAAGAGCTTATAAAGAGAGGCCACCAGGCTGCCAACCACACCTGGGACCACTATAACAACCATACCCTGACCGACGACGAGATAAGGGCCCAGCTTATATCCACCCGGCTCTTTATTAAGAAATACGGTAGTCAGGACGCACCCTTTTTCAGGCCCCCGGGCGGATACTATAATGATAATATGGTAAGAATAGCGCAGGACGTGGGACTGCAGACAGTGCTGTGGTCGCTTAATTCAACCGATGCCGATACCAATAATAACGCAAGGCGGGTTAAAAATATGGTGACACAGTGGGTTCATCCCGGTGCCATTATAACAATGCATACCGGCAGGGACACCACCATAGAAGCCCTTCCGGGAATTATAGAAAACCTAAGGGACAGGGGATACAGATTTGTGACTATATCCGAGATGGTAAAATTAAGGGGAGATGAATAATATGTCGGGCAAAAAAATAATAATCGTTACAATTGGACTTGTGCTAATAGCCTCCCTTACAGCATGCCAGCCGAATACTCCCCCAGCTGATGACCCACCCGGTCCACCTCAGAACGAAGCCGGATGGGAATGGAAGCAGCTTGGGTTTGAAAACGGTAATGTGGACAAGGTACAGGTAAGCGATAACGGAGATATATTCGTGCTGTCGGACGGAGAACTCTATTTCCAGGAAAACAATAAGTGGAACACTACTCAACACGGTGCCGGTATTTCCACCTTCTGTTTAACGGAAAAAGACGGCGAAACAGCAGTTATTGCCGGGGGAGACAACGGTAAGGTGTACATTCGCCCTGTGGTGGACTACAGCTGGCGTGAGGCCTATATCGGGGCCCTTTCCGAACCCATAGACATTATAACAAAAAGTCCTTCCACCGGCGAAGTATACGCCGGCCAATCCTCCAAAAACGGCGGCGGCCTTTGGAAGAGCACCGACGAAGGTGTAAGCTGGGAAAAGCTTACCGATATTACCGTCAGGGGGATAGCGGTACACCCGGAGGACCCTGATATTATATATATTGTGGATAAACTGACGTACCTGTCCACCGATGGCGGGAAAAGCTGGACAAAGGTGGAAACCGGTGCAAACTATGGGGTATTGATACATCCCCTTTATCCCGATACGGCATACCTGGCCTATGCCCAGGGAGTAGTATCGGCAGGCCATGACGGAAAAATAATATCCCAGCAGCAGTTCTACCTCCCGGGAGGTATGACGCGTCTTGAGTTTAATCCTGCCAGCCTGAACGAATGGGCCTTAGGATTATGGGACTACCCCTCCGGCGTAGGGGGGCTTTATTACACCTTCAATGGCGGCGGCCACTGGCTGGAGGTGAGGGAC
>JAQUCT010000093.1 GCA_028686075.1 Bacillota bacterium
TACACCACGCTGTCTTTCGACGGATTACCCGATTTATCCACCGGGCCGTCTATCACGTTGAGATTATTGTCCACCGAACAGTCTACCTTTATCCCTTCCACGTCCCTGGTATTGGATGCCACAGCCACAACTCCCATTATTTCAATGTCCTTTGAACCAGCCAGTTTTTTAATTATTGCTTCTCCTTCCCCCATACCGCTTTTCCCCCTGTCATCCACCATCACCACCACCGGGTCTGTCGAGGCCTTCATTATCATTTCAATTATCTCGCCGCCTTCAAGGGGTGTCGGATTCCCAGCCGACCGGGAAATACATCTTCCCCCCACCTGAGCGGCGGCGGTTTCCGCCGCCTGCCTTGCTATATTATCCCCGTCAGTTATAATTATCACCTTCCGTTTTTTCCCGTTCCTATCCATCTCCCGGATTTCCTTTATTTTTATTCTGAATCCTATTTATAATGCTCCTCAGGGTTTCGCCGTCCACGCTGTGACGCAGTCGCGGCTTTATTGGCCTCATATCCACCGGCAGGCTGTAGCTTAAATATTCCTTTCTCATACAACACCTCCCAATCTGAGGTCCTTTTCCCAGGTATCCGACCACCCGATAACAAGTTTTGCTCTCTCGGGCACCCTTCTTCTTGCACCGAACACCATAATGCAGGAATAGACCGCAAAGGCCGCTAAAAGAAGCAGTATAAGTCCAAAGACGATTTTTTTGGTGTACGTCACATAAATCCCTCCGTTCATGGTTTTAGTATTGTCCATTTGTATCATTTAATTCAGGAAACCATCTCAGGTCTTTATGTGTCGTTCTGAGGGCGAAGCCCGAAGAATCTTGTTTGGAGATAGATATTTAGCTATCGCTTAGGATGACAGAATCGTCCAGGATGACATGCAAGGGGCTGTAAAGTTTTAAGTGCGTTATATATAGAACTCGAAAAATAAAAAAAGAGACAAATCTATTGTCCCTCTTTCTATTTGGTCATGGACTGACGCATCTTGTCCAGTATCCGTTTTTCAATCCGGGAAACCTGGACCTGGGATATTCCCAATTTTTGGGCAATCTGCGTCTGGGTTCTGTCCTGAAAATACCGCATCATTATTATCTGCCTTTCCCGGGGCTTAAGCTTGTGAATCATCTCCTTCAACGTAAGCCTATCCAACATTTCGCCGCTTTTATCCTCCTCGGCAACAACTTTATCTATCAAAAATATCGGAGAACCATCGTCCTGGTGTATGGTATCGTAAAGGTACTCTGGTGTGGAAGCCGCGTCTATGGCCATTACCACATCCTCCAACGGAACACCCAGTTCCTCGGAAATCTCACTAAGGGTGGGCTCCCTCCCGTTTTCCTTGGTCAGCCTGTCCTTTGTATGGCGTATTTTTCCGTTCAGTTCCTTAAGAGAGCGACTTACTTTTACAATGCCGTCGTCCCTTAAGAATCTCTTTATCTCTCCGGCTATCATTGGAACGGCGTAGGTTGAAAACCTGACGTTGTACCCGGGGTCGAAGTTCTTAATTGCCTTAAGAAACCCTATGCCTCCAAGCTGGAACAGATCCTCATATTCATATCCCCTGTTCAAGAAACGCTTTACTATGCTTTTTATCAGACCTATATTGTTTTTTAGAAGCAAAGACTGCGCTTCCTTATCCCCCTGCTGGGACTTTTTTATCAGTTTCAGGGTTTCATCATGACTGAAAAGTTCGGTATTATCCCTCATTACCACTAACCCCTTGCTCCTTTGCCAGTGAAGCAAACTTTTTCTTCATAAGTACAACGGTCCCCTTATCTATTTCGGAATACACCTCCACCTCATCCATGAATGTTTCCATAACGGTAAAACCCATACCTGACCGCTCCAGCTCCGGCTTTGAGGTGTAAAGGGGCTGCCTCGCCTGTTCCACATCCTCAATACCCTTTCCTTCGTCTTTTATTTCTATCTCCACACTGTATTCGTCCATTCTACACTTTATTGTTATTTCACCTTCACGGTCCTCGTATCCGTGGATAATGGAGTTGGTGACCGCCTCCGAAACCGCTGTCTTAATATCCGCCAGTTCCTCAATGTTTGGGTCAAGCTGCGAAGCAAATGCGGCCGCGACAACCCTGGCAAAGGCTTCGTTCTGGGACTTGCTGGGTATTGTAAGCACCATATAGTTCTTTACGTTCATTAATGTCACCCCCTAAATATCGTTTATAGCTTTACTTATACTGCTATAAGAGCTTATTATCTCATATATACCCGAAACCTCGAACACCCGGGATACCTGTTTATTCTCATTCACCACCACAACCTTTCCCCCGACCGAACTCACCTTCTTGTACCTGCCTATAAGGGTCCCTATCCCCGAACTGTCTATAAAGCTTAGATTGGTCAAATCAAGCAGTAGGTGCTTCACCGGATTGTTTTCCAAGTTATAATCCACAAAGGTCCTGAACTCTTCTGCGGTATGATGGTCAAGGTCCCCCTTAACCCTGCATATGAGTATGTTGTCGGTAATCTTTGCAGTAAGGTCCACACCTCATCCCTCCCTTGCTTTAATATTTCTGCAATATACTCTTTTTCCCTTCAATGAATAATGTATTGTTTTGCCTGTTAAAGTAAAAACCTGACATCCGCTGTCGATTAAACAAAAAACTGCCTCCATGGTTTTATTCATGAAGGCAGTTTTTTTATGAGTTATGCTGCTTTTTCTGCCTCTTCCTCCGGCAGCTTTTCCATTGTTATTCCCGTATATCC
>JAQUCT010000044.1 GCA_028686075.1 Bacillota bacterium
ATGCCTGCTCATTTCCTATGCCCCGGTCAAGGTATGCGCTTATCTCGGCCTCATCCTGCATGGTTTCCACCAATAGGGCACTGACGCTCCAGCACGTAATAATAACCGCCAGAATAAATAGTATAAGTCCTGTGCTTATAGACGAAAAAACGCTGGACAGCCGGTTTAGCCCAATAATCCTCCTGGCTTCCTTCAAGAAATATCCCGTATTATATAAGGCACTTTTCATTGATCTTCCTCCGTCTTTCCACCGAAACGTCTCCACCGTTCATCCGTATAAAGACGGCATTCCCCTGAAGCTCTATCAGGTGGGTAGCATGGGTGGTAATTATTACGGTTGTGTTAGTATCCCTGAAGGAAGTAAGCAGGTCCAGTATTGTCAACGCGTTTTCATGGTCCAGGTTGCCGGTGGGCTCATCCGCCAGTATTAGTTCCGGTTTTCTTGCCACCGCCCGCGCTATGGCAACCCTCTGGGCCTCTCCCCAGGACAGGTTTTCCACCCTTGATAGGGCCTTATGCTCCAATCCCAGTCCGGCCAATGCGCTACCGGCGTTTTCCTTAATCTGACGGTTAGGAAGACCCAAAAACCTCATCCCCATCATAATATTTTCCAACACCGTTCTCCCCTGGATAAGCTTAAATTCCTGGAAAACGGGACCAATCCTTTTTCGCAATCGCCTTATCCTGCCCTCTTCACCCTTTGCTATAGGCTGACCCAGCACCCTCAGGGAGCCCGATGTGGGATACTCCATGCCCATCAGGAGCTTCAAAAGGCTTGTCTTGCCCGAACCGCTGGGTCCTGTGATATATACCAACTCGCCAGGCTCCACCTCAAGGTTTATGTCCCTTAGTGCCAGTGTACCATCCGGGTATCTCAAAGATACTTCCCTGGCTTCTATCATTTTTCCCCCCCTTATCACAGTTTGCTAAAAGAATGTCTTTATCGTAAACTTCAGGTAACCGTCGCAGACCTTCACCGATTGAAGAGTAATACCGTCCAAAAAGGTGCCAAAGTCAATAGACAGGTAGCCATCCCGAAACAATTCATCTATGGACGCTTTTTCCAGTTCCATTCCGTAAAAGCTGCCTTCCTCCGCAACAAATTTTAAGGCCCTGCCCCCTTCAACAGAAAAGGTGCCCCTAAGAACCAGCTGTTTTTCTGGAACTTCTATCTCAGCCCTTCCGGGGTGAAAATAAAATACTATTTCGGTAAGGTTTGAGTTCTCTTTGTATACAGTGTTTAGCATGTCCTCACGGATAGTACCCTTTACGTTTAACAAGCCGTATTTCAAATCCAAGTCTTCCATTGGATACTTACCCTCACCGATAATCCTGTCAAACTCCTTTACAATATCAGAGAACAGGACCTTTATTTGGTCCCACATGTCCTGCAAATTAGCCAGCAGCTCCCGGTAGTGGGCCCCTTCCTCCCGTAGTGAGTTTAAATAGGCCTCCTGCTCTTCCCTTAGCTGCAACTTCCTTGCCATAGCTTCCTCCAGCTCTTCGCTTTTAGATTCCAGCAGCGTAATACTATCCGCCAGACCCTCCTGCTCTTCAAGAAGCTGCCTCTTGTCTTGCTGGAGACAATCCAGAAGCTCTCCGGTATTCCGCGTAAGGTCCTTTATAGTATTTATGCTTCGCAAGAAGGAAGTAAGGTTATCGGTGCTTAGTATTATCCTTAAATAGGAAGCGGGGCCTCGTCTTTGGTAGCTTACAAGGGCCTGCTTTAAAACATCCAGTTTGCTCTCATAATCCCTCTGCCGGTTTTCTATCTCCCCGCCGACAGCCTGGACCTTATCCTTAAGGGTCTCTATTTCTTCTGCGATGTCCGCCTGTCCCCTGTCCATCTCTTCTATTTCCTGTGTAAGAAAAAAAAGGTCTTCAAGAATGGTCTGCTCGCTTTCCGAGATTCCTTCAAGTCTCTGCCCGACTTCCCGGGCAGGTCGGGCTTGTCCGGTAAGCTGTCCCGACAATACAGTTATTAGCACCAAAGCAGTGATTAGCATAAAAACATAAGACTTCCCCGGTTTCCCAAGTTTGGCCACGCTTCCATCCCTCCTTCCCCTTTTAGAGTATTATACAGTTTACAGCCGGTCTTTTCTATAACAACTTTGAATTGCCCGTCATATCAACCAACTGGTCAACGATGGTCTTTCTTTAGCTTTGCCCTGATGAATTCCTTTTCTTTTTCGGTAAAGGCCTTTACCGTAATCCCATCTCTCTGTCACCTCAAAAACGTTGGTCCACTTCCCTTAGTATTTGATCTATGCCCGAAAGACTTTTTACAGCCTTCAGCTTAATACCGGCCTTTTTACAAAAGTCACCCAGTATAGCCTCCATAGCCCTACCTTTTATCTGTATTTCTTTAGGGATACCATTCTCCAAAAACATATCTATAAGCCTGTTAAGCATAACATCGGCATCGTCATTAATACTTTCATACATTTCGAAGTCCATAACCATGCCGGTTTCTTTCTCTATAAGAATGTAAATCCTGGGATAATAAGGGCGTTCATTCCTATTCTCCTGTACGGCGGAAGTCATATAACAGATATCCGCCTGAAGAGTAACATTTGCCATATTTCCCGCCCTTTTAATTTTATGGATGAGCATATCATCATTAATTATCACCGGACTATATGTAACTTCCGGAATGGCCAATTGAAACTCTTTGCTGTACCATTCAAGCTTATCGTTTATCTCTTCGCTATATCTTAAAATGGTTTTGCCTTGTTCCATATCCCTTTTAACCTCATCTGTCATTTCATTAGTTATCACGTAAAGAGTCTGCCTAAGGGCATGGGTTAGAAAAGCACACTCATCTTTGTTAACATACCAAGGATGATATCCTGGTTCAAACCGGCGAAACATAGGCCAGGCATTCCTACCCCGGAACGATAATCCTAAAGCCTTTATCTGCCTCCTGTCTTTATTGGATAACTGGCTCCTATCTTCAAAGGAACACATAATGCAGTTTTGATAATGCAAAACCTGGTGAGTAGGTATCGTGTCTGCGTACTCCAACAACTGATTAAATCCAAAAATACCCTCGTTTCCAAGATACACTCCAAGTGCATAATGTTCACCGGCTCTGCCCATAACAGAACAATACCCCATCGTTTTGTCCTTTGGATTCTCAACACAGAGTAAATCTGTGTCGTATAACTCCTTCCATGGTTGTCCCTTCTTAAAATCCGATGCCGCCTGAAATAATTCCTCTAGCTGTTCATCGGTTGGTTTGTTATCTTTTCCCACGTATCTTGTCACTCCTTTTTTATTCAGGTCCTTCTCTTATTCTCCCCACCCCGGAGAGTATATACGACTTGGCATCAGATACTTACCAGAGCTTTCCACTGCTCATTCTTGTTTTAGAAATTGTCCCAAAGCTCGTTAAAATTTAAGTGGTGCTCTCAATGACAATTTATTAAACTATTGGCTGGGAAACACAAAATCGAATGGAGACACCACCAATGGAATTATATCACGAACAGCAATATATGGTAAATGACCGGTTTATACAATACTTTTACTGTCTCGGCATGACCCGCCTCTACATTTCCGTTGTTTTTTTCAGAGCCCACACCTATAATCTTCTTTCTTTTCCTTAGGCTTCCTAATTTTTAATAATGTCACCTTGCACCGCTTGTTATTAATGTGACAGTGAGTGACAGGCGACGGTTCAATGTAACTAACCCTGCTCTTAATTCATAGTATAAGTAAATAATGCCTTTGATTGGTTGCATTTATATTTGCTGACAATTAAGGCACGTCCCCATTTGTCACATTTGTCAGATGGAACCTTTGGTCTTCTTTGATGTGTCATATCCTAATTCGTAATACTGATTATTATTGAACTCAAAGCTCTTAATCACGTCAAGTCCAAGCTTATTGACATGGGCATTATAAGACCTATGATTAGTATGATTAATAAAAGTGATTAAAATTGGGTATCTTTTATTCATTTGGATCCTTGATAATTCAAAAACATTCGGAAGGACTTCGGAACCCCTATAGTCTTTATCGATGCAAATTGGCCCATATTGATAGGAATTATCCGTAGAAAGAATTTGATCCAGATACTTTATATTCGGCAAATCCTCTATCATGTATTGAAATAGCGGCCATTGTGCCCAATACTGCCAGGATGCAGCCATAGCATAAGCTACAACCTTACCTGCATCACAAGCTATAGCAAGTCCGTTTTCTTTTTCGATCAGGTCCTTAAATTGTTCTTCGGTAAATAGGGTAGTCACGAAGCCGTCAGGTTTGTCTTCCTCGCTAATGGTTGTTACATGGTATTTTTTTTGTAGTTCTGATATGGCAGGTATATCTTCAATAGTAGCATTTCTATAAAACATATAACCCTCCCCCTGTAAATTGAGTTTTTCTTGCATTTTCTCACTTATTCTTACCCCTTGTAAGCACTCTGGCTCTCGTTAAGCATCATGCTTTGATTGTTTTTATGTAAACCTTTCTGCCCCTTGGTCCGTCAAACTCGCAAAAATATACCCCCTGCCAGGTACCCAGCATGAGTTTTCCATACCATCACCTCGGATTAAATAAATATTATATTAATCCTTATATCAATACATAATGCAGCAGAAGACGATTCAATGTAACTAACCCTGCCTTTAATGAATAGTATTTAGTAACAATGCCTATGGAAGGAGTATTCTTATGTATATGTATACCGACAAGTATACTGTAAGACCCGGTGATACTCTCAGCAATATTGCCCAAAGGTTTAGTCTGCTAACATACAGACAAATCCTTCGTGTAAACAGGGATATTTTAAACCCGGACCTTATATATCCTGGCCAGGTAATCAATATTCCCAGATTAACACCAATGAGTACCTATGTTGTCAGGTCACAGGATACATTAAGTAGTATTATTTATAATTATAACAGGGACCATATAGAAATATATGGGGCTCCAATCACCATGGATGAAGTGCTTGCGTACAATCCTATGATAGGAGACCCAAATCTTATTTACGTCGGTATGATAATATATATGCCGGAGATTCTATAAACGTCTAATCGTATAGCGACTACTGGAGTACTGGAGTATATCAACCGCTAGAACCGTCCCCTTGGTTTCCTTGGTTTGGTCTCAGTAAATCTCTTATTTCTTCCAGCAGAAGAACTTCCTGCGATGGCACGGGAGGAGCAGGTGGCACCTCGGATTCTTTCTTTTTCCTGGACGATAAAAACTTAATAAACAAGAAAACTGAAATTGCAATAATAAAAAAATCTACTATAGACTGAATAAAAGAGCCATACAGAATGGCTACTTCAGCGATGTCGCCGCTGGCTGGCGTAATGACATACTTCAAGTCCTTGAAGCTAATGCCTCCCAATAAAACCCCAATTGCCGGCATAAGCAAATCATTTACAAGTGAGGTGACTATTTTACCGAATGCTCCGCCTATAATAACGCCAATAGCCAGATCTACCACATTTCCCTTAAACGCAAATTCTTTAAACTCTTTTAACATACAGGTCCCTCTCCCTCTGCTTTATTCTAAAGGTTAACAGTATTGTTTGTTCTAATCCGAAATTGTATGATCCGTTTTGCTGGAATCCTCTTTTATTTGAAGGTACTTTTTGGTTTCTTCTTCATTAGCCTGACGAATGTTTATATTTCCACAATCAGGACATTGATCGATATTACCAACCCTTTCAAAAATAAAGCGGCATTTTTCACATACATATATCATTTATAACCCATCTCCAATCAGAAGTAATCCGAAAAATATTGATATGTTTTATTGTATGCTTCATATCCAGTCTAGTCAATCTGTACATATTAAAGAACGGTTATTCTGTGATAGTGTCACCTTGTTAATTATCTCAATAAAAAATCACCTCTTGTTTAAATTAACATAAACTAGAGGTGATTTCAATACGCACCAATCATCCCATTGTATTCTATTTTTGTTTTTTCCTTTTCCTTGCTCTTGCTACTGCCTTCTTATTTGCGAGCTCTAATTTTGCCTTTTTCTCTTCTAATTCTGCAGCTTCACGTTCTTTTTCAATGCGTTTACGCTCTAATTCTATCTGTTTCTGTTTTCTACGGCATTCTTTCATTACATTATCCTGTACCGCAGGATTCACAGACTTTAGAAACCTTTCAAATGCCTCCGGATATAGAAATAATTTTGTACCTGTCTCATCCTGAAACTGCACCGCTATTTTATGATTATTTGCTTCTGTAATGATTCCAATTCCAAATTTAATATGTTCCACTCTCTCATTTACTAGGTCCATTAGCCTACCTCCTTTATTTCCTCTATATGTTCAACTGTTTTTTCATCATAGGGTCCCCAGGACATGGAACCGACGAAATACTTTTTAGCGATGTAGCTTTGTTTAAAATTGTCAACTTGGTTGATAACCATAAGCAATCTATGTATACTGATAGTAAAAATCTGACTGGAGATTATAGGCTGAAGTGCATCCTCTGGCCTGGCCCATCGCCAGTTACATAAGGACATAAGGGGACGTACCCCATTTGTCGATTTTTATGACAATCCGGGTACGTCTCCATTTGTCTTCTTTGTCACCTTTGTCCCTTAAGTTTCAGATTCTATATCATCCATGTTTTTTTCCGTTGTAAGAGGCTTAACCATAGCCTCTGTAGGCGATATGAAAACAGATATTTCGCCATCCTGATCCAATTGTGAATCACATAACAAGCTATCTGCTACGGGTGTACTAATATGGGTTCCCGTGATTAATAAAACTATTTCTTTCTCGGGCTGCAATTCTATATTTATAATAGGCAACAAAACCTTTTGATGCTCATCCGTGCCTCTTCCGCGTATGATTGTGGCACCCGTTGCACCTGATTGGCGGGCTACTTCTACGACCTTTTCAGCAAAACCCCTGTTTACAACCGCCATGATACAATCGTGTTGTATATTGCCCTCTTCAATCAAGTGAGAGGTTTTAACCTCTTTCTTTTCAATTACAGGATATTCAACCTTTTTATGTTTAAACACTGTTCCTAAGAGCGTAATAGAAAAAACGGGAGCCATTGCTACCATTGCAATAACACCGAAACCGTCCACCAGGACATCAGCGGTATCTATAACCGAGGCTGCCCCTTGAGCAAAAGCAAGCACAAATGTTGCAGTCATAGGACCCGAAGCAACTCCACCTGCGTCATAAGCGATTCCCACAAAAATCGGATCAGATATAAATGAAAGCAATATTGCAATGGCAAATCCGGGAATAATAAAATACCACAGCTTAACCTCCGGAACGACAATCCTCACCATGGAAAGGGCAATTGCTATGGCAACACCTATGGAAAGTGTCATTCGAATTAAATTAAGAGGTATATGACCACTGGTAACTTCTTCGATCTGCTCGCCCAGTACATGCACGGCAGGTTCGACAAGAACAACTATAAGACCTATCAAAAAGCCTACCCCTATCAAAATCCAATGGCTCATTTTGGCAAGTTTCATACCGATAATTCGACCCATGTCCAAAAATCCGGAATTTACGGCAGTAAGGAAAAGCGTAAGTCCCAGCAGAGTAAAGGCAAGGCCCTTTATTATTCCCGAAAGTTCATCTTTGGGTAATTTAAATTTTCTGAAATTATAAATAAAGAACAAAAGTGCTATAGGCAAAAGTGCTATGACCGATTCAAAAAAAATTGTGGGGATTGCATTTATTATGGGTTCGAGTACCCCTTCGGCTACGACATATTCACCGGCATCTCCTTGTATGTTTTTTTGCCTCGAAAGGATGGACATTAACATCACGGCCAGTATTGGTCCGGCACTCATGATGCCGACAAGTCCGAAAGAGTTCTCTTCTGTTTTTTTACCACCTTTCACTTTAGACAGTCCCAGCGATATTGCAAGAACAAACGGAGTGGTAAGAGCACCGGTGGTTGCACCGGAGGCGTCAAAAGAAATAGCAAGATATTCTTCGGAAACCAAAAGCGTTAATACAAAAATAATCCCATAAGTCATTGCCATAAAAACGTTAAGTGGTTTATCTCGCAGTAGCCTTAAAACACCAAGGGAAACCATCACTCCCACACCGATTGATATTATATACACAATGAGAGTTGCACTCATAGTACCTCCGGACGCTGCCTCAACCTGTGAACCAAGGACAAGTAAATCAGGCTCTGCGACGGTAACCAAAAAACCCAAAAAGAAACTAAGGAGCGAAATCTTATAAAGCGACCTTGAAGTGGCTATTTCATGAGACATGTTCTCGCCAATTGGGTTCATAGCCAAATCTACGCCCCATAAAAAAATTGACAGTCCGATTAAAAACATCACGCTGCCGACAATAAAACGTATTATAACATCTGTTTCAACATCAACTATAGTGAAGCAAAGTATCATTACTAAGGTCACAACCGGTAATAGGGTCCGGGTGACTTCTTTGGTTTTTTCGAAAACCAGGCTCATGACACCACCTCCTTACCCTCTTCTGACATGTTTTCAAAGAGGCCGCTGACTCGGCTCACAGGAAGAGTAAAGATGATGCCGTTCCCGACTTTTTCAAGCTCCAGATCAGAAAAGATCCTTTCCCGAATAAGAGGAGCCTTATCTTTTGTCGATATAATCATCACGATATCCTTTTGAGGCTCTATAATCAATGGAAAATAAAAATCTGTCGGGATACCTGCCCCACGACCGTGAATCAAGGTTCCGCCCTTGGCACCCGCAGCTCTTGCCGCTTTTATACAGGCCTTGCCCCGGCCCTTGTCTACAATGGTCATAATACAAAAGTACGAGAAGCCAACATCCTTTGGCGAACTTTTTTGTTCTTGTCCGGCGGCTTGCATTTGCCAACGCTTGAATGGTATTGAGAAAGCCATTCCTTTGTTCCTCTTGTAGAACATAAATTCCTCGCTAAGTATTTCATGTAATTGATCGCAAAGCTCGTATGATGACGATATCATAAGAATTTCTTTGTGTATCTCAGTTAGGCCGAGTAGCTCCAGCAGCTTAGATTGTACTGTGCCTTCTCCTAAAAATATTGTTCCTCCTGTTGCGCCACATTCTTGGGCTTTTCGCAATACGGCATTGGCCTCGCCTCGGCTTACGACAGCAAAAAACAATGTGTCTATGCCTATCACTCCTTGTCCTTCCTCTTATTGGCTATTAAAGAGATTGTTAACTTGCTCCTATTCTCGCGAAAATTATTCCAGGTCATCTTTGCCTTCTTTTATCAGCAAATGTATATGACTTCTCCATTGATGCTCCTAATCATTACGTGATATATTCCTGTACTGCTTTTTTCTCTTTGCCTTCTTGGCATAAAAACAAACACCTCCGATTCAGACTATCATAAACCAGAGGTAACTTCAACACAGAAGAACCGTCCGTATGTGTCAAGTAATCGTTGGCAATTCATTTATCTTTTCTGTATCCCAATATTAACCTGTAGTTTTCTTCCATAGATCTATCTGTCCGAAGGCCTTGGTGTCCATTCATTTATGGAGATCACACAGCCTAATAGCACCTATTTATTCCACGATCCGGGTTGACAATGAGCCTCTGGCCGCACGGGTTTAGGCAGCGAAGGCAGCCCCATTGTTTAGATGCTTCTTTAAAAGCCTTGTCTATGACTATACGCTACCAGGCGCATTACTTGACTTGATCTTTACTTGGTGCTGCCAGGCCATTTAGCCTACCATGCGGCACCCTCATTATCAACCCGGCTTTCGCGGCATAAAACGGCGTAAGTTTCATCTATCGGTAATTAAGTCCGCTAAAATCCCTGTTTTCAATGAGGCTACGTATGGCTTTCCTTCCGTTCGTCATAAAAGCGTTCGCAAACGGCCTGCCTCCCCTGGCAGGGTATAGATACCCGTTACCGTCTTCTTTCGGTGCCTTTGCCGCGCTTAGAAGTTCTTCTATGTCTTCTGCATACCGTTCTGGCAGCGTCGCCTTTGAAAGGGACGTCACGGCCTCATAAAGGCTTTCACATACCTTAAGGCATAGAATGCGTTCAAGGTTTGTTGCGCCTTTCTTGCTCCAGCTTGTCTTTTGGTTCTTCATCCTCTTTGCAGCACCATCGCAGACGTGATGCTCCATTGTACCTAAGTTCCGGTATTCTAACCCCTCGGGCGGCTCCGGCAAGCTAAGGCCCCTTTCTTTATACGGGAGAAGTCCTTCTTTATTGCTTTCAAAGTATTTATAAAGACCTAAAAGGTTATCCCTATCTCCCTCTTCTTCCGCAAGTTCTGCAATACCTTTAATATACGCAAGGCATAAGTCTACCTGCCCTTCCGAAAGAAGATTTTGGATTACCTCCCCTTGGGTTTTGTCTTTAACCTTCCTTGTAATTTCACGGTTCTTATGGAACGGGTCCAGCTGGAAATGCACGTCCGCATCGGTAAGCCCTGCTTTAATCCAGCTGCCGCCATCTTCATTTCGCATTTCCGGCCTCTTTTCGGACGGTCCTTGCCCTGCATTTTGATCCAGACACCATCCGCCTCTTCAAACAGGATAGACGTTATTATCTCTCCCGGACCGCTGCCGGCCTTTGCCTGCTCTGCCTAGTCTTTCTCCACCCCGAATAGCTTTTCGCCCAGATTCTGAATAACGTTCCACGCACCACCGTGGCTTATAGCTTGCCCAGTCATATTGCTTACCTTTTCTGCCGTTTCACGATAAGAACAAACACTTACACACTCGGCTATCCTGGCTGCAAGGTTAGAGGTTACCTTACCGATTGTGTCCAAACTTAATGCCTCATCCAGAAGATAGACGCAGGCTGATTCACTGCTTGTTATTCATGGGACAGTGTGTGACAGGTAATCAATATACCCAGATTAATACCAATGAGTACTTATGTTATAAAAGAATATGGGGTTCCGATCACCATGGATGAAGTACTTGCGTACAATCCTATGATTGTAAACCCCAATCTTATTTACATCGGTATGATAATATATCTACCAGAGATTTTATAGCTGCTAACCGTATTACAGCTATGGGAGTGTACCAACCACAAGAACCGTCCCCTTGGTTACCCTTGGTTATCAACCGCAAGAACCGTCCCTCTGGTTACCCCTGGTTATTATGCATAACAAAAATATCATGTTTTTGGCACCGATAAGCTTAACTCAGATTATTTACATGCACATCCATTTGAGGATATGGGATGGAGAGGCCCTCTTCGTCAAAACGCTGTTTGACTTTTTCAATTACATCAAAATGTACTGTCCAATAATCCGCAGCCTTGACCCATACTCTGACCGTGTATATGACGGCACT
>JAQUCT010000045.1 GCA_028686075.1 Bacillota bacterium
GACGGAAAAACAATTGCGGGCATTCTTGTTTTAAGCCATATTAATGATATGACATAAAGAAGGACAAACGGGCATAACATTTACTAAAGCTGTATTTTAGGTAAAGATTGTGCCCGGAGGTGCTTTTGGGGAATGATTCTAAAAAAGGCTGTAGAAAAGCAGATAAGAAACAACCTGCCACTCTATTTTTTCGTGCTGGTATTCTTTGTGGCAGGAATTGCTGCGGGGGCCTTTACGGTGGATGCGCTGTCTTCAATGCAAAAAGAAGAACTGGTAAGTTATTTTCAGAGTTTTTTCAGCATCCTGGACAAGGAGCCGGTACAGTCTGCGACTGTGTTTAAACAGTCTTTTTTAAATAATTCCCAGTTTGTTCTCATAATCTGGGTTCTCGGGATCACTGTAATAGGTATACCTCTAATTCTTATGGTTATTGGAATAAAGGGCTTTATAATAGGTTTTTCAGTAAGCTTTTTGGTGGAAGGTATGGGCCTTAGGGGCCTATTGTTTGCGCTGGCGGCGGTCCTTCCCCAAAACTTGCTCATTGTACCCGGCATATTGGTGGCGGGAGTACTGGGCCTATCCTTTTCCATTTCAATGCTACGGAGGAAAAAGTCCAAAACAAAAAAGAGTTTTTCAAGCGAGTTGACAGTATATTCTTTCAACATTCTTCTGGCACTCTTAATACTGTTTGTCGGGTCTCTTATTGAAGGATACATAACTCCCGTGTTTATAAAGTTGTTTTCCCATTAATAAAATTCACGTTTGATAAAGGAATCTGTGAAAGGATAGCGAATAGAATTAATATATGTTGTACAACTGATAATCTCAGATATATAACATTTGGTGATAAATAAAAATAGGGGAGTGTGTTATATGATTATTGGAGTACCAAAGGAAATTAAGGCAAACGAAAACAGGGTAGCTATAACACCCGCCGGCGTCGAAGCCTTTGTAAAGGCCGGACACAAAGTTGTTATTGAAAAAACGGCAGGACTGGGCAGCAGTATCACGGACGAGGAGTATGCATCGGCCGGTGCTGTCATGCTGGACACACCAAAAGAGGTTTACGAACAGGCAGATATGGTAATGAAGGTAAAGGAGCCCCTACCGTCGGAGTATGACCTGATGAAAGAAAACCAGATAATATTCACCTATCTGCACCTTGCACCCGAGCCGAAACTGACAAAGGCGATGCTGGACAAAAAAGTAATTGGTATAGCCTACGAGACGGTGCAGCCCCAGGACGGATCCCTTCCGCTTTTGGCTCCCATGAGCGAGGTGGCAGGCAGGATGGCCGTTCAGATAGGTGCAAGGCTGCTGGAGAAGATGTCCGGTGGTAGAGGAATGCTTCTTGGAGGAGTTTCCGGTGTTGCACCCGCAAGGGTTGTAGTATTGGGCGGCGGTAACGTTGGAGCCAATGCCGCAAAAATGGCGGTTGGCCTTGGTGCGGACGTAACAGTACTGGAGGTCAGCATCAAAAGGCTTGCTTACCTCAATGACATATTCGGAAACAAGATAAAGGGCCTTATATCCAACAGCTACAATATAGCCGAAGCACTGAAGGGTGCCGACCTGCTGGTAGGTGCTGTACTAATTCCCGGTGCCAAAGCTCCGAAACTGGTAACCGAGGAAATGGTAAAAAGCATGAACAAGGGTGGAGCCATAGTGGACGTTGCGATAGACCAGGGTGGTACGGTTATGACCATAGACAGGGTCACAAGCCATGCCGACCCCACCTTCATAAAGCACGACATAGTCCATTATTCGGTGCCTAATATCCCGGGTGCTGTGCCGCGTACTTCCACCTTCGCCCTTACCAATGCGACAATGCCCTATGCTATAAAAATAGCAAACATGGGTGCCGAGGATGCAATGAGGTCCGATATAGCTCTTAAGAGAGGCCTTAATACTTACAAGGGCAAGCTTACTTATAAAGCTGTCGCCGACGACCAGGGCCTGGAGTACACCTGTGTAGACAACGTTTTATAGGCTAACGTTTATCCTAAAAATTAAAAAGCTTACCTCTTGGGGTGAGCTTTTTAATTTCGACGGGTTGCCAGCCATTCCAGTCATGTTGGTGATGAGCGAATTATTTGGTATTTAAAGGGGATAATATACTAAATATAATTTTAAGGAATATATAAGCAATCATTTAAAGGAGTTTTAAAATATTTGTTGAAATATAGAAATAACAAATTAAGCTGGCAAAGGAGTCCAGGCTAAATGAAGGATATACTGGATAAGTTTATAAAATACATGGGAAGTGTGCGAAAGCTTTCCGACAATACTGTGGAATCCTACGGCAGGGACTTAAGACAATACATAGAGTATATTAAAAGCAAAAACATACTGAGTTTTAAGAACACGAACAAGACCACAATAATAACTTACCTGCTGTATTTACAAAAGAACGGAAGGGCCACTTCAACCATATCCCGGAATCTGGCATCTATTCGTGCTTTCTATCAGTACCTGGCCTCTGAAAGGATGATAGATAGGGACCCGACGGTGGACTTGGAGTCTCCAAAGGTGGAGAAAAAGTTGCCTGTAATACTGAGCAGCAAAGAAGTTGAACTGCTGCTGGATCAACCTGATTTAAACAACTCTAAGGGTATACGGGATAAATCCATGTTGGAGCTTTTATACGCGACCGGTATAAGGGTGTCGGAACTGGTTTCCCTGGACTTTGACGACATAAATATAGAACTGGGCTACATAAAATGCTCAAAAAACAACGACAGGGAAAGAATCATACCGGTAGGCACCATAGCACTGGATATAATGGGCAGGTATATTTGTGATATAAGACCCGGTCTTATTAAAAATAAGTCCGAAAAGTCCCTGTATGTCAACTATAAGGGGGAGAGACTTACCCGCCAGGGGTTCTGGAAGATTATAAAAGGGTACAAGAATAAAGCAAAGATTAATAAGGACATAACTCCTCATACACTAAGACATTCCTTTGCAGCCCATCTGATAGAAAACGGTGCCGATTTGAAATCGGTACAGGAAATGCTGGGTCATTCGGACATATCCACTACGCAGGTTTATACCCAGGTTACAAGAAGCAGGATTAAGGAAGTGTATAACAAGGCACACCCGAGGGCGTAAGCCCTTTTTATATCGCGTTTTTTAAATTGCGATATACGCGGGCGGTCAAAGACCGCCCCTACATGTTGATAACCAGGCATTGCAGGCACGACCTGCGGTTACCCGCATATAACGCATTATACTATTAATGCGTTATATGTAACAGCGGAAGGGAGGAAGTGGAATGATAAAAAGGGTTATTATAATTGTGATGGACAGCGTGGGTATAGGAGAACTTCCGGATGCTCATCTTTACGGGGATGTCGGAAGCAATACACTGGGACATATATACAGGGATATAAAAGGGTTTTCCCTCCCCAACCTGGAGCGGCTGGGGCTTGGGAACATAGAGGGGACCGATTATATAAGGGCCCATGAAGCTCCGATTGGCTGTTACGGCAGGGCGATGGAATTGTCTAAGGGAAAGGACACAATAACAGGTCACTGGGAGATGACCGGTATAGTGCTTAATAAACCCTTTCCCACCTATCCAAAAGGGTTCCCCAGGGAAGTCGTGCAGGCTTTTGAGAGGCTTATCGGAACACATGTACTGGGCAACAAAGTGGCCTCGGGCACTGCGATAATTGAAGAACTGGGAAAAGAACACATTGAAACCGGGTATCCGATAGTTTATACCTCCGCCGATAGCGTGTTCCAGATAGCGGCCCATGAGAAGGTAGTACCCCTTGAGCGTCTCTATGAAATGTGCCGGTTGGCAAGAAGTATGTTAACCGGGGAGCACAGGGTAACAAGGGTAATAGCAAGGCCCTTTGGGGGCGGGCCCGGGACTTTTATAAGGACGCCCAACAGAAGGGACTATTCGGTGGACCCACCGGGTAAAACGCTGCTTGACTATGCGGTCGATCACGGTTATACCGTTACCGCGGTGGGTAAAATATACGACATATTCAATGGAAACGGAATAACAAGGCATGTACACACAGAAAGCAACAGGGACGGTATATCAAAAACAAATGGATTCATAAAGGAGTCGGGGGAAGGAATTATTTTTACAAACCTAGTGGACTTTGATATGAGATACGGGCATAGGAACAATGTTAAAGGGTACGGTCTGGCTCTTAGGGAATTTGACCAGGGGCTAACGTGTATTACGGACTGTATGGATGAAAAAGACCTATTGATAATCACTGCGGACCATGGATGCGACCCGACCACCGAGAGTACGGACCATTCTAGGGAATACGTTCCTATACTGGTTTACGGCAGGTCTATTAAGAAAGGTGTAGATATTGGTACAAGGAAAACATTCGCGGATATAGGGGCAACTGTTGCCGAGGCACTAAATATAAAAGGATATTATTCCGGTGAAAGCTTCCTTGGAAGGATTCTGTAGGGGGTGAAAGGGTATGAGGATGTACGATATTATTAAGAAAAAAAGGGACGACGGAGTTCTTGAATACCAAGAGATTAAGTATTTTATTGACGGTTACGTGGAAGGAAATATACCGGATTATCAGGCAGCGGCTTTTTTGATGGCGGTCTTTATCCGGGGTATGTCACCCCGGGAAACGGTAATGCTTACCCAGTGTATAAGGGAATCTGGAGAGCAAATAAGCCTGTCTGCCATACCGGGTATAAAGGTGGACAAACACAGCACAGGCGGTGTCGGGGACAAGACTTCCATAGTACTGGCACCCCTTGTGGCGGCGGCAGGCATACCGGTGGCTAAAATGTCCGGCAGAGGCCTGGGCCATACCGGAGGAACTATAGACAAGTTGGAATCGATACCTGGTTTCAAAGCGGAGCTTACCTCCGAAAAGTTTATTTCCTCTATAAGGACGATAGGCGTAGCCATTACCGGTCAGACGGGAAATATAGCTCCCGGGGACAAGAAACTGTACGCTCTACGGGACGTTACCGCTACCATAGACAACATTTCTCTTATTGCCAGCAGTATAATGAGCAAAAAACTGGCTGGGGGGGCGGACCGTATCCTGCTGGACGTTAAAGTGGGCAGCGGTGCCTTTATGAAGGAATTTAAGGATGCCATTCACCTTGCCAGAACAATGGTACATATAGGCAATTCGTCGGGGAAAAGAACAATAGCGGTAATAAGCGATATGAGTCAGCCTCTTGGTTACGCCGTAGGCAACGCTCTTGAGGTAAGGGAGGCAATTGATACCGTAAAGGGTGAGGGTCCGGAGGACTTTTATGAATTATGTAGGGAACTGGGGGCTGTAATGCTGATGCTGGGCGAAAAAGCAAAGGACCTGGTGCAGGGCAGGCAGATGATAGATGAAATTATTTACTCCGGCAGGGCGGCTGAAAAGATAAAGGAGTTTATAGGGAACCAGGGCGGGGACCCTGACGTACTCGAATACCCGGACAGTATACTGCCCAAAGCAAAGGAGCAGGTTGTTGTAAAGGCGGATAAAGGCGGATACATTTTATCCCTTGACGCCGAAAAGATAGGCATTGGCGCGATGCTGCTGGGGGCAGGCAGGAGCAAAAAAGAGGACGTAATCGATCCGGCGGTGGGGATAATGATGAATAAAAAGGCGGGCATGCCGGTCAAGAATGGGGAGGCTGTTGCCACGCTGCATATAAATAATAAGGAAAATCTGGAACAGGCAGTGGAACTTGTAAGAAGCGCAGTGACGGTAGCGGAAGGCCCGGTGCAAAAACCGGTACTCATTAAGGAAATAGTGGAATAACTACATTTTAGGATGGTTAATCTAATAGTGAACCCACATGAATTGGAGGTAATAAAATGAGAACAAGGATATTTTGTACAGTTATGCTATTGGTTATACTATCCTTTGCTATTCCATATCCGGCATATGCCGACGACATATATGTGGACGCCCGGGGAGCCGTCCTTATGGACGTCGGCAGCGGCAAATTCCTTTTCGAGCAGGATCCGCACGAAAAGCTTTATCCCGCCAGCGTTACAAAGGTAATGACTATACTACTTGTCATGGAAGCCCTGGAAAACGGTAGGATTTCCCTTGAGGATAAAGTTATAATTAGCAGGAATGCCGCAGGCATGGGAGGAAGCCAGATTTACATGGAGCCGGAAGAAGTAAAGACGGTGGAGCAGCTATTGAAAGCCGTTGTTGTGGCTTCGGGTAACGATGCGAGCGTCGCCCTTGCGGAACATATATCGGGTACAGAGGAAGCCTTTGTGCAGAGGATGAACCAGAGGGCAGTCGAATTGGGGATGAGAAACACCAGTTTTGTCAATTCCCACGGGCTTCATGACGAAGGTCATTATACCACCGCCTACGATGTGGCACTTATGTCGAGGGAATTGGTTAACCACAGCAAGGTATTCGACTGGACCACCATATGGATGGAGGATATTGAGGTGGGCAAAGAGGGAAGGTTCAGTACCTTTACAATGGTCAATACCAATAAGCTTCTTAGAAGGTACGAGGGTGTTGACGGGCTTAAAACCGGTTCAACAAATGCAGCCAAATACTGTCTGTCCGCGACGGCTAAAAGGGGTAATATGAGGCTTATAGCAGTACTTATGGGCTGCCCCACTTCCGAGATACGATTCAGGGAAGCAGAGAAACTTCTAAACTCCGGTTTTGCCAATTACAATTCGGTGCCTATAGCTTCAAAGGAGGACGTTATCGAAAAGCTGAAGGTAAACAAAGGCAAGGAAAGATGGGTAAACATAACACCTGCGGAGGACGTTAAGGTTCTGGTGCTAAAGGGTCAGGAGAGCAGCCTGCAAAAAGAGGTAGTGCTGCCACCGGATATTACCGCACCGGTTGAGGAAGGTGATAAGGTGGGAGAGCTGATAGTAAAGCAGGAAGGAGAAGTCTTAAGCATAGTTGACCTGATGGCAGAGGCCTCGGTGGAAAAGGCCGGTTTGTTTCAAATGCTAAAACGGGTAATATTTAACTGGGTAACACCGGTGGAGCAGCTTTAATGTCTGACTGTAATAAAAAGCCCGAGCTTTGAGCTATTTTGCATAACCGGCGTGGGATACTACCGAGGATATGCAAAATAGCACTGCGGTTCCGGCTTTTTTGTTTTTTGTAAAAAATGCATTCTAAGAACTCTGTTTATCCGATGACTAACCGCCATTAAGACCCTCGCTTCTTTATGCGGGCGATAAGTGGTGCTAAGAACTCTGTTTATAAGCAGGTATAATTATGGTAATATTATATTGTTGCGTGTACTAAATAGGTGAGGGCTACGGACGGTGGGGATAAACGTGGTTGGAATAAACGGATTAACGGCAAAAATACCCGAAGGGCTTAAGAAGGCGTTTGGACGTATATCTGAAAAGTGTGACTTTTTTGGGTTTAAAGCCTACCTAGTGGGCGGAGCTGTAAGGGACATGCTTTTGGGTGCCGATATTTCAGATATAGATATAACTGTGGTGGGTGATGTAAAAAGCCTTGCCGCCGACCTGAAAAATTGTTTCGGGTACCGCGTGGCAACTCATCCGTCATTCGGGACGGTTACGCTGCAAACTATAGATGCCGGCAGTATAGACATAGCCACCGCAAGGCGGGAGAGCTATTCGGAGCCCGCCGCACTTCCGAAGGTTTTTTCGTCAGATATTTATTATGACTTAGGCAGAAGGGATTTTACAATAAACTCAATGGCGGTATCCCTAAGGGATTATGCCTTTATAGACCCCTTCGGCGGCCGGGAGGATTTAAATAATGGTATTATAAGGGTACTGCACGACAAAAGCTTTGAAGATGATCCCACCCGAATAATGCGGGGCATGAGGTTTGAAAAGCGTTACGGTTTTAGAATGGACAATAAAACCGAAGGTCTTATGAATGTTTCCATAGCGAAAGGGTATCCGGCAAGGCTAAGCGGTGAAAGGGTTTTAACCGAGATGGAATATATCCTGACAGAGTCCCGGTTTTTGGATATGCTTATACGGATGGAAGATACAGGGCTCTGGCGGGTAATTTTTGGCGGAAGAGCTATCTCTCCTTTGGCCTACCAAAGGCTTGAAAGGATTATAAAGAACGGAGGGCGCAGAGCACTTTTTCCGGTGCTGGCTCTTATGGAGGATATTGACGATAATTCGCAAGCAAGGGTCTTTAGCCGGTATAAATCATGGTTTGGAAAGCTTGAAACTTACCGCCGCAGAGAAAAGGCCCTTGGGTTTCCGGTAGGGAAAAGGCCCCTTGAGCCGGGGATGCTTTACAGCCTGTTTTCAGGTGTGGAAGAAGAGATACTGGAGTACCTGACCCTAACCGCCGATACCACTTCCTACAGGCAAAACGTGGTTTTGTATATAAAAAGCATAAAGGGTTTTAAGTTTTACATAAATGGCGAAGACTTAGAGGCCATGGGAGTAAAACCCGGTCCCCGGTACAAATTTTTGCTGGATAGGACAAGGGCAGAGATTGTAGAGAAAAATATAAGAAACAGGTCGGGACAGTTGGAGATACTAAAAGACGCTGCAGGAAAGGGGGAATAGAATGTTTGGAATGGATATTAGAAACCTTATTTATATTTTTCCGGCGGTAATAATAGTACTAACGTTACATGAATACAGCCATGCAAAGGTATCGGATATTTTGGGTGACCCGACACCGAGGAACAGGGGAAGACTAACTTTAAATCCCATTGCACACATAGACCCACTGGGCCTTTTGATGCTTTTGCTCATAAGACTGGGTTGGGCCAAGCCGGTGCCAACAAACCCCATATATTATAAGGACAGGAAGAGGGGTACCCTTTATGTCGCACTGGCGGGGCCTTTTTCGGGTATTGTACTGGCTTTAGTGGTTCGGATAATATTAGCGTCCGGCCTTTTCCGGTGGACAGTGTTTATGGTACGGTTTTTGAATTATCTTTATTTCTACAGCCTTGTGATTTCGGTATTTAACCTTCTGCCGGTCTATCCCCTGGACGGTTCCAGGATACTTCAGGGTCTTCTGCCGGGCAATAGGGGATACAAGCTTGTGCAGTACCAGAACCAGATACAGATAGTATTCATGCTGGTCATATTCCTTGCCAACAGATTGCTTTGGGCAGTGCTAAACCCGGTAATAGGAATAATTGATTTTGTCATAACCGCGGTTGCGGGTTTATTGTTCTAAAAGCTGTGCTGCTTGATTATTGGCAGCCAAAAATATATAATATTCGAAATAGATGGGAGGAGTTTTTATGGCAAAGGATATTATTATGAGCGGTATGCGGCCCACCGGCAAACTGCATCTGGGCAACTATTTCGGGGCCTTGGAAAACTGGGTAAAGCTTCAGAACGAATACAATAGCTTTCATGCCATAGTTGACTGGCATGCCCTTACTACCGCCTATGAAGATACATCGGACCTCCAGCAAAACATTATGGACGTTGCTTTGGATTGGCTAAGTGCAGGCCTTGACCCGGACAAGTGCACCATCTATGTGCAGTCGGAGGTTAAAGAGATCTCGGAGCTTTTTTTGCTTCTTTCAATGATCACTCCATTATCGTGGCTGGAGAGGTGTCCCACTTACAAGGACCAGTTGAAACAGCTTGAGGGCAAAAACATAGCCAATTACGGGTTTCTTGGCTATCCCTGCCTTATGGCGACCGATATTCTGGTTTTCAAAGCAGGATACGTACCGGTCGGCGAAGACCAGATTCCCCATCTTGAGTTAAGCAGGGAAATAGCAAGGAGGTTTAACCATATATACGGGGATACCTTCCCGGAGCCGGAGGCACTTCTGACCGAGGCAAAGGTGCTTCCGGGGCTGGACGGAAGAAAAATGAGCAAGAGCTATGAAAACGCCATATATCTTTCAGATACCCCGGAGGAGATACAAAAAAAAGTGGGTACAATGATAACCGACCCGCAGAGGATACGAAAGGACGACCCGGGAGACCCCGGGGTGTGCTCGGCCTATGCATTGCACAAAGTGTTTACAAAGCTGACCGAACTCGAGGACACGGCGGAAAAATGTAGGGGCGGGGCAATAGGCTGTGTGGCCTGCAAAAGAAACTTGGCAAAAAACCTTATAGATTTCCTGGAACCCATAAGAGCCAAGAGGGAGGAACTGGTTGCCCGGCCGGATACCGTAAGGGATATATTAAGCGAGGGAGCAAGGAAGGCAAGGGAAGCCGCAGCAAGGACCCTGGAGGAAGCAAGGAAGAAAATGAATCTTAACCCCCGGAGTGAATAAAGATGTCCTACAACGTTAAACTGGAAGTGTTCGAAGGGCCCTTTGACCTGCTGTATCACCTTATTGAGAAGAATGAGGTGGATATATACGACATTCCTATAGCTGATATTACCCGGCAGTACCTCGAGTATCTGGACGAGCTGAGTTTTTTTGACATTGAGTTGGCCAGCGAGTTTTTGGTAATGGCGGCAACCCTTTTGCATATTAAGTCAAGGATGCTACTGCCCAATCAGGATGCAAAGGACCAGGAAGAGGAGATTGACCCCCGGCAGCAGCTTATTGAGCGTTTGATTGAGTATAAAAAGTATAAGGATGTAACAGGTGAGTTCAGGAAAAGGGAAGAGGTTTTCCAGAAAAGGCTTTTCCGGGAACCCCTGCCGGTTTATACTTACGAAGACCATGACCCCATAATACTAGATGTGGACGTTTCCGACCTGTGCCAGGCCTTTGCCCAGGCTATGAAAAAGTATATAAGTCTTTACAACAGTGACTACGACCTGAAAAAGAGCCTGGAAAAAGAAAGGATATCTGTGGCCGAAAGGATTATGCACATAAGGAATACGCTGAAACGATCAGGCAGTATAAGCTTTAAGGGGCTTGTCAAGGACTGCGCCACCCGGGAAAACGTTATAGCCACCTTCCTTGCGCTGCTGGAGCTCATAAAAGGAAGGAAAATAACAATAGAGCAGACGGCAGTTTTTGGTGATATAATGATTAAGTCAAGAAACAGCAAAGGTTGGAAGTAGACTATGGACAAAAGAGAGATGAAGGGCGTTATAGAGGCGGTACTGTTTGCTGCGGGGGACCCGGTGAGTCTTAAAGACCTGTGCGGTATACTGGGTATGGACAAAAGGGATGTACTGCTCGTCATGAAAGAGATGAAGGACTGGTACAATTACGAGCGCAGGGGCCTCCAGCTTATTGAGGCCGAAGGGTATTTCCAGTTCTCTACAAGGCCCGAGTATTACGAATATATACAAAAGCTGCACTCTCCCCAGAGGAAACAGGGGCTGTCCCAGGCTGCTCT
>JAQUCT010000010.1 GCA_028686075.1 Bacillota bacterium
TTAACCGAGGCACAGGTGGCGTACTTGTAGCCCATGTATCCTTTTTGCTCCGGTGTTGCCCCGTTTTCTTTCAGATAATCCTCAACAAAACTATCTATTTCGAAAGTGGTGATGCCCGGCCTCATAATTTTTCTAATCTCTCTGTGACAGGAAGCCAGCAGCTTTCCCGCCTGGTGCATCAAAGCTATTTCCCTTTCGGATTTAAGAGTAACCAAATTCATCTATCCTTTCATTATATGGTGTTCTATCCATTTATTTAGGTATTGTTGCTAGTACTAAGAACATTTGTGTTTCCCTTAGTATTTTAACATAAAAACTGAACTTTTTTTAATATATGTTACCCATCGGAGAAACGGTGCTCCTTACCCCTTGACTAACTGGGTTTTCAACCATTCTTTTAATGTGCTATAATTGCTGTAAACAAAGGGTTGAGGTGCTGTAAAATGTCAAAGCTGCAGATAAAAGAAAACGTACACATATTCAAATGTCCCCTTTGCGGCAGTGGTATGCGGATGCACGATGAAAAGAGCATTGTATGTGCAAAAAACCACTGCTTTGACCTATCCAGAAGGGGCTATATAAACATGCTTACAAGCACTGCCAAAACAGATTATGACAGACCTTTGCTTGACTCTCGAAACCATATAATAAAAGACGGTTTTTTCGACCCCTTAACAGAGAAACTGGCCGGTTTGATACAGGACCATGCCCTTAAAACTGCTGCGGGCAAAATCACAGTACTGGATGCCGGCTGCGGTGAGGGCTCTCACCTTGCCCGGGTAATCAAAAGAATAAAATTAAGAACCGGCAGACGGATAACCGGGGTTGGAATCGATATTTCCAAGGAGGGCATTCACATCGCTTCAAGGGATTATCCCGGCACAGCTTGGTGCGTCGCCGACCTGGCAAAGGTGCCCTTTAAGGATGGCACCTTCAACTTTATACTAAACATACTGTCCCCCGCCAACTATGCCGAGTTTAAAAGGCTTTTGACCGATGATGGGGTCCTAATCAAAGTGGTACCCGGCAGCGGATATCTGGCGGAACTGAGGGAGTTTTTTTACCAGTTCACCGGAAAAGAGGAATACTCCAACCAAAGGATTGTAAAACATTTTGCCGAAAGCTTCAATATGACCGGAACACACAGGATACTCTACGATATGCCGGTGGATAGGGATACCCTCCAACACCTTGTAAGAATGACCCCTCTGTCCTGGGGGGCTGCCGATGAAAGGATAAAGAAAGTGTTAAGGACTGGTATATCCGACATAACCATAGATTTGACGGTAATACTGGGCATAAACAGGAAAAAAGTAGCCCACCACTAAGGATAGGCTACTACGTATCTGCAACAGGATCATCAGCGTGCGTTTACGGTTCCGATGTCGGTTACCTGACCGCTTTGGACGGTAACTCCCGTTTTAAAGGGATCGGGGCTGCCGGTTATAAATAATTCGTAAGTATTGGGTGAAAGGGCCAGCGTAAAGGACCCGTCGCTTTGTATTTTCGCCTGCAGTGTCCAGTTGTCGGGACTGTTGCGGTTAAAGCCCGGCCCGATAGCCATCACCGTACTTCCCGGGGATACCCCGGTTATTACACCCTTGAGGATGCCCTTATTGTTATCTATTGTATAGGTTTGGCCGGGACTGCTTGCGTTAACCGTTATTGAATCTCTTATTGCCATTTCAAAGGACATATGATAGGTTCCGGTGGGCACTACCATTGAATAGCGGCCCTGGTCGTCTGTTTCTGCAAAACCGATACTCCTGTCGGTCACATTGCTCATGAAGTGTATGTGGACACCTTCCTCGGGAGCACCGGTGTAGGGGTTCCTTACCACACCGGTTACCACAGCAGCCTGGCTGGCTGCCATTATTTTCAAATTCGTGTGCTCCATGGCGGAGTCTTTTCCGGCGGCCACATTCACTTCCACCATCCTTTTGTCATCCGCCGCCAGCGTTGTGTAGGTTGCCATGGCCTTACCGGAAGCATCGGTTGTCGTCTCGGACTGCGACAGCTGTGCATTTCTTTCGCCTGCTTCAAAGGCAGATGCATGGAAACTTACCATCGCACCCTCTACCGGGTTTCCGTCTTCATCGGTCACCGTAACGGTAATGGTGGCGGTCTGCCCTCCCCCTTCCGGCAGAACCTGTGGGGTTACTGCAGCAGACATTGATATGCTTTCCAAATACTGCTCTTCGGTATCCTCCGGCACCTCTTCCTCCGGCTGGTCTTCGGTGTCCCCGGGCGCATCCTCTGCCGTACCTTCCAAAAGGTCTATTATCGCCGACCCGTCGGGACGCTCTGCATTATACACGGCGTTTGCAGTAAACCGGGCCATCTGGTCCCTTCTTATGTAAGAATCGCTTACGTATTCAAGCCCCTCGGTAAGGCCAAGCTCTCCGGCTAATTGGTCGTACCCGGTAGGCCACTCCAGTCCTTCGGTCTCATAACCCAGTATTCTTATAAGGATGGCCGCCCACTGGGCCATCTGGAGATTATCGCCGGGACCGTATTTACCGTCCCCGTAACCTCCTATTATGCCTTCCCCTGCAGCCAGGTTAATCCAGCCAAGTGCCCATTCGTGGGCTCCCATACCTGCATAGACATCGTCAAAGGCCTGGGGCATAGCTTCAGCCTGCGCCACATCCTCTTCGTCAAATCCGGCAATGAACACCGCCACCTTTGCGGCCTCCGCCCGAGTCAGGTTGTCATCGGGACAAAACAGACCGTCCCCCCGGCCGGACAATACACCCAACTCCACCATTTGTTCTATGGCATTCCTGTGAGGATTATTCTCTATGTCGGTCATTGGCCCGGCAGCTGTTGTTACCACTGCACTAAAAAGTACGGACAGAATTATGAATAGGGCAATACTTCTTTTGTTCATACTTTTTTCCTCCCTTCAAGCATTATTGCCTGTACGGCTTTTCATTAAATATACCATACTTTCCATAACGCTTCCAGAGATTCATTCATGCAAGCCTCCTGCCATTTCCGGCTGGGGCTTGTGATGCAGGATATTGACTGCAGGGTTTCACTAAACGAAGACCGGGACCGCAGGATAGCGGTTTGTCAGTTGGCTTACCTACTATAAGATCGGGCAGTGTCAGTTCCTTGCAGGCAAAACCAACAGTGCCTTTAATAGCTTTGACCGGACGGCGGGAATGAAAAACGGAATTGTTGCCATGAATAAACCCAACCAAGGGAACCGTCTCCCTGGTCTACCGGAAAACGTAAAACTTGGCTACCTCTTTACCCTTTTTATTGGTTATTACCTCACCGCTCTGCGGGTGCACAAGGACCAGCCTGATATCCACCCATCCCTTGAAACCGAAGGAAAAGCCCTTATGATATTTGAAGCGTTTCACCGCATCCACCACATCCGCATCGGGCTTTTGCGCCACAACCATAACCCCTGTCACAATGCTGGACATATGCTCTTCGTGGGGCTCCACCAACTTATCGACAGCGCATTTTAAACTGTCGGTAAAACCATTAAGCTCCTGCATTCCCACTCCGGGGAAATATTTCACCAGGCAGTGTTCGTAGTTTTCAAAACCGTAAACCCTGGCCTTCTTGGAAAAAAAGTATTTTTCATTTTTAATATAGGACCTGGCATAAAGGTCACAGCACAGGTTTTCATACTCCCAGTCCTTTTCAATGTCAAAATACGCGCTAAGCCTCTCAGCCAGTTTGTCTATATACCCGTAATCCTCCATACAGTCACCTTCCCCGTTATTCTCGTTATCAGATATTATAGCACAAATACTAAAACCTTCCCATCGAAGCGGCACAAAAACCCAGCCTCCGGCATAGAATGGAACAAGGAGTAAAATATCCGCCCCGGGGGAATGAACATGGAAAAGGATAATACCCTATACTTCCTTAATCTTATCAATTACGCACTGGGGATAGCCATAGGGGCTGTGGCACTGTCCGAGTTTAAACACCACCGGAACAAAACCCCTTTGTTAATAATCCTGGCCGTTGTAATAGCCGGCCCCCTGGAGGACTTTTTAGTCCGGATGATACAGGAAAAACCCATTCCCGGCCACCAAAAGGAATGGGGCATAAAGCTTGTGGACCAGCTCACCAGCCTCGGGTTTATGCTGTTTTTGCTTCTGGCCGCCCTTGATTCCAAATGACCGTCTTTTTAACAAATGAATGGAGATGCTCCAATGGGCATCTCCTATTTTTTATATGCCTTTAATATCTCCCCATAATACAATACGTGGTAGTCTTTCGTTGAATAACAGTTTTTATTAATATCGCCTGCAAGACTATTACCATCCATACCCTGCCTGTATACTATCCTGCACTCAATATGTGCATCACAGTCGCTTATTATCGGCGTATCCACCGCCAAGCCCTTTTCGGTCTTAAGAGAGCACTCCTTGAACTTGTCAATGTCCCTGCCTGATTTTTTGCCGCATACGTTAAGGGCATCCTTCAGCTGTCCACCAAGGGGGACACTCACCGTGAACTCCTTCGCCTTGCTTATTATTTCATGGGTGTACCGGCTGTATCTTACCATGACCATAAAAATAGGCTTTTTCCACACAAACCCGACCGACCCCCAGCCTATGGTCATTGTATTGGTCCTTTCCCCGTCACTTACAGTCAGGAAGGCTCCCTTTTGCAGTTGCTCCAAAACCTCTGCCGAAATTTTTGTAAAATCGGTTTCCTTGTACATGTTTACACCTCCGTATATTCTACAAGCTCTATCCTTTCCCCCGAGGGACCTTTGAAAAACGCCGTCTTAATACCATTGAAAAGACCCGGTATGGTATTGGGCTGCTCGGTTTCCAACTCTATACCCTTTTTCTTAAACGTTTTTACGATTTCCTCAATACCCTTTACCTCTATTGCTATGTGGTTGATGCTTCCGCCCTGCCCCTGACCCGCCTTTGCCTTGTCGGAGGGCTCTATCAGCTCTATAAGCATGGAACCCAAACGCAGGAAGGAGAGGTTAAGCCACTGGTTACCCGGTTTTTCAAGCCTGGCCTCGTTCTCAAGTTTAAACCCAAGGTTTTCTATGTAGAAAGCCTTTGACCTTTCCATATTCCTGGTATGAATACCTATATGGGCAGGCCCTTTGAATACTGACATTGTATCACCTTCCCTTTGATTTAGATCATGGATAACAGTATCTGGCCGGGACTGGTCCCCGGCATGACATACATCATCCTTTAAATAAAGGGGCCTCATGAACAATATGCACATGCGTGTCCGCATAAGCGGGTATTCATGAAGCCCTAACAACAACTGGCAATCACCACAAAGGGATGCGTCCCCGTTGGGCTATTACTATTATATTATGCCAAATCCAACCATTCAAGATGCAAGGTCTTTATTCCTTAATCAATATCGCTGGCAATCCTGCTCATAAGAGCCGCCATCTGTCCCCTGGTTATTCTCTCGAAGGGCTTAAATGTTCCGTCATCATACCCCATAAAAATCTCCCGGCGGCTCATCGCATCAATGGCCGGATAGGACCACCGGCCCCGGTCTACATCCCTAAAGGAGACCTCCTCTTCGTCCCGGTCTTCTTCGTCAATGTCTATTATTCTTTCCAGGATTACCGCCATCTCTTCCCTAGTCAGCGGGTCTTCGGGGCCAAACCTTCCGCTACCCTTACCTTGCATTATGCCATGCTGCTGGGCTATGCCTATCTCCTTAAAAGCCCAGTGATGATCGGTAACATCAGTATAGGAACCGGTTGCCCGATCTTCTCCAAGGTCCAGAGCCCTTACCATTATGGCCGCAGCCTGTGCCCTGGTAAGCGGCCTTTCGGGAGCGAAATGGGTGCTGGATACACCCTGCATCCATCCCTTTTCCTCCATATCGGCGATCTCATCCTGGGCCCAGTGCCCGTAGCTGTCCACAAACCAGCTACCGTTTAACCAAAGCCCGAAATACTCCCAGGTATCATCCGTTTCCTGGCCGAGACTCCAACTGCCGGCACCTTTAAGTCCGTATTTCTGTACCAACCTCAGTTTATGCTGTATTGATTGCTGGTTTTCAAACCATATTACATAGGTCCCGGGAGTAAAAGTCCTGCCGGACACCCTGTAGTTTCCGTATCCGGGGCTTATTGTAATGGTCGCTTTTGGGGAAGCGGCATACTCGTCAAAATCCACCCTTCCGTTATACCTGTCCAGCATTTCCTGAACCTTGTTTAAGTGCAGTCCGTAGCCTCCGTATTTCTGCCCCGCCTTCCAGTACCGGCCGTAAAAGGGAATACCCAGAACTATTTTTCCCGCAGGTACATACTGAAGGGCGTATTTAATCGCGTCTTCAACAAAGGAAATGCTTGCCACCGGCCCTTGTACATCCCCCTCGCTTTTTTCATCGTAGGCCATTATCATAAGGTAATCACTATACCGTGCCAACGCTTCATAGTCGTAAGAGCCCTGCCATCCTGTATTGATTCCCTTTGGATTGGCCGCCACCGCAACCGATACTTCCTTTCTGCTCGGCAGTTCCTCCCTTACAAGCCTTACAAAATCCGTATAGGCTTCCCGGTCGGCTTCGGTAACGTTTTCTATGTCCACATTGACCCCGTCAAAACCGTATTCCATCACCGCATCCGCAACCTGCTTGGCCAGTGCTTTTCTGTTTGCCAGAGCAGCCCTGCCCTTTACCCTGTCCCAGTGGTTGCTTAGGAAAGGAATAACCCTTATATCCCTCTCCTCCATTGCCTTTACAAACCCCTTGTCTGTGATACCGTTAAGAACGAGGTTCCCTGCATCATCCAGGCCGAAATAGCTGGGCGATACCGTATCAAGGTCACCGCCGGCTTTGTCCACGTTTCTTATAAAGGCCTGGGTGTCTCCAAAATACATATATGTCATGTTAAACCTTTTGCCCTTGGCATAAGTATACCCGCCAAAGACAAGGCCGGTAATTATAATAAGGGCGGTACCTGCTGCTGCAATTTTCTTTATTTTCGATAGTATGTTCATGCCGTTCCCCCTTCCGGTTATAGTAAAAATGATAAGGGAGTACGGCATAAATAGCAACGTACAATTTATGTTAACCAATCGTCCCCAAGCCCTGTCAATTGTGAAGTATCAGCCCTTTGACATTTTGCCGGTAATGTTTTCTATTTCAACCTTTATTACCACCAGCCTGTCCAGCATCTCCTCAGTGTAATGGGTGTAAGGTTTGCCTGAATATTTTTCTACTATTACGTCGAGGCCCTTTTTCTTTTCTTCAATGCCTTCAACAAGAACAGCCCTTCCAAACCCAATCACGCTGTAATATTTCATACTCCAGTCGCAGGGTTTATCCGCCGGGACTGGCTCGCATTCGGTATCCACTTCAAAACACAGGTTTTGATTCTTTTTCAAAATGTCAATCTTTTTCCCCTCGCCAGCGGAGTGTAAGAATAGGTAGCCGTCCCAGTAGGCAAAATTCATTGGTACTATGTAAGGCCTGTCATCTTCACAGAGTGCGATCCTGCAGACAACCGCCGCCTCTAATATTATGTCAATAAGAGCCCTGTCGATTATTTCCTTATCTCTTCGTCTCATAAGCACCCTCCTTTATATTTATTAAGCCAGATCCTCTTTTATATACCACCTAACGAAAGCATGTATATGGGGATAAAAGCCATACCAAGTATTGTTGTAACTGCCACCGCCAGAGTTGCATATCTGTGATCTGCTCCATAGGTTTGGGCAACTATGGCAACTTGAGTCATGACGGGCATTGCGGCCTCTATTATAAACACTTTTTTCATCAGAACCGGAAGCGCGACAGGGCATAATATTAAAAAAGCCGTTAAAGGACCCAGTAGGAACCTTCCTATTTGCTGTGTCCTGGTTAAACCACCCCTTGGAAGTCAGGTAATATGAAATAGAAACTATAGTTATAATTGTGAAGGTGCTCTGTAAAGCGTCTAATACTATCAAGTCCTTGCCCTCCCCAGGTTGTTGGTTAATGTTTCGCATTCACTTAAATATATCATTTTTTTGGTGTCTAAGCCACCCGAAGACTTAATTTGACTATTAATTGGATACAATCCCAGGTTGTTGTGTTATAATAACAAAAAATCCACGTATAAGGAGTGCCTATGTCTAATATTGAACTCATAGCTACCGCCACCTTTGGTCTGGAGGCGGTCGTAAAAAGAGAAGTCGTAAACCTTGGATATACAGACCTTGTTACCGAGGACGGTAAAGTTACCTTTTTCGCCGACCTTGACGCAATACCCAAGGCCAACCTGTGGCTTAGGTCAGCCGACAGGGTGCTGCTCAAAATGGGTGAATTCAAGGCCCTTAGTTTCGAAGACCTCTTTGAAGGAACAAAGGCTCTGCCCTGGGACGATTGGATCACAGAAGACGGCAAATTTACAGTTACAGGAAAGTCGATAAAGTCGAAGCTTTTCAGCGTTCCGGACTGCCAGGCAATTGTCAAAAAAGCAGTGGTGGAAAGGATGAAACAAAGGTACAAAAAGGATTGGTTCAATGAAACGGGGCCGGAGTTTACCATCCAGGTTTCACTTTTAAAGGATATTGCAACCCTCACCATAGACACCAGCGGCACTGGCCTCCATAAAAGGGGCTACCGGCACCATTCGGTGGAGGCACCCATAAAGGAGACGCTGGCGGCAGCACTTGTAAACCTTAGCTTCTGGAACAGGGAAAGGCTGCTTGTCGACCCTTTTTGCGGCTCAGGAACAATACCAATAGAAGCAGCCATGGTTGGACGAAACATAGCTCCTGGCCTGGGCAGAAGTTTTGCGTCGGAGTATTGGCCGAAGGTGGGCAAGGACCTGTGGAAACAGGCTCGGGTTGAGGCCCTTAAGTCTATAGACCAGGATGCCCGGATACGTATAAGGGGTTCGGACATCAATTCAAAAGCAGTAGAAACGGCCAGGCAAAATGCTGTTAACTGCGGTGTGGACGACTGTATCGAGTTCCGGGCTATACCCTTTTCGCAGCTTGAAATAGCCGAAGATTACGGCATAGTTATTACCAATCCCCCCTACGGCGAAAGGTTGGGCAGTCCCCAACAGGTACATACCCTGTACCGTGATATGGGCAAAAAACTCTCTCATAACAATACCTGGTCGGTATACGTGCTTACCTCAGAGGAGGACTTTGAAGCCCTTTTTGGGAGGAAGGCCGACCGTAAAAGAAAGCTGTATAACGGCAGAATAAAGGTGGATTACTACCAGTATCATGGGCAGAGGCCGCCAAGGGGAGACTAACTATATATAAATACCCTCCGGGATAAATATCCTATTCGAAAGTCCAGTGCCGTCAGTACCCCTCCTCAGAAGGGCTGGAGTACCGGTAGCGGCTGTAAAACCGGATATTATTTTTATTAGGGGAAATAATACTGATATATTTTACCGGAGGTGCAAAAAAAATGAGGATTCCGGGGCATATAGGTATTATCCCGGACGGAAATAGAAGATGGGCATTGGAAAAGGGCCTACACAAGGAAATGGGGTACGCAAAGGGCCTTGACCCAGGGCTTAAGCTTTTTACCCTATGCAGGGACCTCGGTGTCCAGGAGCTTACCTACTACGGATTTACAATGGACAATACAAAAAGGCCGTCGGTACAGACCTGCGCCTTCACCAAGGCCTGCATAATGGCGGTGGAACTACTGGCTACGCAGGATGCAGACCTGCTTGTGGTTGGCAATACCGATTCGTCCATGTTCCCGAAGGAACTACTTAATTTTACCCGCAGGACAACCATGGGTAAGGGGGGCATGCGGGTTAATTTTCTGGTTAACTACGGCTGGGAATGGGACCTAAACAACCTTATGGGAATCAGAAAACCAATAGACCTTAAAAAACATCTGAAATCCAGTGACGTATCCCGGGTTGACCTCATTATACGTTGGGGCGGCAGGAGGAGACTGAGCGGATTTTTGCCGGTACAGTCCATATACTCGGACTTTTATGTGATAGAGGATTACTGGCCGGACTTTAAGCCGGATCACCTTTACTCAGCCCTCCAGTGGTACGATAAGCAGGACATAACGTTGGGTGGATAAAATTTTAAAACGAGCAGTGCTCGGTCCTTGTTATTATCTCGTCCTGCAGCTCTTTGCTCAGGTTGTTGAAATAGTCGCTGTACCCCGCCACCCTGACAATAAGCCCACCGTAGTTCCCGGGGTTATTCTGGGCATCCCTCAGCGTATCAGCACTAACCACGTTAAACTGTATATGATGCCCTTCCAATCTGAAGTAGGACCGGATAAGGTGGGTAAGTTTTTCAAGGCCCTCCTCCCCCTCCAGCACCTGGGGAGAAAATTTTTGGTTGAGCAGCGTACCACCAGTCTTTATGTGGTCCATCTTGGAGGCAGACTTGATAACCGCCGTCGGCCCGTTCCTATCCGCCCCCTGTACCGGCGAGATGCCCTCGGACAGGGGATAGGCCGCCCTGCGGCCGTCGGGGGTAGCTCCCGTTACAGAACCAAAATATATGTGGCAGGTGGTGGGCAGCATGTTTATCCGGTAACTGCCACCCTTTAGGTTCTTCCTGCCGTCCACCAGCCCAAAGAATGTTTGGAAAACCGATACCATTAAATAATCGGCGTAATCGTCGTCGTTCCCGTACCTGGGCGTTTTGTTAACAAGCAGCTGCCTTATCTTCTCATGACCTTTGAAATCGTCTCCAAGTGCTTCTAGCAACCCTTCCATGGTCATTGTTTTGTTATCGAATACATGGTACTTTACTGCCGACAGGCAGTCAGTTATGGTACCTATTCCCACTCCCTGTATATAGTTGCTGTTGTACCTGGCACCCCCCGCGTTGTAGTCCTTCCCCTTCTTTATGCAGTCATCCACAATAATGGAAAGGAAGGGTGCCGGCATATTGGTAGCGTACAGCTTTTCTATTATGTTGTTGCCCCGTATCTTGATATCCAGGAAATGACGCATCTGCTTTTCAAAGGCTTCAAACAGCTGGTCGTAGCTCTCAAAGCTTGCCGGGTCTCCGGTTTCCAGCCCTATTCTTTTGCCGGTTCTGGGGTCGGTGCCGTTATACAGGGTTATCTCCAACACCTTGGGTATATTGAAATAGCCGGTGAGTATATAGGCCTCCTTGCCAAAGGTGCCAATCTCGACACAGCCGCTGGTGCCGCCGCACCTTGCATCCTCAATTGTCTTGCCCTGGCGCATAAGTTCTTTTACAACCGCATCGGTATTGAACACCGAAGGGAAGCCCATACCCATACGGATTACCTCGCAGGCTTTTTTGACAAACCTGTCGGGGTTTTTCTGGCTCACCTGAACATTGGTGCTGGGTTGCAGTATCTTCATATCGCCTATAACTTCAAGCAGCATATAGGATACCTCGTTTACCCCGTCCGAGCCATCGGGTTTTATCCCGCCTATGTTTATATTGGCAAAATCGGTATAGGTTCCGCTTTCAGCCAGTGTTACACCCACCTTGGGCGGGGCGGGCTGGTTGTTGAATTTTACCCAAAAGCATTCCAGCAGTTCCAATGCCCTCTCCCGGGTCAGCGTACCCTCCCCTATACCCTTTTTATAGAAGGGATACAGGTGCTGGTCCAGTTTGCCCGGGTTAAAAGAATCCCATGTGTTCAGCTCTGTTATTACGCCGATGTGAACAAACCAGTACGCCTGTAGTGCCTCCCAAAAATTCCTGGGAGCATGGGCTGGAACATGGGAGCAAACTTTCGCTATCCTTTCCAATTCCTTCTTTCTTACCGGGTCCTTTTCATCTGCAGCCAGTTCCGCAGCCTTTTCCGCGTGCCTGTTAGCATAGGCAATAATGGCATCGGCACAAAGTCGCATTGCCTTAAGCTGCTCCTGTTTTTCGTAGGCCTCAGGGTCGTTAAGGTAGTCAACGCTTTGGAGGCTTTTTTCTATGTCAGCTTTAAAGTCAAGGAAACCCTTTTTGTATATCTTCCCGTCGGCAACGGTATGCCCAGGGGCCCTCTGTTCCATAAACTCGGTAAAGATGCCTGCGTTATAGCAGTCCAGCCACTCGTTCGACATGTGGCCGAATATTTTTTCCCTTATGGAGCGTCCCTTCCAGTAGGGTATTATTTTATCTCTTTGTATATCCTTTACTTCATTGCTTACTTTGAAAAAAATCTTGTCACGGTCGTCTATTATCTCCAGGTCCTCTACTGTATGGCAGCATAATTCCGGATAGGTAGGCGTTGCCTGGGGGCCGAGCCCCCTTTCTCCTACTATAAGCTCGCCGGGGTTTATGCATATCGCCTTGTTCTCCATAAGGTGCTTGAAGGTAAGGGCCCTTAGCATTGGCACCGACACTTTTCCCGAGTACTCTTTATAGGCCTCTGTAACAAGCACCGCCCGTTCGATTGATATACACGGTACCGTTTCGATGCTCTGCTTCCTTAAGCTTTTTACCCTTCCGTTCATGTTTTCAACCTCCAATCTTTACACTCAGTCCGTATCCGACGAATACCTTTCCAATACTTTCTACGTACTCCTTCGAGGGTTCCCGCACATCCGCAACCCTGTACTCCCTTCCCAGTCTTCCGTATTTGTCTATGCCGGTTCTGTGATAGGGAAGTATATTTACATCCTTTATATTAATTGAAGAAATAAACTGTGCCGTTTCATGTATGTTGGTCTGGTCATCGTTTATCCCCGGCACCAGCGGAATCCTTATATTTATATTATTATGAATCCAGGCCAGTTTCCTCAAGTTTTCCAGGATAACCCTGTTTGATACACCGACGGTTTTTGTATGTACTGCATCGTCCATATGCTTAATATCATAAAGAAACAGGTCGGTGATACCTGAAACCGCCGATAATATTTCCCAGTTTGCATAACCCGAAGTGTCAACGACGGTATGGATATCCCTCTTCTTACACTCCTTCAGGAGACTTTTAAGAAACTCCGGCTGCATAAGTGGCTCCCCGCCCGAAAATGCCACTCCCCCGCCCGACTGGTCGTAAAAAATCAGGTCCTTTTCTATTTCCTTCATTACGTATTCGGAAGTCACCGCCTTCCCTATTATTTCAAGAGCGGTAGCGGGACATACCCTTGCACAGGCCCCGCAGCAGCTGCACTTATCCTCGTCAATAATCGGAGGTGTGTTTTCTGGAAGAATCGCATCCTCGGGACAGGCCTTAGTGCAATCGCCGCACCCGATACACCTTTCCTTCCATAAAACGAGCTGAGGACCATACCTCTGGCTTTCCGGGTTGTGGCACCACCAGCAGCTTAGAGGGCAACCCTTTAGAAAAACGGTTGTACGGATACCCGGCCCGTCGTGGATGGAATATTTCTGAATGTTAAAAATCGTTCCTGTTGCCATAAAGTACCCCCAACTATGGAAATCCCACCGCCCAAGGAAACGGTTCTCTCGAACAAGGGACGGTTCATTGTCCACCTTTTATCTTTAAGTAAAGCAATAATCATACCAATTATATATAACGCATTAATAATATTACATTCTTTTATCTGTCATTCCGAAGAAGCGAAGCCCAAAGAATCTTACTTGGAGATAGACATTTAGCTATAGCAAGATCCTTCGCTATCGCTCAGGATGACACACTAGGAGAAATAAAGTCTTAAGCACGTTGTATATATTTAATAGTTGGTAGTTCGCAGCTCATCGCTCCTGACCCGGGAGCTTATCAATCGGGGACATTCCTATGGCTTCTCACTTCACACATCGCAATTCGGTGTGTCCCCTTTCCTCCGCATCCCAATTGCGGGACAAATGGTATATCAATAATGAGCTGTTGTCCTAATATCGGGACGCCATCATTACATAAAAACTACATTTCACCAACGTAGTTCCTGTTCTACCTTAGCTGCCAGTACCACCGCCAGCGAGGTAAGCTCTAATATATCGTCCCGGTCTTCCTTTGTATCTCTCAAAGAATCCCTCCACCTTAGGTGATATTTCAAAGTATTTGTCCATTTATAAAAAAGGCACCGGGAGAGTTCTCCCCCGACACCTTTATCGGTCTTGCTAATGCCCCAGATACGCCTTTACAATGCTGTCGTCTTTACTGAGCTTATCCGCGTCCCCTTCCATGACTATTTCGCCAGTTTCCAGCACGTACCCCCTATCGGCCAGTTTAAGCGCAACCTTTGCGTTCTGCTCCACAAGCAGTATTGTGGTTCCCCTATCGTTTATCGTTTTGATAATATCCATTATACCCTGAACTATTATAGGAGCGAGGCCCATAGAAGGCTCATCAAGGAGTACTATTTTCGGGTCAGGCATAAGTGCGCGCCCTATGGCAAGCATCTGCTGCTCGCCGCCGGATAAAAGTCCCCCCATTTGTTTGCGCCGTTCCGCAAGAACGGGAAACAGCTCGAACACGTTTTCAATCCTTCGCTTTCTTTCTGCATCATCCTTCAGAGTAAAGGAAGCAAGCTCCAGGTTTTCGGTAACGTTAAGTTCCTTGAAAATTCTTCTTCCTTCCGGGACATGTATAACTCCCATCTCGACTATCGAGTGGGGCGGAGCATTTGTGATGTCCTTGCCGTAGAATTCCACCTTTCCGCCGCAGGCCGGCACCAGGCTGGAAATTGTTTTTAAGGTGGTACTTTTCCCCGCACCGTTTGAACCAAGAAGCGTTACTATCTCCCCTTCCCGGATATCCAGGCTGATACCCTTTAGCGCATATATCTGCCCGTACCGGGTTTCAAGATTTTTCAGGGAAAGGACTACTTCACTCATACTGCCGTCTCCTCCTCTTTCCCCAGATATGCTTCAATTACCCTTGGGTTATTTTGTACTTCCTGCGCGGTTCCCTCCGCAATTTTAGTACCATAGTCGATTACAAATATTTTCTCCGAAACCTTCATCACAAGTCCCATATCGTGCTCAATAAGGAACACAGTAATCTTTCTTTCGTCCCGGATTCTCCTTATCAGCTCAATAAGCTGCATTTTTTCATCATAGTTTAACCCGGCGGCCGGTTCATCAAGCAGAAGGAGCTTTGGCTGAGTTGCCAGCGCCCTTGCCCACTCCACCCTTCTCTGGTCACCGTAGGGAAGGTTCTTTGCCAACCTGTTTTTAAAGTCCAATATGCCAACGAATTCCATGCATTCCAATGCTACATCCCTAATCCTTTTTTCCTCCGCCCTCTGGGCGGGAGGCCTTAAAATGGCCCCGGCCACACCGGACGATGCACGGCAGTGCATCCCCGACATAACGTTTTCCATAACCGTCAGATTTTTAAACAATCGGAGGTTCTGGAATGTCCTTGCCATCCCCAGGGCGGTTATTTTATGGGGTCTCAATTTTAATAAACTCTTTCCCTCAAAAAGTACGTCCCCTTCCTGGGGTTTATAGAAACCGGTCAGGCAATTAAATAGCGATGTTTTTCCCGCGCCGTTGGGCCCTATAAGACTCTCTATAGAACCCTCTTCGATTCCAAAGCTTACTTTGTTAACCGCCGTAAGTCCTCCAAACCTTAATGTTAAATCTTTAATATCTAGAATCATCATTGTTCACCCCGTCCGAAATAAATTTTTCCCCTACGATAAGTTTTAGGTATTGCGTTCAGGCCACAGTCCCTGGGGACGGTAAATCATCAAAGCTAACAATACCACACCGAAAATTAGCATCCTGTACATCCCAATACCCCTGAAAACTTCGGGAAAAATAACCACCACAAATGCGCCGAGTATTACGCCCGGAATCTTTCCCATACCCCCGAGCACAACCGCTAGCAAAATCATAACCGACTGGGTAAACAGAAAGGATTCGGGTGAAATCGCAGTCATTTTAATGGCCATAAAGGAGCCTGCCAATGCTCCGAATACGGACCCGATAATAAAGGCAAGAAGTCGGACTGCAACCACATTAATGCCCATTGCTTCGGCAGCGTCCTCATCCTCTCTTATACATTTCCACGCCCTTCCCAGTCTCGAATCCTGCAGCCTGTACGATACAAAAATCGCCAGAATAGCCAATACCAAAAAAGAGTAATAAAAATGGTCTATCCTTAACATAGCAATGCCAAAAAAACTGGGCCTGCTTATTCCGACCAGTCCGGTGGCCCGGCCGGTAATTTCCATGTTTCTGGCTGCCAGCCTGATTATCTCGCCGAAACCCAGCGTCACTATTGCAAGGTAATCACTTCTTAGTTTAAGGGTAGGCGCGCCTATTGCCAGTCCGGCGATTATCGCCATAACAACACTCACTGGCAGCGTAAGCCAAAAGCTTATCCCGTAATGTAAAATAAGAATTCCGGTTGTATAGGCTCCAACGGCAAAAAAGGCCGCATAGCCAAGGCTAAGAAGCCCGGCAAATCCGACTATTATATTCAGACCAAGGCATACAACTACATTAAACCAGAAGGTTGTCATAACCTCCGTAATATACATGCTACTGTTTATAGGCAGGTAAATAAGCGCCGCAACGGCAACCGCCAAAACGCCGTAACGTACCTTTTTATCATCAAACAACACATACAGCCTGTCAATAAGCTGTGCCAAAGGGTTTTTACGTTTTATAGCCGTCTGAGCAGATGCGCTCTGTAAGCATGTCTGTTTTTCTTTCATAGGCTCTACATCCTCTCGCTTTCTTTTTTACCCAAAAGCCCCGTTGGTTTGAATATCAAAATAAGTATTAATATTATAAAGGAAAATACATCCTTCCACGCCGAGCCAATAAAAGGGATCTGTGTTCCGAAGGATTCCAAAAGACCCAGCATCAGCCCGCCCAGCATAGCACCGGGAATTATTCCTATCCCGCCTATAACTGCGGCGGTAAAGGCTTTAATTCCTATAACAAAGCCCATATAAAAATGCAGGCTTCCATAATAAACCCCCGCCATCATTCCCGCAGAGGCAGCCAGCGCAGTACCAACAAAAAAAGTAAGGGCTATTATTTTGTTGACGTTAACTCCCATAAGGCGGCAACAGTCACGGTCCATGGAAATTGCCCGCATCGCCTTTCCATACATGGTCCTTGTTATAAACAGATGAAGAATTAGCATGAGAATAACCGCCGCTACTATCAATATAGCCTGGGTATGGGTAATAAAAACGCTGCCTATTGAAAATCCTTCATAACTCAACCCGGTTTTATAGGGCCGGTATTCGCCGGAAGTAACTACCATCGCAGAATTGTATAAAATCATTGAAACGCCCAATGCGGATATAAGAAGTGAAAGTCTTGGCGCCTCCCGCAATGGCTTGTAGGCAACCCTTTCTATTACGACCCCCAGCAGGCCAACTATTATCATAGTAATGAACATGGATACAATTATTCCAAGCCAGCCGTTACCAATGAAGGTTCCTCCAAAAAAAGTTAACAAAGATAAACTGCAAAAACCTCCCACCATATATATATCTGCATGGGCAAAGTTCAGCAGCCTTATAATACCGTAAACCATGGAATAGCCCAGGGCTACCAGCCCGTAAAAGGACCCCAAAAGCAAGCCGTTGAATAACTGTTGAATTACAATCTCTTGTAAAGACATAAGCTCACCCTTTCGTATATTGGAGGTATACGCAAGGCCGGGGGCAAAATGCCCCCGTCCTGCGCCAAAAGGTTTATTCTATTAGAGTCCATTTGCCTCCTTCACCTTTAAGAATCATGAAGTTGCTCTTCTCAAGCACGTTTTCCGGTGTAAAGGTGATAGTTGCACAAAGGGTTTCGAAGTTTTCGGTCGCTGCCAATGCATCACGAATTGCATCCGGGTCGGTGCTTCCCGCTCTTTCAATGGCATCCGCCAGTAGGTAGGTACCGTCATAGGCAAGGCCTGCATAGGGGCCCGGCTCCTGATTGTGTTTCGTATTATACGCGGAAATAAACCTCTGTGCCGCCGGCAGATAGTCAACAACCGGGGGCGATGTGCAGTATACGCCTTCGCCGGCTGCTCCGGCAATCTCCAGAAGTTGCACCGAACTGGAACCATCAGCAACGGTTATTTCACCGGTATAACCACCCTGACGAAGCTGCATTATTAACATGGCACCATCGGCGTGATAGGCTGTCCAGTAGACCCCTTCCGCTCCCGAGGACCTAATCTTGGTAACGAGCGACGAGAAGTCCTGCTCGCCCTTGTTAACTACGTCATAGGCCACAACCTCATGGCCTCTGCTTAGCCATTCATCCCTTGTAAGCTCCGCTAAGTTCTCGGAGAAACCGTCTCCTTGGTGAACGAAGGCCAACTTGGAAACGTCAAGCCTTTCAAAGCAATTTGCCGCTGCATCCGCCTGATGATAGCCGGGGCTGTTTATCATAAATGCCCAGCCCGGGTTCTCTTTTATTAGCTCGGTAGAGTTTGCCGCTGTAATGATAAAGGGTACCTTAGCGTCCCCATAAATCTTCAGCGCGGGTATAGTTGCTCCGGAGCAGTAGCCCCCGAGTACAGCCACAACTTCGGAAGATACCAGCTTACTGGCTGCTGCAGTACACATCTGTGGGTCGCAGCCGTCATCACCCAGAGTGAATTTTAATTCCTTGCCTAGTATACCGCCTGCTGCATTTATCTCATCTGCTGCGATTTTCATCGCATTCTCCATATCCTGACCGTATGTTGCCTCCGAGCCGGTAACAGGTACCATTATGCCTACCAGTATTTCTCCGTCAAACTGCGGAGCCTCGGCTCCGTCCGGTTTTTCTTCGTCTCCAGCCGGTGGGGTGGGCGAGCATCCAAAAACTCCGGACGCTATAAGTACAACTGCAAACGCCAAAATCCAAAGTCTTTTTGCCATCAATCCTACCTCCTTAATTTAATTTGTTTTATCCGATGACTAACCGCCACTAAGACTCCCGCTTCTAGCTTTGCACTGATATTTCTACGCATTGCAAAAGACGCAATGCTAGAACTACTGGCGTAAACGGCTTATAAGTGGCACTAGACCTACGGATAACTATTTCTAACCTTCAGAGGTAGTTAAAACTCCCCCTGAAGATAAGAACTTTGTTTATACCGTCTGACCCCTAAGGTATTTTGGGGGGCCATCGGATTAAAGCAGAAACCGTTTTCGTTCCATTTTATGTAATAATTGACAACTTAAGGTGCTCGAAAAATATAATAATATGCTTATAGGTGTTGAATTTAAAAAACTAGTTATGTTGATTCTGGTTATTTTATGCTTGGAGCCTAACAAATAGTGAAATTGTTCAATAGGGAATTTTTATTTGGCTTGGTAAGATAACTGATGTGCTTTTTTTTGAATTTATTTCTTAACAAATTGACCTCAGTAAGTAAGAATCGGCTTGGAATATTTTAATATGCCAACTGTTCTCTAATGAGGTTTTCAAAGAACGATGGTAGAAGCACTGAAAAAAATGTTGTAAATAGTTAATTATTATACATAATACTACAGAAACTTTTAGTATATTTAAATATTAATATACCATTGTTTTAACCTGTTGTAAAGATAATTTTTATACAGGCTTATCAGAACTCCCTTTGCGCTAGCAGATTCACCCTTATGGACTGACCCTTTTCCCGGCCTTCTGCCAGCACATTCTGGAACTTAATATAGTTGTTGATAACACCATCATCGGGATTTATTGTTATACCCTCCCGGATTGCCCGTAGAAGTGCCCTGTCGTATACAATGCATTCATCCAGCCGTTTCCTAAGAGTTTCCCTTCTTTTCTCCGCCCTCTTTGCCTCCGACGGTCCACTAACCCCGGGAATGGGCTTCTCTTTGCAGTTTAGCTCATTCCGGTAAAACGCGATAACTCTCCTCAGGTACTTCTCCCGCATCACCGAAAGGGTTGAGGATTTGTATCGGTGCATATAAACAAGGGCCTTGAAACCGTTTTCTCTGCCCGAATGAAATAACCAGTACACAGGCCTTCTGTTATACATAGACAAGTGGTCTTTATAAAAGACTTTTTCCAGATACCTTCCGATGGCCGCTCCGGCGGTTTCACCCTGTTTTGCGCCAAGGCTACGGGCAATAAACTCCAAGTTTTGGGTAAGGTTTTCCCTTCCGAAGACCGTCCCCACAAAACTAATAAAAAGGCTTAACAAATTGTCCTTAAAACACTCAGAATCCGTTATGGGTATTATATTATCCTCCTTCACCGCAAAGCCTTTATATTTACCAGGGTGGAAGGGGCCGCCCCCAGAAATAAGGCCCTCCGCGCCGGGGGAATATCGTCCGAACATACAACCCACCGCATAGGATATGAAGGACTTTACCGCCTCATCCCGATCCGGTTTCCGTATTGTAATATCCTTGTCCTCCACTGTAGGTGTAAGGCTTTGCTGCAGCCCATAAAGCTGTATGAATATACCGTTTAACTGCTCTTCATTTCGCCTCAGCCGTTCTATCAGTCCTTTAGCCTGCTGCAACCAGTTTGAGTAGGCCCCTTCAATGGTCCCTGCACCTTCTTTGTATTCTATAAGCGGATGCCTTTTAAAATTCCAGGAGGTTTCCTTTGAATCCCAGTCGGTTCTGGATATTTCTATGTTTTCCCGGGAAAGCCGTACTATTTTGTCCCTTAGTGTATCATCCTTTATATCCACAACAGGCAAATTCTTAATATCGCCCACCTGAATATTAAATGTAGGGTTTAGTACCTCAAGAAACATTTTTGAGACCTTGCTGCACAAAAAAGCCAGTAATATGTAAAGGTCCCCTTCCGGGGCAAATATGGATGAGCCCGCAACGTCAAATATAAACCCCGGAGGCGAATACCTTACGCCCAGGTTGGTGGATATAAACGTATAGGTAATTGCCTCCCTGAAGTAATGCCCTATGTTCTTTATGGTCCTGCTATGGTTACCGTACAGGGATGCCGCCAGGTCCTTAATCTCCCTGCCGTCCTCTTCCCAGTTGACCACAAAGGAATTGTTTCCGTACCATTTTCTGTAGGCACCACCCTTGTTGTAGGGGAACCACCGGCGACCGCTTTGAAGGGCTTTGGCTGCATCGCCGCATCCGAAGCCGATTCTGTAAAAGGGCACCTCGTACCAGTATCTTACAAACCGGTTGTTGTCGGAGGTGGCCATCCCCTGCCTTGGCTTTGCTAGGTCCCCCAGCTTCTTGTTGTCCGCAAAGGCACGGACTATTCTTTGATGGGCCCAGTAGGCAATAGGTCTGCCCGGGATACCCTCAAGGTCGGATACGCATGTCGTGTACCTTTTTGTTTCACCGCAATCCAAATCCGGGGCAAGCAGTGCCCTCTCCTTTGCATCGGAACCCCCGCAGCTCTGCAGGTCTATGAATACCGAGCGGTAACCCTTTGTCTGCACCCTTCTTGCCACAAAGGCGGTGGACTGGACTATGGTTCCTACGTTTCCCTCGAAAACCCCGGAACCTAAGTGCAGCATGCTGCAGATGCAACACTGCTGCAAAAATTTCTCTCTGAACTTCCTGTAGCTTGACAGAAACATCCAGGAGTGCTGGTTTATTAGTGCCAGAAAGCCCCCTTCCACGGTCATTTGTAGCGCAAGGTCCATAAAAACGGTAAACAGGTCATGTTTTGAATATCTATAATGGATGTTAAGGTAGTCGGCAAGCCGGGAATTCATACCCCTTATGCCCATGTAGGGGGGATTGGTGACCACCACGTGGTATTTTCCCTGCAAGGCCTTTGCCTTGTTTATAAGGATTGACACCCTATTGTACATAATAGGCGGAATCGCCAGCCCGTCGGTATACCGCCGCTTATGCCCGCCAAGGCCTTCCCACCATCCCTGCAGCCGCTCCAGGTCCATATCCGGAAGTTTTATTACGGAGCCAAATTCCCGGGCATCGCGGAAAGCTTCCAAAAGCCGATTCAAATCATTTGTGCACTCCTCCTGTACCTGTAGCCCCTGGCCCTTTGCTGCCAGCGGCATTGCGTCGCCTACGTCCAGGTCACCGCTTTCTCGCAAAGCATAAAGATTTGGCCTTATTCCTTTAAGCAAAAAATCCTTGTCCCTGCTTCTTGCCTTCATCATAAGAGCAAAACATGCAAGGCTTGATGCCCTGTCGTCAATATCCAGGCCGTAAAGATTGTTTTCTATTATAAGAGCGGGAATCTGTTCTCTTTTGTAACCCTGGGAAAGGTATATCTCATACATCACATCAAAGGCATATACAAGTATATGCCCGCTGCCCATCGCTGGGTCCATAACCTTAATATCCTCGGAAGACAGTTTCCTTTCCGCCACCATCGGCATCCGCTCCGCCGCTTCATCCGACTGCTCCGCCTCCTCTATGTAATAGTACCAGCCAGACTTAAGCCTGCTTTCGGGATGGCTGGCCAGCCACAGTCTCCCCAGGGAGTTCTCTACCATGTATTTTACTATCCAATCGGGGGTAAAAAGCTGGGTTGCCGCGGGGATATCCTCCTTGGCTATTTTTTTGTTTTTCCTGAGCCCCTCGTAGACCTCATCCTTTTTAGGGGATATGAAATACTGATACAGCCACCCGGTTATCTGCACATTGTCCAGAAAATCCTCCCGGTCCAAGTGCTCCACCATATCCCGGACAACCGAGCTTTCCCCGATAAGACAATCCGGCAAAAGCAGCCTTTCATAACCAAGGCTGTCAGCGAACAAAAAAGGCATTATTTCCGAGAACTCTTCGCACCGCCTTATTATTTTGTACCTGAATAACCCTTCACCCTCGTCGCCGGGACTTTTCCCTTTATATCCCCTTTCTTCATCGAGGAAAATTATAACAGTCGAGCCTTTTATCTCTGTCTGTTCCTTGGACCTTTTTTGCGGGGCAAAAATAGCTTTTTCGGGCGGTAAATAACCGTTTACCTCCATATACCACAGGCAGACCAAACGGTTAAACCAGATGCAGGCGGCGTCCTCAATCACCCGTTCAAAGCCCCTTTCCTGCACATCCCTGCGAAGTGCAGTCACGGAAACGGTTCTTCTGGCTTCGCCTGCCTCCGGCGGACCATAGAAATTCGTTTCAGTCTGGGAGCCCGGGTTGGCTCCCTCGTCCCTTTCCATCGTGTCCCAGGTAATACCAAAAAGGGCTGCCCTTTGGGCAACCTGCTCAATAAGGTTATTTCTGGCCCTTAATGCAAAATCCTTCAGCTCATTCTTCCCCAACGTCATCCCCCACTTCAGCATTCTCCCAACTACCAAGTCCTGCCGTCTTCCAACTTCCAGCTACCAACTAGCACCTAGTACCGGTAATCTGTGACCTTACTTAAAGGGTTTCCCAACAAATCCCTTTACCATCTCATAAATTTTCCGATAATCATCGGTATTCGCAGTCATTTTCTCCAGAGGACAAAGGTCGGCCTTGTCCTTGTTAAGGACCCCCGGCACCAATAGGTCCATTGAATATACAATACCATTATCCGCAAGCAGCCTGACGGCAGCCTTGCTCATAACCGGCGTATAAACTCCGGCAGCTCCCGCAAACACGCACAGGGCAGCCGCCGCCTTGCCTATAACCTTATCGGCTATGCAGCTTCCTTTCATATCCTCTCCCAGCTCTGAAAGGGCATTAAAAAGGGGCCTTATTCCCCCCTCATCTTTGCTCAGCAGTACATGACCGTCCTTTACCACTATAAGCGAATCGCTGCTTTCTTTAAGCCTTTCTGTTGCTGTCTCCAGATCTCTCATAAAGCGTTCCCCTCTCAATCATGAATACCAGAACCGGTATTAATACCAACTGCAGTGCAATGCCCGGTAGCCCGGTAACTATTGCACCCTTTACATAGGTCATAGGATTTATGCCAAAGCCAAAAAAACGCATCATCACATAGGCCGCAATACCAAGGGCGGTCCTTCCCGCCGCCATCGCAGCAATAAGGGATAAGTAAGTATTTTTCTTGAATATCCTGTGCATGAGCCCCGCCACTAGCCCATAAGCACCCAGTTCAACCACCATAAGGGGCAAAATAGGCGGCGATACCGGCGGCATACCGGTAAGCATATGACTTATTATAGGTGCAATTATACCCACATACAGACCAATCGCCGGGCACACCAAAAGACCTGCCAGTATTACCGGTATGTGCATGGGCAGTATTACCGTACCCCCTATACCCGTTAGATGAAAAATCTGTGGAAACAATACTGCCAGAGCCAGGAAAAAAGCTCCGTGCAAATAGTGCCTGAATGGAATTTTGTGCATATTGTTGCCTCCTTTTGCTTAAATCTTACATCTCCAAAGCTTTATCCGTTTTTTGCTGCATCCCGGAGAAGTTATTAATATACTCGCCGGTGTGAAAAAACCGTCTATTTAAGTTTATCTTAAAAACCGGAAAAGTTCTATCAAAAAGTGACCTCTCCAGGAATATCGTGTACAACTTCCCGGAGAGGTTTAATTTAATACCGCTTCTGTCAATCCCTCATGCCAAACGCTTCCTCGCGTAATCTTTGTGAGTGCCCTTTCCTGTTGCGTTGTTTATTTCCTCCGGACCTACCAATGCTTCATCTATATCCGGTTTTACGCCGATAGCAAGAATTACAACATCGGCACTTACGCGTTTTTCGCTCTTAAGCTCTACATTAACTCCGTTTCCCTCTTTGTGGAAGGCTTTAACGCCATCCTTCAGGTACAACTTTAATCCCTTTCAAGCCCTATAAAGCCGCCGCCAACCACCACCGCCCTGGCCTGGTAGATGTCTTCGAATACGGCTATTTCAAAGCGGTATAAGCGGAATGAAGCCGGCTTTTTTACATCCACGGCCATTATTTCACCGCTAATATTAATATTACCCCCCTTTGGCCTGTAAACCCACCGAAATAATAAATGATAGAAAAAAACAGGAACAGGCACACCATTAAAAAACACCAGTCAAAGCCGGTGTTTTTACCGTTTCCGCTATTGCTGGCAAACGTCCACCCATTCCGCATCCGTCAGGTTTTTCATGTCATCCGGCGCAATCTCCAAGGCCGAATTCCCCGAGCCCGCCGCGGGATATACACTGTCATACTCTTTCAGCGATACGTCAAGATAAACATTAAGAGGAGTTTTAAGGGCAAAGGGGCACACTCCTCCCACCGGGTGGCCGGTTGTTTCCAAAACCTCTTCGGCACTAAGCATTTTGGCCTTTGTACGGAAGCACTTTTTGAACTTCTTGTTGTCGATCCTTGCATCTCCCTTGGTCACGATAAGAATATCCCTATCCTTAAGTTTAAAAGACAGAGTTTTGGCAATACGGCCGGGCTCCACTCCCACAGCCTTTGCTGCCAGTTCCACCGTCGCCGAGCTTTCATCCATCTCAAAAACCGGGTCCTTGTATCCCCTTTCGGTAAAAAATTTTCTTACATCTTCAACTGCCATAGATAGTCCTCTCCTTTTGTCTATTGTACACTTCCTGAAACTTTAGTAACGTCCCTATAATGGGCAAGCAGCAGGTCAACCATCCGGCCGTAGCTTTGTATCCCGTCGCTTTGGGCGTTGGCCTGCAGGTAGGCGTCATTAATCCTGTCGGTGGTCTCCCTTACAAAGCCTTCGTACTTCCTGCAGTGCTCATTCCATGCATTAAAATCCCTTACCATCCCGTCACTGTATTCTCCCTTAAGGCTATTATACCTTTCCCTATCCTGCCGGGCCAGAGCGTTCATCGAATACTGCAGTGCTACCATGGTTCCCGAATACCTAAAATCCGGGTCGGAATGCATTATACTGGCCAGATATCCAATATAATTTGCCTCATCCTCCCTGGCAAACCCCCTTTGGTGGGCCATTTCATGGGACGCAGTAAAGGGTATCATAAAATGGGGCTCGGATATATTCACATTGGCCTCTCCTGTAAAGGGAAAATATATGCCCCCTATCCCCTGGTAGGATAAAACCTTCGATAGCATTACCCCCTTGGGCCTTCCGTATCTGCCGCCCAGCTCCGGGTAAATTATTGCTGCTGCCTGGTAGCCCTTGTATGCCCTTTTCAGCATATCACTTGACCCTTCCGGGCTTACCATAACACCATTTTGGTCCTCTTTAACCAGCTCCCTCAGCCCGTTGGCCCTTTCAATCAAATACCTGCACAGGACCTCCAACTCCTCTACCGAAACTGCCCTTACCTCCAGATTTGCAATGGAGGCGATTGACACCCGATGGTAGTTTAGTCCCCAAACCGCAATAAAGGAAAAATACACTACGCTGGCGGCAACAGCCAAAGTGGCCAGCTGCCGAATTAAAAGTATCATTCTCTTACCGGGGCTTTTAATAAGCCTTACAGCCCCGTATACAACACCGGCTGCAGTCAGTATTACAACCAGAACAACCATTACCTCGGCAACGGAAAAGGGTAGTATTCCGGTTGCACTGCTAATGGCCTGAGACAGAAACCTGTATAGATACCTGGAATAATACAGCTCCACCGCATCAGGGAAACGGGACGCCAAATAAGCAACGGTCAATGCCAGTGGAAACAGCAGTACTAAATATATTATACCGGGTTTCTTTTTCCGGAGCATAGAAGGACCAACTCTCATTTTGAAAATATAGCCCTATACCACTATATATAACACACTAACAGTATTACATCCCTTCTATCTGTCATTCTGACTTCTATCTGTCATTCTGAGGGCGAAGCTCGAAGAATCTGACACACTGGGAGATGTTAAGTTTTAAATGCATTGTATATAGTATATAGAACTGTCTCATTAAACCTTAATTGTAGGTTCAATCTATAATATAAACCAATTCCGCAAAAATGTCTAATGGAACACCATCCTGCACTGCAATTGGCAAGGTTTGACTTCTAATTATCGTTATGGTATTATTTTAACAGTTAATTAAGGAGTGAATTCTCTAAGTGGACGATTCACCTTCACCTAGAAGCTTTAGAGCAAAATGCATTTATGAATTCATTATGGCGCGTATTTATAGATAGATTACCTCATCTATTTGATTCGCGTCTTTTTTGACTTTTTGCGTTTTTAGAATAAGACTATGATTCCAAATTGAATATTACTTTTCTAAGGAGGTCATTTCCTTGTCAGATGGGGAGGCTGTTTTGTTGCCGCTGCTGGTGCAGTTTATTTTAATAATAATAAACGCCGTATTTGCCTGCGCCGAGATTGCGGTTATCTCCATGAACGACAACAGGCTGGCAAAGCTCACCGCTGCCGGTGACCGGCGGGCCATAAGACTTTCTAAACTGACCGAACAACCCGCCCGCTTTCTTGCTACCATACAGGTGGGTATCACCTTAGCGGGTTTTCTGGCCAGTGCCTTCGCTGCAAACTCTTTTTCGGACAGGCTGGCAAGCCTGATGGTAGACATTGGTATCAGGTTGCCTATATCCACACTGGATACCATCTCGGTGGTTGCTATAACCTTTATACTTTCATATTTTACCCTGGTATTGGGGGAACTTGTCCCCAAGCGGGTGGCCATGAGGAATGCGGACAGGCTTGCCCTGGCCATGTCGGGGCTTGTCAGTTTCATCGCAAAGGTGTTTGCGCCTCTGGTATGGTTTCTGACGCTATCCACAAACGGGGTTCTGCAACTGTTCGGAATCGATCCCCAGGCAGCAGACGACGATATCACCGAGGAAGAGATTCGCATGATGGTGGACCGGGGCAGCGAAAAGGGTGCCATAAACCATACTGAAAAAGAAATGATACAGAATGTTTTTGAATTTGATGACAAAGACGCAGAGGATGTAATGATTCATAGGACTGAGGTTTCAATTCTATGGCTTGATGAAAGCATAGACCAGTGGAAAAAAACAATAATAGAAAGCAGGCATTCCGTATTCCCGGTATGTGACGAAACTACCGATAATGTAGTTGGAATATTAAAAGCAAAGGACTTCTTCGGTGCCAAGGATAAAACACTTGAAAATATTATAAGAAACGCTTTGAAACCCGCATACTTCGTACCCGAAACGGTGCGTACCGACGTGCTGTTTCGGAATATGAAAAAGACCCGGAATCATTTTGCCATAGTATTGGACGATTACGGAGGAATGAGCGGTATAATAACGATGAACGACCTGCTGGAAGAGCTGGTGGGCGACCTGGAGGACGATGATACAATCCCTGAAAAGCCGCCTCTTATTGAGCCGATTGATTCCCAAACCTGGAAGATACACGGCCTGACCCCGCTGGAAACAGTTTCGGAACGGCTGGGCGTGATACTGCCGGAGGAAGATTACGATACCTTCGGGGGATTGGTATTCGGCCTTTTGGGATTCATCCCCGAAGACGGGAGCACCCCCGAGCTGGAAGGCTTCGGACTTTCTATCAAAGTGACCGAGATTAAGGACCATCAACTGGAAAGGGCTATAGTATGCGTTGTGCAGCAAGACAGAAAGAACGGTAATGGCAGCGTCCCCGATAGGTAGCTCCAGGCTGCCCGGATTAAACCCGGGCAGTTTTTGTCCCCTAACCACTTTATCTCCCCTGCCTCCAAACTGCTACACCAGTAGCACTGCCAGGATAGCAAAGCCTATGTTCTTCCCAATGCCTCCTTTACCCCCGCTAAAGCAAGGGCATAGGTTGCGTCTATTACTGGTACCGGCAGGTCTCCCTTTTTAAGAACGATCGGTATCTCTGTACACCCGGCTATTACCCCCTGGGCACCTCTTTTAATCAAGCTTTTGCCCGCATCAGCCAACAGCTTTGTTGCATCCGGTCCCGTGTTTCCCGCTTTAACCTCCCATATGGCCCTCATGACCATTTCCTGGTATTCCGGTTCCGGGGATATTACTTTTATATTCTTCTTAGCAAATATCTTATGATAAAGACCAACCTTTACTGTTGAGGATACAGCCAAAAGGCCTATTACTTCTATTTTTGGGATGTTTCTCTTTTACATACTCCAATGTTGACCTCATAATGTGCAACACCGGAATATTCACACTCTTCTGTACAACTCCATGTCAGTTGTGCGCAGCATTACATGGAATAAGTATCAATTCGGCACCTGCATTCTCCAACAGTTTTGCGGATTCCTCCATGTAAGGCCCGGGGTCTTCTCCCCCTTCTAATATATACGCTGTCCTGTCAGGAATCTTTGAATTACAGTCAATAATTATTCTCAAATGCTCTTGGTCGGTTTTAGCCGGCGTAGCTTTCAATACCTTCTGGGACAGGTCTACAGTAGCTTCAGGACCCATACCGCCTAGTATACCTACAATCTTTTCTTTCAATTGACTTCATTCCTCATTAACAAAATACGTTTATCCATACATCGTCCGCTTTAATACTCCCCATCATTTTTTCGCTTTAACTGTTTTAATTCCTTTGCTTATAAGCCATACGCCGCACTCTAAATACACCATAATATTATCACAGCCCCTTTTCTGGTTGCAACTGCATTCCATTTGAATATTATAAAGTAAAGAACAAGGGGGGTTTTTTATGTATATTCGAAAAGAGGATATAAATCGTGACCTATTGCTGGGTGCCCTTGATGAAATGAAATTCTGGGGTAGAATAGTATTTGAACACCTTAAATTTCACAGGCAGGCGGTGGACCCCGGGAATGAAAGGGCCTTCCGTGCAATAGACCGTTATGAAGCTCAGGTGGAGAAATTCTATAACGCTTATATTTTCCCTGTGCCGAAATCCACACCAAATCAAACGCTCTTCTATCTGACAGAACAGACGCTTAACGTGGTAATCCCTGCAAGGAACTTCAAAAGCTTCCTTAACAAAGAGATAGCAGCCTGTCGTTTGCTGTCGCTAATCGACCCTGATTTGGCCGAGCACCTGATAAGAGAAACCGATTATTTTATAGGGCAGGTACGCTACTCCAGGGGAGAACCTACCCCAACCAGGGCCGTACTCGGAATGCCCGACGGTGCAAGACGGGCATTGACTGTCCCAAGGCGGATTTTACCCCGGCTGAACTCCAATATGCTCTTTACCAGCACTGTTGAAAATATCATGTTTTTCTCCAGGATTCACGGAGAGCATGCCCGACACGTCACTCTTGTAACCAGACCAAAGCTTCAGGAGGATATCAGGCTTCAGGCCGAGGAATTTGAAAAGTTGATGTTTGACAATATCGAAAAGGCTGAGAAAGTAGAGGATACCGGTACCGGATTCGACGAGCTGGTGGATGACAGTCTTAACCTGGCAATCCAATTCCGGGACTTTTCGTTCACCGTAAACATTGCTCTTCACGAATGTGCCGTTCCCACCGGCAGGGTTAACGCCTGGCCGCTACTGGCGGACCATATTGCCAGGGAGGCTCAGTATTTCGTTGATGTGATGAACAGGATATCCGGTAAATCTCCAACGCCTCCACCGGATACACCCTATTATCCGTATATCATCTAGTATGGCTTTATCTCTTTTGGAATCACCGTATGCCGGGCGGAGCGTACGCTACATCCATGTCTTGGCACCGGTATTGTTTATAAAGGCATATCTCTTCCTTGCAATTAACTATTTTATTAATCAATCGTTTAACCAGCATATCATAGTTCTCAGGGCTGTTGTCGGGATACCCGTCAAGCCCGTATCCCGAGCCGTTGCCCTTTGAAATACGCTGCGACCCGTACGGTGCGAAGAAAGGGACTAAGTCATCCCCGAACCCGTAAGGAAGATACTCTTCCGGCGGGCAGTCGGCCTCTTTTCTGTTTACTATCTCGAGGCCCTCCGCATCTGGTATTTCGATCGTTTCATGCATTTTGCCCACAATCCCGTCCATCAGCACAAATACGGGCTCGTCCTCCGGGGCTTCGATGCTTTCTCCCCCTATCTCCGTACTGCTCAAGCATCCCACAGCGAGCAGCAGCAGTGCTGTCATAATCAATGATAGTATTAACTTGAAGCTCTTTTTCGATTTTCACTCCTCCTCCAGATTTATATTCAATTATCCTGATATTGAAACTTCCCCTTATGTCTTATGTGTAGGTACCGCTTACCACCCCCCTTGCCGGTAAAAAGTCCGTGCAAAAACACTCTTACCTCTTTATATGCTTTAAACACCAAAAACAAAACAAGCAGTTTAACATTCTATTGACAACCCGGGTGGATATGTTATATTTACTATGAATAAAAGGGCAATTTCTTAAGACTTGGTCGGTTGTTTGACAAGGGCACCTGAGGGCATCTGCTTTGCTTAATAAAACGATTACGGGAGGATTAGTATGAAAGTTGTTGACCTAACGCACACCATTCATCCGGACACGCCGGTTTTCCCGGGAACCGAACAACCAATCTTTTCAAGGGCAAACACAATAGAAAGGGACGGCTTCCGAGAGACCAAAATAACCATGTACTCCCATACCGGCACACACATAGACGCCCCTGCCCATATGCTTGACGGGGGGCTTTCTCTGGACAGCATTAATATTGAAGGTTTTATCGGGAAGGCAGTCATACTCGATTTTTCTAATTTGAAATCAGGATTGATAGACATTGATGATATTAAGCCCTGGGAGAAGAAAATCCAAAGGGCACTGTTTGTAATAATAAAGACGGGATGGAGCAAATACTGGGGACAGGATAAATACTATGGGGGCTTCCCCTCACTGAGCCGGGAAGCAGCCGGGTGGCTGGCCGGTTTCAATCTTAAGGGTATCGGTGTGGATGCGATTTCCATTGACGATATGGATTCCACCACCTTTGACGTACATAAGACCCTTTTGTCCAACAACATACTGATTATTGAAAACCTAACAAATCTGGACGCTGTCGAAAATGAATATTTTACGCTTTGCGTTATGCCGCTTAAGACAAAGGATTCCGACGGCTCACCGGTAAGGGCTGCTGCCATTGAAGACTTATAGAAGCGTCAAATTCTGTACAGTGGCTTGTACTTATCCTTTCAATGTTAAGCTTACCCATATAGTCTATAGTTCTTTGCATATTCAATTATATTAAATATACCCGAATGGGCGTAGCTGCTCACAATAACAAGCCCCAACTTTTCCGCGTTTTTCAGAAACAGCTCATTTGAATAATATAACAATGTAGAGTAAGAGCAGCAGTTATTGAGGCGGGAATGGTCTATGATTAGCTTATTCAGCTAATACTGTCTTTCCTTTCTCTGCATTTAAATAGAACTCCGAGCGTGTTAGGCCCGCAGTGGCTGGATATCGTGCAGCCCGCATGTGTTTCAATAATCTCATCAAAATGGGCATTCTGATGAATTTTTTGCCTACAATCATTTTCCCATCTATGACTTCAATACAAAGTTTTATATTCAGTGCTTTCGCACCGAGCATTTCTAATTATTTATTCAAGTCTTTTCGACATATTACCCAAAATACCAAAATATTTATTATTTTGCCACATTATAGGTGACAAGTCAAGCACTAACGCTTCAATGAGTAGTACCATTTTTTTGTAGAACATTTTACTTGGTCTGTAGCGTTCTCAATGATTTTTTAAAAAGAACTACTGTATATAATAAGGATATAAGAGAACGTACTCCCTTTGTCGCTATATCTAAGATGCCATATTCTTATCGTGACGGGAATGCACCGTCCCAGACTATTCTCCTGTAATCTGCTGGATCGGTATCCCCTTCAGTGCTTATCAGCAGAACTTTGGATTCCTCGTTTATTTTCAGTAAACCCTTCATTTCCTTTAATGCTTCTTTTTCCATTAATAAGCTTAGCAGCCCCAGGCCTACCGCCCCCGATTCCCCCGAGACTATCTGAGGGTCTTCCTTTAACGGGCTGGCAAGTATCCTGACCCCCCTTGCTGCTACATAATCGGGACACGCTACATACATATCCGAATAGTCCCTTAAAATCTCCCAGCTTATGGTGTTGGGCACGCCACAGGCAAGGCCGGACATAATGGTAGTTAAATCACCTTCCACAGCATGGGGTTTTCCATCGTTGGCCTTTGCCGATTTATATATGCAGGCAGCGGTACTTGGCTCAACTATAACAGTAACCGGTCGTTTGCCCCCGTATTTCGAAGCTAAATAACCCTGAACGGCACCGGCAAAGGAGCCTACGCCTACCTGAAGAAAAACATGGGTTGGTTTATCCTGCCCAAGAGCTTCAATTTGCTCTATGGCTTCATCTATCAGGGTGCCGTAGCCCTGCATTATCCACAGCGGTATATCCTCATATCCTTCCCACGCAGTATCCTGTACAACTACATCCCCGTGCTGCTTTGCGTATTGGTCTGCGTACCTTACTGCATCATCATAGTTATAATCCGTTATGTAAGCTTGGGCCCCCTCCCTCTTTATGTTTTCCAACCGTATTTCCGATGACCCCTTGGGCATAAAAACCACGGATTTTTGCCTCAACTGCCTTGCGGCCCAAGCTATTCCCCGGCCGTGATTGCCGTCGGTGGCAGTCACAAAAGTAATATCACCCAGTTGTTCCTTAACTTCTTTTGAACGCAGCTTTTCAAAGGTCAACTCTTCTATCTGTTTTCCAAGTCTTTGACCCAAATACTTGCCAATTGCCAAAGACCCGCCCAGCACTTTAAATGCGTTAAGCCCGAACCTATAAGCTTCGTCCTTTACCCATATTTTTTCTACTTTAAATTCTCCGGCAAGATTATCTAATTCATGTAGGGGTGTAACTCTGTATTCGGAAAAGCTTTTATGGAACTCTCTCACATTTTCCATCTCTTCCTTTGACATAACACCGACTGAGACTTTTGAGGCATTATCCTTTCTGGCTCTTTTATTGAAAATGTACTCGATTTGTAAACTGCTCATTTTCTTATACCACCTTCCCTAAATAGTCGTAATTGCTTAATTAAACAATATATGAATGGCATTCTAAGACGCCAATCCTTTATTTATTCCTTTTCATGGTTACCGCTTCACAGACCAGGCCGTATATGTCTGCCACGCCCGCTTTGGTTGCCTTGAAACTATACGCATCGTCCCGGCAAATACCCAAGCTATCCGCTTCCTTCGCAACATTGATATTTGCGCCAAGGAAAACAAACTCCCAGCCGTACCTTTCCTGCTGATGTTTAATAACTTCCTTCACTTTCTTATACGAAAACTCCCTGCTAGTCAGCTTAGCTTTTTCGGCATTTATGCCATTCCACAAAAGCTCATACTCATGGTCGAATAAAACGGCGGTTACTATGACCCTCCCGTCTATATTTCTTTGGTTTTCAATGAAGGTATTAAACCCTCCTATCACATCGCTTTCCAGGCCTGCCATCGAACCGCTTCGGTCAAGAACAAAAAAGATATATTATATAAATAAAGTAAACCTGGCCCTTGAATACTTCAGCCTAAAACCCCTAGCGGGGACTGCTGAGTGAGTAAGAGTAACTAACCGATGATTCGAATCATTACTCAGTATTTTTTATGCTTTTACCGCTACCGCAGGGTCAGGGGTCGTTGCGTCCTATCTTTTTACGAGTATTTATATCGACAACCTTTGAAGATGTTTGCCCCGTCATGAAGGGTTTATCGGGTAGCGGTCTTAAAAACTTCATTTCTTCCTGAAACAGTTCATTAGGGGTATGACCCTTTAGTATCCACATACGGGTGTTATTATGCACATCCATTATTTGCGATGCCAACTCTTGAACGAATTCGAAGGAGGGGAATTCAAGAAGGCTTTGTAAATAATCAATAATAGCCTGTGTATTGGCACCCATATTCATCATATTATTTAATTGCAATGCGATTTCATCTTTATCCTCACTGGTCAGATCGTAGTATATAGAAAGGAAACTAGTAAATTTGTTCATAGCCGGGGTTTTTTCTATATAATCAGGCTCACTGGCTTTAAGCAGCTGCCGCCTGGCAAACGGATAATATTCAACCGTCGGCCTTTTTTTGTGTTCATCAAATACTTCTTTTACGTCAAAAACCCTGTGGTCGCAAAAGCCATATTGGCAATATCTAATTTGCCCGTAATAATCAATCGCATCGGACATTACCTTTATGTATTTATAGAAATCCATTTCTTCACCGGTTAGTTGATTAATCTTCTCCTCAATAAGCCGTATATCCGCAACACCATAATAATAAAGAAAACCGTGGGTCAGGCGAATCCATTCTGTATTGAGCTGGACTGTCTTTTCAAGCTCAGCCCCATCGGTTTCTAAAAAAACATTAATAAGTTCCTGTGGCATAGCCAAGACTTTCTGATTATTATAAACCCCTGGGAAAACAATACTGCCGGCCATGAGTGATTCAATCTTTGATACAGATAAATCCTTATATAATACTGACCCCGAATTCTTTACTATTGACTTTAGCAGGTCATATCTTTCCTTGTCCAAATTATATATAACTTGCTTATACTTGAGCGGCACCATATTGACAAGTTTGGCTGCCAACTCGTTTTTTCTAAGAGCACTTAGGTTTTTCAGCTCAAGGTTCTTTCGGATACTATCCATTTCAGCCTTTGTTAATCTGTTGATTGTATCGGATAGCTTGCATGGCACATTTATATCCTTCCAAAGTCGCAACTCTCTTTTTGCCTGTAATTTCTCACCGTAAGCTTTTGCCAATTCAATGACCCTCAATAGAGTATCTTGTGTTTTATTATCTTCTTTTTGATCCATAATAAATACCGTTTTCCCCTTTCTAAATTCGCCTGTTTATCTATTATATTATTTCCGCAAAGTTACAAAGAATCCTTCATTGAAAATCCTAAAACAAAACTACGCTCCATTAAAAGTTCGGTGGGAAACATCAGCATGTTATTATTTCCTCTTTGGCGCATAATCACGCATTTCGGGAATCGCACCACCCGAGACAGCCCAAAGATACAGGCTTGCAACTGTACCGTAGGGCGAATATCGCTTGGCGTATTTGTCAAAGAGGTTTTTACTAATCTTACGATGATGATATATCATCCTCATTCCACGATGGATTGCAAGGTCGCCATAGCTCACAATATCAGGCCGTTGCATGCCGAAGACCATTATCATTTCCGCAGTCCATAATCCAATACCTTTTAGTGACGACAGTTCCCTAATAATATCCTCATCCGGCATATCATTAAGGGATTCGATATCAAATTGCCCGCTCTGCACTTTTGCCGCAAACCCTTTGATGTAATCGGTTTTCCTAAAAGTTATGCCGCAGCTTTGCAATTCTTCACGAGAGCAGTGACAAACCGTGTCGGCGTTTACCTCCCCAAGCATGTCTAGTACCCGTTTCCAAACCGTTGCCTGCGCTGCGGTTGAAATCTGCTGCCCGATGATATGATGCACAACGGAGGAAAACAAATCACTGTCAACCTCTCTATTGATATGGCCGATTTTATCTATCGCCTCTCCTAACAGCCTATCCTCCATTTTTAAGTATTCAATTGCCTCTCTACCATATTCGAAATACAAAGAATCACCTCTTCCGGGTGCTATCTTTTTTATTTACCCTGTTACCTGAAGGCCCTACCCAGGTGTAACCTATCCCTTTCAACAGGAGGGCATGCAGTTCCTTTATAAGCCCTTCGTTAACCGGCCTGATTTTGTTGACGCGACCTTTTTCAGCCAGTCTATAGCTTCTGCATGATTCTATTACAAAATTATGGGGTTATCAACCTCCGGCAATCTGCCTGAGGTATTCATCATTCATTCTGAAAAACCGTAATCAAATAATCTATGGTTTTCGTACCCTTATATGCTAAAAGTAGCTACCATCCTTCTTATTAAAAATTTAAAAATAGACAGCCCATAAGCTGCCAACGTAAAGTTAACATAGTTATCCTTCCTTCTTCTTTGCCTACTATATATAACGTGATAAAGACTTTACATCTTCTAGCATGTCATCCTGAGCGAAGCGAAGGATCTATCCAAGAAGATTCTTCACTACGTTCAGAACGACAAAGTCGGATTCTTCGGGCTTCGCCCTCAGAATGACAAGTAATGTAATATTATTAATGCATTATATATAGTTCAAAATTTGCAAAGTGGTAACTACTTTAGAGAGTTAAAATTATTCCTGCGTAACAAGGATAATTTTCGGCCCTGTTACGCAGGAATATAACGAATATCTATTCTATTGGTTTTAGGCTTGCTTGGAAATGTCTTAAAATAGGAGGCTCCCATGTTATTTTGTATCCTTTTACTTCACTAGCCCTTTCCTTTATCGCTATAAGAGCGTCTGCCATTAGATCAAAATGAGCTTGAGTGTAAACGCGTCTTGGAATAGCCAGCCTTGTAAACTCAAAATCTGCTTTTAGCTGTTCTCCGGTATCAGGGTCATTTCCTAACATGTATGACCCAATATCACAGCTTCTTATTCCGCCCTCTTTGTATAGCTCTACTGCCAGTGCTTGGGCTGGGAATTCATAATAAGGAATATGGGGGAACATAGACCTGGCATCTACAAATATCCCATGACCACCGGCCGGAGCCTGGTATATGATACCTGCATCATCAAGTCTGCCTGCAAGGTATTCTATCTGACCTATACGATATCTTAAGAAATCTTCATCCAATCCTTCATATAAACCTATTGCTAAAGCTTCTAAATCCCGTCCCGACAATCCACCATAAGTAACAAAGCCTTCAAAGGATATGGTACGGTTTTTAACTTCCTGGAATATTTCTTTATCTTCTTTGACGCCTATTAGACCACCCATATTCACTATTGTGTCTTTTTTTGCACTCATAGTAAACATATCTGCATAGCTGAATACTTCCTTGATTATTTCTTTAATAGATTTATTCTCACAGCCCTTTTCTCTTTGTTTAATGAAATAAGCGTTTTCCGCATATCTAGCTGCATCTATTGCGAATTTTATACCGTATTTGTTGCATATACCGGATGTCTCTTTTATGTTTTGTAAAGATACCGGTTGCCCGCCGGCTGAGTTATTAGTAATAGTCATTATGACTATCCCTATATTTTCCGGTCCATGTTCTTTTATCAATGCCTCTAATCTTTCTACATCCATATTGCCTTTAAACGGTACTCTTTTAACAGGGTCTAATGCCTCCGGAACCACGCAGTCAATCGCCCTTGCCCCTGCCAACTCAACATGGGCTCTGGTTGTGTCAAAGTGCATGTTTGAAATAGAGTATTTACCTTTACTTAGCACGGCACCAAACAAAACCTTTTCAGCGGCCCTGCCTTGATGCACCGGTTGAATATATTTGTATCCAAATATATCCTGTGCATTCTCCAGCAACTTAAGGTAACTGGCACCGCCGGCATAGGCTTCGTCTCCACTCATGACTCCTGCCCATTGATTCTCACTCATTGCATTAGTACCACTATCTGTTAGCAAATCAATATAAACGTCTACACTTTTGAGGTTGAATAGATTGTACTTTGCTTCAGCAATCCTCTGTTCTCTTTCTTCACGGGAAAGCATCTTAATAGTTTCAACCATTTTAATCCTAAATGGTTCCGGTATGTATTTAACTCCCATTAAAAAAGTCCCTCCTTTTTTTCTCAAGCCGGTACTTAACCATTGGCTTGGATAAAAATGTTTAATTCTTGATACTACTAACAAATTTTGCTGCTAATACTATATTATCACCGTTATAATTTTTGTCAATGCTTAATAAAATATTATTAGCATTTAATACCATGCCTTTGTTTTCTATTTTAAATAATATATCAGCTGTTTCTACTATATACAATGCATTAATAAAGTCACATAAAATGTATAGTTTTAAATGCGTTATATATAGTTTGGTAGAAAAATTTATTACCACGTTTGATAATACTTGAATTTTTTTATTATTATGATAATCTATGAATTATACTTGAAGGAAATCATATGAGAATATTGGTAGGTGATTTAAATGGATGAACAAATCTTCAAACATTATAGCCGCTTGGTCGAGTTTTTAGGTAAAACCCTTGGTCCTGATTACGAAGTAGTTCTCCATGACGTTAGCGATTATACAAATTCTATTGTTGCAATTGCAAATGGTCATGTTAGCGGACGCAGTATAGGCGCACCTTTGACTAATCTATCTCTAAATCTAATTGCCGATAAAGGATATAAAGACACTGATTACAAAATTAACTACAGCGGTATCTCCAAGGATGGAAAAATACTAAGGTCATCAAGCCTCTTTATTAAGGATGAGAATGAAGAACTGGTAGGATTATTGTGCATTAATTTTGATGACACAAAATATGTAAATATAAGTAGGCAAATATTAAGTCTGTGCCATCCCGATGAGTTGATAGATAAAAAAACCAGTTACAAATCTGTTAATTCTATTTTAGATGATGGCGGGGAGAGTTTTTCTGATTCAATTACAGAGGTAATAGAAACTGTATTGAATAAAGTATTGTCCGACAAGAATATTCCAATTGAACGATTAACCCAGGAAGAACGGTTGTCCATAGTAGATGCCTTAAACCAAAAAGGCATATTCATGCTAAAAGGAGCAGTATGTGAGGTTGCTAAACAACTACACTGTTCAGAACCTAGTGTATATAGATATTTAAGCAAACTGAATAATAAGTAATCCAAAAAGGCTGCAATTAACTTCGCAGCCTTTTTTATATATCTGTTAAAATTCTATAGAAAATAATAAAATGAATACTGTATTACTCTTATTGCGTTTAGCTTTGTATTGGAATGCGGATAATAGAAAGAGACTATGCATAGGTAATTGCAATAATGTTTTTGGTAAACTGGTTGAGTACTTCTGTCTCTCCTTTATCGTTAATAAGCACAACATCTTCTACGCGCACCCCAAAGTCGCCGCCTAGGTATATACCCGGTTCAATCGTAAAAGCCATACCCCTCTCAAGCCTGCGCTCATTATTCTTTTTAATATCCGGAGCTTCATGACATAAATAGCCAATACCGTGACCGAGGCGAGTTGTAAACTTGTCCGCATAGCCCGCAGCAGCAATAATATCACGAGCTGCAGCATCAATATCGGGTATCCATGCGCCTTCAACCGCAACCTTTTCAGCTGCTTCATTTGCTGCGCGCACCACATCATAGACCTTTTTTTGCTGTTCGGTAGGTTCACCAATAAATATTGTACGTGTCATATCTGTGCAAACTAGTTTGTACTCGCATGAGAAATCAATGACAATAGCATCGCCTTCCTGAATAACCCGCGTTGTTAGATTATAGTGAGGGAATCCACTGTTTGGCCCTGAAGCAACAAGTCCACAAGGATTAATACCACCCAAAGAAAGCATATTGTCCATTAATATATTCTTTACTTCTCCTTCAGTCATACCCGGTTTTATTTGGGGGATAAGCAGTTCCAAAGCTTTATCCGCTATTTTAGCCGCTCCCCGGAGACCTTCCATTTCTTCACAGGTTTTGCGTATCCTTATCTCATGGCACAAGTGGCGGGCACTTACCCATTTAACGTCCATCTTATCTGCAATCTCCAAAATATCATAGGCACGGACTGCAGCACTTATACCTATTTTTTTACCAATTAAATTATTTTCTTGAAGAGCTGTAAGTACCGTACCGGTATAACCATCACCATCAAACCAGGAGTAAACTTTTTTGTTTGGCAAATATTCCTCAACCTCTTCCACTGTTAACAAGTTGCAAACATAGAAATAGTCGCCTTCCTTTGTAACAAACAGACCCTGAAACCTCTCACAAAATATCGGAAAGAAACCCATAATAAACATCAAATCCTCCGATGGAGCGATAAGCATTGCATCCAAGCCCTGGTCGTTAATCTCTTCAATAAGTTTATCAAAATAATACTTATTCATAATCTGCCTCCCATTGTAATTAGTGATGTCTTTTTATGTGTTTATTAAAGCTACACTTCTACAAGTCAAATAGGTACACAGTACCCATACTTTTAGAGACAGCTTTTTTAAATAAAATATACCTACTACGGCAATATCCATAGCTTCTGTGCCAATAGGAATACATATTATCCTTTCATTGCCGAAGTTGTCAAAGGTATTCCGCCCAAGCGTCTTATTATCAGCAGCCCATACAGTTTCTTTTATTGGTAGCAAGGTTGTCCACCATAACCTCGAGAATTGTGTGGTCGGTCTCAAGCATTCCCGGGTCGCTAACCCTTCCGAGGTTTTGTATTGTCTTTTCCACGCTGCAATGAATTATTCCGTTGTCATAGGGCACCACCGTTCCCTCCAAGGCTAGTATCGCCGACTGCAGTGCCGCGTATGCCGCCGTTGAAAGCTTAAGAGCGCAGCCCACCTTTCCACCGTCGCATATCATACCTGTTATATTTGCCACCATGTTCTTTATTGCTCCCTCAATTTGGCGGTTATCCGCTCCATAAAGAAAAGCTATTCCGCAGCTTGCCCCTATCGCCGCAGCTACGGCACAGCCGCACAGTGCGGAAAGCTTTCCGGTATAACTCTTTATATATATGGTAACAATATGGCTCAGTGCCAGTGCCCTTGCCAGTTCCTCCTCGGTGGCTTTTATTCTTTCCGCCACCGCCGTCACCGGAAGTATTGCGGTTATCCCATGATTACCGCTACCTGCGCTGCTCATAACCGCCATTTTTACCCCCGCCATCCTTACATCCGCACCCGCCGCCGTCAAAGCTGCTGCATAATTGTGAAGGTCGTTAGACAGGACACCTTTTTTAATGGAGTTGTACATGCTGTACCCGACGCCCATGCCCGTCTTTTCCTTAAGGCCCTTCGCTGCAACCGCGAGGTTCATATCCCTGCCGTCCAGCATAAAGGATATCTTCTCATAGGGGATTCCCCTTATTAAGTCAACAAGTTGTGCAATCCTCATGGTCTGTAGCCATGCCCTCAGTTCGTTGCCGCTGTTTTTTTTGTTGCCGTCCCTTTTTAGAATAGTCTTACCGTTTGCCTCGACCAATACGATAATGGTATGCCCGTCCTCTATAACACATCGACCAGTCCCGGAATCGGTTTCCAATCTGCAGTCCACGTAAACCCCGGGCCTGTCCAGCACCTCTACCTTTACCGCCTTTCGGTCCACAAGGCCAATGGCCGTGTCCGCACCAACCTTGTCCACACTTTCCAGTACCTCCAGTCCCCTGTCGGCTTGCCCGGCAACAGCACCCAAGGCTGCGGCCACGTCTATCCCCACCCTGTCTATGCCGGGGATCCCCACTGCCACACCGTTTTTATATATATTGCTGCTTACCTTGACCGAAATCTTTTTGGGTTCCCCGCCCACCGCCCTGCGGGCATTGGCTACAGCCAGAGCTACCGCAGCCGGCTCGGTACAGCCAAGGGCGGGAACAACTTCTCTGTGCAGTATTTCAATAATATTGGATTCCAGTTCTCTCACAATTATCACCTCGCGTTTCCTATTATGTATGTTTCTTAACAAATAGCCTTAGTACTAAATAAATTCCATATAGTCTCGGGCAATTCTTTGTTGTTTATCCAATATCGTAACAGCTCAGAAAAAACAATTATACAAAGCTTCGAAAATTAGCTTTCCAACGACCGAACCGCCGTCTAGTATACCAAGCCCCTTTTCACCATAATATGCTGCTCGGCCATGAACGGGCAGCATATTCCTAGTGCTTTCCGAACCTTCTGCAGCGGCTTTGTATGCGGCCTGCAACGCAGTTTTAGGATTATCAGTATTCTTTTGCATAGCTTCAACTGCTGGGAACAACGCATCTATAATGGTCTTTTCGCCTGGTTTGGAACCGGTTTTTGTCATAATATTATTGA
>JAQUCT010000094.1 GCA_028686075.1 Bacillota bacterium
TTAAAAACGGAATGCGGGCGAAACTAATCCAGTCAAATGAAGGGTTTAATATGTATAACCTTCTGGAAGTACGGAATTTTCTCAGCCGGCTAAATCTGACCGAAGATACCTATACTATTGGCGATGACACCTGGAAAAATGCAAAACGAAGATTGACGGAGAGGGTTGGCAGCAGCTTAAATCTGGAGATATGCACCAATATAATAAAGGAATTTGAAGCGGCGAATCCAAAGACCAAATACAAATCTGACCTGGAAATCTTTATTCGTGAATCCAAGCTGGAGGATTTCTTCGAACAAAGCATCGATACAATATTTGTTTCAACTATTCACAAGGCGAAGGGCCGTGAATTTGACAATGTCTTTCTGATGCTTGACCAGTTCAACCCCGGATCTGACGAAGCCGTGCGGCAGCTGTACGTTGCTATGACAAGGGCAAAACGGAACCTCACTATTCACTATAACGGTAATTATCTTGATTCCATAAAAACAGAGGGTTTGGAAATAGTGCACGATTCCCGGCTCTATCAGCCCCCCCGTCAATTAGCAGTGCAGATGACCTATAAGGATGTGTGGCTGGACTTCTTTATTCCCCGTCAAAAACAAATTTCATGGCTTAACAGCGAAGATTTGCTTACTGTTGATGGAAACTGCTGCCGCAATTCACTGGGACAACCGATACTAAAGTTTTCAAAACAGTTTATAGGCCAGATTGAGACAATGGGCCAGAGAAACTATGAGCCGAAAACGGCAAGAGTAAGGTTTATCGTGTACTGGAAAAAAGAAGACCTGGAGAATGAAATAAGGATTGTGTTGCCCGAGGTTTATTTTGAGAAAGCAGAAGACAGTGGAAATGGGGTTTTCCCAGAGAGAAGTTGCAAGAAAGTCCGGACTGCCTCAGAACACCACCCATCCCTTAGAAAAGCATGCAGGGATGCTTGTTATGATTGACAAATGAAAAGGGTCGTTTTATAATATCAGAAGTAATACAAGTATAAAAACCTATGGGGGTATAGCGCAGTTGGGAGCGCGTCTGCTTCGCATGTAGAAGGTCGGGGGTTCGAGTCCCCCTATCTCCACCAGATGAAAAAAGTACCGTCCTAATCGGCAGGACGGTACTTTTTTTGCAAGCCAAATAGGCACCAGATATTCCGTCTGCTCGGGCAAAAAAACAGGCAGTATGCTTCAAAGGTGACAGCTGCCAACCTTTTTGATTTTCAGAGATTAAGTTCCAACCATTTTCCAGAATAAAATGCCCGCTATGTCGAATAATAGTTATAATTATTGACATATGTTCAGAATAGAGTTAGAATTAGTTATGGGCATTAGCCAATAACCACAAGGAGGGATAAAACATGAAGATTGCAGTATCAGCAACAGGGAATACATTGGAAAGTCAGTTGGATTTAAGGTTCGGCAGGGCCGCTGCTTTCATAATTATGGATACCGAAACGATGGATTTCGAAGCGGTGGACAATTCGGGAGCGGTAGCGGCAGGCGGCGCGGGCATCTCTGCGGCACAGCTGGTAGCCGATAAGGACGTAGAGGCGGTTATAACCGGAAATGTAGGCCCCAACGCCATGAATGTACTCAAGGCTGCCAATATAGAAATTTACAGAGGCAATGCCGCTTCCGTAAAGGATAACGTAGAACAGTTTAAAAAGGGCGGACTGACCAAAATAAACACCACGGTTCCACCACATTTCGGCATGGGAGGCAGACGATGAATATAGCAATACTCAGTGGGAAGGGCGGTACCGGCAAGACAACGGTGGCCGCCAGCCTCGCGGTTTCACTAAGTAACAGCCAGTATATAGACTGCGATGTGGAAGAACCTAACGGTGCGTTATTCCTTAACCCAAAGATAGAAAGCACTGCACCGGTCAAGGTGCCGGTGCCCCATGTGGATGGGGAGAAGTGCAACGGCTGCGGTATATGTTCCAAAACCTGCCGGTTTAATGCAATGGCGGTCATAAAGGGGAAGGTGGTCATTTTCCCCGAGATATGCCATCACTGCGGCGCATGCGTTATCGCGTGCCCTCAAAATGCTATTACCGAGGAGCAGAGGGAAATCGGTGTGATTGAGGCCGATGGCGAAGGGCTTTTCCTGCAGGGCAGGCTGAACATCGGTGAGCCCATAACCATACCCATCATAAATGAATTAAAGCAAATGGTACGGCCGGATGCACCGGTATTTCTGGACTGCGCTCCCGGTGCTTCCTGTACGGCGGTGCAGTCAATAGAGGGTTGTGACTTTTGCATACTTGTAACCGAGCCAACGCCCTTCGGGCTCCATGACCTGAAAATCGCCGTGGCACTGGTAAGGAAAATGGGTATCCCCTTCGGGGTGGTAATAAATAAAGCCATGGAACATGACAGAAGCATACAGGAATATTGTAAAAATGAAAACATAGAAGTATTGATGGAAATCCCCTATTTAAGGGAGATCGCCGAGAACTACTCCAAGGGTGTTCTTCCGGCCCAGATAAATAACGAGTGGAAAGAAAGGTTTGTCGGGCTGTATGACAAAATAAAAGGGGGCGTGGCATCATGAAGCAAATAGTTTTTATAAGCGGTAAGGGCGGGACAGGCAAAAGCACAGTAGTAGCTTC
>JAQUCT010000046.1 GCA_028686075.1 Bacillota bacterium
TTGCCAAATCCTATTATATCCGAGTTTAGTTCCCGGGACAGGTCTATAGTTGATTGGATTGTACTGCGTATATTCTGGGCCGTTCTTTGTTCGAGGGATTTGGTATAATCGCTTTCAATCTCCAAGTCTCTATGGACTGGGAAATCCTGTATACGGCCCTCTGCATAAATTTTTAGCTCAATATATACTCCCCCGGACGTATCAATTATAAGCCGCATATTATTCTTTATATTAGTAACCTCTATGCTTATGGGGGTTTTATCGTCCATCGGGTCTTTGATAATCAATGTGGATCGAAAAGCTCTGCCGGTTGCATAAGCCCATCCCTTCGCGTGTTCATCCTCCGCCCATCCGGCCATGCGATCGCCGTGGAACATTGCACCCCCCCCGATTCTAGAAGGGCTGGCACCTTTTTCTATGTTTTCGGGTACCGTTATCCTGCCGATAAACATATCTATACCGGGCTGGGCAAGGGTGCTGTACAGTTCATTTAAGGGTTTTATCGGAAATATTGACCTTTCCTTTCTAATCGTTATAATCTGTCTGTCCAACCCCCTAGCACCGGTTTCTTCCAAAGGAAATTCAGCTTCCATAAGAGCTTTCAGGTCCCCGTCCACTACCACTACTTGTGCAATTGTCCTCAGCTGTCGGTCTCTTCCGAACATGTCCATAGTCGGATATATTCCGTATCTTGCAAGCTCTTCGGAAAAAAGAACAACTCTGTTATGCGACCAGAAAAATTCCCGGGTTGCATTATTTACAAGGTTACGCATAGCCTGATAAGGAAGCTCTCCCTTTGCGGATAATGTCAGGAAGGTTTTCTCCTTACCGGTACTTCCCTGGCTTATATCCGTTGCCCCCATCGCAAGGGGGTTGGCTATTTGGGCTATTGTATTATACATATTTGTTTCTTTTTCAATATCAAAGGCTATGGCAAGAACTATTGCCAGGTTTTCCGGTTCCCGGCGGTTCCAGCAGCCGCAAGACAAAAGAGTTATGGATAATATAATAGTGAAAACAATATATTTTTTCATTTTATTCCCCTGTTTTGAAGGCACCGGATTCCATAGGCAGTCCATAGAATACCCATAGGCACTATTATCAAGGAAAGGGCGTAAGGGCCTGCGATTTTAGGTTGAAAGAAGGTTAATAGTTGAAACACGTTCTGGTACGAGTGTATCGCAAAAACCCCCGATATTACTGCAAGGGGGCCGACCAAGGGGCGGTAATCCTCTAACCCCAATATCTGGGCCATTCCCTTTGAGCCGCAATACATGAATGTCGATACCCCGATGAAGACTCCGAATCCCCAGGCGAACAGCGTAAGGGGCTCAATTCTTTCTAAAAATTCGCTTATATTAAGGGTTGTAACCATGCTAAAAAACGGAAAAACTGTTCTGTAACCACGATCGGGACCCATTATGGCTATGACGGTCAGCGTGGCAAGTACCAATACGGCAGATGCGCCGGCAAGAGCCCATAAAGCGACCCTGAGGGCTTTTTTGGGCTGTTCTGTGGCAGGAATAATCATTGTAAGTATAAGGTATTGGGCTATTATTATTGTTGGTATTATGCTGCCCTGCAGCACAGGCCCGGCTCCCCTTGCCAATACGGGCTCCAGATTATTTTTTAATAATAAAAAATCCGGGATTGCAAACATTAAGCTTAGGACCAGCATAGATAAAAAGACAGGGAAGAGCAGGTCCGCCGCCCTTGATATAACCTCTATGCCGGAATATGCCGCGATAGATCCGGCTATAACCATTGTAAAAATAATAAATGACAGAGGGGTCTCGCTCAAAAAACCAGTTATTAATACCCCGCCGTATATACGAATATCTGTTGCAGCTATTACAAGAAATGCCCATACAAATATAAGGCTTACCGCTTTGCCTGCCCATTTCCCGATAAGCTTTTGAGCATATTCTACAGCAGTCATATCGGGGAATCGCATTCCCAAGCCCACAATTATTAATACCAACAGTGCTGCACCGAAAAAAGAAACTATTGCTGATATCCAGGCATCCTGCTGGGCATCCGCCGAGGTCAGCACAGGCAAAAAGCCTATAACGACCGTGACCCGCATCATAAACAGAATGAAAAAAAGTTGTCTGTTTGTAATCTTTTCAATACCCATTTTTATTCTCCTTTTTATTATAGCTTTTTACCGGTCCGGGTTTTTGGCCCGAGGCTTGCCTATAGGGCTCCCGCTTGCCTGGAAGCTTTGGGCGGGTATCCCTGCCCCAGACCCATAACCTGAATATATTATCTTTCATATCCCGCATTATGAGGGGGGCCACCGGCATCATATAGGGCATACCGAAGGAACGGAGGGAGCATAGGTGAGTGGTAAGAAGCAAAAGTCCAAACTGGACGCCAAACAGTCCAAGAACAGCCGCTAGCAGGGTAAAGGCAAACCTTGTCAACCTAAAGGCTATTGACATGCTGTATACAGGAGTGGTAAAACCCGCAATTGCAGTCAGCGCAACCACTATCACTACTGCCGGGGATACCATGCCTGCGCGGATTGCCGCTTCTCCAAGCACAAGAGCACCTACTATGCTTATAGCGGGTCCTATTGCGGCAGGCAGCCTTATACCTGCTTCTCTTAGGACTTCAAACAGAAGCTCCATAATAAGGATTTCAGTAAAAACCGGGAAAGGAACTCCCTCCCTGCTTGCGGTAACTCGAAGCAGCAGGGCTGTGGGCAATAGCTCCTGGTGAAAGTTGACCGACGCAACATAGAAGCTCGGCAGCAGTACGGATATCGAAACTGCTGCCCAGCGCAATATACGTACGAAGCTGCCCGCTATTGCATCTTCATAATAGTCATCCGGGGACTGAAGAAACATAGGTAGCTCGGCGGGCAACACAAGCACATGGGGACTACCGCTTACAAACAGACCTACCTTACCCTCCAGTATGGCAGAGCATACAATATCAGGCCTTTCCGTCCTAAGCAAAAGGGGGAAAATGGAAAAGGGTTGGTCGGTTATGAATTCCTTAATATACCCGCTTCCAAGGATGGAGTCGGTATCTATCCTGTTTAAGCGGCTGCGCAGCTCGGCCAGCATTTTTTCGTCGGCAAGACCCTTTATATATGCGAAGGCCACCATTGTTTTTGTTAGTTTTCCTATCTCAAGCCCCTCTATCCATAGATGGGGTACGCGTATCTGCCGCCTTATCAGGGAGGTATTTACCCATAGAGTTTCGACAAAGCCTTCCCGGGGACCCTGGATGGTTGTTTCAGCAGAGGGGTCGGTAATATCCCGGGTCTTAAACCCGGTGGTATCGCATACTAAGGCTTCGGACTGTCCGTCGATCAGCACTGCAGTACTCCCCAAGGCTATTTTAGCAAAAAGGCTGTATATATCGTTGACCTCTTCAATGTTGTTAACCGTAATAAGGTCTTTGATTGCGGTACGCAGAAGCTGATGGCTTTCATCCCGGCATTCTATCTTTTGTGTATCTATCATAAGCACCCGGAGGATTTCCTCGACGCTTGCATTGTTTATCATACTGTCAATATAAATAAGAACCCCGGGAATATTCTTATTTATACTGAACCTTCGAAATTTCACATCTATGCTGTTCCCTGATAATTGCAGCAGGGTCTTTAGGTTTTCTTCCAGATGAAGGCCCAGCTTTATTTCTTCAACCTTTCTATAGCGCTGACTTAGGTCCATATTGTCGGTAAGGGGATTGCCGGATTTATCTTTATTTCGCCTGTGTATTTTCATATAACGCACCTTTCCATTAAATATTCTGCAACCTATAGTTTTTGCCATTCCTTAAAAAATAATTCATTTTATGAAGGTTTATGCTGTGGTTCCTTTTAATAATAGCGGCCCATTCTTAGAGGTGGGTTACAGATATAGTTACAGGCAAATAAAAAAGAGCGGGCTGCTCCGCTCTCTTACTGCTTAAGTGCCTCTAATACCCCCAGCCTTGCCAACGCCGGTACTGCATAACCTTCGCAGGCCGAAAGGCTTATTCTTTTTTTTAGTATGGATGGGTCATCGTTTACCGCTGCTATTCTCTTTATGGTACTGATACTTTTCCACTGGGTGCTGCTGTCTAGGAATTCCAGAATTTCGCTCTGCCCGCCGGTAAGGGCCAGCGAAGCCTGTGCCGATTCCCTAATATCGTCAATCCACCTTAAAATCCATTCCTCTTCAGTTTGGTTTAATATGCTGCCCGTCATGCACAGTTTCAAAGCCAGTATGGTCCGCAGAAGGGTCTGGATATTCTCTGCCCGTCCCGGGGTAATCCTTCCGTTGGTTACACGCTCGGTCAGGTATTTCACCGATTTCTCCAACTGTCTCCGGTACACTCTTATGTTTTCCTTTCCCGCCATAAAAGCTATAAGGGTCAGAGCTGTGGTATCCACCCTTGCAAGTAGGCTGTCGGCGGCATCGCCGTAGAAGGCACCGTTGGCCTGCTGGTTTCTTGCCAGCATCCTCAGTATTTCGCAGTGGGTAACGGGCGCGGCTTCGTCCCCGGAGTTCAAACGACCGCTGCCATCGGTGCCGGCATGGGTAGGTTCCCGGTCATTATATATGCCACCATCATGTCGGGAGGTAGACAGCATCCTTGGCACCGGAAGGCCGGTCAGCCTGTCGGGTATTACTTTCACCGCAACAAAGGAGGTAAGCGACGAGGGTATGTTGTGGCTTTTAGAAAGCCTTATTATTTCATCGTGTACCCTTTCATATTTAGCCGGGCTGGTATAGGAGAGAACATTTTCGAGGTATTCAATTTTCTTTTTAGCCCATTTTTTTTCAAGGAAATCAAATCGGCTGTCCTGTTCTATATCCGAGGCGTCCAGCGCAAGATGAAATATGCCTTCGGCGGTATTCCCCCTTAAAAGTGCTTTCCCGCCAAGGGGACCGGAGAAACCGGCCAGCACCGTAATGGGTTCCAAATCCCGTACATTGGACAGCTTGCTTGCGAATACGTCCTCCGCTGTTATACCGGTCCAGTCCAGTTGGACCTTTTCGGCCACCGGGGCAGTTATACCGGCAAACAGCCGCAGTGCTCCGTCTTCTAACCTTTCATCCTGGTGTAGCGATTGACAGTCGCCTCTGCCCACTCTTGATATCCTCTTTAGCATACATAGGTTTGCTTTTGTATCTGTACCGAATATATGGATTCTGTTTCTGCCTATATTGTGCTTAACGTAGTTTATCGGGTCATCGGAATCTTCGATTCTTCCGGCGGTTAATATCATTATTACGCTTTTTTTGTTGTTTTCCGGGAGCAGCGCATATCTTAATGCCTTAAAGACGTCCGCCCTGCCACCGGGTATTAGCCCGGCGATCCATTCCGTAGCCCTGTCTAGGCTTGCCTGGGCAAAGGGCAGGCTGTCGCCGCCGGCAAAGGGGTGCAGGTCGCTTCCAAAGGCCGCAATCCGGAAGGTGTCTATCTCTGAAAGGTTTCTAAGCATTATATTTAGGGCGGACTTGGTCATGGCAAGCCTTTGGCCGGTCATGGAGTCGGAGGTATCCAGAAGGAATACATAGTCCTTCGCACCGGTTTCCACCTTATCCGGGAATTCCGGCACAAAGGTAAGGCAAAGGATTCCCCTGCCGTTACCGTCACTGAAAGCGGTACCACGGCAACTCTCCTCTTCCCGGCAGGTACATATAAGGACGAAGTCCCTGTCCGGCCTGGGGCGTTCCTCCTCAAGGCTTATTACAGCTTTGTATTCGTCCTGCCTGTCCACCCTTATGGTATGGGAGGGGGACCTGTAACTTAAAGCCCGCCTGTGCATATTCATCCATAGCTTAAGTCGGGTTTTGCAGCCTATTCTTTCCCCGGTTCCTGCCTGTTCCTTAGGGGACAGGCAGGAACCGTCGGGGGCCATAAGGGCCGGTATAGTAATACTTAACTGGTTGCCGTTATACTCAAGGTCCTGTATGTAAGAAATATGTATGTACACCTTTTCACCGGGGGGAAGTATACCCAGAGCCACCCCCGGCATGCCCTGCCCTTCGTCCCCTGAAAGGAGGAGACTTTCAACCGTGCCGCCCGTTTTTTCGTAAGCTTGTCGGGCTTCCTCCCGTTCCATAATAAACCCGTTTACCTGCGCCTTACCCATACTGGCGTGGAAATCCGTCACAAGGGCGTAAACCGGCACCGGGAATATATAGGCTGTGTCTATGGCCTTTATACCGCTGTTTTGGTATACCTGCTTTATTTCTATCTGTGCCATTGAGTCGCATATTCTGCCGGTTACTTCCGTCTCTTTGGGGTATAAATTCGAAACAAGTCCTTCTCTGTCTATTAGTCCCTTATTCATATCACACCTCCTGACGGTTCATTTATATAGGTCCGGTTAATGCTCTGACGTTTTTTGGCAGCTATAGCAGTGCAAAAGCGTTTTACAATTATGGTTGTATTTACTATAATTACAGTATACGTACTTGTTTAGATGTAACGCACTTAAAACTTTACATTGAAGATTCTTCACTACGTTCAGAACGACAAAGTCGGATTCTTCGGGCTTCACCCTCAAAATGACAGATAAAAGGAGTGTAATATTATTAGTGCGTTGTATGTAGATTAGGTTAATATCTAAATTATAACAGATTTTGAGTGTAATATAAAAGAGAATCGGGTGAATACCTATGGGGTTGAGATTTGTATACGGGAGGGCAGGCACCGGAAAAAGCTACCGGTGTATGCAGGAGATTAAGGAAGCGCTGCGGGAAGGCGGCAGAAGCCCGCTGGTAATGATTGTGCCCGAACAGTACACTCTCCAGGCCGAAATAAACCTGGTGAGTACGGTGGGGTCAACTGGAATAATCGGTGCGGAGATAATGAGCTTCAGGCGCATGGCCTATCGAGTATTCGACGATGTGGGGGGACTAACCCGGAGGACCATCGATTCCGCGGGCAAGGCAGTGCTTTTGTGCAGCATAATAGAGGACAAGAAGGATAACTTAAGTATATTTTCAAAGACAGCCCGGCAGCGGGGGTTTATTGGAATAGTGGCCGGAACCATTTCCGAGTTCAAGCGTTATGGCATTACCCCCGACAGCCTTGGGGAGATAGGAGGAAGGCTTAAAGATAACGGGCTGCTTAAGCAAAAGCTTAAGGAACTTTCGGAAATATACCGAGCCTTTGAGGAGGCTCTAGGGGACAGGTACATAGACACCGACGACCATCTCACGCTGCTGGCCGAAAAACTGGGCCGGTGCAGTCTCTTTGATGGAGCAGAGGTCTGGCTGGACGGATTTTCCGGGTTTACTCCGCAGGAATACCGGGTTATAGGGGAACTGCTTGAAAAGGCCCGCCGGGTAAGCGTGTGTCTTTGTACCGACTGTATAGACGGTAAAACGGCGGATGATGGTGGAGTCTTTTCGCCTACTGCCAGGGCGGTCTCCCGGCTGACCGAGTTGGCCGGAGAGCGGGGCGTGGCCCTGGAGCCACCAGTATTTCTAGAGGACAGGCCTCCTCACAGGTTTAAGGAGAGTAGGGCCCTGGCCCATCTGGAGAGGGAATACTTCAGTTTCCCCTGTAGTGTATATAAAGAAAAAACCGATCATATAAGCATATTTGCCGCCGCCAATATCTATTCGGAAGTGGAGGACACTGCTAGGGATATAATAAGGCTGTGCAGAGATAAGGGCTTAAGGTACAGGGATATTGCGGTGGTGGCCAGGGACCCGGGGGCCTACAACAAGCTTATTGGCTGCGTATTCGATGAATATGGCATACCCTGTTTCGTGGACGGTAAAAAGGATATACTAAGCAATCCTTTGGTGCAGTTTATACTGTCGGCCCTTGATGTATTTATACATAACTGGTCCTATCAGGCGGTGTTCAGTTATCTTAAGACCGGGCTTGCGGGAATCCCCCCGGAGGATATTGATATTCTGGAAAACTACGTACTGGCCTGTGGTATAAGGGGCAGTTCCTGGACAGGTCGGGGGGACTGGACATTCCGTATAGGTCCGGCCTTCGATGACCAGGAGATGTCGGATTATGAGAAGGAGACGCTTAAGAGGGTAAACATGACAAGGGAAAGGGTGACAAAGCCGCTGCTGGCCCTTCGTTCCGGAATAAAGGGAAAGAAAAGGGTGCGGGAGGCATGTACCGCCCTGTACGTGTTCTTGTGCGATATGCAGGTGCCTGAAAGGATACGGGATAGGATTGACCGGTTGGATAAGTCTGGGGACCTGAACCTTGCCAACGAATATCGGCAGATTTGGAACATTGTAATGCAAGCCCTGGACCAGATGGTGGAAACGGTGGGGAACGTTATTACCGATACCACGGGTTTTAAAAGATTTTTGGAAGCGGGGCTGGCCGAGTACAGGATAGGACTTATTCCGCCGGCCCTTGACCAGGTGCTGGTTGCCGATGCGGGGCGATCAAAAAGCCATGATATAAAAGCACTGTACGTACTCGGGGTTAACGACGGTGTATTCCCCGCCCTGACCGCCGACGAGGGAATACTGTGCGATAAGGACAGGGAGGACCTGCTCACGATGGGTGTGGAACTGGCCCAGGATACCAGAACAAAGGCTCTGGAGGAGCAGTATCTTATATACAGTGTTTTAACCACTCCGGCGCAGCACCTTCGGCTAAGCTACCCCATGGCGGATCACAGGGGAGGGTCTCTAAGGCCCTCGGTCATAATATCCAGGATAAAGAGGTTGTTCCCTGTCGTTACCCAATACAGCAACGTTACCGGAAGAGACACAGGCAGGGATGGACTGGATCTGGTATCGGCACCGCTGCCCACCTTCAACCTGCTTATCTCCAACGTGAGAAAGGGGATCGAGGGGCCGGATGCAGGTGGAATATGGAGGGACATACACCGGTGGTATATGAAAAATCCACGGTGGCGGGACAGATATAGAGCCATGCTGGAGGGGCTTTATTATACCAACCAGACCGGAAGCATAGGCAGCCAAAGGGCCGGAAAGCTTTACGGTAGGCCCCTTTATACCAGCATTTCAAGGCTTGAGCGGTTTGCTTCCTGTCCCTTTTCCTATTTTGTACAGTACGGACTGAGGGCAAAGCCCAGGAAGGAATTCAGGCTGACTGCCCCCGATATGGGAACATTTATGCACAGCGTAATAGACCGGTTCTCCACAGGGCTGGAAGGAAAGGGGATTACGTGGAGGGACCTGGACAGGGAATGGTGCGGCCGAGAGGTATCGGCCATTGTGGATGAAATGCTCAAAGAGTACCCTGAGGCGGTACTGGGCAGTTCGTCCCGGTACAGGCACCTTACTTCAAGGTTGAAACGGGTGATGACAAGGGCGGTGTGGACTATAGCCCAGCACATCAAAAGGAGCGGTTTTGAGCCCCTTGGCTATGAACTGGCCTTCGGCGGGGACGGGGACCTTCCGCCTATTTTGCTGGAACTGCCTTCCGGAGAGAAGGTATACCTTACCGGCAGGATTGACCGGGCCGATGTAATGGAAACGGATCAAGGTACCTATCTGAGGGTTGTGGACTATAAATCGGGCAGTAAGGATTTTTGTCTGTCCGACCTATATTACGGGTTGCAGATACAGCTTATTACATACCTGGTGGCTCTTTTGGAAAACAAAAGCGGCAGGTTTAAGCAGCCGGTGCTGCCGGCGGGCCTACTGTACTTTAAGATAGATGACCCTATAATAATCGATGAGGGCGGTATGTCTGAGGAGGAAATAGAAAGGGCCATAATGAAAAAACTCAGGATGAACGGCCTTGTGCTGGCGGACGTGGAGCTTATCAGGGAAATGGACAGGGAGATTGACGGAAGCTCTCTTATAATACCCGCAAGGATAAACAAGGGGGACGTGCTGGGCAGTTCGTCCTCGGCGGCCAGTGCTGAGAAGTTTGGCCTGCTGCACCGGCATATAAGGACGTTGCTGGCAAAGACCGCCGGGGAAATGCTTAAGGGGGACGTATCTATCGCACCCTACAAAAAGAAAAGGTTCACCCCTTGCAGCTATTGCGAGTATTCCGCCGTATGCCAGTTCGACACCGTGTTTGCCGACAACCGGTACAGGGTCCTTGGGGATATTAAGGACGAGCAGGTATGGAGTCTTATAGGACAAAACGAAATGGGCGAAAAAGGTGAGGTAAAATGAGCGATATGAAATGGACAACGCAGCAGCTTGAAGCGATAACCGAAAGGGGGCGCAACCTGCTGGTGGCGGCGGCGGCGGGGGCGGGTAAAACAGCTGTCCTTGTTGAGAGGATAATCCGCAGGATTACCGACGAGAAGGACCCGGTGGATATTGATTCTCTGCTTGTGGTTACTTTTACAAACGCTGCTGCTACCGAAATGAGAGAAAGGGTAGGAGACGCCCTGGAAAAGGCCCTTGACAAAAACCCGGGCTACACGAGGCTGCAGAGGCAGCTGTCGCTTTTAAACAAGGCCACCATAACAACAATGCATTCCTTCTGTCTTGAAACCATCCGCAACAATTTCCACTGCATAGACATCGACCCGGTTTTCAGAGTAGCCGATGAGACCGAGACGGTTCTTATGAAACTGGAAGCATTGGAGGAGATGTTTGAGGACCAGTACCAAAGCCCGCAACGGGATTTTTTAAGGCTGGTGGAGTGTTACGGGGGTCAGAAGGACGACGGAATGCTGCAGCAAATGGTGCTTGACTTATACCATTATGTGCAGAGCCATCCCTGGCCGGAGAACTGGCTTGGGGAAGCGGCGGAGGCCTTTAACCTGTCCGAGGATACGGACTTTGGCAGCACCCGGTGGGCGGAGATACTGGTACAGGATGCCGTTATGGAACTTCGCGGTATGCTGGATATGATGAGAGAGGCTATAGATATAATAAACGGGTCCGCGGGGCTGGAGGC
>JAQUCT010000047.1 GCA_028686075.1 Bacillota bacterium
GGACTCAAAATCCAGTGTTGGCAACAACGTGTGGGTTCAAGTCCCACCTTCGGCACCAAATTTAAAAATGGCTTTAGGGTTTTTGACCCTGAAGCCATTTTTGTTTATATGCGTAAAACTGTTTAAAAAGTCCACTCCACAAATCCAGCGTGCCTAGGGGTAAAAACAAAAAAATCCAGCGCATATCTAATGCTAATTACACTCAAGGAGGAATCGTTAACAACACCGTCCCTGCAACACTCATTTATCGCTCGATTCATCCAAAAGCATCTATGCTTTCTTCTTTGAAGCAACTGCCCTATATCTCTGCTTAAAAGAGGGACATGGTACCTATCCCCATGTCCCTAGAAAAGGTGAAAAGCACAATTTATTATACATACTAGTACCAGATGCATCGGTTTCATTACATATATTTGTATAATTTAGAATTATGCGGCCCACTACTCACACTACCATACCATCCTGCAGCCTCACGTGTCTGTGACAGTGGTCCATTACGCCCATATCATGCGTTGCGACCACTACCGTCAGCCCCTCCTGGTTAAGGCCGTCCAACAGCTCCATTATCTGGTCTCTCGTCTGAGTATCCAAGTTTCCGGTCAGTTCATCCGCCAATATAAGCCGCGGTTCCCGCACCAGAGCGCGGGCTATGGCTACACGCTGTTGCTCTCCGCCGGACAGTTCCGAAGGTTTATGGTGCATTCTGTTTCTAAGCCTCACCTGCTCCAGCAGTTTCTTTGCCCTAACCTCTACGGATTTTTTACCCTTATAGGGCAGAAGAGGAATCATCACATTTTCCACGGCCGTGAGCTGGGGAAGTAGCCGGAAGTCTTGGAAGACAAATCCCACCGTTTTTGCGCGTACATGGGTCAGTTCTTTTGCATCCAGGGTTCCGGTAGGGATGCCGTTGATATACACCTCTCCTTCAGTAGGCAGTTCTAGGGCTCCGATGACGCGCAGCAAGGTGGATTTGCCGGAGCCGGAATGTCCCACAACCGCTACATAGTCCCCTTTTTTAATATCCAGAGAAATATTTTGAAGTGCCCGCACTTCGCTGTTACCTGCATAATAAACCTTGGTGGCATTGTTTAACGTAATAACAGTGCTTTTATGTTCGATCATTCTTTTCATCCCTCCATGTAACTTGCCGCATAACACGGTCAAGAAAATATATATCAAGGCCCAGGATTTCAGGTTTTATCCGATCTATAGTATCTTTTTGGGTATTTCTATAGGGCGCAAACCTCCAATAGACTGCCGTTGGCATCTTGGTTTCCAGCAGACGCAACCCAAGACCTGTGGGAAATGCCGGTAAGATACCTATTTTCAGGTCTTTATTCACCGCCTCTGCAGCAACCATCCAGTTATCCGGTGTTACCATCATATCATCCCAATGTTCAGAACTTAGCCTCCTATGAATATACGGATAATCGAGGTCCCATAGCTGGCTTTTGTGTTGGGGCGTCGGATCGATGTACCTGATAAAATCATGGTATTCCAGGTCCTCAGCCGCCGGCGGCAGTGACCGCGGCCTCCCGAAAAGATTATCGTGCCGGAACCCAAATACAGCAGGTTCACCGGTACCTAGACTACAAACAGCCAGCGCAGAACCGCTTAGCAAATGTTCCTTCAGATACTGTGCTAACCCTCCGTTGTATTGAGCATCACCGCCTGCAGTCCATATTATCCTTACCGGTACAGACAGAGGATTGTCCTTCAGATGCCGGGCAAGCACAGCAGTCCCGGCGGCACTGCTTGCGTTATCCGATGCCCCCGGGCCTATGCTGCCATGATTTGTGACCACCCATATAGGTTCATCTCCTTCGGATGTACCTAGTATATCCACTCGTATATTTTCCGATTGGTATCCCGGGATTACGTCGAGTACCTCAAGGTTTAGTACGGCAGACCCTTCCGCTTTTATGAAGCCGGGGTTGACACCCACCATCGCCAGCGGGGCATCCTCCAAGTAAAGTGCTACCGCCTTGCGGAATTCATCAGCAGAAGAGGCTTCTACCAATACCAAGTGTCCCGTAATATTTGTTTCTATCGGCATGCCGGCCGATAGGACTACAGGGTTTTCATCCTGTAGTATATAGGGTCTGTCGGCATCGGCTTCAGAGAGGTCTATGACTAGAGCTGTAAAGTCCACAGGGCTTCCGTCCACTTCCAGCCTTGATTCGGTGCCTAAACTCCTGTAAGGCGGGACTGTTACAGGCTCGCGTTTGACCTCTAAACCGGTCTGTTCGAGCCAGTTACATAATAGGTCGATTTCTTTTTGGTTCGCTTCAGTACCCGCCGGGCGGTGCCCCAGGGCTGCCAGCGTCCGGGTCAGGATGAACGCCTCCGAACCTATTTCAGATATAAAGGATTGAACTGATAAGGCCTCATCGTTGGTTTTACCGTTTTGAAACGTTTTTTCACAAAGATATGTGCTTGTGATTACAGTGACAATCAAACCTACAATAGCAGCCACCGTTATCCAACGCACTTTTGTCGGATACACTGATGTTTTGCCGTCAGGCCTTTTCGTATATTGTTCATTGTACAAGATTTGTATCCACCCGCAGGTGAGCAGCGCAGCCAATATTATAGAGGCAACGACAACACCCGAAAGCTGCCATGCTGGGCCAGAAAATGCATTGTAAAGGAGAATAACAATAGACCCGGCTAGCACTGCAGCTATTATTACGGCTAAAGCTACGGGTACAACTATCTGAGGTAAAATCAACATTAGCAAGTGTTTGGCCTGCCAGCCAAGCTGCTGCAATATTACAAGCTGAGGCCTTCGCATATCCATGTAAGATAAAAGGGAGTCAATGCAGGTAAGCAGTACCAGAAGTACTGTTGATATGCCTATAATCGACAGCCATATACCTGCCCGGACGTATATAAATTCGCCCAATCTGGTCGGCAGGATATGCTCACTTGCGGCAGACCTGGCAAACCATGCAAACAGACTCAGGGTCCCGCCGAGTACAAGCTGTAAAATCATAGATCGCAAACGGGTACCATAGTATAACATATCCGACCTGATAACCGTACCGATACCGCCGCTTATCAGTTTTAAATCATGATTGCCGGGACGATTTTTTGCTGTATTTGCCCCGTTACTCCCTATAACAGGCAAGTAAGACCTGCATAAAGTGCGGTAAGCACTGCCGACAAACACTATCCCACCAATAGAAGCAACGAATACCCAGCGCTTTATAAATACGTCCGGTAAAGCGTTAAGGATACCTCCCATAGTTGTTCCCATGAATAGCGTTCCTATTGCCGCAATCAGCCATAGTAGAGCGATTTCCGACGTAAAGAGCTTGATTACCGCTTTGTTGGACCACCCTTCGGTATGTAATACCGATACCTCTTCCTTCCTCTGCCATAGGTAAATTCGGCTGCGGTTGTGAACAAAGATGAGCCCTACTACAATAAATGCTAATACTAATGCTGATGCAAAAAGACTGAAAGCGTTCCTTATTATTGTAGCGGCTCCTAAGCTTATCCACCACGTTCCTACAGTGCCCAGCGGCGCTACGCCTTTGTATCCTGGTATGTCAACCTTAACCTGCTGGGGTGATGTGCCTGCTACTATATCCACGCACAACTCCGTACGCGCCACTATTTCTTCGGCTACCTGCCTGATCCGGGCTTGTCCTTCCTCATCAAAGCGTTCTACTCCGGCCACCCGCACCCGGATAGCGTCAATAGGATTATCCCCTTTAAGAAGCTTTGCGGCTTCAAGCGTCGTAAAACCATGGGCCGCCGGAAGCTGAAGGGTGCCGGGCGTTATCGTGGGGTGCAGTTCAACCGGATCGGCAGGTATACTACCGGCACTGTTTTCTTCTATAAACATTTGTTCTGAACCGTATATTCCAAGGGGTGATTTGGACAATTCGTTCTGGTATATTCCGCTGAAATCGACTTCTCCGATAGGGTTAAGCTGAAATATGGCTTGTCCTTCTTCCGCTAATTCCATTGCAAACCCGCCATGAGCGCTCAGCCCGTGAAACTGTACCTGTCCGTCCCTAACATATCTGGGTACCGGTTGGAACATCACTGCCCCATCTTTTTCTACAGCCTTATATTCTATACCATTTGTAGTGTAGAACTCTGTTGCCGGCGCTATGCGGTGAAGTCCTTGGCTTGTGGTAGATATTTCACCATCGGTTTCAACCCTGATTCCGGTTGTCTGGAAGGCTTTCAAGTAGCCTGAAAGGTCTAGATTTTTCTCTGCGCGATTCAACGGTTGTGCATTTAGCAATAGTCCTGATGATTCTCGCCTGTTTTCCGGTGTATCTTCCCGTGAAAAAACCTCGGTCATACAAGGGGTTATCTCCAGTTCTTCCTTGACCACGCTGGCCTTAAGCGGAACGCGGGTAGACGCGTTTATCAGAACGGGTATCTGATATGCATCAACAATCGGGCGGCCTATACTTATTTTCTCAGTTTTCAAGGCGCCCTCGGTCAGGTATTGTCCGCTTTTGATACTGTCTTCCAGTCCAACGAGCCTTGATTCGCTCTCTGGGTCGACTGCCACCAGGAAGTTGTATATGGGCGGCAGCAGAATGCTTAAATAATACTCTTCACTACCCCCGCGAAACGAAAAATCGGTAGTCTGTTCAGATGCTGCGACTACAAACCTTATAATGGAATCAGGTTGATGCGCAGCAGCAACAGTACGTCTATCCCCCAGCGCATAGTCTTTATACCCATCCGTTGTAATGAACTCTATTTGTGCTCTGTAGGCTTTATCACCCGGGCAAATGATTTGCAAGCTGTCCATGCTGTTTGTAAAATACCCTATTGCCGATACGGGAGCGGCTATATCCACATCCCGAATAGACTTTATTTCTTTCCATGCCTCGAGGGAAATTCCTCCGCTGCCCTTGCTTATGTAGTTAGGTTCCATGTAATCCAGCTCGCCGTTCATGGTTAAATTATGTTGTTCATATGCAGGACGTACCAGTATGTCGTAAACATCTCGGGAATACCGTGCAATGTCCTCGGTTACGCTTACCTGTGTCTGGTGTAACGCGAGCAGACCGGTGCAAACGCCCAGTTGAATCGCAATAAGGCCTATCAATAGGCTTGCAGTTTGGATTCTATAATGCCAAAGAGTTCGCAAAATATAGCGTAACATATTTACCTCCTAAAAACCTATGAAGCCAATTATTAGTATATATGAATTTTATGGACCAGTAGTATAGTATGACTACTGGTCCATCTATAATTTAATTTACTTCTACTATAACTTCATCATATTCAGCAATCCCGTTTGTCACGGTAAGTCGTGGGTACCACTTATAACCTATGGGTTTGTATGCTAAATTATAATTATGTCTATAAACACCAAAAGTATCTGTCGTATAATAATTCTCTCTATTCCCGTCGTCATAATTCATGTCTATGTGATAAGTAGATGTCTGACCTCTTGCCCAGGTACCCTCGAAAGATGCATAAGGCATCATATCACTCACATATTGCTTCTCTGGTGTTAAATCACACTCTAAAGGAATATATTCTGGCTGAATAGGTGCTGCAATCGCTACAGAAACAGTTATTAACAAAAGAGCTGTTATTAACGTATATACTATTATTTGTTTCATCAGTTATTTATCCCCCCTTTCTGCAGATATTAGAAAAATTTACTCATTTCTTAGATAAAGGTATATGTATTTGCAAAAATATACGTCCTATCTTACTTCCACTATAACATCATCATAATCGATATTACCAGACCATTACTTCTACTATAACATCATCACGGTCAGTGTTCCCGTTTGTTACTGTAAGTCTAGGGTACCATTTATAACCATCTGGTTTGCCTGCTGTGTTATAAAAGTGTGCATATATCCAACTCAGATTATGTTTTTCGTAGTATTCTTCCTTGTTGCCATCGCCATAATCCATAGATATAAAGTAGGTAGAAGTCGCGCCTCCAAACCAGTTGCCTTCAAAAACTTTTTGATTATCACCGGAAGATACGAATTGATGTTCTGGCCAAAGGTCGCATGATACAGGTATATACATGGGTTTAACGGGTGCCGCAAAAGCCAAGACTGATGCAAACAGAACCATCACCATCACTAAAATACCAATATTTCTTACCATTTCTAATTCACCACCTTTCTGAGCTATCGTTTCTATTTACCTGAAACAGATATCGAAGCATAAGCTTGAGCATCCTCATAGGCACCTACTCCTCTCTCTCAGAATCTCCTTTGCCTTTACAGAGACATAGGAGGAAGGTATAATAGAAACAACTCCCACCTGTCTCTGACAGGTAAAGGGTGGACCCTGCCATTGTATAGTCCCTCGAAAAGATATATGCATTGGCAGGGATGTTATTTTTTCCTATTATTGTATTCTACTCCTCGTGAAGCTTTCCTCCCCGTTTTCCCCAATAGCCCATTTTGGGGGTTGAATAGCCCAATTTGGGAACTGATTGACCCAATACGATGACTCAATGACCCAGAGGCTATGCCCTAACGAACAAAAAACGCCCCTCACTGGGAGGGGAAGAACAACTCCTTATGCTCTTTGTATTTATACCGGCTCATATGGGCTTTTAATTTATAATCATAGAACTCTATTTCATATGATCTTCTGCTTACTTCTATAATCCTCTTTATCTTATCGGTATTTACGATAAAGGATTTGTGAGTCCTTTGAAGGCTCTGGGGTAATATTCCTTCCAGCTCATTTAGGAACATATCTGTTTCATGAATACAGTAAGAATAAATTTACATACAGGCACCTCTCCCGCCTGGTTTAGTTCCGGATCCTTCACCAGCCTGCCAACCAACACAACGTTGTTTACCATCTTCTCACCTCTTTTCCGGGGAAATATAAAAAATGCACCATATACAGTGCATTTTTAAAGCTGTGCATTTATCTGAATGCTTAATATCTCAAATCTGCTTATTTTGAGTACATATCATACAATTGAATTAGTGCCTGTATAGTTTCATCAAAGGAGATATTATTAGCATAATCGAATTTTCTAGTATATGCCTTCCATATATTTTGCATATCTTTGTTTGATCTAATTTCTTCAATAATACTTGGGGAATTGTTAATTTTATCAATTACGCCTCTCCTTTCAGCAGTCAAAGCAAGAGCATTTTAAAAATCATCTTTATTTATGTTCTTGGCTTGCAGTCTTATCAGAATATATACGTCATAGAAATCCCTTGCGCGAGTATTAAGAACGCCTCTAGTTATTATGGTTTCAAACTTTTCAGCTAATACAGTTTCAAGGTTATATGCAAGAATTTCTATACTCCTATTTTCAAACATAAGATCAAAGGAATAAATAACTTCTTTTGGCGTAATTATATCACCTGTACTAATATCAACCTTTAATGGGACAATAACTGTTTGGAAGGCAGCTTCAAGTGATATTCTAAAGCCTCCATAATCGTGCCCTTCTTGTATTTTTTCAATTCCGTTGATGCTAAATTTCTCGTCATCATCAATAGGCGCATTTAGAATTTCTTGAAAGACGGACAATAAAGGTTCAACGCTGAATTTTATGGCACCTTGATAAATCCATAAAGTACCTTGGTAAAGTGCTGGTAAAAGGGTAGAAAAAATCCGATAAACCCCTTACAATTTTTACGCCAAATAAAAATAAAGGGGGTATATCGGATATGAATAACGTAATAGATTTTACAGAAAAAATGCTAGGAGTTCAAGACTTAAAGGTTATTCATACCTATGTAAATAATGGCATGTTTACTGTTTGTGCAATGCCAACTACAGTTCCAGGGGTTTGCCCGAAATGCGGCAGCAAGACAGAAACAATACATGATATAAGGGTTCAAGACTATATGCATCTGCCCATATGGGGAACAAAGACGGTACTGGTGTTGCCGATATTCCGGTTAGAATGCAAATGCGACCCTGATCATCCTTTTGATTTAAGGTACAGCTTCATTAGGAAACACCAACGCCAGACAGTACATTATGAAATGTACATTTACAACCTGTGTAAACAAAATACCATAGAAAACGTATGTTCACTTGAAGGTATCAGTCATGGCAAATGCCAGAAGATTTTTAACCACTATGCTAATGAAGAAATTAATTCAAGGCCACCTAATAGAGTAAGACTTATTGGCATAGATGACCTGGCACGGAAAAAGGGCCATAATTACAATACTGCAGTGTATGACCTTGAGACTCATTCTTTGATAGCCATGTTCAAAGGAAGAACCAAGGAAGATGTAATTGCTTTTTTCAAGTCCCTGGGTGAAGAATTCAGGGATGGTATCGAAGCCGTTGCAATGGATATGAGCAGAAGCTACTGCAACGGGGTGCTTGAAGCTCTTCCTAATGCAAAACCGGTTATCGACAGGTTTCATTTATCACAGCTACTTCATAATCAAGTGGACGATGCACGGAAACACATTCAAAACAAGGTCACGAAGGAAGAAGATAATAAACAAAAGGTATTCGGTATCCGCTGGACATTACTAAAAAGCTTTGAGGACCTTGAATCTGAGGAGATGCGTCTGCTCTTTAAAGTGTGCGATGAATACCCAAAGCTTGGTGAATGTTTTGCTCTTATAGTATGTTTACCTAGCCCAAATCATAAAGAATATAGTTGGCTTTACATTTGTAAGTTTCCAAATCGCTGGTAAAACCACTAAGTGTTTTTCATGGATTTACCAGTTGACGATGGTTGGTTAGCATTTAGCACAAAATTCGTTGATGAACCACAATAAACTTTCTTTTGAAAAATCCACTTTCTTTATTGTTGCATCCATATCCATAGTAGTTCTACTATCTAATCCAACCATCGCACTTATCAGCATGCCGCCTTTGAGTATGAATCTCCATTTATATTGAGAAACGGAAATACGTTCAAGCAGCCTTTCAAGCATATAGTTTTGTAAAAGTGCATTTGCTTTTGCTCCTGTTTTTTCTGCCATGTTTTTAATAATCCCCAGATCCAGCGTGCCTGAAGGGGTAAAACTTGTCTTCCTGTCTTTTGCATAGAATTCTTATTATTTACTTTGTTCATTAATTATTTTATTATATTCATTTTCATTTCTATCCCATCTAAAATAAAAAGCTCCGGTTAATCCCGCCAGAAATCCTCCTACAAGAACTCCCAAGTATCCTAGAGAATGCCAATATATTAACATCTCCCGGTTGTTAAACGAAAATGTTTCTGATGTAACCCAAATTCTTATTATAGTTCCCATGATAGAACCTATGCTCGTAAAAACCCCCATTATCGATCCCCAAGTCAGTGCATAATTCATCTTACCTTTTTTCCGAACTTTTTCCCATTTTTTAATGAACTTATCATTTTTTTTCATATTTTTTCTCCTATTATTTGCCAATTTATATCAACCATTTGCCGGAGTATCAGCACAATCTGACATTCCCTTTTCTTAAGACTATTAAATGAACCTCAGGAACATCCTTAAGGATTCTAAGAATAGGTAATGTGCTTAATTACGCCTTAAATTCAGGAGTTTTTTAGTTTTCAAAGTTATTCTCACGTATTAAAGGAATACTGTCTCTTTTCAGTCCCTGCTCTCTTGGCTGGCCTATTAGACCAAAACTCCACAGCATCCCCAAGAACTAATATTTCTCTCCATCCCGCAATTCAACTGTATATATCGAATAGAACCGATGTCTTTCCAGTGATATACGATTCGCTCCGTATTGTAGTTCATCTCTTAAAGCATTATCCAATGCGGACTGAATAACTCTGTCCTCTATTGTATATTTAGCTTCTACAACTATCCATTGATAAAACGAGCTTTCACGGGAGGGATTTGAAATCCAAAAATACGCAGATATTATTACCACTAAAGATAATGTAATCAGTATACGTTTTAGAATAAGGCGCTTGGAACTGCCGAAGATGAAGTTTATTAGGCGGATTATTAAGAAAGCAATAATGATAGTGGCAATGAACGATATATTTCTTTCAATACCAGGCATAATAAACCTTCCCCTTGTTTAGAGAATATACGTGGACGTTTCATGCGTCTTCCCGAACGGCATTTTCAGTGATGGTCTTCCTTAATCCTAACTTTCTTCCCTACTGCCTAATACTTGAACCTGTCCTATGGTAAGCATCTTTTATTATTTTATTTCTTTTTTGCTGGTAATAGGGTAAATCTATTAAAATCAACCTGTTCCTGAAATGCCTCTCTAAAAGCTGCATCTGTATACTTTTAATATATCCCTTTTATCAATTCTTCTTAACATGATGTGATATATACCTGTATCGCTTTTTTTCCTCGCCTGTCCCGCCATCATATCACCCTATTTCGGATTAACACTAAACCTCAAGGAAGACAATAGAAACGTCCCATTGCCTTTTAAGTAAACGTGAAATTTTGAGCCAATGACTAACTCTGAAGTGTCCGTTTTTTCGGAAAAAGCTCAACTCTTGTTCCCAAGAAGGCTAGTTATTCACCTAATGGTTCAAAGCTATTAAATATTCCAAGAATTCGATAAACTTCACCATCTTCAAGCCGTATCCTATAAATTGAATAAAGATAGTGGTTCTCTCTCTCGACATTTCCTCTATCATAAAATACATATTGAATTATTTCTTCTTGTAAATACGACCTCAAGATTTCATCTTCTATCTCATACTGCCCGCCTTCCATTATCCAGTGAGCAAGATATCCGCCACCTGGGTTCATAATAAACAGTATTATTAATATTGTAATCACAACAATTGCTATTTTCTTGTACACTATCTTATTACCCCCTTCCTATAGAACCACTTT
>JAQUCT010000095.1 GCA_028686075.1 Bacillota bacterium
GCATGGCGATTTGAAGGCCGCCCAAATGCTTGTCCTTTCCTTCATTATCGGTGTAAACCAGGTCAATGCTCTGCCCAACCTTTGCATTAATGGCCTTTTCCCGGATGAATTTCCCCGTTTGCATATCCCGGTAGGAAACGCTATCAACAACGATTCCGGTCAGGGCCTCTTCGCTTTGCAGCCCCTGGTAGTCGGCGCCCACTTTTTTCGCATATTCCTTGAGACTGTCATCGTCCAGGGCATGGATGTTTATATAGTACCAGTACTTTCCGTCCTCCGACATATTCTCCTCTCCGACCTGCTTTTTAAACTCCCCGGGCACCATATCATGGTCTATAAGGGAGGCGATATCTATATTCTTAATCACGCTGTAACCGGTCACATCCTCAAGGGAAGTGATGGTACTGACAAGTTGGTTATCTATTTGCGCATCTTCGCTGCCACTGTAAACCTGGATATCAAAATTCAAACCATCCTGCGACAGCTCCAGGGATTTTTCCAGGTTGGAGGTAAAAAAGGAAACGGTCAGAAACAGAACTATGCTTATAACCAATGAAAAGAGCATCGCCTGGTACCTGCGCCGGTTTCGCTTTAGGTTCTTAAGACCAATCTCAGCTTCAATGCCGAACAATCTGCCCACAAGCCTGGAGGTTTTCACCGCCCTGCCGGTAAGCTTAACATCGGCTTTCTGCCTTATGGCATCTATGGCGGAAACCCCGGATGCTTTTCGTGCGGGCAGGTACACTGAAACAAATATTGTCACCGCTGAAATCCCGCAGGAAGCCAGTATGGACAGCGGGGTGACTATTACTTTCAGCTGCTCGGTCACTCCCAGGGCACCCTGGATGGCGGGGTTTATTGCCAGAAAGGTAATCCCAATCCCGGCAAGGCCGCAGGCTATTCCAAGGGGTATTCCAACGGCACCTATTACAGTTCCCTCAAAGAACACCGAGTTTCTTTTCTGCCTTTTGGTTGCCCCTATGCTGGACAGCATACCCAAATGACGAGAGCGTTCGGATACCGATATTGCAAAGGCGTTGTAAATAAGCGAAACCGAGCCGACAACGATTATCCCCATTATTATTGCCGACAGCGAAAAAAGGATACTGCGCAGATCATCATTTTCGATCACGCCGTAGTAACGCAAAAGGCTGTTGTTAAACCCAACATTTTCAATGCCGTTTTCTTCGGCCAGTTCCTTTGCATGGGCAAACAGTGAACCCTCTACCTTTTTAAGTACAACGGCGGCATCCACCCTATCCCCGGGGCCAAGGAGACTTTCATCCACATAGGAGAGGGCCGTGTATCCCGACGCCCATGCGGGTTCCCATGCCGGCCGCTTTATAAAACCCACCACCGTATAACTTTTGGTAAGAGTAAAATCCAACACTTCGGTAATTTCACCGTTTTCCCTCTGCAGTGGATCATGCTGCTGCAGTGCCTCGCCGCTTCCCTCTTTCATAATCCGCCGACCAATCTGAAGTGTAATCTCGTCGCCTATTTTATACTCTAAGCCGGCGTTATCGGCAACCTCCTCTGAAAGCACCACCTCGTTTTGGGCCTTTGGAAGCCGCCCCTCGGCCAGCTCGATTGGAAACTGCTCGAAACCCCGGGCGCTGTACTCCTTTATAAACAGGTAGGGCTTGTATTTGTTCCGGCCTTCTTTCAAAGAGGCATAGCCTAAGTCCCGTGTTATAACAAGGTCCTTTGTATCCTCGTCCATTTCAATGGACTCAAGCTGGTCCCGAGTAACGCCTTGGTATAATACATGACATTCTCCGCTTTTTGCTATTTCCTGCCTTCTCATCATGTCCATAAAGGAAATGCCTATGGTGGCCACGGCGGTCACCATCGCCACCGAAATAACCACACCCACGATAGTAACAAGGGTCCTTCTTTTGTTTAGCTTCAGGTGCCTTAACGTCAGCCTGTTTACAATATTCATGGGCGGATCACCTCGTCCTTTACCACTTTTCCGTCCTCCATGGTCATCATCCTGTCGGCCTGCAGCGCAATCCGCTCATCATGGGTTATTATTATGAGGGTTTTGTTATAAGTCCTGTTGAACATCTTTAAAAGGTCCACTATTTCGCTGCTGTTTCTGCTGTCAAGGTTGCCGGTGGGCTCATCGGCCAGCACTATAGCCGGACTGTTTATTAGGGCCCGGCCGATTGAAACCCGCTGCTGCTGCCCGCCCGAAAGCTGGTTTGGCAGATACCCAAGGCGGTCTCGTATATCAAGGGCTTTGACTATATTCTTAAAATGGTTATCCTCCGCCCTTTGTCTGTCCAGCAGCAGCGGCAGCATAATGTTTTCCTCAACGGTCAGGACAGGAATAAGGTTATAGAACTGGTATATAAGCCCTATCTGCCTGCGCCGGAATATGGCCAGCTGCGTCTCGTCAAGGCTGTATATATCGGTATTGTCCACAAACACTTTGCCGCCTGTGGGTATATCAACACCGCCCAAAAGATGCAAAAGGGTTGATTTGCCCGACCCGGACGGACCTACAATGGCTATAAACTCGCCCCTTTTTACCGAAAAGGATACATCGTC
>JAQUCT010000048.1:0-5973 GCA_028686075.1 Bacillota bacterium
ACCTGACCGGTGCTTATCTGACCGCCCGCTATACCTGCCACTTTTATTAAGGCCCTAAGTCCGGTGTTGGTTGAATGTGCCATCTGTTTTAGCCCCAGACTTGCCAGTACCCTGTTTTCTCCGATAATGGGAACGATATCCGCCACCGTCCCAAGGGCTACCAGGTCAAGCATACTTTCACACACAGTAGTATCACCTGTTTGGCCTATAGGCGTACCTCTTTTTTGCATTGCCGTTTCAAAAGCGGTGCACAGCTTATACGCTACCCCAATACCGGCAAGGTCACTGAAGGGGTACTCGCTGTCGCTCCGCCGTGGGTTAATCACTCCCAGTGCCGGAGGCAGTCTATCCTGGCACAGATGATGGTCGGTTACTATTACGTCCATTCCGCATTGATTACAAAGTTCAACCTCATCATAGGATGCAATCCCACAGTCGACGGTAATAATAAGCCCGGTGCCCGACTTTTGGATTTCACGTACCGCCTTGGCGTTAAGCCCATACCCCTCTTCCATCCTGCTTGGGATATAAAAGTAGGCATCCGCCCCGGCAGCCTTCAATACACGCATAAAAAAAGAAACAGACGTTATACCGTCAACGTCATAATCGCCGTATATACAAATCCTTTCTCCCCGGTCCAGTGCAAGTATTATCCTTTCAACGGAGTTTTCCATATCCGGCATAAGAAATGGATCAAAAAGATGGTCAAGCCGGGGATGCAAAAAACGCTCCCCTTCTCGCACCGTCTCTATTCCCCTGTTCACAAGGGCCGCTGCCAAGATTGGAGTAATATCCATCGCCCCGGCCAGTTCCCTTACCTTTGCTCCGTCAGGATTGTCACAAGTCCATTTTTTGTTGTGAAACATAGCTGCATCTCCTAAGCTTAATATACACTATTATAGTTTAAACCAACGCGCATATCAAATGATGAAAAAAAACAGGAAGCCGTATTCAATATACCGCTTCCTCATAAAACCTGTTCTATTCTTCTTCGCCCTTAAATGGGGTTTCATTCTCCTCCCCTTCTGCAAGGCTGTCGGTTAGTGCCCTAATTCGTCCGTCCCTTTCAGCAATATTTTCAGTTAGGACCTTTATCCGCCCGTCCCTTTCAGCGAGACTGTCATCCAGGGCCTTAATTTGCTCGTCTCTTTCAGAAATGCCTGCCTTTGCAACCTCAAGTTCTGCCTCGGCTATCGCCAGCTTTTCCCCGGTATTCTTATTCTGCTCCTCCAGGTTTTTTATCTTTGCATTTATTTCCCTGGATTTGAAGCCCTTTTTAACCTGGCGAAATAATCCCAAAAAACCAAGAATAATTGCTCCGGCGAAGGCGGAGACCAGTATTACCAGGGCAAGCGAAATCTGAAACTCATTAAATACAAAATCCACCGTAACTGGCTGTGCATTTAGCAGTGCAAATATGGCCACCACCAGCGCAAACAGCAGTGCAAATATATACGTAAGCTGCATCCATATCACCCCCGCAACGAATATATTCTACTTATTCGCCGGAAGGGAGCAGAATCCTTCCATTATCAAAAAAAGCCCCGATGCTTAACATAAGCGTAAAAACAGCTTCGAACGTTTCAGCCAATATGCAAACTCAATTAGGTTTCATGAAGCCTACGTAATATTCTATTACGCTCTTCCAGCCTTGGGTCCTTCTTTACCCTTCCAGACAGCCCACAGAGGGCCGGCTATCAATACCGATGAATAGGTTCCGCTTAGTATTCCCACTATAAGCGGCAGTGCAAACTCCTTTATTGCGCTGACACCCAGAATATATATCATGCCTATGGTAAGCAGGGTGGTAAGGGAAGTGTTCATCGAACGGGCTATTGTCTGGTTAATGCTCAGGTTCACTAGCTCTGCAAGGGAGGTTCCCTTTTTCATAAACCCGCGGTTTTCCCTTATCCTGTCGAATACTACTATGGTGGCGTTTATCGAATAACCCACTATTGTAAGCACGGCGGCGATAAAGGATGTATTAATGGGAATCTGCATAACTGCATACACCGCCAGCATAATAAGCATATCGTGCAAAAGAGCGGCCGTTGCCGCAACACCGAATTTGAACTCAAATCTGTAGGTTATATAGAGAAGCATACCCACAGCCGCAGCCGCCAGTGAAATAAATGCCTGTTTTTTTAACTGGTCACCTATAGTCGGGCCAACTTTCTGCATGGAAACCAGGGATCCTGCATCAAGGCCGTATTTGTCCTTAAATTGGTCGAATATTTCGGCCCTCTCGGTCTCGGACAAATCCAGCTTGGTCTTTATCTGTACCTGGGTCCTTTCTTCCCCGGCATAGGTTATGGCTGCCTCCTTATCAAATCCGTCGGTTATTTCCCTTATCTCCTGGGCGGTAAAGGTCTTGCCTAGGTCAATCTGGATAATTGTGCCCCCGGTAAAATCGATTCCTAAGTTAAGTCCCGTTATCAATGTGAATACCAGCCCGACCAGTATAATTAGCCCGGATATTCCAAACCACAGCTTTCTTTTTTCAAATATTTTCATCCTTTTCACCCCCTATGCCCCAAACAGTTTAGTGTTTTTTGTAATATTCATCCCCACAACCAGTTTAAGTAGCAATCTGGTTATCACTATGGCGGTAAACATGCTGGTAATAATACCAATGGACAGCGTTACGGCAAACCCCTGAATCGGTCCTGCGCCCAGATAGAATAAAACCGCCGCCGCTATTAATGTGGTTACATTGGAATCCAGTATGGTGGTAAAGGCTCTTTTAAACCCTGCATCGATGGCAGGCCGCAGGCTTTTTCCATTCCTTAATTCCTCTTTCAGCCTCTCAAATATAATAACGTTGGCGTCCACCGCCATGCCTATTGAAAGCAGCAGCCCCGCCACCCCCGGCAGAGTCAGAGCCGCGTTGATGGATACAAGAACCAGCAGCACTATCATTATATATATAACAAGGGCTAGGTCAGCGACCAGCCCGGGAATCCTGTAGTACGCAATCATAAACACCATAACAAGCAATATGCCAATAAGGCCCGCCCTAACGCTCCTTTCAAGGGAATTTGCTCCAAGGGTGGGACCTATCGCCCTTATTTCCGCAGTCTCCAGGTCTACCGGCAGCGCACCGGCTTTTATCAGCGTTGCAAGCTCCGCAGCCGCTTCTATATCGCGCATACCGTCAATCACCGCCTTGCCATCTGTGATATGAGCCATTACTTCCGGTGCGGATATTACCTCTTCGTCCAGTACAATAGAAATAGACCTCTCCGGCTGGTATCCGGGAACATCTTCTATTTCCATTATTGCGCCGGTAACATCGGCAAAGCTATCTGCGCCTTCGGAATCCAGTTCCAGCGATACCACTGCCTGTTTAAAGCCCGAGGGATTCGTCTGGTATACCGCTTCGGCGTTCCGCACGTTCTGGCCGGTAAGCACCTCATTTCCATCGGGACCTAAGAATTTAAGCTGTGCAGTTTTGCCTATAATTTCCACAGCTCTCTCGCTATCGGTTACATCGGGTAGTTCAACCCTTATCCTATTTTCTCCCTGTTTTGCAATAACCGGCTCGCTTACCCCAAGGGCATCCACCCTGTTCCTTATGGTGGCAACAGCCCTATCCAAAACTTCACCGGTTACAGTCTCGCCTTCATTTGGCCTCGCTTCCAGCACAACATATACCCCACCCCTTAGGTCCAGGCCGTATTTTATTGCATCCCTGACCGGGATGATGTCGTAATCTCCCACACTGGCTCCAAAGGACAAAGTATAGGCCGAAAGCCCTATGACCAGCACTACGGCCACAAAAATCACTGTCCGTTTCAGATTCATATTCTCCTTCCCCCTCGCATCTTCGGTTGATAGAAACATTATATTACTGACATAAATACTCGTCAATCAAACTATCAAATGCTCCCTTGCCAGTTCTGCATACTTTTGTGCCCTTTGCCTTATCTTCTCTTTCTCGCGGTTAGTGATGCTCCTTACCACCCTTCCCGGAGAGCCCATAACCACCGATCCGGGTGCAATCCTCTTGCCGGGTGTAATGAGAGCCCCTGCACCTATTATTGAATACTCGCCTATTTCTGCTCCGTCCATTACAACGGCACCCATACCTATAAGGCAGTTGTTTTCAACCCTGCACCCATGCAGCACAGCCCCGTGCCCCACAGAGACATAGTCGCCCACCACCGTTGGAAAACCGCTGCTGCAGTGTATTATACACCCGTCCTGGATATTGGTGTAGCTGCCTATAATTATACTGTCCACATCCGCCCTTGCTATTGTCCCATACCAAAGGCTGGAGTATTCGCCCATGTAAAAATCTCCTATTATTATTGTGCCCTCGGCGGCAAAGGCACTGCTTCTTATTTGCGGTTCCTTGCCTTTGTACCCTTTTATCATCGCTCTCCCCCTTTAAGTCTTGACAACACTTCAAGGGCTATCGCACATTCTATTCTCTTTTTTTCCATCTCACAGCCAACACGATAGCTTTTAAGCAAGCTGCCAGTCATCTTTAGGGAACCGGCGTGGCATCCTCCGCTGCACCACAGCCTTGCCCAGCAGTCCCTGCAGTCTTCCTTGTTGTACACGTGGGCATCCCGGAAGGCGGCGGCGATTCCACTGTCCAGCACACCGTCAAATACGTTCCCCATAAGAAAGCTCTTCTCACCGACAAACTGATGGCAGGGGTACAGGTCCCCTTCGGGAGTCACCGCGATATACTGGTTTCCCGCCCCGCACCCCGAAAGCCTTTTTATGGCACAGGGCCCGTTGTAAAGGTTAATCTTAAAATGGTAAAAACTGAATTCCTCCGGCGTCCCGGCCCTTTTTAGGCATTCGTCGAACAGTCTGTCGTACTCCTTTAATATCCTGTCTAGGTCCTGCTCCCGTATGGAATAGGACTCCTCACGTGCGCTCACCACCGGCTCCACAGACAAGCTTTTTATTCCCAGCCCGGCTATATGGAGTACATCCTCGCAAAAGTCCAGGTTTTCCCGGGTAAAGGTTCCCCTTACAAAATAACTCCTGTCCGCTCTTCTTTGTACAAAACTTACTATACCATCAACAATAGCGTCATAGCTGCCGGCACCGCCCGCAAAACATCTCATCCTGTCGTTTACTTCCGGCCTTCCGTCAAGGCTTAACACCACGTTGTACATATTATCATCGAGGTATTCAATGGTATCCCGGTCAAGGCCAACCCCGTTGGTGGTAAGCGTAAATCTTATATTTTTCCCGGCCGCTGCAGCCCTTTCCCTTCCGTATTTCACAGTCTTTTTTACCACCGGAAGATTAATGAGCGGTTCTCCGCCGAAAAAGTCTATTTCTATATTATGCCTAATACCGGACTTTTCTATAAGGAAATCCACCGCCCTGAAGGCGGTCTTACAGTCCATAAGAAGCCTTTCTCCATTGAAATTACCCTGGGAGGCAAAACAGTACCTGCAGCTTAGGTTGCAATCATGGGCAACGTGCAGGCAGAGTGCTTTTATAACTTGGTCATTATACCTACCGGAGGCTATGTCGGCGTAAATGTCCTTCGAGAACAATAACCCTTCCGCCTCCAACTGTTTAATCTCTTCCAGACCTTCAATTATATCCTTTTTCGCGTACTCGTCCTTAAGCCTGTCTATTATATAATCGCTACAATGTCCGGGATAGAAATCCAGGATACGATACACAAGCTTGTCCACCGCATGGACGGCTCCGCTTGCTATGTCCAGTACTATTGGTACGTCGTTCTTAATAAACTTATGAATTGCCGTCATTAATATCCTCCCCGACGCTGCTATGCATGTTTTATTTTACTGAAAAAAAGCAGCTTAGCTGCTTTTTTGTTTGCCGTTCTCGCACTCCTGGTTAGCAACGGTACACGATGTCTTGCATGCCGACTGGCAGGAAGACTGGCATTCCCCGCAGCCACCGGTTACGGCCGATTCCTTTAATGCTGCTCCCACTATTGTTTTAATATGTTTCACTTAAAAACCTCCTCGTCTG
>JAQUCT010000048.1:6073-10473 GCA_028686075.1 Bacillota bacterium
CTGGATTTGGCTTTCATTGCAGCGGTGATTCCAGAAAGAGTGAGCCCTATTATTACTATTCCCTGGGTAGCCATCGGCACAACCGCCTCGGAAAGTCTTGTAAAAGTCACCACAGCAGCAAGAATCAAGAAACATAACAATGAAAAGCCATATCCGATACTGACCGACTTAAGAATAATGGACATCCTCAACCTATCATCCCCCCGGTTGTCCTTCATTATAATCCCCCCAATTTATTTTTCCTATGACAAACTTATGCTCCCCTATGGATTTTATGACTGTAAAGTTCAACTAACCATCAGCGGAGTGGTTTTGTCCGCTGATGGTTAGTTGAACAAACTCTGGTGCTTAGCATCCGTTAGAGTCTACAAGCGAGACTACGGACGCTTAAATGGAGATTCGATTTAGCGCGGTTTGACCAAAGTGACAACCCTATGATAATATTAGGTTGTCATATTAAAAGCTTCCTGGAAATCGGGAAATAACAACTAAATTTTTAACAATTTAAATGCGGTAAATGCTTTAACAGTTATTGCTTGGTTTATTGTGCCCTTTTCTAATCCCGGGGTTGTCAACAAAGCGTTCAGCATTTGATTAGCATTTAATATAAAGGCATGGTTTTTTATATCAAACCGAATCGGTTTCCCGGAACAAAAAGTCTATGAGGAGGAAGATGTAAATGTTACGACGTACTACACTACTTTTTGTTGTCCTGTTTGGACTTCTTACAATTGTAGGTGGTTGCAGCGGTGATGCTGATGAAATAGCAACTGTTATAATTACTGCTACAGACAATGGCTGGGACAGTCAGATGCTACATAACGAAATAGCAAAACTGATTGTTGAGAACGCGTACGATGGATATGAGTTCGAGGTTTCCACCGGTTCTTCCACCATGAACTGGCAGGCCATCATAGCCGGTGACGTGGATTTGGACATTGAAAGCTGGACGGATAATGTTGCTACGTACGAAGACGATAAGGCCAATGGTGATATTGTTGACGTAGGCATTCTGGTACCCGACAGTGCCCAGGGCCTATATGTCCCGCGCTATGTAATAGAAGGTGACAGCCAGCGTGGCATAGAGCCCTTTGCCCCTGACCTTAGGACGGTGGAAGACCTCAAAAAATATACCGATGTGTTCCCGGATGATGAGGAACCGGAAAGGGGCCGGGTTTACGGTTCCATCCCCGGTTGGATGGCGGATGAAATACTATACAAAAAGTATGAATACTACGGACTTGACGAAAGCTTTAACTATGTCCGCCTGGGCAGCGAAGCAACACTGTTTGCCTCCCTCACCGGTGCCTATAACCTGGGCGAGCCCTGGGTTGGCTACTGCTACGAACCGACATGGATTACAGGGAAGTTAGACCTGGTAAGGCTTGAGGATGCTCCCTATGACCCGGACCTATACATGGATGGCAAATGCAGTTTCCCCGAACAGGAATTAAAAATTGTCAGCAGCAACAAGTTCGCCGACAAAGCCCCAGACCTTTTGGAATTTTTCAAAAACTATAAGACAGGCAGTCAGCTGATAAGTCAGGCCCTTGCCCATTTGGACGATACAGGTGCAACTCACCAGGAAACAGCTGTTTGGATATTGAAAGAAAATGATCATTTGCTTGATGAATGGCTGCCGGCAGAAAATGCAGAAAAAATGAGAGCGTATTTGGACAGTATAGACAACAACTGACACAGCGCTAAAGAGGTGGAAACATTTGAAGGAATACTTGTTAAATTTTCCAGACGCATGGCAGTTTAACATAGGTACTGCCATAGATGATTGGATAAAGAATTTTAGCCGCACTCACAGAGAAATACTGGGTTTTATAAAGAGAAGTGTAATAACTTCAATAAAAAGTATAAATGAACTTCTCTCCATTATTCCTTGGTGGCTGCTAATTTTGATTGTTATGCTGCTGGGCTGGCGCGTAAGCGGGAAAAAGCGGGTTGGCCTGCTTTATGGTGTTATGCTCTTCTTTATAGGCAGTAGCGGTTTATGGGACCATATGCTGGAAACCTTAAGCATAGTAATTGCATCGGTTATTCTTTCGGTACTATTAGGTTTTCCGCTGGGTATACTTTTGGCACTGAACAAACGGGCGGACGGAATAGTCCGCCCTATACTGGACCTGATGCAGACAATGCCAACCTTTGTCTATTTAGTCCCAGCCGTTATTTTGTTTAGCGTCGGAATGACCCCCGCCCTGATGGCTACTACCATCTACGCAATCGTACCAATGATTCGCCTTACCAGCCATGGCATTAATCATGTAGATACTGAGGTGGTGGAAGCAGCTATAGCCTTTGGTTCCACCACCCTACAATCACTGGTGAAGGTGCAAATCCCTCAGGCACTGCCAACCATAATGGCGGGCGTGAATCAAACCATTATGATGGCCATGTCCATGGTTGTAACATGCGCTCTGATTGGTGCCAATGGGCTCGGGATGGAAATCCTGGTAGCCACAAACCGCACCGAGATGGGAAAGGCATTGATGCCGGGAATCTGCATAGTGTTTATAGCCATTATACTCGATCGCCTTACACAGGGCTTTGTAGACAATAAAGAATATAATACCTTTTTCAGAAGACGGCCAATGCGATAAGGCGTTAATGTTTTGCAGTCAGCAAGGAGGAAAAACCAGAGATGAGTAAAGATACAGTTATACGAGTAGAGCATATAACCAAACTATACGGCAAGAATAAATCCGAAGCAATCCAGCTAATGAAAAATGGTGCCGACAAGGATACCGTATATAAGAGAACCGGCGTTACAGTAGCCCTTTGGGATGTATCCTTTGAGGTAAAACGCGGTGAAATATTCGCCATAATCGGTCTGTCCGGGTCGGGCAAATCCACTATTATACGTTGTTTTAATCTGCTAAACAAACCCACTTCCGGCAAAATATTCTTCGAAGGCAATGATATAGAAAAGTTCAGCAAACAGGAAGTGTTAAACTATCGGCGTGATAGAATTGCCATGGTTTTTCAAAACTTTGGTCTCATGTCCCACCGCAACGTTTTGGATAATGTTACTTATGGGCTGGAAGTCAAAAAAGTACCCAGAGAAGAGCGAGAACAAAGGGGCAGAGAGATGATTGAAATGGTTGGGCTGGAAGGCTTGGAGCATCAGCCTATATCCAGCCTTTCGGGGGGCATGAAACAGCGCGTAGGCCTTGCCAGGGCCCTCGCAAATGACCCGGGGGTACTCTTGATGGATGAACCCTTTTCTGCCTTGGACCCCCTTGTGCGACGTGATATGCAGTTCGAGCTGCTATCCATCCAGGGAAAACTGGAAAAAACGGTCATATTCATCACCCATGATATTAATGAAGCCTTCAAACTGGGCGATACCGTAGCAATAATGCGTGATGGGAAGATTATACAGATTGATACTCCGGAAAACATGTCAGCCAAACCCGCGGATGAATATGTACGCCAATTTATAGACAGTGCTGATAAGACGCAAGTTTTAAGTGCCAAACACGTTATGGTGCCTCCAACCTGCCTGGTGAAACCTAAGGACATTCCAAGCCAAGCCATACGCGAGATGGGTGCAAACGATGTTTCCACAGCATATGTGGTTGACGATAAAATGAGATTTATGGGTATAATCACAATTGATAACGCCATCCGTGCCCGTAATAATGGTTTACCTTTGCCTTCGCTGATTGACCCGGATGTACACACATGCAATGAAGATACGCTTATAAACGATATTATATCTCTGGCAGCCGAAGCAAAATACCCACTGGCGGTGCTGGATAAGGAAAATAAACTAAAGGGGATAATAAGCAAGGCAACCGTTTTGGCTTCACTGTAGCAACAATCCGTACTAAATCTAAAACAGTCCTGTGGCATGTATTCCACAGGACTGTTTTGTCTGCAATATAGGACATTATAGTTATATATAACGCACTTAAAACTCTACATCCCCTATCTATATTCTTCGGGCTTCGCTTCTTCGGAATGACAGATAAAGAAGTGTAATATTATTAATGCATTGTATATAGTTCTTTTTACCTATTCGTCCTTTTCTATCACACTGCCTATGGCCCACTTTGCAAATTTGAGCTTTACCCTGTCGGAGCCTACCTCAATAATAACAATATCTTCCTTAACCGATATTATCTTACCCATTATACCCCCGATTGTAACCACCTGGTCCCCTTCCTTAAGGGCTGCCCTCATCTCCCGGATTTTCTTTTCCTTCTTTTTCTGGGGTGCTATAAGAAGGAAATAAAAAACAACCAATAGTATTATTGGCAAACCAAACGACTGAATAAACTGCTCCACCTAGATTCCTCCTTTAAAATATTCTAACTTATTTTATATTCTCCAAAAGTAAGTCAATTCCTCTAATGTTGCATATTTTTCATTTGGTAGCCGTATTT
>JAQUCT010000049.1 GCA_028686075.1 Bacillota bacterium
GCCTACCGAACGGCCTTAAAGCTGGGCGTGCATTTGAGCGAGCAAGGCGGTACCGGCGGCGGGGTGATAGGGGCCCTGGCCGGAGCGGGCCTGCGTCTTGGCGGGGATGATGGGCGTATCAAGGGCAAATACTTTGTCGGACACCAGGGAGAAGTGATGACTGCCAAGGAGATACTGCAAAGTACAAATATAGACGAGATTAGAGAGGAAAACGGCGAGGCCCTTCAAGGACAGGAAAGGATAGTACTGGGCGAGAAGGTTAAGGCAGTGCTGCTTGGAGGCAGGGTTGTACTTCTGGTTGAAAGGACGGAAGGGGCCCTGCGGGACCGGGCGGAGTGGGCCACCCTGCCAAAATCAAAAGTTAGGAAGTATTAAGTCCGTTAAATAAGATATCGGGGAGTGACGGCGATGGCCTTTAGAAAGTTTTTATCCCGCTTTTCAATGTTCGACCTGGTGGTTATAGCCATGATGGCGTCTCTGGGGGTAGCCATAAAACCGGTGGTGGTGCCGCTGGCGCATATTATAACCGGCCCTTTGTACATCCCGGGGGGAGTTATTGCCGGGGGCTTTTACATGATGTGGATAGTTCTGGGTGCCGGCCTGGTGGGACGCTTGGGCACAGCAACCCTTATATCGGTTGTTCAGGCCATAATGGTAATCTCCATAGGCGTATTCGGCACCCACGGGATTATGAGCCTTATGACATATATATTTCCGGGGCTTGCCGTCGACCTGGTGCTTCTTGTTTCACGGCACCGGGGCTGCTGCCTGGGCTGCTGCTTTGTTTCGGGGATAGCGGCCAATATTAGCGGCACCTTTCTTGTAAACCTTGTGTTCTTCAGGCTGCCCCTTGTACCCTTAATTCTTAGCCTAAGCAGTGCAGCGTTGTCAGGGGGATTAGGCGGCATTATTGCTTATAGCGTAATAAAACAGTTCAGGAAGTTTAATATAGGAAACCTTGGGGCCTAGGGAGGTGCATGGAATGAAAAGTAGAATACTTATAGGCGGTGTTGTGCTTGGCATATTGGCATTATCGATGGCAGCGTGCCAGTCAGTGCCTGCGGGTACCGGGGCTTTGCAAGGGTTTGTTCCAGCCTTTGAAGTTACGGGGGACGTGGAGCAGCCTTTTTTGCTTGACAGTTTGGAGGACTTTCCCGATTCCGGGTTGGAACGGGAAGGAAGGAAAGGCAAAAAGGTAAACCTTAGCGACATAGTATCAAAGGCGATTCCGGCAGCAAAGGATTACACTGTGCTGCTTATAGGGGATGATGGCCTTACGGCGGAGGTGGAGGGCAATAGCATTTCCAATTGTCATATAACCTTTTCAAAGGACAATGCATGGGAGGCAATAAACCCTAAGCACCCGGTTAGCAGCAATATAAAAAGGATAAAGGAGATAGTGGTGGTTTCAGCAAAAAACAACACTTCCTTCGGGCTTAATATAATAGATACGACTGGCAACCTGGAGATTATTTCGCCCGGCGGACTTTATAAGAGTCCGATGCTTAATCTTCCAATGTTTGAGGGTAGGTCAACCATAGAGCACGACGATAAGGAAAACTGGACCAGTATATATACCCGTAGAAAAATGGTGGCGGTAAAGGACCTTGAATGTCTTTTAGAATCAGACAATCCCATGGCGGTAGCTCGGGACGGCAGCCAGAGTTTTATAAAAAACGATGGGTTTTTAGAGCTTAAAGGAAACAGAATTGACTACGTATTCTCAAACCTTAAGGACAGGGTGGAAGACGTGGTGGGCATAATTGTCGATCCGCCCGGGGCAAGCAACATGGACACCTATCACGATACAGCCCATTTCCTGGAGCGGGACGAGGACGTACTTGTTATAATACTGGACGGGTTTGGTTATCACCAGTACGTGCATGCCGTCCAGGAGGGTTATGCCCCTTTCCTTGAAAGCATTGCCCCGGCGAAAAAGGCCTTTTCCGTTTATATGCCTGTTACCAATGCAGGGATGGCGGCTATACTTACCGGTAAACTCCCGTCGGAGAACGGGGTGCATACCAGGAAAGAGATGGACATTTCTACCCCTTCCATATTTGAGTACGCAAAAAAGAGGGGCAAGAGTTCGGTTTTGGTGGAGGGAAATATAAAGATTTTAAACCTTGAGATTGAACCCATACTTAATATTGACAAGAATTCCAATGGTAGCGCCGATGATGAGATAAGGGACAAGGCCCTGGAAAAAATGAATGAGGGGCAAAATCTTATGGTGGTGCATTTTCACGGTATAGACGACAGCGGGCATAATTATGGTGACCTTTCCTTTCAAACGATGGAGAGAATAAAGCTAACCGATGGCTATGTAAAAGAGCTTGTATACCGCTGGGACGGCAGGGTTATAATAACCGCCGACCACGGAATGCACTCCACATCCGAGGGCGGTAGTCACGGTGAGTTCCGATACGAGGACATGGTTGTACCCTATATAATATGTGAAGGGGAGGGAAGAGAATGAAAAAGGCAGTTATAATAGTGGTGGTGGTACTGGTGCTTGTGGTTGGGGTAACCGCCTATATGAACCGGGGAGACCTGGCAGCTAAACAGGAAAGTCAGCAGGACGCATACGTAATAATAATGTCGGAGGGCAGCGAAGTGGCAAAGATTGATTTGGAACAGCTGCAGCAAATGAATGTGGTGGACGTGGAGGCCAATCTAAAAAGGAGCGGCAAGGACCCGGAAAAGCACGTCTACACAGGAGTTTTACTAAAAGAAGTGTTGGAAGAGGCAAATGTTGACACTGCCGGTAAGGATACCGTTATAATGAAGGCGGTGGACGGGTATACCTCGGCCATAGGAATGGAGGAAACCCTTCAGGACGATAACGTATACCTGGTGTTCAAGATAGACGGCGAGCCGCTGGGTACCAAGGAGGAGGGCGGTAGCGGGCCGTTGCAGGTAATACTGGCCAAGGACCCCTTCAGCCAGAGATGGTGCAAATTTGTAATGGAGATTGACCTGCAATGACAGTGCCCCTTGAAGTGCGTGACATTTGGTACGGCTACCCCGGCGGTAAGGGGGACGTTTTAAAGGGTGTGAACCTTGCGGTGGAGCGTGGCGAAGTGCTGGCGGTGGTGGGTCTAAGCGGCAGCGGCAAGAGTACGCTGTGTTACTGTTTAAGCGGTATTGTGCCCCATATCTATCAAGGGAACTTAAGGGGCCAAACGTTAATAAAGGGAACGCCCACCACTTCCATGAAGATACCTGAGATTGCAACCAGGTTGGGGATAGTGTTCCAGGAGCCGGACAACCAGCTTTTTTCGCCCACCGTTGAGGACGAGGTTGCCTTCGGGCCGGAAAACTTATGCCTTTCAAGGGAAGAAATAGGAGAACGGCTGGAATTGGCACTAAAGCAGGTAGGGATGGAGGGCTTTCGCTTTGGAAGTCCCAATCAGCTCTCGGGTGGGCAAAAGCAGCTCATAGCCCTTGCTTCGGTGCTAAGCCTTGACCCGGAGATACTTATATTTGACGAGGCTATGTCTCAGATAGATGAGCAGGGTAAGGCTGGGATAAAAAGCGTTATCGTCGGGCTTAAGGAGCGGGACAAGACGATTGTGATGATTGAGCATGATTTCGATAACCTTGACGTGGCAGATCGGGTGCTGCTTTTGCGAGACGGTGTGCTGCAGCCCTTTGAGGGGAGACTGTAGTCTGTTTTTATTAGGGGGCATATTTGTGATAGAGCCGTATATAGAACTGGACGATGTAAGCTTTGCATATGAGAGATGTGCGCCAGTCATAGGCGGGCTTTCGCTTAAGCTTTATAAGGAACAGTTTACCGCAATAACCGGTCCCAACGGTAGCGGTAAAACAACCCTAGGCAAGATTATGACAGGTATATTAAGGCCCCAAAAAGGGTGTGTGATAATCTGCGGCAGGGACAGTGCTGGGATGAAGCTGGGTGAGATAGGGCAGAGGATCGGGTATCTGTTCCAAAACCCCGGGCTTCAGATTTTTGCACCCTCGGTACAGGAGGAGATTTCCTTCGCGCTGGGCCTTAAGGGCTGCAGCAAAGAGGAGATAGACAGTAGGGTAAGCCGCTCGCTGAGGGACTTTGACCTTACTAATTTGTCGGATGCCTTTCCCTTTAAGCTGAGCAGGGGAGAAAAGCAGCGGCTTGCAATAGCTGCGGTGTTGGTAAACAAGCCGGACTTTCTAATACTGGATGAGCCCACCACCGGGTTGGACATGGAAAGGCGAAGGGCCCTTTCGGATATTCTCTTGGGCCTTAAGGAGAAGGGCATAGGCATGGCGGTAATAAGCCATGACAGGGTGTTTATTGATCGTCTTGCTGATAGGACTATTAAGATGCACGGGGGTGAGATAGTTGAAGACAGGACTTAAAGGTCTTGACCCCAGAAGCAAGCTTGTACTTGTTCTCTGCCTTTCCACCCTAGGGGTATTCATACAGGATATTGGGATTCTTACGGCAGTGCTTTGTGTATCCATTGCACTTTCCACTGCATCAGGTAGCCGGCTTTTTGTATTGATAAGGAAATTTAGGCGTATACTCTGGCTGTTTGTAGCCATAGCAGTTATTCAGAGCATCTTTGCACCCTCCGGCAGGGTGCTGGTAAGCTTGGGCGGGATAAAGCTTATTACCGCCGGGGGCCTTTACAAAGGAGTTGCAATGGTACTTCGGATGTCCATAGTAATGGTGTCTGCAACCATTATGGCCACATCCAATTCTAGGGAGATTGTCCAGGGCCTTGTCCAGTGGAAGGTCCCCTACGAGATAGCCTTCATGGTTTCGGTGGCGATACGGTTCTTGCCCCTTTTAACAGACGAGATAAAAAATGTGGTAACTGCGGTGCAGCTTAGGGGTATAGAACTTGATAGAATACCTGCACGGCAGCGGGTTAAGGTTTATTCATACCTTATTATGCCGGTGGTGTCGGGGGCGGTAATAAAGTCAAGGGAACTGGCCACCACAATGGAAACAAGGGCTTTTAGGGCTTACCCCAAAAGGACCAGCTACATGGTTCTGACAATGCAAAGAATTGATTATACCGTTATAATCACAAGCCTAATAACGAGCATTCTTACTCTAATCCTTTATATAAAGTGTTAATAAAGTTACATAAGATGTGTCATCCTGAAGGAGGAACGACTGAAGGATCTTTATGCCTTCCGCAAGGTCCTTCGCTTTGCTCAGGATGACAGAGAGGACGCTCAGGATGACATCTTTGTAAAGTATTTATAACGTTATATATATTTATAGGCGTATTAACAGGAGGTTTAATAAATGAGAATATTCTCAGTATTTGGCATCACCCAGTCGGGCAAAACCACTACAATAGAAAACATAATACGGGAACTAAGAAAAAGGCGTTATTCGGTGGGCTCGGTAAAGGAGATCCATTTTGAGAAGTTTGCCATAGACAATGAAGGTACGAACACGTACCGACACCGCATGGCGGGCTCCCAGCTTGTAACCGCAAGGGGTTATAAGGAGACCGATATACTGTTCCAGAGTATGCTTTCAATGGATGAGATTTTAAAGTTCTACCACCATGATTTTGTGGTGCTGGAGGGGGTAACCGACTACAACGTGCCTAAGATAGTTACCGGCCACAACACCGCCGAAGTTGACGAAAGGCTCGACGATACGGTATTTGCCATATCCGGAAGGGTTGCAAACGACCTTACCGAGTACAAGGGTATACCGGCAATAAGCTCCGTAGATAATATACATGGGCTTGTGGACCTTATCGAAGAGAAGGTGTTCGAGCGGCTACCGGATTTCCCGCCGGAGTGCTGCAGTGCCTGCGGCTGTTCGTGCAGGGAGCTGGGGATAAGGATTCTAAAGGGCGAGGCAAAGAGAGAGGACTGCGTGCTGTCGGATTCTAGTATTAAACTTTTGATTGATGGCCAGGAGGTAGACATGGTACCCTTTGTACAAAAAATCCTGTATAATTCGGTGGAGGGAGTAATAAAGGAACTGGAAGGATATAAAAAGGGCGCAAGGGTAGAAATTAGAATAGGTGATATATAGATGATGATTGAACAGGATTTCTTAGACCAAAGGGGTATAACTGAGTACACTTACGAAAAGCAGTTTCTCAGCAAGAAAAATAAAGTCCATCTTATAAGGGCACTCCTTGAGAACGGCAGTACCCAAGACTTTGTGGTTAAAGAATACCGCGACAACCATAATTCCGTACAAAGGGAAGCGGATATTCTGGACGGTCTTTACCGAGAAGGTATTAGCGTTCCCAGGCTCTATTACTGGGGCGAGAGTTCCATGATAATGGAGTATATAAAGGGCTCAGTCCTTCTTGATATTATGACAGATGCGGAATATATATTCGGTGAGAACATCGATTATATAAACGTAAAGGGTATAGCATTCCATATGTCCCGCTGGCTTGACAGTTTTTACAAGGCGGCGAAAAGAATAACCGGCAAAAAAACGATATTGTGGGATATTAACCTTAGAAATTTTCTGGTGGGCTATAAGTTGTACGGGATTGACTTCGAGGAATGCCGTGAAGGGGCTGTGGAGGAGGATATGGGAAGGCTGATGGCCTTTATAGTTACCTACCAGCCAGCCTTTACTACCTATAAGACGCGGTTTGCCCGGGAGGTTTACAGTGCTCTGGATAGTAGAATGTCCCTTGACAGGGACCGGGTGATGGTTGAACTGCTGAAGGAATTAGACGCTATACGGGAAAGAAGGAATATGGAAATCCCGACAGGCATCGTCGAAAGAATAATGATGGAGGACCCGTCTCCCTGACCTTTGTCCCCCGCGTTTCAGGCCCTGGATAACGAGTTCTCCTAAAGGATTAGCGGGGCTGTCTTTTAATTAAAAAATGTAAGAAACCGGGAGAGATGATGTGAGTTTTATGGGTAAGTGCAAAGAAACCTTTTGTCTTGAAGAAGCGACAATAGCTTTGGTACACAGGGCTATGAAAAAGGGCTGTCTAAGCTGCCGCCGGTTGGTGGAGATGTATCTGGAGAGGATAGAGGCCTATGACCAAAAAGACCCGGCTCTCAACAGCGTCATATTTGTTAACCCCAGGGCTTTGGAGATAGCCGATGAGTTGGATGTCAGATTTAAGGAGTCGGGTTTTAAGGGCCCGCTACATGGGATTCCGGTTCTGCTCAAGGACAATATAGATACCGTCGATATGCCGACCACGGGAGGGTCCTTAAGTCTTGAAGGCGTGGTACCCAGGGACGATGCCTTAATAACCACAAGGGTTAAAAAGGCAGGGGCGTTAATCCTGGCAAAAGTAAACCTCCACGAATTTGCAGTGTGGGGTGAGACGGTAAGTTCAATTATGGGGCAGACTTTAAACCCCTATGACCTCACCAGGTCGTCGGGGGGGTCCAGCGGAGGAACCGGTGCCGGTATTGCGGCAAATTTCGGAATGGTGGGCATAGGCACCGATACAATCAATTCTATCCGGTCGCCGTCCTCGGCTTGCTGCCTTGTGGGTTTCAGGGCAACGCTGGGACTGGTAAGTCGGGACGGGATTATTCCCTATTCTCTAACCCAGGATATGGCCGGGCCGCTGGCCAGGACTGCGGAAGATGCGGCGAAGGTGCTTGACGTTATCGCCGGTTATGACCCCGATGACGCCGCCACCGCTTGGGCTTACGGCAATATACCGGAGACCTATACCCAATTCCTGGACATAGACGGTCTGAAAGGAGCAAGGATTGGTGTTTTGAGGAGTTTCTTCGGAACGGGTCAGGAGCACCGGGAAGTAAACCATGCTATTAATCAGTCTATTGATATAATGGCTCAAAGAGGAGCGGAGGTAATAGAGCTTGAAGAGCCTATAGATGCTAATAAACTGGTATCTGAAGTAAGTGTACACCTCTATGACCTAAAACGAGATTTGGACATCTATCTGAAGGACCTTGATACGCGGGCCTCTGTCAATTCGCTGGCTGATGTCATAGACTCCGGCAGATACCATCCTGGAATAGAAGAGAATATAAAGCATGCGGCAACGTTAAGTACTGATAGCGTTGAGTACAAAGACAGGTTTATCAAGCGGGCAAAACTGCAGCAGCAGGTAATGAAACTGATGGCTGATAACAGGCTGGATGTCATAGTATTCCCACATCAGAAAATATTAGTTGTTCCGGTGGGAGCGAGCCAGGTAGAACGAAACGGAGTACTGGGCTCCGTTACCGGGTTTCCCGCCTTTGTGGTACCGGGAGGTTTTTCACAGCCAACTGATACCGCCCCTATAGGGCTCGAGATGGTGGGACGTCCATGGAGCGAACCAACACTAATAAGGATTGTTTACGCCTTTGAGCAGGCAACAAAATTCCGCAGACCGCCGGCCAGTACCCCATCTTTTTAAGCCGAGGTGAATAATGCGTTTGACAAAGGACAGACATTTAGCTATCGCAAGGTCCTTTGCTATTGCTCATTATGACACGCTAGGAGATGTACAGTTTTAGTGCGTTATATATTGAAGTATTTGTGTTGTAGATTATGGGATAAATACTCATTAAGATGAAAAAATGCTGGACAACGGGAGAAAGGGATGATATCCTGACTTTTGCAGCAAAGTGGATGGAAAATAGCCCGTAACCTTTGCGATTAAAGGATTACAGGCTTCCATAGGCCATGATAAATATCGATTATATCAGAATCGCTTAGATGCATTTCACTTGTAATAATCGCATAATACCCATCAAACTGTTCCTCTTCACGGATCCTTCCTTCATTTAAAACAAGTTTGGTACTAGTTTTTACAATATCGCCGTTCTTATCTATTTGCAGCCCCTTTATATAGGCCGCTGCACTATAAGTTATAGCACGGGTAAATGCGTGATTTACATTTGCTGTATTCACCATTTGCCCTATAACCATGCTGGTCCAGCACAAATTGCTTGAATTCCTTATCGGTGCCACAGATGGATTGGCTATATACATAACCATTTCCACATGCAATCTGGGAGGCAATATTATCACCGCAATTCAAACCTTTATCGGCGACAATGACTAACCGGCTTAGGCCATAATTATCTTTTATATGGTTTAAAAGAGGATTTAGGGAAAGCTTTTCTGATTGGTTGCCGGGGAAGAGGTGGTAGGCCAGGGGCAATCCTTGGCTGTCAAGCAAAAGCCCCATCTGGACAATTGGGTTTGGACGGTGTTCTTTACTAGGCCCCCGGCGCCTAAACTCGTCTTCTGCATCAATTTCAAAATAGTAATTAGTGACATCATAATATGCTAGTTGTTGGTCGCGGCCATATTGCTTTTTGATTTTATCATTAAGCCATGCCTGGAGATCTAAATTAAACCTATCGAAATAGTCGAGACTGCGGTAAACGGATTCTAGTGATGGCGCAAGCGTTTCAAAGAATTGGCTTTGTTGTTCAAAAACTATGTAACCAAGATTTTTAAGTCCAATTTCCTTATCCATGATCCTGGCAGCCGGATCAAATGACATTTGAATTGGCTCGGTATTATGTAATTCCTCTTCGGTCCGCTTTCGGGCAATTTCACGGAAATGGACAATCGGGTCTGGATAAAGTTTTTCAAGTTCATCAAGATAGCCGAGGGTCTCCGCGTGCTTTTGTTTTAAAACAACATTTTTCGTACTGATTATGAGCGTATTCAACCTATCTTTACAGCCGGAGGGTCAATAGAATATTGACATAAGCCATGAAGTTTACAAGCAGAATTGCTGGAAAGGGGTATTTTTTTGGTTGATAAAACGAAAGAACGGCTGCTGGAGGAACTGTTAGAGGTGCAAAAAATGCTGGAACAAAGAACAGAGGCCCAGGGGCACATGATTAGAAAATTTCAGATGCTTATCGCCAATGAGGGGCTTTATTCCCAGATTATCGATTTTTTCCCTTATCCCATCGCCATATTTACGCCGCAGTATACACTGGCCATGGTGAACAAGGCCTTTGCAGCACAAACGAATATGCGATTTGCAGACCTGGAAAGGGAAACAGTACGCATTCTTCGATACAAGACTGACGATACGCAGCTTGCCTCCGCCGTCATGCAGGTCTTTTCCGGGGGTACATTTTTTTTGGAGGACTTGAAGAACCCTTTTTCCATGTTTTCGGGAGTTTCAAAGAAAAGCATCCCTCATCCTGATGGTTTCAAAAGGGCTGTCGTTTTTCCTGTTCCGGCAGATAACGCTAAAGTCACCCACGGCGTGATTGTTTTTATGCCCTGAGTAAACGCATCGGGCAGGGCAAGTAAATGAAAAATTTTCAGTAAGGGAGGGTGGAGATTAACTTCTTAAGTATAATTAAAGCTTCAAAAATGAAAGAAAGCATTCCTGTAATGATTTAATTTGAACTTTGAAAAAAGGAAGTACCTCCTGATACAATACGGGGTATAAGGGTTGAATCTTATCCCTAAATAAATATCAAATGGAGGTACCTCAAATGAA
>JAQUCT010000050.1 GCA_028686075.1 Bacillota bacterium
TTAGGGATGTTAGTAAAGAACAATTCTTAGAAAGTGTCCTAATAAAAAAAGCAGTTTGTATGTCGTTGATTAATATTGGTGAATTGGTTAAATCACTTCCCAAAGACTTTTGTGAAGCAAATCCACAACTTCCTTGGAGAAGAATAGCAGGGATGAGTGATATTGCTGCACATAAATATAAGAAACTTGATATGGATGCTTTTTGGGTAGTTGCAAATGAAAGAGTTGAAGAAATTTTAAATTTCATTGAATATTATCTCGAAAAACACTAACGGTACCTGGTACACCCCGAAATTTGTCGAAAGGGGCGGGTACCGTGATTGATACCCGCCCCTTACTATATACAACCCACTAATAATACATTTCTTTGTCTGTCATTCTGAGGGCGAAGACCGAAGAATCTGACTCTGGAGACAGATTCTTCGCTATCGCTCAGGATGACAAATAGGTTGCTCAGGATGACACACTGAGAGATGTGAAGTTTAAATGCATTGAATATTGACAGAGCCCGCAGGGGCTTTTTTATTTCACCGCATCCTCCGAGTACCGGTTGTTGGGGTTCCACAGCATAAACTCGTCTATTCCGTTTTCCTTAAGGGCCCTTATTTGGGCTTTTACCTGTTCGGTTCCGTATTTTATGTGCCCTTTAACCCACGGTGCGGTGAAGTCCTGTATCCACGGTCTTATAATGGCCGGTGTTTCGATGTTTTTGTTGCGTGCCACCGAGTCCTTTGCCGAATGGTAAACCGTCTCATAGGGGTAAGCATCCGGTACCGGCAGCCCGTAAGTGTGGTTGGCGTAATGGCTTGGGTACATCATGGGGGATACGTAATCAACCACGTTGCTTACGGCTTCCCAGTACTGGCCAAGGGCCATGTCGTCCGCCACCGAACCCACCAGACCGTATATGTCCGCCGAGATGTACACATTCTTTTGCGAAAGCTCCTTGTGGGCGTATTTCAAGAAGTTCTGTATGGTTGCGGGTTTTGATTCCCCGGTTGTGTTCTTATAATCCAATTGCTTGTCAAGCTTTCCGCCGTCCGAAGCGGGGAACCGGACGTAGTCGAACTGTATTTCATTAAACCCAGCCTCCGCTGCCTCCTTTGATACCGCCACGTCGTATTCCCACAGCATCCTGTCGTGGGGGGACGCCCATATTAGCCCGTCGTTGTTTGTAAAGGGCCTGCCGTCCGCCTTGTAAACAATCCCCCTGTCCTTGTGATGGGTGGAATAGGTCGGGTCCTTGAAGGTTACAATCCTTGCGATTGTGTAAATATTGTTATCCTTAAGCTTTTCCATAAGCGCGTCAATGTCCTTGACGGTGGCCTTTTTGTTGGCATCGGGGCTGTATTTCTTGGCAGCCTCGGTTTCAAAAAGCATATACCCGCTGTCATCCTTCACGTCTATAACGAAGGTGTTTATACCGGTCCTGTTTGCCATTTCAATCAATTGGTCCAATCTTTGGCCTCCCGCCGAGTAAATGGTCACATAAACCCCTTTTGCCTTCACCCTTGGATTGCCCGGGTATTCGTCCACCTTGGGCTGGGGCGAATAGTCCAGTTCCCGCAGAGTCTCGTCCAGCAGCTCATACCGGTCGGCTACCGTATACTCCGCGGCAATCCAGCCGTCCTCCTTGCCTTCCTTTGTATCGGTAGAAATAAGGTACCACAGGGTGTCGCTTTCATCCACTTTTTTATCCAGCACCTTTACCGCAGAGCCCTTTATTGCCGAGCCAACGATTGGGGCTTCCTTTGATGCGTCCTGCCGGATATTTAGCTTGCTGGCACTGACGTAGAGGATGCCGGAGCTGCCAATGGGTTTTGTGTCGGAGCTTTCGTTATCTTCTGAGGCCGAGCCTTCGTCCTTGTTCTGCGGGTCTTCCGGCTGCTGGCCTTCGAGCCCTTCATTACCTTGGTCACCGTCACCGGTGCCGTTTTCGCCCTGGTCATGATCGCCGCCGGCGGGCTGAAGCACCGGGAAAATATCCCCGAGGGAGCAGGCTGAGGCAAGCATCGCCAAAGCCAGAATTAGCAATAAAAAAATAAGACCTCTTGTTTTTTTCAATATGTTGACCCCCTGTAGCTATTTTGTGTCTATTTGTAATTATGTCAACTCGATTATACCATTATATTCGACATATTTCAGCACATATATTGTTTGTAAAATTATCCTTTGGTATTTATATATAACGTGCCTAAGACATTACATTTTCTAACGTATAATCCTGAGCGAAGCGGTGGTAATACTTGTTCCATAACGATTGCAAAGCCCGGAGAATCCGACTTAGGGACAGATCCTTCGCTATCGCAAGGTCCTTCGCTATCGCTCAGGATGACGACTGTGTAAAATCTTTTTCACGTTATATATAGATTCCGACCGGGTAATAGCGAAAAACTTGTTCGGAGGATATAAGGACCGGCTTATCACCGGCCCTTTGGCTGTTTTTGGGTCTGTATAATTTTTGGATCGTCCTGGTTCGACTGTCCGATCTGTTGCCCCTGGGGGCTTTGCCCATCGGGATTATTGTACATCGGGTTGTTCTCGCTAAGGTAATTAAGCCTGCCGTTTAGCATCTGGATATGACGCTGGGCGTCCTGCTGCATCTTTTGGAACATCTGCTTGGCCGTCGGGTCGTCGGTGGAATCGGCAAACATTGCGTAGGTTCCCATAGCCGCCTGTTCCGATGCAATGGCCTTTTCCAGGTCGCTTTTTACAGTCATCGGTTTACCTCCCTGTTTTAAGGTATGGGGACACACCTCTACCTCAGGGTAGACCTCTGTAGTATGAGGAATGTCTCCATTTCTCCCTCCTATTATTATCCCTTAATTGGCGTGATAGAAACCGGGAAAGGGTCTGGCAAAATTGTGAAAATGGAGGTAAACAAAAACCGGCGGCGAATATATATAACGCATTTAAAACTATACATTTCCTAGCATGTCAGATTCTTCGGGCTTCGCCCTCAGAATGACAGGGGGCTTCGCTTTTTCGGAATGACAGGCAAAGGAATGTAATATTATTAACACTTTGTGTATAGATAAAAAGGGTTTGGAAAAAGAGGTGATGAAGATGGATGGTATAAAGGTACTGCACACCGGCGACCTGCACCTTGGTATGTCCTTTGCCGGGTCAAAGCTGCCTGCCGAGGTGGGAAGGGTTAGAAGGCAGGAGCTTTGGGAGACCTTTGACCGGATTATAGACACGGCGAAGGCAGAGAAAGTAAACCTCCTGCTTATTGCCGGTGACCTTTTCGAATACAAATACTGCACCGTATCGGATATAAAAAGGATTAACGACAGGTTTGCGAGGATACCCGAAACAAAGGTTTGCATAGCCCCGGGCAATCATGACCCGGCCCTTTCGGATTCCCTTTACAACACCTGCCGGTGGGAGCAAAATGTACATATTTTCAGAAAGAGTCGGGTAAGTGCCCTGAGGATCGAAGAGTATAATACCACAGTATGGGGCCTTGGGTGGGATAAAGACTGTATTGCGGACCCCCTTCTCGAGAGTTTCAGGGCGAAGGACGATGGGATAAACATTCTTATGGCTCATTGTGACGTGGTACCGGGGGGAAGCGTATCGAATTACCTGCCGGTGTACCATGAGCAGCTGGCGGGTAGCGGGGTGCATTATGCTGCTTTGGGGCACATACATAAAGGCGGCGAAATAAAGCAGGGCGGGAAAAAGGTGGGCGTATACTGCGGCAGTCCCGAGCCCCTTGACTTTGGCGAGGTCGGGACCCACGGCGTTTATATTGGCACCGTGGGCAGGAACAATTGTGGTGTTAATTTTTTGCCCGTTGCCAAGCGAGAGTTTGTAACCGAAAGGATAACCGCCGACCCCACCGGGGATACGGCGACCATTCTTAAGTCTATGGAGGAGCGAATAAAGAAGTACGGCCAGGCCAACCTTTTCAGGTTTTCGCTGGAGGGGGGCACAGACCCGGGTGTGGAACTTGACACCGCATACCTGGAGCGGACTATAGAGGCCTTTCATATAGAAATAAAGAACAACACTTTCACCGGTTATGACCTGGACGCGATAATTGAGGAGGGCCAAAGAAGCATAATGGGTGCCTTTGCGGCAAGGCTGTTGGAACAATTGGACGGGGAGAGCGACCCGGAAAGGCGGGCGGTTCTTGAGAGGGCCCTATATATTGGGCTTGATGCACTAAACGGCAGGAAGGTGATGGGCCGATGATTATTAAGGAACTGTACATAAAGTCCTTCGGCAGGTTCGCGGACAGGAGTTTTAAGCTGGGGGATAACCTCAACATAATATACGGGCTAAATGAAACAGGCAAGTCCACTCTCCACCAATTTTTAGAGGCTATTTTTTACGGTTTTGTAAAGCCCGGCGTAAAACGAAGGGTTATGACCGACCAATACGACAAATACCGGCCATGGACCGGAAACCTGTACGGCGGGTCCCTTGTGTACCAGATTGACGGCCGGCTTTATAAAGTGGAGCGAAACCTTGAAAAGGGCAGAGAAAGCGTTAGGGTATTCGACGGGGTTTCCGGCGAAGAGCTAACCGGCAGTCTCGGGTATGACAGGTTAAGAAGGGAAGTATTGTTCGCCCGGGAGCATCTTGGCCTTGGCCAGGCGGCGTACAAAAATACTGTGAGCATAAGCCAGCTTGGCAGCAAAAGCGATGCGGACCTTGTGCGGGAGATTCAGACCCGGCTGGGGAGCCTGGGTAGCACCAGGGACGCGTCGTTGTCGGTGGGCAGAGCGGAAAGACTTATTTGCGAATTCTTAGACGGTATCGGCACCGAAAGGGCCCAGACAAAGGAATACGGCCGGCTGTACCGCAAGGCAGCAGAGTTGGAGGAGGACCTTGAGGAGGCCGCGACGGCGGTGGAAAGCGTAAGGGTCTCGGGGCGGCAGCTCAGGGAGATGGAAACCGAGGCTGCGAAATTGAAAGCGGAAAGGGAGAGGCTGGAGAGAAAGGTCAGGGCTTGCGAGGACAGCACCCTGTTGGATAGGTGGAAGGGAATAAAAAGACTTATGGAGGAATGTGAAAGTCTCTCCGCCCGGTTGGAGGAATGTAGTGAATACCGCGGGTTTGACCCGGCAGAAAGCGGCGAATTGTCTACGCTGGGGCAGCTGGCGGACCAGGACAGGCGGGAGACACAAAGATTGCGCTCCAAGGTGGAGGAGACCTCCCGGGATATTGAGGAGGCGGAGGCAAGGATTGCAAAGGCAAAGGACGAAGGCTTAGTGCCTGCCCGCAGTCGTTTTAAGGCTGCGCTTGGTCTTTGTACGGTATCCGCCGTGGCGGTCCTTGGGACATCCTTGATGGCTGCATCATCGGGGAACCCATCTTTGAATATATTGTTAGTACCGCTCATTGCCCTGTTTTTTTATTTAATGGTTCGGGTGGTAAGGCAAAGAAAGCTCCTTCGGGAACGGGAAGGGGCCCTTAGGGACCTTGTTACAGAGCGGCAGTACATGGAAAGGTACAGGAAAGACCTGCTTTATTCATTGTCGGAAAAGGAAAGGGACCTGGCGGATAGGCAGAAAGGGATTTCAGAGATACTTAAAGGGGCCGGCGTAGGAAGCATGGAGGAGTTTCGCGACAAAACGGCGGGCTTTGAAAGGTACACCCGGCTTAAAAAATGTCTGGAACAGACCGAAAAAATGCTTGAAATAAGGCTGGACGGGGAAAATCCCGCCGTGCTGAAGGAAAGCGCTAAGGCCATCGTTGAAGCTGCTGCAGCCGGGGGCACGGTCACCTCCGGTGCTATAGGTGCTACCGAAATACCGGCCGCCATTACCGCATCCGCCCAAGACCGGCGGGAACGCCTGGCGGGCTGGAAGAAGAGGCTGCAGCAAATAAGGGAAGAGGAGGTACGCCTCCTGGGCAGCATGGAAAAGATAAGGGGCGGCATGGAGACATTGGAGAAGGCCACTTCCGACCTGCCGGACCTGGAGGAGGACCTTTCAAGGGCAAGGGACAGGCTGCGGCAGCTAAAGCTGGAAAGGGAAGCGGCGGGGGTTGCGCTGGAGACCCTGCGGGAGGCTTCCGACGGAGTTCATCGTGAATTCGCCCCGGCACTTAACCGTAAAGTAACCGGGATAACCTCCCGTATAACCGGGGGAAGGTACACCGACCTGCGAATTACCACGGACCTGAAGATACTGGCCACAGCCCCGGAAACGGGACGTCGGGTTGAGGCACAAGTTTTAAGCGGCGGAACGGTGGACCAGCTTTATTTTGCTTTAAGGATTGCCGCATCCGAATTCTTATCCGGAGACAGGAAGCTGCCCCTAATTCTTGACGATTGCTTTGTGCAGTACGATTGGCACCGCCTGGAGAACACTTTTGCCTACATTTTGGAGGAAGCCCGGGAAAGGCAGATAATCCTTTTTACCTGCCATGACAGGGAAAGAAAGGTTGCAGAAGCACTAGGGGGAGTGTATAATTACTTGATACTAGAATAGAACCGTAAGGTGTAGAGGGAAGGGAAAGCAAATGAAGCTGGACAAGGGGCATTTCACTGCCCTTGCAACGGGTATTGCGTGGGGTACGGCGGGGTTTTTCGTTCGAACGCTTTACGATGCCGGGTTAACACCTCTTCAGGTGTCCACATACCGTACAGTTGCAATGACTCTGGTCACCACTTTTATTATGCTTCTTTATAACAGGAAGCTTTTCTACATAAGGAAGAAGGACCTTAGATACATAATACCTATGGGGCTGTTTGGCACGGCGTTGGGTTATCTTACCCACAACATTGCTATGAAGCACACAACCCTTGCTATTGCGTCAATGCTTACCTATACAAACCCCATTTATACCACGCTGCTGGCGGCGGTAATATTTAAGGAAAGAGTTTACAGGGGCAAGGTGGTAGGGCTGATACTGCTTATAACCGGCTGTTCGCTGCTGGTTAAGGTGTACGACGCGGCATTTTTTGACTTGAACGGGATAGGCGTAGTAAATGGTCTTTTGACTGGCCTCTTCATATCAATATCTGCTCTGTGTGCAAAAAGGGTAACCAGGGACTACCACCCCCTTACGTCGGTGTTTTACAATTTCGCCGTTGGGGCGGTTTTCCTGCTCGCATTTTCGTTCCCGTGGCAGCCGGTGGTGGTCCTGGGGGCCAAGGAAGTGTTATCCCTTGTATATCTTGCAACGATTGCGGGTGTGCTGGCCTTTTTCTTGTACATGTATTCGGTAAAAAGGATAGAGGTGAGCCAGACCGAGTCCTGTGTTTCCATTGAATCGGTTATGGCGGGACTGATGGGTTACTTTCTGTTTGGTGAAAGCTTTGACGCAATACAGTTTGCCGGTGCGGCAGTAATACTGCTGGGGGTGCTAATTTTTAACGATGCGTGGGGCATGGAGCGGCGCAAGGACGATGACGAAGAGCTTTCGTGCCGGTTTCGCCCTCAGAATGACAAGTAAAGGAATGTAATAGTATTAATGCGTTGTATATAGTAGCGTAGCACTAAGGATGCCCTATAGAAACTACAATAGCGGCGAGAACAGACGGGCAGTCGCCTCAGCCAGATGTTTGCGTAGAGGCCTATCCTTCCACGTTTCCAGGTCTATTCCCACTGCGTGCTTTAAATCCCTGAAGAAGTCACCCTCAAGGGTCTTTGCCACTTCCTCGTCGTACACAATGGCGTTCACCTCGTAGCCAAGGTGCAGGCTCCTTATGTCCAGGTTAGCGGTACCCACCGATGCCACCCTGTTGTCCACCTGTATTACCTTGGCGTGGATAAAGCCCCGGTTGTACTCGTACACCCTTACCCCGGCTTCCATTAATTCCTGGTAATAGGACCGGGATGCCCAGTGTACTATTTTTTTGTCCGGTATACCGGGTACCAGCAATCTAACGTCCACCCCTGAAAGTGCAGATATTTTTAGTGCCGTAAGCAGGCTCTCATCCGGTATAAGGTAGGGGGTGGTAATGTACAGTTTGCTGCAGGCCATTGAGACCAGCCGCACGTACAGCTTCTGCATGGAATCCCATTCGGAATCAGGGCTGCTGGCAACTATCTGTATGGGTTTTGGAGTATCTATATTATGGGGCGGGAAGTAGTCGGTGCAATTGATGGATTTTTCCACCGCGCAGCTCCAGTCCTGCAGGAATATTGCCTGCATTGAATAAACCGAATCCCCCTCCAGCTTAATATGGGTATCCCGCCAGAAATTAAAGGCTCTGCTTTTTCCAAGGTATTCATCCCCGATGTTTAACCCTCCCAGGAAACCCACTCTTCCGTCCACTATAAGGATTTTCCTGTGGTTCCTATAGTTAGTCCGGTAGTCCAGAAAGGGGAATTTAAGCGGCAAAAACACTACTATTTCGCCGCCGGCCTCTTTGAGCGGGTCGAAGAATTCGCCGGGAAGCTTCAGGCAGCCCACCCCGTCGTACAGGATTCTTACCTCTATTCCTTCATTGGCCTTTTCAATCAGTATATCCCTAATTTTCCTGCCCAGCTTGTCGTCCCTTATTATGTAGTACTCCATATGAATGTGGTGCCGGGCTTTTTTGAGTTCCTTAATAATCTCTCGAAAGGTGGAGGGCCCGTTGGTAAGCACCCTGGCGGTGTTGCGGTACTGCACCGGCAGTGCGGTGGTGTTTTCTATAAGGGTGGAAAGTTGTGGACAGGTCGGCACGGCACCGGATACCCTTTGGCTGTTTGCCTCGAGTATACGCTCGCAGCGGTCGCAGCTTTTAAGGTTTTTGTACACCTTATCCTGGCGGATATCCCTGCCGAAAAAAGAGTATAGTATATACCCGCCTATGGGGAAGACAATAAATATTAGCAGCCAGGCGATTGTTTTGTAGGGGTTCCTCTTCTCCATAAGGATAACCACTGCTATGAGGAATATGTTTATAAGGAAAACAACCACAATAATCCGCCAGGTAAGCTGGAGGGGTGAAAGGCCTGTTCCCGAAAAATAGGACCCGGCCGCCACAGCTATAATCAGTATGAATAAAAGGAATGCGAAGTTGTTTCGCTTCATGCCCCTTCGTCCTTTCTAGTGCGCTCACATGCTCGCCCATTTGTCTTGGTGTATCTACGTGTATTCACGTACTATCATATTATCATATATTCCCCTTTTCGGTTACCAAATATCATGGTGTATTGTGTCGGGTAACTTTTTTTTATAGCAGTTTTGCCGTGAATTTGTTGGGAAATCTTAGGCTGTAATTTGGAGGTATGGGCGGCGGCTATGTATAAATATATATAACGTGAAAAAGATTTTACACAGTTGTCATCCTGAGCGATAGCGAAGGATCTATCCCTAAGTCGGATTCTTCGGGCTTCGCTTCTTTGGAATGACAAGTAAAGTAATGTAATATTATTAATGCGTTGTATATAGTAGAGGGTGAGGGGGGATAATTGAATGTCAAATTCGGGGAATACCGACGAAACTCTGATAATATTAAGCATGCTGGATCGGATTATTGTGGATGACCTGCTCCAGGAAAAAGAGCTGGAGCTTTTTGAGAAAAAGAAGAAATGGTACGACCTGTGGCGCAAGGGAATTATAGAAGTCTACGGCCTTGAAGAGGAGCTGCTGGGCTGGGACAGGCTAAAAGACAGGGTAGTTGAGTGGCTTAAAGGGGGCAAAACGGTGGGCGAAAGAAAGGCCATGCTGGACAGGTGCCTTACCTTTTTGACCTACGGCCCGATGCCGGGCAAGGCCTGCAGTAGGCCGCCGGGCTATACAACCGCAACAACGGGAGAAATACAGCCATCCCCCGAAGCCCGGGAGCTTAGCCTTGAGAAAATATGCCGCCTTCTGGGCCTTGAGGACCAATACCAGGAACTTTTTCCTTCGCAGTGGGTCTAACACTATAGAAAAATATTTTGAAACGGGGTGACCTTATTGAGAAGGGCAGTATCTTTAACTTTGGTTTTATTGTTGGCAATCATGTCCTGGATGCCGGTAAAGGGCCTGGCACAGGATGATAAGGCTCTGGAGCAGGCCATAAGGGTGGTTAAGGCCAAAATACAGGTACCCGAAAGCCTTTCTGAGTTTAACTACAACGCGATAAGCGAAGGCGAAGGGACTACCTGGTACCTGGACTGGAGCAGCAAGGACAGGCTTGAGGGGAGCCTAAGCGTAAGGGTGGACGACAAGGGTACAATTCTTAGCTACAACTACTACAAACCTTACGACTATGACAGCACAAGGAAATTTCCCAAGATAAGCAGGCATGAGGCGCAGGGTACCGCGGAGGCCTTCATTGAGAAGATGAAACCCGGTCTTTTGTCCGGGCTGGAATTGGCGGAGCAGGGCGAGGTCCTGCAAATAGGGCGCATCCACAGCTTTAGCTATGTAAGGCTGGAAAACGGTATATCCTACCACGCCAACACGGTAAACGTTGATG
>JAQUCT010000051.1 GCA_028686075.1 Bacillota bacterium
CCATTCCGAACACACAGGTAAAGTCCTCCAGCGCTGATGGTACTGAGGTGGAGACGCCTTGGGAGAGTAAGTCGCTGCCGGGTTTAACTTTTTTAAAAAGCAGTTTATCCTTATGGGTAGGCTGCTTTTTTAGCATTAATAATTACTAATCCACCGGCATAGCCGTCACGTCTAGCTATAGGCATCCGCTGACTTAAAGTATACTGATTTCCGCAATTGTTCTTTTAGGCAACATATGTTATTATTTTAATTGCCCATACATGGGAAAGGTAGGTATATAGTTTATGGTTTCTGCAAAGAGAAGGAAAAACATAATAAGAATTCTTCGAACGGCCACCGGTCCTATTAAGGGAATGGACCTAGCAGACAGTCTGGGAGTGACCAGACAGGTAATAGTCCAGGACATTGCTATACTAAGGGCGGCGGGCGAAGACATCATCGCTACTCCCCGAGGTTATTTGTTGACAAATTCCCTTCAGCCCAAGGCTGTTACAAAAACAATTGCGTGCAGGCATCATACCAATGAGGAGATGGAACAGGAACTCACTGCAATAGTGGATTTAGGAGGCAGCATTATCGATGTTATAATAGAGCATCCGGTATATGGCGAAAAAAGAGGCGTTCTGATGATTACCTCAAGGCAGGATGTTAAGGACTTTATGAATTCCATTGAAGACGAATATGCACAGCCTTTATCATCACTGACAGGTGGAGTCCATATTCACACAATCCAAGTAAGGGACGAGGAAAGTTATATAAGGATTTGGGAAGAATTAAAGAGAAGGGGATTCTTGATTGAAGAATAGAAAATCCCTGTGGGAGGTAGTTTGTTTTGGATATAAAAAAGAGAAAGGGTAGGAAACTGACGTTTGTGATTATCGGCATAATAGCTGTTTTTTTTCTTATGCTGAACGCACTTCTAGGCTTTATTGTGGATTATCAATGGTTTGGTGAAGTGGGCTACACAAGCGTATTCCTGGCGGCGATAATAAACAAGCTCAAAATAGGTATCCCTGTGTTTGCACTTATGACGTTTCTTTTGTACATTTATTTCATAAATATGAAAAGGGACTTTTACAGGCATTCGGGACATATAGAGACCAATGAGGACAAAAAAAGGTACGGGAAGGTCATACTGATTCTGTCCCTGGTCCTGTCTTTCTTTGTAAGCAGCGTTGTGGCGGGGGGACTTTGGCTCGATATTTTGAAATTCATAAACGCAGTAGAGTTTAACGTGACCGATCCCATCTTTGCAAAGGATATAGGCTTTTACATATTTAAGCTTCCGCTACTTAATCAGTTTCTTTCACTGCTTACCTTTGTGGCGATAGTTCTGATAGCCACTACGGCGGTATTCTATGGTGCAATGATTGCCCTTAAGAATCCTGAGATGAGCAGGATGCAGGAGAGCTCGGAGGTGGGCACAAGAAGGCGTAGCCTGTTTAGCAAAGACATGTTAAACCTTGCAATCCGGCAGATAGCCACCGTGGGTTTTGTGATTTTCATTATACTGGCTATCAGGTTTTTTGTTAGCCGTTATAGCCTCCTGTTTTCGCCGCGAGGAGTGGCCTACGGGGCCGGATACACCGATATAATGGTTATGTTGAAGGTTTATATGCTACAGACCGTAGCTGCTGTTCTAAGTGCCATTTTGGTGGTATACGCAGCCTATGCAAAGAAATACAAAACAGCACTGTACGGACCGGCACTGCTCATTGTTATAACCATATTGGGAAACCTTGCTGCAATGGTTGTGCAGAACTATATAGTAGAGCCAAATGAATACGCGAAGGAACAGCGGTACATAGAAAACAGCATTGAATACACCCAGAAAGCCTATGGGCTGGATAAGATACAGGAAAAGGAATTTGGCGCGGCGGACAATTTGACCCTTGAGGATATAGAAAGCAACAAGCCTATTATAGACAATATAAGAGTAAACGATTACAGGCCGGCCCTCCAGTCTTACAATCAATTGCAGGGTATAAGACCCTATTACAGGTTTAACGATATTGATATAGACAGATATACAATAGACGGGGAATACACACAGGTATTCCTTTCCGCAAGGGAGCTGTCCCCGGAGCATCTGAGGGAGGAAGCACAGAGTTGGGTAAACAAATACTTAAGGTATACCCACGGTTATGGGGCTGTTTTATCTCCGGTGAACACCGTCACGTCCCAGGGCCAGCCGAAGCTTCTGGTAAGGGACATTCCCCCTGTTGCCGAGATCGGGCTTGAGGTAAACAGGCCGGAAGTGTATTTTGGAGAGCTGACCGATGATTATATAGTTGCAAATGCCAAGACTGAGGAATTTGATTATCCCCTGGGGGACGACAACAAATACAGCTTTTACCAGGGCACCGCAGGTATTAAGATAACTCCCTTAAACAAGCTGATTTTTGCGTTATATCACGGTACCTCCAGGATTTTGTTTTCGGGGGATATCACTCCGGATAGTCGTATGCTTATAAACAGAAACATAATGACCCGGGTAAATAAAATTGCCCCCTATTTTTCCTACGATGACGACCCGTATCTGGTTATCAACGAAGGAAAGCTGTACTGGATTATTGACGGATATACCCATGACAGCAATTATCCCTATTCCCAGCCGATGGCGGGGGGCGCAAACTATATACGAAATTCTTTCAAGGTAGTCATAGATGCCTATAACGGTACCACCGATTTCTATCTTTTAGATGAGGAGGACGCAGTGGCCGTAACCTACAGCAGAATATTTCCCGATTTGTTCAAACCCTTTGACCAAATGCCGCAGGGTCTTAAGGAACATATAAGGTATCCGGAAACTCTCTTTGATATTCAGGCTGAAATTTTCAGGGACTATCATATGGAAAACCCTCAGGTGTTCTACAACCGGGAGGATGCGTGGGGCATAGCACTGGAGCAGTACGGCAACGAAACGCTGGAACTGGAATCAAGTTATCAGGTAATAAGGCTGCCCGGGAAAGAAGAGGCAGAGTTTATAATCACTGTTCCCTATACACCTATAAACAAGAACAATATGGTGGCCTTCCTGGTTGCCCGAAACGATGGGGACAAATACGGGGAAATGATTATTTATAAATTACCCAAAAACAAACTGATATACGGGCCAATGCAGATTGAGACAAGGATAAGCCAGGACACCGAGATATCCAGACAATTGTCTCTGTGGGACCAGAGAGGTTCCGAGGTAATAAGAGGAAACCTCTTGGTAATACCCATAGAGGATTCCCTCCTTTATGTGGAACCTATGTTTATGAAGGCATCCGGAGAGAACAGCCTGCCCGAGATGCGAAGGGTTATAGTGGCTTATCAGGATACCATAGTCATGGAGGAAACCCTGGCCGAGGCCCTTGCCGCCATATTCGGTGAGGCTGATACGGGTACCCGACCACCTAGCGGACCGGAAGTGCCGGAGGAGCCCGGAATATCGGAAGAGCCGGCCGGGCCGGGAGAAATCCCGGAGGGAACCGGCGAGAGCCTGGAGGAACTAATTCGCTCCGCAAACCAATTCTTTGAAAATGCCCAGGAGGCTTCAAAGACCGGGAACTGGGCTCAATACGGTCAGTACCTCCAAAGGCTTGAGGAAGTGCTGAACGCTATGCAACAGCGCACAACTCAATAAGCGGTTTAGGAATAAAAAAGCGGAAGGCATTGTGCCTCCCGCTTTTTTCAAATACTTCTTTTTTTGTTTATATAGGCGATTTCCTCGGCGGTCATATCGTCCAAAAGCTTTGCCTTCTTTGCTATCTCATTTCGGTCCAGTATACCTTTGTCTATTAACAGTTCGATAAGGCTTGCGATGGCAAGAGTATTTCTGTAGTCAATTTCCTTCATATCACCTAGCTGGGAAACTACGTCCAAATCATTCATTTCTACACCTCCGGGGTTTTCTTGTATTGATTATTGCCCTATGGCTGCTGTTTTATTCCGCGGCCTTTTGATTGTGTGTGAGTGTTTGATTTTTTGTTCTCATAACGAAAGGGGAGCGACAACATTTAGGTTGCTGCTCCCCTTGTCTGTCATAAAGTAGGGGCGGGCGTCTCTGCCAATGGCGGTTTTAGCCATTCCTATGCCATCATGAATTAGACAATTAAGAAAACGCTCATCTGTTGTAATTGTATAATTGCATTACTACTGTCCGTTAATTTTAATTTTCCTATTATTTACTTCAATCAGTCCCTCGTCTTTCATTTTCTTAAGTTCCCGAAACAGCGAGGGTCGCTGGACAGATAGATAGTCTGCCAGTTGTTTTTTGCTAATAGGTAAAGTAACGGTTTGGGATTTTTGTTCTGCTGACAACGCAGAAAAATAGTCCAATAAATTCTCCCGTAAAGTTTTTTGTGTGAACATCACAATCTTTCGGTTCATTCCCTGTGAGTTTAAAGAGATACTTCTTATAAAATTCATCATAAAATGAGGGTCTTGTAGAAGAAACTCTACATCTGGTTTTCCGATGTGCAAAAGTTCACAGTCCTCAGTACAATAGATATTCATAGGATAATTGTTTACATTACCAAACAAAAGATTTGTGCCTATAGAACTGCCCTTCTTAAAGTCAAAAACAATACTTTCTGACCCGTTTGCAGTCAAAGAATAAGCAACCAGCTCCCCTGACAGTACAATGTCCATACTTTTGCAGGGAAGCCCTTGGCTATATACTGTTTCATTTTTTATATATTTCAGGAAAACAACCGATACTTTATTTAGCAGAGTTTTGTTTACGCCATTGAAAAATGAAAGATTTGTTAACTCCATTTCGATAACCTCCAAGCTATTATATCAAAAAGAAACATAAGTGTCTATTAACAGTTCGAAAATGTATGTATAATCGAAGCATTAACTGAAAGGAGTAGATGTATGGATATTTTTACAATCGCTATTTGGGTTGTAACCTTGGTACTGTTAGTATTCTCTTTTTTGAAGGATAAGGAAAAAACAAAAGAAACTCTGAAAAAAGCATTATTCATGGGCAAAGGGATGGCACTTTCCATTTTGGCAGTTATTTTTACAATTGGGCTGGTTCTTGCAATTTTGCCACCACAACAAATTTCTGAAATTATTAGTAAGCAGAATTTATATGTTGCTACTATTGCAGCCGCAGCTTTTGGAACCATTACACTGATTCCTGCTTTTATTGCATTTCCACTTATCGGTACATTGGCAGGAGCAGGAGTTGGCATTATGCCATCGGTTGCTTTTTTAACCACACTCACCATGGTGGGCGTGGCAACCTTTCCGTTGGAAAAGAAAGAGTTTGGTACAAAATTTACTATAACGCGAAATGTGCTTAGTTTCTTGTTTGCAATTATCATTGCGCTTGCTATGGGGGTGACATTATGACTAAAGCAATCAAGTTCATTAAATCAAATTTGTTTTTGACATCTGTTATCTTTGCTTATGCGGTACTGGCCCTTATAAATCCGCAGATTGGCCTGCAGGGAGCGAAAAACAGTGGCTACTACATCAAAGAAATGCTGATGATTATGCCAGTCATCTTTGTATTAACCGCTTTACTTGATTCATGGGTACCTAAGAGAACCATCATCAGATATTTAGGCAAAGAAGCAAAAACAAAAGGGGTTGTTTTGTCTTTTGTTCTTGGCAGCATCTCCGCCGGACCTATTTATGCGGCATTCCCTTTTTGTGTAATGCTTCATAAAAAGGGAGCTTCAATAAAGAATGTTGTTATTATTTTAAGCTCATGGGCGGTTGTAAAAATTCCTATGCTCCTAAATGAAGCAAAATTTTTGGGCTTTAAATTTATGATTACACGTTGGATACTTACGGTTATCTCTATTTTGATATTTTCGTGGATTACTGCGAAAATTGTAAAGGATGAAGATTTACCTCAAGAGGAACTTCGTCTTAAAAAGGGTGTTTACCTCAATAAAACCGCCTGTATGGGTTGTACTGTCTGCACAAGAATGTATCCGGCACTTTTTCAAATGGATGGGAAACGGGCCATGGTTAAGGAATATAATTACCTTGATATGAAGCTTTTACAAAAGGCAATTGAAGCATGTCCTGTTAAAGCTATTGAATATATATAAAATAAAATGTCCCCAGCCATATGGCGGGGGCATTTTATTTTCGACTGTTTTTGTGCTTCCTTATGACACACGGGTATTGAATTAAGGGTTAACATAAAACAAATGAGCTTCATAGTATGTAATGAAATTAGGGCATTAAATCAAAACAATAAGTATAGGAGGTAAATCACAATGATGGATCTGAGGTTGAAAACTCCAGATAAGCCTGATCCTTCTTTCCCCAAGGATTGTTACGACAACGTTCCTCAAGATGTGTATATACCGGGGAACCCTTATCTTCCAAACATTGAGCCAAGCCCCGGCGCACCGGGTACACCCGGTTATCCATGTGTTCCGCAGGAAACGGTTATTGAGGGCGTAAAACTGGCAAGGGCCTATGTTCCCTTCGAAAGGCTGTGTACCACCTTCCCGGCGGTCCGTGCGCTGTGCAGAGGGACGCTGTTCCCGCCATTGTTCAGCCCTTACAGAGGGCCGGATAAGGACCACAGGCCCCCTAAATATGAATAAGGAGGCAGTACTATGGATATCAGAAGAGAGGAACTCTTAAAACAGCTTAGTGCGTTGGATTTTGTCGTTATTGAATTGAATCTGTATCTAAATACCCATCCCCGTGACCGGAACGCACTTATGAAATACAACACCGCAGTGGAGCAGGCAAAAATGCTTAGAATGGAATACGAAAGGCACTATGGGCCGTTAACTGCTTATTATTCAACAAGCGGCTATCCATGGCAGTGGATATGCAACCCATGGCCCTGGCACTACAGCTTCAATTTCAGACTAGCAGGGGAGGAGTGTTAAGCATGTGGATTTACGAAAAAAAGTTGGAATACCCGGTAAAAATTAAGAATCCAAACCCTAAGATGGCTAAGGTGATAATCACCCAGTACGGGGGACCCGATGGAGAACTGGCTGCATCCCTTCGATACTTAAGCCAAAGGTTTTCGATGGTTACGCCGGAGGCCAGGGCAACTTTGAACGATATAGGAACCGAAGAACTGGGCCATCTTGAAATGATAGGCACCATGGTATATCAGCTGGTTAAGGGCGCAAGTATTGAAGATATAAAGGCAGCCGGTCTTGACCCCTATTACGCGGACCATGACAGGGGCGTTTACCCAATTTCGGCGGCGGGGAACCCCTTCACGGCAGCATATATTCAATCCAAGGGCAATCCGGTGGTTGACCTCTACGAAAACATGGCCGCTGAGCAGAAAGCCAGGGCAACTTATGAATGGCTGCTAGACCTTGCCGACGATCCGGACGTTATTGATCCGCTTAGATTCTTACGGGAAAGAGAGGTCGTGCATTTCCAGAGATTCGGAGAAGCATTGAGAATAGTACAGGACTATCTGGACAGCAGAAGGCAGTTTGCTATTTCGAAACCCGACGAAATGGAGTAGGGTAGGCAAAAATATGCTTGGGGCTATGCCCGTGGATTCCCGAGGAGAACCAGCACCCCGCCTAAGGGTTATCATTATTGGCTGACAGCATGGGGGTTTAAGAAAATCTTGTGCTGAGGCCTGATGCAGGGGAGATATTCCCCTGCTACATAGTTAAAAGCGGCCGCTTGATTTTTTTTTGCGCTATGTTATAATACAACTTATATCAAGCAATAATAGCAGTATACGCAATGACGGGGATTCAGTACAAAGTTGCTGCCTGCCAAAGAGAGCCGGTGGTCGGTGTAAACCGGTGCAGGACGCTTTGGAATCCGCCTCCGAGCGGAAGGACGAAACGAGTTCTTACGGGTTGCATCCGTTATAATGCAAAAAGCCGGGCCCGTTAAAGGGCCAATTAGGGTGGCAACGCGGGAAACCTCTCGTCCCTTTAGGGATTGAGGGTTTTTTAGTTTTTTAAAGGAGATGATATTAAATGCTGGACCTTAAATTTATCAGAACAAACCCGGAGAAAGTAAAGGAAGGGCTTTCCAAAAGGGGGGAAGACATAGACGTCGGCAGACTTTTGGAGATGGACCAAAAAAGGAGGGACCTTCTTTCGGAGACCGAGCAGTTAAAAAGCAGGCAGAACAGCGTATCAAAGGAAATACCAAAGCTGAAAAAAGAAGGCAAAGACGTAGCTCCCATACTGGAGGAAATGAAAGAATTGTCCGAAAAAATAAAGCAGATGGAAGGCACTTTGCGGGAACTGGAAGGCCAGATACAGGATATTATGTATTCCATACCAAACATTCCGCACCCATCTGTGCCGGTCGGCGATACCGAGGAAGAAAACGTTCCGGTAAGGTACTGGGGAGAGCCGCGAAAATTTGAATTTGAATCGAAGGCTCACTGGGATATTGGGACGGAACTGGGTATTCTGGACTTTGCTACCGCCGGCAAGGTTACCGGTGCCAGGTTTGCATTGTATCGCGGCGCAGCCGCCGCCCTTGAGAGGGCACTTATAAGTTTCTTTTTGGATGTACATACAAACAAGCACAATTATGAAGAAGTGTTCCCTCCCTTTATGGTACACCGCCATAGCATGGTGGGCACCGGGCAGCTTCCTAAATTTGAGGAGGATGCGTTCAAAGTTGAAAAAACCGATTATTTCCTCATTCCAACGGCCGAAGTGCCAGTAACAAACATGTACAGGGAGCAGATAATCGAACCCGGTGTTCTGCCGATAAAGCATGTTGCTTACAGTGCCTGCTTTAGGGCTGAGGCCGGTTCTGCAGGAAGGGATACCAGAGGACTAATAAGACAGCACCAATTCAACAAGGTCGAGCTTGTAAAATTCGTCGAGCCGGAAACGTCCTATGACGAACTGGAAACCCTGGTAAACGATGCAGAGGAGATGTTGCAGCTTCTAAATATTCCTTATAGGGTGAGCTTGATGTGTACCGCAGACTTAGGATTTACTGCTGCGAAAAAATACGACCTTGAGTTGTGGATGCCCAGCTACAACAGGTATGTTGAGGTTTCGTCCTGCAGCAATTTCGAGGACTTTCAGGCAAGAAGGGCGGATATAAAATACCGTCCTGCAGTAGGTGAAAAGGCTCAGTACGTACATACGCTTAACGGTTCCGGGCTCGCCGTGGGAAGGACTCTGGCGGCTATACTGGAAAACTATCAGCAGGAGGACGGCTCTGTGATTATACCCGAGCCTCTGCGTAAGTACATGAACGGTCTTGAAAGGATTCAAAAAAAATAGTATAATAGGCTGACCGGCGGTCGAATAATATTCCCGGCCTCCGGTCAGTATAATCCATGTATGGCAGTTAAGCCATTAATTGCACCCTTTTGGCTGTTGACACTGTGTCTAATAGTTTGCTATAATAACTTATGTGTCTTAAAGGGGAAGGGTGTCCGAGCGGTTTAAGGAGCTGGTCTTGAAAACCAGTGACTCTTAAAGGAGCCGTGGGTTCGAATCCCACCCCTTCCGCCAGTAAAATTTAATAAAAAATATACGGAGAAGTACTCAAGTTGGCTGAAGAGGCGCCCCTGCTAAGGGCGTAGGTCGTGTGAGCGGCGCGAGGGTTCAAATCCCTCCTTCTCCGCCATTTTTTTGTCATTGTGCGCCCGTAGCTCAGCTGGATAGAGTGTCTGACTACGAATCAGAAGGTCGTGGGTTCGAATCCCGCCGGGCGCACCAAAAGCAAAACCCTGCAAATACTAAGCTTGCAGGGTTTTGCTTGTTCGCGGTCATTGTTAGCAAAACATCAAATTGGGGACAGTTGGGGGAAGAATAAAAAATATTGACAAGACTACACGATTATT
>JAQUCT010000052.1 GCA_028686075.1 Bacillota bacterium
TGTGAGTCCGGTTGTTGAGAATGTCCCAGGATTTGCTACGGTGATAATCTCTTTTTTCTACTATTTGCACTCCTTCAATCTGAGGTGGTTGACGGTCTAAGGCAGCTATAAGCCTGTCCGCTGCCGCTTCGTCTTTTAATTCCAGTGAGACGAGTTCTTCCTTAAAATAACCAAACCGTTGATGAAGGTTTTCCAAAACCTGCAGCAGCGATTGTCCGCATTCTTGATAATAGGCGGCCATTTCTGCTATCAGCAGGCCGGCTATGTTGGCATCTTTATCCCGGACAAACGTTCCTGCCAGGTAGCCATAGCTTTCTTCATAACCAAAAAGAAAATCAGGGGAACCTGCTGCTTCCAATTCTTTTATCTTTTCACCTATATATTTGAAGCCGGTCAATGTTTCGATCGTGTGAACACCGTAAGAAGCAGCAATCTTCTTTCCTAAATCATCGGTAACGATCGTTTTTATTATTACGCCGCCGGCAGGCAACTCGTCTTTTTCCTTTAAACGTCCCAGCAGGTATTCCAGTAGCAGAGCACCAATCTGGCTACCTGTTAGAAGATCATAATCTCCTTTTTCATTTTTAACAGCACAGCCTAATCTATCACAATCAGGGTCGGTAGCCATGACCAGGTCAGCCTTTTCTTGTCTGGCCAGGTCCAGTGCCGCTGCGAATGATTTTCTGTCTTCCGGATTAGGGGTTTTTACCGTCGGGAACCCCGGGTCGGCAACCATTTGTGTTTCTACTACAAAAAGGTCAATATACCCGGTCTGTTTTAAAAGTTTGGGTATAAAGCAGGAGCCGGTACCGTGCAAAGGAGTAAATACAACCTTTAACTTTTGTTTAGGCCGGCTCAATGAAAGTGAAGCAACTTGCTCTAGGTACAGGTTGTCGAGCCGGGGGCTGATAATTTCCAGCAGTCCCTGGGCTTTGGCTTTCTGAACGGAAATGTTACGGACGTCCCTGAAAATATCCACGTCAGTAATAGCCTCTGTGAGTTTATCAATAAACGGGGATACCGCTTGCCCCCCGTCAGGTTGGTAAACTTTGTACCCGTTATACTCGGAGGGGTTGTGGCTGGCTGTAATTACTATCCCGGCAGCACATCCCAGTTCGCGGATAGCAAAAGACAACAGGGGTGTAGGGCGGGCATCAGCAAAAATTAAAGCTTTTATTCCATTGGCAGCCAGTACCTGGGCTGCCGCTTGTGCAAATTCCCGTGAATAATGGCGGGTATCGTAAGCGATGGCTACCTGTTGCCCTGAGTTTACCGGGTATTGTTTATTAATATAATCAGCCAGTCCCTGGGTGGCTTTACGCACTACGTAAATATTCATCCGGTTAAGTCCGGCACCTATTATTCCTCTTAATCCCCCTGTGCCGAAAACCAGTTCAGAGCCAAACCGTTCCTGAATAGCAGTCGGGCTGTTTTCAATCTCCCGGAGTTCCCGTTTGTTTGTAGCGTCGATTATTTCAGAATTCATCCATTGCTTAAATATTTGTTCAGGAGTCTTAGTCCCACTTCGTCCATAATCGTCTTGGTAACGGGTAATATCGTCTTCGCCTAAATAATCGCCTTTTTGGACTTCAATGACTTCCAGCAGCTCTTTACCCGGGTTTTCCAGACGGTGTCGGGCGCTTTGTGGAATGAAAATGTGTTTTCCTTCCTCAAACAGTTTTTCTTCGTCATTAACGGTAGCCAGTGCTTGTCCTCTGGCAACCAGCCAGTGCTCCGAACGATGGCGGTGGCTCTGCAGGCTGAGACGGCTGCCCGGGTTTACCACAATTTTCTTTACCTTATATGTATCCTGGTCCACCAGCACGGTAAAGCTTCCCCAGGGGCGGTGGACAGTGGGGTGAACCATGTATTCAGAGGCACCATCGCTTTCAAGCCTATCCACCAGATTTTTTACTTCCTGGGATTTTTCTCTGGCACAGACCAGGAGAGCGTCTTCAGTTGCTATAACAGCAATGTTTTCCACACCAATCAGGCCTACTAAGGGTTTGGAGGAAAAGGCAAGAGTATTTCGGGAACCAATACTGATGATGCGCCCTTTATGATAATTGCCGTTGGCGTCTTTAGGAGAAATTTTATAAACGGCGTCCCAGCTGCCCACGTCACTCCAAGTGATACCGGCGGGAATAACAGTTGTGTCGGTCGTTTTTTCCAGGAGACCATAATCGATGGAAACACTGTCAAAGGAATTATACACATGCTCCAGATTACTAAAGTCTTTATAATCTATTTTGTCCAGCCCGTCAGCCAAAGAAGGCAGGTAGCGGCGGTATTGGGCCATCAACTCCCGTACTTTAAATACAAACATGCCGCTATTCCAGAGGTAACGTTTATCCCTGATATATTTTTCCGCCAGTGCCAGTTCCGGTTTTTCCATGAATTTTTCTACTTTGAATGCCTGCCCATCCAGCTGTTGGCCGCTGAGAATGTAGCCATAGCCCGTTTCGGGATAATCAGGCTTGATGCCAAAGGTAACAATGCCGTAAGCATCGGCTGCCTGGCAGCCCCGGTTAATGAGTTTGGCAAAATCCTGCCCGGGTGCAATAACATGATCGGAGGGCAGTACTGCCATAATAGCATCTTTGTCTTTAGCGGCTATACCTGCCAAATACCAGGCGGCCAGGCCAATGGCGGGAGCCGTATTGCAGGCCCGGGTCTCTTTTAATAAAACGACTTCTTTGAGTCCCATTTGGTCCAACTGGTGTTTGATATTGTTTTCCTGTTCGCTGTTGGCAACAATGATAATCCGGTTTTCAGGAATAATGCTCTTAACACGGGCTATTGTTTCCTGGAAAAGACTACGGCCGTTATCAGTAAAATCAATGAATTGTTTGGGGAATTGTGTTCGGCTTAAGGGCCAGAGCCGGGTGCCGCTGCCCCCGGCTAATATAACTGCATACATAAAAGCTAATCACTCCTTTTTCGCTATAATAGTGGTTATTTTCTTTTTGCTGCCGGCAGGCGACGTGTTACCTGCCCCGGGGCAAAAACAGCAACCTATAAGCTATTCTTATGCCCGGCCGGCTAGATGCTCCTTTGGATCAGGGGCAGTTGACAACCCTTGACCGGTGCTTTTTTCAACATCTTCAACAGCGATATAACTGGCAGGCTGCTGCATCTGGTGCAGGGCCAGCAAAAATGAGACTATAGATTCTCCACCCTGGTTCTGGTTGACCCCTCCAGGCTGGAGACCGTCGTAGCAGCCGCCGGTGGTGAAATTGTAGACAACCTGACCGATGTCGTTATTGCCAAAAAACCAATTGAAAGCCCAATCCATATATTTGTGCCAGTGTGTCTCTTGGGTAGCAAGGTAGGCTTGGTAACAAGCATCGATCAGCGCAGCTACTTCTAAAGGTTGTTGATCAAAGCGCGCTTTTTCCCCACCGTATCGGTACCACCCATTATTACCCACAAGGGAAAGGTGTTTCTTTACAGGGTCGGTTTGGATTGTAATTAGCCAGTTTAAGGCCTTTAAGCCGGTATCCAGCATTTTTTCATCAGCCAGGTAATCTCCGGCAGCTATCAGGGCCTGGGGCAAGCGGGCGTTGTCATAGGCGACAACTTCCTCACACCAGAACCATTCTTCTCGGGCCGTGGCCTGGAAAAGCCCCAATAGTTTTTGACTTAGCTTTTCGATCACGCTCTGCGCTTCAGTATCTCCTCTAAAGCGTTTAAGGTAATACAAGGAACCCATTATAGTGTGAGCCCAGGCCCGGGGGGAGGTAAAGGAAGGGGTTACCCCAACTGCTTGTTTGAAAAGGCGGCTGGCCAGGCCCAAGATTGCATCGCTGGGAGGGTAGGCTATGGTATAGCCTAGAGCCCAGATGGTACGCCCGTGGCTATCCTCAGAACCTACTTCTTCCATCCATTGGCGGTTGTAGGACATAAAGTTGCGTACCCGCTGACTTTGGCTGTCAAAAGCGTAATTAAGGAAACCTAAGTACACATGTGTCAGGGGGATGATACTTTCGTCCTTAAAGAGGCACCAGTTCATTATTGTTACAATTAAAGCCCGGGCATTGTCATCGATACAGTAGCCGTGGAAGCGGTCAGGAATTGAAAAAGCAGCATGCTGGAATAGCCCGGTATCGTCAGTTAGGATGCGCAGGTGAGTCAATTTAACATCGGGCATAATGGCACCTTCGCCAACGTTTTCCTTGCGGATAAGGCGAGATTTGCTACTCCTGTAATTAAGGAGTGCCTGTTCAAATGTCCGGGTATACGCCTTGGCTACCTTACTCCAGATCATCTGACGTCCATACTCATACGAGGATTTCCGCATTCGATCCCGCAGGGTTTCGTTATTTAGCAGTTTAATCAAAGCCCCGCCAATAGCCTTATTGTTACGGAAGGGTACCAGAAAGCCGCGTTCGTCCGCAAGCAGTTCCTCAGCGTACCAGTAGGGCGTTGAAACAATGGCCTTGCCACAGGCCAGAGCATAAGCCAGGGTGCCGGAGCTAATCTGTTCTTTGTTAACGTAAGGGTTAATATAAATATCGGCGGCCATTATAAATTGCAGCAAGCGTTCCATAGTGACGTATTGATTATAGAATACTACATTGTCCAGCAGACCCTTATCTCTTACCATTTTTTCCAATGAATGGCGGTATTCTTCACCATGTTGCCGCTTGACCTCGGGGTGAGTCGCTCCGAGGACAAAATATAATGTGTCGGGAAATTCCTCCACGACCTCCGGCAGGGCAGCAATAACATGTTCAATTCCTTTGTTGGGACTAAGGAGGCCAAAGGTTAATAGCACCTTTTTCCCTTCGGCCTGGAACTGTTCTTTATAATAAGAAGTGTCCAGGAAAGGTAAGTCCGGGGTTCCGTGATGTATCTTTACGATCTTTTCTTTCGGTACTTGGTAAACATCCTGCAGCAGTGTTACCGCTTTTTCGGCCAGCACCACCACCAGGGTAGACCGATTGCAGATCCACCTCAAGGTTTTTAGCTGGCCGGCAGTGGGTTTCTCAAGGACGGTATGCAGGGTTGTGACTACAGGTTTTTTCAAAGCACCCAGCAGGGGAAAAATGTTGTTGCCGTCTTCGCCGCCAAAGATCCCAAATTCGTGCTGCAGGCAGACTACGTCCACCGGAGAAAGGTTGATAAAATCAGTAGCTTGGCGGTAATCGCCTTGATACGGTGCCCTGATTTTAAAGCTGACTTCGTCGCCGTAGTTATATTCTTTAGAGTCATTGTTAAGGGCGATTACCTGCAGATAATCCCGGCAGTCGTTATGCTCGTCTTCGCTGTAAAGAGCCTTAAGACTATTATAAAGGTCGGCAGTAAAGGTAGCGATGCCGCACTGCCGTGGCGGGTAGGTAGCGATAAAGGCGATTTTTAAATGATTTATGGAATTATGAGCAACCATATTTGCTCACCTCATTTTCTTTGTATTATTTTGCTGTAAACTTTCAGATAGCGTTGAACCATTAATTCAACTGTGAATTGCTTTTTTACCCAATCACGAATAGGTAAGGGGCAAAAAGTCAAAATGATTATGGATAAGGTTGTACTGATCTGCTTCTTCAAAAAGGGCTGCGATATGCAAACATTCTCAAACCTTGGCATCCATTTCCGGATCTTCCGAATAGGGCCGGGCAGCAACCCAGCGCAGACGCGCTGAAGTTTGAGAATTGCCGGTGGCGAAGAGGTCCACATCCACGCCCTGTCGTACCAAACCTTCGGTAAGTAAACTGGCAACCCATTCCCAGGGGCCGTAGTGTCGTGGCGGAGTACGCCAGGAAATTGGGGCCAGCATAGCTACTTTCACTTAACACAACTCGCCCTTATGCGGGGTTTTATTGTTTAGAATGAAATCTACCAGTTTGTCTAGCTTAGCGGTTGCAAGGCAGACATTGGAATCGGCGGCTCCGTAATAAACATGAAGCTCCCCGCTTTTTTTATCGACAGTGACTCCGGTGGGGAAAGTTACTCCCGGCACATCGCCAATTCGCTCGTAGCGTTCACGGGGACCGAAAACCCAGCAATCACTGCGTTTGATAACTCTCCAGGGCTCATCTAGATCCAGTAAGGCCAGGCCTATCCGATAGAGACTGCCTGAGGCCGTAACTCGTATACCGTGATATATGACCAGCCAGCCATCTTTAGTTTCGATTGGCGGTGGTCCCAGGCCGACCTTGGAGCAGTCCCACCAGCCCGGGCGTACCGGTATCAATATCTTGTGGTCGCCCCAGTATTTCAAATCCGGTGAAAAAGAAATCCAGATATGGGCTTCACCCCTGATTATAGGACGATGTATAAGAACATATCGACCGTTAATTTTCCTAGGCAACAAGGAAGCATCCTTGTCCTCAGGGGGGAGCATCGCCCCCTGGCGTTCGACAGTCTTAAAATCATCGCTTAAAGCCAGAGAAACTGTGGGCCCACCCTTGGAAAAAGAAACATAAGTAATGGCATATTGCTGCCGGTCCTCCAGGTAGACAATGCGGGGGTCTTCCAGCCCCCACTGCTCCTCTTCAATGCTGGGTTCAGGTTTTAAGAGGGGTTCTTCATCAATCTGCCAATTGGTTTTGCCGTCTTTGCTGCGGGCGATGGTCAAATGTGAAAAACCGCGCATATCTTCCACCCGTACCAGGAGCAGGGTTTCTCCATCGTGTTTTATCGCACCAGGATTGAAGGTGGCATTGGCCAAATAGGGCCATTTGACAGGGGTAATAATAGGGTTCCCTTCATATCTTTTGAAGAGAGCGTTATTTTTTTCCATAGGTTCATTCAAACCTCCCTTGATAAATTTAAGTTAGATATGCAAAATATTCTTTTTCATTCTTATGCTGGTGATATGAGTATCAATACTGAGCAGCTTGCCAAGCTGTTTTTTGAAATTAACATTATTTGAGAATTGGTCTAGTTATAATTCTATATGTCATAATCTGTTTTGTCAATTTTACACTAACCTAACCTAACCTAACCTAACCTAACCTAACACACCTGTCCCTTTGACAAGTCCCTTTCAATTGTATATATATTCCATAGCCTTAATCTCCTCTGCCACGGCCTGCCTTAGTTTTTTAGGCTTTAAGACCTCTGCGTGGCGACCAAAGCCCAGCATCCATCGCTTGACCTCGTCCAGACTGCTTACGGTCATTGTAAGGATAAGCGAGCCGTCCTCCAGAAACTCAAGACGTTGACTGGGATGCCAGTTACGTTCCCTGATCCAGCGGGCCTGATGGGGGTCAAACCGTATTGCCACATCAATCATTTTCATCACCTTCCTCAAATGATTTCATAACATCACACCAGGATACCGGTGACATGCGATTTAATTGGTATATTTCTCCATAAATTGATATATTCCTTTAAATTAGAATATAAAACGTATGTTCCCGACCGGCTTTGTCGGTGTATTTGTGGTATCATATGTATACAGTGGAATTTTTCGAGAAGTATTTTATGATTGCAAGAGGGTTTACGGATTGCATATAGAATACTTCAAGTGACATGCGATTTAATTGGTATATTTCTCCATAAATTGATATATTCCTTTAAATTAGAATATAAAACGTATGTTCCCGACCGGCTTTGTCGGTGTATTTGTGGTATCATATGTATACAGTGGAATTTTTCGAGAAGTATTTTATGATTGCAAGAGGGTTTACGGATTGCATATAGAATACTTCAATAACCCAAATAAATAATAAAATGTTGAAAAGTTCCACATTCCGATATTTATTCACACAATAGGTAATTCTACGACTATACATATTATGCTGGGGGGCTCACTGGGGGGCTCATTTGCCGGGCGCGAAATGGACGGGCACTTTTGCGCCTGTAAATATGGTGTTATCGAGGGGGGAGATACATCATAAATACTTACAATAGTATTGCCGCACAGATAAAACGTGAATTTACCGGGAGGTACAAGGAGGCGTTCGGTAAGGGGCCTGAGAATACCGCGGTGGAGATTATAGGGGATGTTATAATAATAAAACTTCAAGGGTTTCTGACACCTATGGAGCAGGCGATGCATAAGCTTCCGGACGGTGCAAAGAAAGTTGAAGGAATAAGAGATGTCATATACAGGTCCTTTGTATCGGAATTGGGGGAATTATTGAAACGTCTCACAGACAAAAATATAACAAGAGTTCTTAAAAATTTAAATTTGGACGATGATAAAGAGCATATATTTATCATCATGGAAGGGGTGATAGAGAAAGTCGGATAAGTTCAATGGTATTACCAGTATCAATAAGATGTAGTGGGCGAGCTTTGCCAAAGGCAGCCTGTGGTTTTGACTGAAAAAGCCGGGTAGGCAGGGAGGGGGATTCTCGCAATACCCGGTGGGCCAGTCGTGCATGGCGATTTTTGATCGCCAGTCGACAGGTTTTTTGATTCTTCATAAGTAACAAAAAAAGAACAAGGAGGATGTGCTGTGTATGAATTGTTTTAAATGGAGGATTTATTCTAAAAAGCTTATAGTCTGTGTGCTTGCCCTTGCATTAATCCTAGGCAGCGGCTTTACTAGCTTTATAGCATACGCTGATAATGCCACCAATGAGCAGGGGACAGGATTTAGCGACGTAGAAGGGCATTGGGCTAAAGACCAGGTACTGGACTGGAGCGAAAAAGGCCTTGTTTCGGGCTATGATGATGGCACATTTAAACCTGAACGGGGTGTTACCAGGGCAGAGTTCATTACATTTGTGAACAGAGCCTATGGACTGACAGCTAAGGCTCAGTTAGATTTCTCTGACGTATCACCACAAGACTGGTTTGCCGATGAAGTGGCAAAGGCGGTGGCGGCAGGATACATAAGCGGATATGACGATGGTACAATGCGGCCTGCTGCGGAAATAAGCCGGCTGGAGGCAGCAGTTATATTGTACAAGCTGTTAAGACTTGCCAGCCTCGAAAACGAAAGCTGGATAGACGGGTTTAACGACTCGGGTTCCATTGCCTCCTGGGGCAGGGAATATGTAAACTCTGTCGTAGCAGAAGGATACTTTAGCGGCTATCCGGATGGCACCTTCAAACCAGATAGGGTCATAACCAGGGCGGAGACAGTAGCACTGCTAAGCAAGGCGGTGGGTACGCTGTACAATGCTCCGGGAACTTACGGTCCGGAAGAGGGCAGCCAAACGGTAGCAGGAAATGTAACGGTAAGTGTTTCTGATGTAACGCTTCAAAACCTAGTGATAGAGGGCGACTTATTTCTTACCGCCGGTATCGGGGATGGCGACTTTGAAGCGGACGGTATTGTGGTAAAGGGAAGGACGATAGTAAGCGGCGGCGGCGAAGATAGCGTGGTGTTCAACAACTCGTCGCTTGAGGAAGTAATAGTATACGTTGTGGATGGTAAGGTAAGGATTGTCGCCAGGGGTGATACGTACATCGATAATGTGGTGCTTGAATCCGGCGGCTACCTTCAGGAGGAGGACCTTACCGGTGATGGCTTTGGCGATGTGCAGGTGCTGGTGCTAAATCCCGGCGAGAGCATTGAACTGGAAGGGGATTTTGATTGGGTAATCATAGAGACCGTTGTTGAGGTTAGCATCACAGGTGATACACGTATAGGGGAATTGGAAGTGTCCGGTGGGGCGGAAGGGACTAAAATAGACACCGAAAGGGGCACCGTAATAGAAACGCTAACCCTCGATAGTGCCACCGATGTAACCGGCCAGGGAACCATCAAAACCGCCTATGTGAATACCGACGACTACAGCTTTGATAAGGAACCGGATGAGGTGATAGTCGATGGCAAAAAGGTAGAGGAAGAGAAGAAATCCTCCGGCG
>JAQUCT010000011.1 GCA_028686075.1 Bacillota bacterium
AAGGTTGCTCCATTGCCCCCATATTATTCAAGCATTACAAAGTATATCCATGAAGCTTCTATTATGTTAAACGGAATCCTAAGAATAAGTGAGGTATTTAGAGATAATTAAAGATTATAGAGGAAGGCTTGATAGTGGGCAGCGACGATAAGCTAAATCCCCTGGGCAATACCACAAGGGCGGAAGCCGCCGTATTCCTGTACAGGATATATGACAAGTACACCGGCTTCTAGATTATCAGCCGACGTGAGCATTGACTATAAGCCACAAGGTCACCGTACCTTGTGGCTTATTCAAATGCGGGAATCCTGTGTTTTTATTCCTTGACAATTGGGTCTACAGCCTGTAAACTATATGTGGATTGGTCTATATTATGTAGACTACGAGGAGGAGTATGAATGAAAGGATATAAACTTACCGATACCGAAGCAAAATTTGCAGATATTATTTGGGCTAACGGGCCTATCCCGTCGGGGGATCTGGTAAAGCTGTGCGAGGTGGAGCTGGACTGGAAAAAATCCACTACCTATACCATGCTAAAACGGCTCGAGAACAAAGGGTTCTTTAAAAACAGAAATAGCGTGGTATCGGCCCTGGTAAAAAAGGATGAATTTTATGCCGGGCAAAGCAAACAGTTTGTGGAGGAAACCTTTGACGGTTCGCTGCCCAGATTTTTAGCCGCATTCACAAGAAGTAAAAGGTTAAGCGATAGGGAAATTGATGAGCTGCAAAGGCTGATCGATGAGCACAGGGGGGATAGCAATGGATAAATTGTTTTTGCAAATTCTGAATATGAGCATTACTTCTTGTTACGTTATTTTGTTTGTTATGGTAGCCAGGCTGCTGCTTAAAAAAGCACCAAAAGTTTTTGCATATGCGCTTTGGTTTGTGGTACTGTTCAGGCTTATAGTTCCCTTCTCCTTTGAAAGTGTATTTAGCTTGGTACCCGTTAACACACAAACGGTACCCGTTGATATTATGTATTCACAGACACCGCAAATACAAAGCGGTATTGCGGTAATAGACAAAGCCGCAAATAATTCCTTGCCTGCACCGGCCATTGGCGCCAGTGTAAACCCTATGCAGCTATGGATTACTTTGGGCAGGACAATATGGCTGTTTGGTATAGCAGTATTATTTTGTTACAGCCTTTTTACAGCCGTAAAGTTATATCTTAAATTAAAATCTGCAAAACCAATTTTTGACAATATATATCAAATGGACGGCATTAAAACGCCCTTTATTTTTGGTTTAATAAAGCCTAAGATTTATCTTCCGGCAGGCCTTTCTGAAAGTGAAAGGGACTATATAATTAAGCACGAACAAATCCATATTAAAAGGTTCGATCATATTATAAAAATATTTGCCTTTTTAGTCGTATGTATTCATTGGTTTAATCCGCTTGTCTGGGCAGCTTACTTCCTTATGGGCGAGGATATGGAGCTATCCTGTGATGAAAGCGTTATTAAAAAGATGGGCAGTGCGATAAAAAAGGACTATTCGACCTCCCTTCTGTCGCTGTCTACGGGCAGACGAATCATAGGCGGTTGTCCCCTTGCCTTTGGCGAGAATAATACAAAGGGACGCATTATTAATATATTAAACTACAAAAAGCCGGCTTTTTGGGTTGTTGTTGTGGCAATTGTGGTGATGGTTGCGGTATTCATTGGTCTTATGAGCAATCCTCAAAAAGAACAATTAACAGTGGAGGATTATGCTAATAAGTTCATTGAGGAAACAATCGCGGCTTACGACACCGGCGATTACTATTTTGAAATTGTTGAGACTAAAATTACAAAGCTTGAAAAAATAGCATCCTTAGATGGAATGCTTCCATCCACATTAGAGATTTGGAGCCTTGAATATCGCCTGAAGCCTGATGATATTAGCAAGGTTGTGTTGGCAGGGGGTATGAATGAAATTGACGGTTGGATTACCGAAGAGGCTAGTATGGGAAAGCCGGTGTTGGTTTTTTCCTATGAAGATGCCGTTCCGCAGTATTTAGGCACTATCTGGAGTGGTGAAGCAGACTTTTCCACGCCGGCAGGCAAAGAAATAGCACTGCGCATGTTCCTTGAAGGAGAGGGACTTCTGCCCAAAGAAACCTATAGCGGAAATCATGTTGTAGTGAAATTCCCCTTATCAACGGGAGAAACCTGCCAATTGTTTTTATCCCAGCCGGTTGTTCAAGGAGATTTAGGAATATGGTGTGTAGAGCGCTGGATGGACGGAAATGGCAATATGTATTATGATACACCGAAGACCGACGGTTTGATCGAAGATTATTATAAGGATTTACAAGATGAAGTGGATGAGGGACATAAACCATGGCTCATTGATCCGCTGCAGGTCGCTATGGATTATATAAATAACGGCCTGGGACAGTACGTATCTCTTAATGAACTTGTTCCTAAGTATTCGGCTTCGGCAGAGGATTTTTTGGAAACGCCGGAAAGCCATTATATAGGGTTTATTTCAGACTTTGAAACCGATGAGTACTCTAAACCCTCATTTGATTTATACCCGATTGAATGGTTGACCCTTGATGATACAGAAAGGTTAAAGGAGCTTAACATAGACCCTGACGACCTGCCAAATGGGTTCTATATACACAAACCCCATGACTACCCCATGTTTCATCAAGTAACGGAAAATACTCAATACAACATAATCGATTGGGGTATGGAAATAACCCATAAATCCGTAACCTTAGAGGAGTTTCTCGAACACCTTGAGCAATATTCGGACTTTGTGCCACCGTTTAGAATAGTAACAAAGGATGGATATGTACAGAGCATCACAGAACAATACATCCCATAGTATGTCATGGGGACGGGGGTGGTGTCACATAGGTACGCATAGAAACACGTCCAATATTTTACAGCCGGCTAATGCAGTTTACAAGCTGTATCGGGGGCTTTGTTTATCCAGCAACTGTCCAACCTGGATTACGATACACCGATAGTATCGTCCATCCAGTCTGTCCTTTATCCTGTTTATGGCGTTTTGCACGTCTATGGCGCCCCGGGACCCATCGGTGCTTACCTTGGCGGACAGGATGGCGGAATACTCGTCCTGTACCGTGCCGCTGTAGGCAAGCCCTGTCACCATATCTTCTCTTTTTACCGCGACAACCTCCACCGGAACCGGCCTTTCGGCCTGGGCTTCTTCCATCCCCGCTCCTTCACGGGACAGCCCTATGCCCGCCGCAAATATTAGAAATATTACTATTGCCGGGTCTGCCCATGCCGCACCTTCCTTTGCGTTTTAATGTAAGTGCTTACTAACATCACATGGACTAATATACAATCCTGTGGCTTAGGCTGTCAAGGGGAAAACTTGTGACAGGGGGTATGCCGGGGGAACGGAGCTGCTGGCACATTTGTTAACATAAAATCCGATGTATGCCGGCGGGATGGGGAGTAGAACGGGATTGTCAGGGTCGATAAGGGCGTGCTGGAGAGCTGGGAGCGGGATGGGTACGTTAGTGGTATGCTGAAAGGCCGGAGGCAGGACGGGCCGAGGATGGGGGACGGGGTTGTTGTCACGCAGGGAAAAGGATTGATACGATCCGTGTCACAAGGAACCGTCCCCTGTCACACAAGGTACCTGCCCCCGTATCTGATGTTAACCGCATAATATGAAAACCGGTTTCAAGGGGTGTTTGAACAAGTATGGAAAAGGGGTTGTACCTCTGATAAAATAGTTTCTTTTCTTTTGCAGCAAAAAGAGAGAAAAATAGCCCGTAACCTTTGCGATTAAAGGATTACAGGGCTTTTCATTTTGTCAAAAAGTTGTAGTGTATTTTTATTTTTTGGTATCGGCTAAAACTTTTTTAATCTCTCCAAGGCTTCGTATTCTTTTAGAGAAATCAATACCAAATTCTTTCCCAATGTCACTTAATACATCATCATAATAATCAAAAATATAATAATTCATCTTCAAGTGTGTGCATTCAGACTTTTTCAGGCTTTCAAGCAATTGTGGGATATTGTAACGATATTCTATTTTCATTTCCAAGATTCTGGCGATGACAATTGCCACAAAACAAGTGAGAAAATGTGCCTGAATATGGTCTTCTTTTGAAACATATACTGGACGTGCTTCCAGGTCGCTTTTCGTAACCCTGAAGGATTCCTCTGTTTTCCACAGCCCTCTGTATATATCGATAATATTATCTGCACTTTCTTCATATTCACTTGTAACAATTGCATAGTAGCCATCAAGAGCTTCTTCTTCTTTTAATTTTTCTAAATCAAGCACCAGTGCTTTTGAAGTATTTAAAATCTCACCGGTTTCCTTGTCAAAGTCAATATTCTTAATGTAACCTGCCGCACCGTGGGAAGTAGCCCTCGTATATTTACCGGGGTTAGCGATAAGGTCCTGTGCTTTTGCAATAACAGCGGCACGTTCAGCTTTTGCTTTCTTATCATATTTTTCGCTGTAAAATATAACTTGCTTTTCATGCACAGTTTTCACTATCTTTTTGCCAGTCGTAGAAGTCACCTGAATGGTTCTCGGGTAAAGACGGGATTTTCTTTTGTATTCCTTTCCGAGCCACTCATATCCGGTATCGTTTAGAACCCATTTTTTTAACTCTTTATTAGCTCCGCGTACCGACAAGCTAAACACATAACCATCTTTGGCAGATAAAGTATACCAGATATTGTCTCCTGTGGTCATTCCTTTGTCTGAAACCACCACTACCTTTCCCAGATTATATTCTTTCTTAATGCGTGAAAGATTGGGACGATAGGCAGATAGTCATTAGTGTTACCTGGGAATAACTGATATGTAATTGGGATACCCTTGTTATCTATGAATAGTCCCATTTGTACAATCGGGTTTGGCTTGTGTTTCTTGGATGGACCTTTCTTTCTGAAACCATCTGTTTTATCTGTTTCAAAATAGTAGTTGGTTACATCGTAATAAACAAGGCTGCTATCACGTCCGTAACGTTGTTTTATTCTGTCGTTGAGCCATAACTGGAGATTACTGCTTTGCTTGTTAAGGAAGGATAGGCAGCGATAAACATTGTCAAGGGTATAGTTAGTTTTCTCAAAGTAGCGTTCTTTGCCTTCAAAAGCTTTCTTTTTAGAAGCAGGTGCAAGCAATCTTGAGAACACAAGCAGCTTCATAATGTTGTTGGTGTTAAAGTCCAGTTTTGTGCTTCCTTGCCGACTGGTAAGGAACTTATTAATTTCTAGTTCGTGATAAATGGCACTGATAACGGAATACCCAAAATTTTTGCGGTATGCATAAATTTTGAGATAAAAAAATGCTGGACAACGGGGGAAAGGGATGATATCATAAATTTAATAAGCAGTTTCCTTTAAGTTGGTACGGTGATACCGGCAAGGAATGAGATAGGGGACTAATGGATGTCGTTTGTTCGAGAACCAGCTCCTTGCCGGTACCGGGGGAGTTTTTTTATTATAAAAAAAGGCAGGTGTTAATATGAAGGTCAAAGCGGTGATAATGGACGAGAAGACCATAGACCGGGCGGTCACAAGGACAGCTCATGAGATACTTGAAAGAAATAAGGGCACCAAAAACCTTGCGCTTTTAGGCATTAGAACCAGAGGCGTGCCGTTGGCAAAAAGGATTTTGGGCAAAATAAAGGATATAGAGGGTGCGGACCTTCCGCTTGGGATTCTGGATATCACGCTTTACCGCGACGACCTTAGTACCATTGCGAAACTGCCAATAGTAAATGCTACCCAGATAGACTTTGATATTAACGACAAAAAGCTGGTGCTTATTGACGATGTATTGTACACCGGCAGGACTGTTAGGGCGGCACTGGATGCCATAGTGGATATAGGCCGGCCGTCGGCAATACAGCTAATGGTGCTGGTGGATCGGGGGCATAGGGAGCTACCCATTAGGGCGGACTATGTCGGGAAAAACGTTCCCACATCCAAGAAAGAGATCGTAAAGGTTAACCTAGAAGAGGTTGACGGAGAAAACTCGGTGTTGATTGTAGAGATTTGACATTCCCATAGCTAAAGTAATGAGATTTTCGAGTAAGTCCTTTAATTTGGTCCGGTGAGGCTAAGAAGGGGGAATTATAATGCCGATTGCAAACCTTTGGTTCTGCTTTGACGGCGAAAAATTTGGATACGGATAAAGGAGCAGCATAGTGCATGCCTTTGAAAAAAGAGGTGTGGGCTACTGCTCTTTTTGTTTGGTCAAACAAAGGGACAGGTACCTTGTTTGACGTATGGGGGGAGGAATCCAGAAGAACCGTCCCCCTGGTTTTCAAAAAGTGGAGGTGAGTGAATGAGGATAAAAAATCTTTTGGGGATAAGAGACTTAAGCAATGAGGATATACTGCAGATACTTGATACAGCAGTCCTTATGAAACCCATAATGGAAACAAAGAATAAAAGAACCACCTATCTTATGGGAAAGATTTTGGTTACATTGTTTTACGAGAACAGCACCCGCACCAGGGTTTCCTTCGAACTGGCGGCAAAATACCTGGGTGCCACCACCACCAATATTTCCTCATCCGCCAGCAGCGTGATGAAGGGAGAGACCCTTATTGATACCGCGAGGACTCTGCAGGCCATGGGGGTTGACATAGTGGTTATGCGGCACCCGATGACGGCGGCTCATCGTTTGCTGGCCAATCACCTTAACGCCGTCGTGATAAACGCCGGTGACGGGATAAACGAGCATCCAACCCAGGCACTTTTGGACATGTTTACCATAAGGGAGAAGAAGGGTACACTAAAAGGGCTTAAGGTGGTAATTGCCGGGGATATACTGCACTCAAGGGTGGCCCGCAGCAATATATGGGGCCTTACAAAGCTGGGTGCCCGCGTAGTGCTGGCGGGGCCCGCAACCCTAATACCAAAGGGAATAGAAAAAATGGGGGTTGAGGTTTACCACGATATAAAAAAGGCGGCTGTGGATGCCGATGTAATAATGGGGCTTAGGATACAGCTGGAGCGGCAAAAGAGCGGCTTGTTTCCATCGCTACGGGAATACAATATGCTGTTTGGGATAGACGAGTACGTTTTGGAAGCTGCCAGGGAAGACGTGTTAATAATGCATCCCGGGCCTACAAACCGGGGAGTGGAGATGTCAAGCGAAATAATAGACAGCGATAACTCGGCTATAGAGGAGCAGGTTGCAAACGGGGTGGCGGTAAGGATGGCCATACTGTACATGCTTACAAGGGAGGGAGTCTCCTGATGGACAGGATACTGATAAAAGGCGGAAGGTTAATAGACCCGGCAAGCGATACCGATGCCGTGAAGGATATACTGGTTGAGGGCAGCAGGATAGTGCAGACAGGTAGCGGTTTGAACGCCGGCGATGCCACATTGATAAACGCCGAGGGTATGCTTATTTTTCCGGGCCTTATAGACATGCACGTACATCTCCGAGAACCGGGCTTTGAACACAAGGAGACAATAGAAAGCGGTACCGGAAGTGCCGCAGTGGGAGGTTTTACCACCATAGCGTGCATGCCCAATACTAACCCGGTTATAGACAGCCCCGCCATGGTGGAGTACATTTACCTTAAGGCGGAGAAGGAAGGCCGTGTGAAGGTTAAACCGATAGCGGCCATAACGAAGGGCCAAAGGGGCGAGGAACTCTCCCCCATAGGAGAACTGGTCCGGTACGGTGCAGCGGCCTTTTCGGACGACGGGCACCCGGTATCAGGCAGCAACCTTATGAGGCGGGCAATGGAGTACGCCTCTATGTGGGACGCCCTTATAATATCCCACTGCGAGGACCTGGAGCTAAGCCGGGACGGGGTTATGAACGAAGGGGATATGTCCACCATGCTGGGGATGAGGGGTATCCCGTCGGTGGCGGAGGAGACAATGGTTGCCCGGGAGATAGCTCTTTCACGATATACAGGATGCAGGGTTCATATAGCCCATATAAGCACCAAAGCGTCGGTGGAGATGGTAAGACTGGCCAAGGCGGAAGGGGTTAGGATTAGTGCCGAAGCCACGCCCCACCATTTTTCCCTTACCGACAGCGCGGTGGATGGGTACAGCTCCATGACCAAGGTTAACCCGCCCTTAAGAAGTGAGGAGGACGTGGAGGAGGTAATAAGAGGTCTTAAAGACGGTACCATTGATGCAATAGCAACCGACCACGCTCCCCACCACAGGGACGATAAGGAAGTGGAATACACTGCTGCGGCCTTCGGCATATCCGGCCTTGAGACCGCGGTGCCGCTGGCGGTAACGCACCTGCTACGGCCGGGCATTCTGACACCGTTGCAGATGGCTGAGCGAATGAGCCTTGCTCCGTCAAAGTTGCTTAAACTGGACGCAGGGTATATAGCCGAAGGAGGACCGGCGGATATTACCATAATAGACCCGGAGGCTGAGATAACTGTGGATGCTGCTAAATTTGTTTCAAAGGGAAAGAACTCCCCCTTTGACGGAATGAAACTCTGGGGCAGGGTAGTGCATACTATTGTGGAGGGCCGGATGACACGTTAAGGGATATAAAGTTTTAAGTGCGTTATATATAGGAAGGAAGGTGGCGGCTTATATGTTTGCAGACAGACTTATTAAGAGTATAAAAAAGAAGGGTAACCCGTCGGTTATGGGTCTTGACCCGCGGCCGGGGTTGATACCCCAATTTTTACGGGACAGCTTTGGGGGAGACTTATGCCAGGCAGTGTTTGAGTTTAACAAAGCCCTTATTGATGCTGTGGCGGACCTCGTTCCGGCGGTAAAGCTACAGATAGCCTTTTATGAAGCCCTGGGGCTTGAAGGACTGAGAGCCTACCATCGGACCGCCCATTATGCAAGGGAAAGGGGCCTGCTGGTTATTGGTGATGTGAAAAGGGGCGATATATCCTCAACGGCGGAGGCTTACAGGGACGCCCATTTTCACGGGTACTTCCAATGCGATGCAGTAACGTTAAATCCGTTCCTAGGATACGACTCGATAGAGCCATTCCTTAAGTCCTGCATCGAGGGAGGCAAAGGAGTGTTCATACTGGTTAAGACGTCAAACCCCTCATCGGGGGAATTGCAGAACCTAAAGGTGGGGGACGAATATTTATTCCAGTATTTGGGTAGAAAGGTGGCGGACTGGGGAAGAGACCTTATAGGCGAATACGGCTACAGCTCGGTGGGAGCGGTGGTGGGTGCCACCTTCCCCGGCGAACTGGAGGACTTAAGGAATATAATGCCCCATACGCCGCTGCTGGTTCCCGGCTACGGTGCCCAGGGGGCGGGCGGCACCGCCGTGGCCAACGCCTTTGACGATAACGGGCTGGGGGCGGTTGTGAATTCCTCCCGCGCACTTATGGGCGCATACAAATTGGCAGAGAAACCCGAATACATAACAGCCCAGCAGCTAAAAAGATATACCCGTGATGAAGTGCTGAGAATGAGGGATGATATAACCGGTGCAATCAAGAATAGGGGCATGGATATCCGGGAAAAATTTTAGGTTCGATGGGGGAGGAGCTAAGCCTATGAAGAAGCCTAACAAGCTGTCGGTGATTGAGAATAAACCTATAGCAAGGGGTGTCTACAGTTTGAAACTCTATGCACCCGGACTTTATGAAAAGGTGCTGCCGGGGCAGTTTTTCCATATCAGATGCGGTGGGGACAAGTTCCCGCTCCTTAGAAGACCCATAAGCCTTTCCTATACCCAAAAGGAGGAAGGTTTTATTGTGTTGGTTTACCGGGTTACGGGCCAGGGCACCGAGTTTTTGTCCTCCCTCAGGCTGGGGGACCTGCTGGACGTACTGGGACCCTTGGGCAACGGTTTTGAGGTGAAGGCTGACCACCAAAGGGTTGCCCTAGTGGGCGGCGGCATAGGCATCGCACCCCTGGTGGAGCTGGCCGGAGTATACCGCCAAAGGGCGGCGGTGTTTGCAGGTTTTATGGATGAAACCTTTTTGATGGAAGAACTGCAGCAAAGGTCGCCGGATGTGAGTATTGCTACCGAGGATGGCAGAACCGGATACAGGGGCTTTGTAACCGACCTTCTTATGCAGCATTTGAAGGAGCAGAGGCCAAGCATTATATTTGCCTGTGGGCCAAGGCAGATGCTTAAAAGGGTGGCACAGATTGCCGGGGATAATTCGGTAAGCTGCCAGGTGTCGCTGGAGCAGAGGATGGCCTGCGGTGTAGGGGCCTGCCTTGGCTGCAGCTGTGCAGTAAAAGATAGGGATGGAGCCAGAAAGTATGCAAGGGTGTGCAAGGACGGCCCGGTCTTTTGGAGCGAGGAGGTTTGCTGGGATGAGTAAGGTGGACCTAGGCGTTAACATAGCAGGACTGAAGCTTAAAAACCCGGTCATGACCGCATCGGGCACCTTTGGGTTCGGCGAGGAGTACGGGGAGTTTTATGACTTAGAAAGGCTGGGTGCGGTGGTGGTAAAGGGGCTTACGCTAAAGCCCCGTGTAGGTAATCCGCCACCGAGAACGGTGGAGACACCGGCGGGGATGCTTAACAGCGTCGGGCTGCAAAACCCCGGCGTGGACTACTTTCTGGAAAAGGAGCTGCCGCGTCTTCTGGAAAAGGAGATATGCGTAATCGCAAACATATCCGGCGCGAACGTTGACGAGTACTGCACCATTATGGAAAGGCTTGAGCCCTCAGGCGTGGCGGCGGTGGAGCTAAACCTTTCCTGTCCCAACGTAAAGGAGGGGGGTATAGCCTTTGGCCTTAATCCGAATTCGGTATATGACGTAACAAGGCGGGTTAAGGAATGCGGAGATAAGCCGGTTATTGTGAAGCTCTCGCCTAACGTGACCGATATTGTGGAAATCGCCCGGGCAGCCAAAGAGGGGGGAGGGGACGCGGTGTCCCTTATAAACACCCTTCTGGCTATGGAAATAGATATATGGAGCCGCAAACCCGTGCTGGGAAACGTATACGGCGGTCTGTCAGGGCCGGCGGTTAAGCCGGTGGCCCTTAGGATGGTGCATCAGGTGGCGGGGGCACTCGATATACCGGTTATTGGTATAGGCGGAATACTTGATTGGCAGGATGCGGTACAGTTTTTACTTGCGGGCGCAAAGGCGGTGGCGATAGGCACCGCAAATTTTGTAAACCCCCTGGCACCCATTGAGATAATAGAGGGCATAGAAGAGTATGCAAGGCAGCAGGGCTTTTTAGCGGTGGAGGATATGGTGGGTGCGCTGCAACAATAGCGAAGGACCTATAAGCTATTGAAGTCATAAGATTCTTCACTATGTTCAAAATGACAAGCAAAAAAGCGTAGTTTTTCAGAAGTCTCTGATAAGGAGGGGTTTTTGTTGGATAATGATTCGGCAATGGATATTTTCACCCGGACCGGAGCGGTTATGAAGGGGCATTTTTTACTGACTTCCGGGCTGCACAGCGATACCTATATACAGTGCGCCCAGGTGCTTAAGTACCCTGAGTATACGGCACAGCTTGTCGGGGTTATCGCCGGGGCCTATAGGGATGAAAGAATCGACCTGGTGGTAGGGCCCGCCGTGGGTGGTATACTGGTGGCCTACGAGACTGGGCGGCAATTGGGTGTGCCCGCTCTGTTCACCGAGCGGGAGGACGGGGTTATGACACTGCGAAGAGGCTTTGACATACCCGTTGGTGCAAGGGTGCTGGTGGTGGAGGACGTTATCACCACCGGCGGTTCGGTTATGGAGGTAATAAAGGTGGTAAAGGAGTATGGCGCGGAAGTTTCGGGGGTTGGTCTTCTGGTGGATCGCAGCGGAGGAAGTATTGGCTTTGGCGTTAAAAAACAGGCTGTGCTTACGTTGGATGTAAGAACCTATTCTCCCGGACAGGACTGCCCGATGTGCCGCCAGGGCACCAACGCCATAAGGCCCGGAAGCAGGAGCCTAAAGTGAGTTAGGAAATTTTATATAAATAATACCTTTAAAACTTTATGTTTTCCAGCGTGTCATATTCTTCAGGCTTCGTTTCTTCAGAATGACATACAAAGGAAATTATGCTGTTATTTCGTTGTATATAGTTAGCATTAACAACCATCCAGACGAATAAATTTTAACGAGGCGGAAATGTTCCCCATCTCTTAGGTGGCGGGTACAATTTATTACACAGGCTGTGGGTATATTCCCCGCCTCGTTGAAACGCGTAGATGTAAGAAAATTTTCTACGGATGCGTTATAAGGGGTGGTGTTTTTATGAAGACTTTCAAGTATAATAGAAGAAATGTACTAATACTCTTTACGATGGTTGTCATTGCCGCAGCCCTTGCCTTTGCCTGGCATAGGTACAGGGGCTTGCCGGGAAAAAGCCGCGATGAGGGCAGTATACCCTATCCGATGGTACGCAGCACCGGCAGCGTTTTAAAGCCGCTGGCCAAAAAGTCCGTCCAAAGCATAGTGGACATAACCTTGGATAATACCGGCTATATAAGGTGGAAGGCATACAGCGGCGAACTGGATGTTCTCATTGAGGAGGAGAATTTGCTTCCAAGCAGGGGGGACGAGGTGCTGGTTGCGTTGTCACTGCAGCCGCAGGAGGCACTGGTAGCCTGTTACATAAGGGACGGCGGGAGGCTTAAGTACATGGGTAAGATACCCAACCTGCTGCCGGTTACCGGTATTTCTGTTTTAAGCAATGCCCACCTGGAAAACAAGCTGCTAGTGGTAGAACAGGTGCAGGATGAGATGCTGGGAGCCTTCTTTAACGCTCGGTACAGGGATATATTCCTCTGGAAGGATGGACATTTCGACAGGGTGCTGGGTCTTTTGACCCACTACAACGCGTACTGGAACCGGGCCTGGGACGGTGTAAAGGAGGACGCCAGCTGGCTGTGGCTAAACCAGTCGGCGGAGGTGGACTACTCCGACAGCGGTGACATTATAAGGGTTAATTACGTGCAGACGCTGCTCCAATCGATTGTTACCGATACCGACAGTATTCCTGAGGCGGAGTACTTTGCGGCAAGGTATTTCAGGATGGTTAAGGAAGAATACAAATGGGATGGTGACTGGGGCCTTTATATACTGGGGGAATACATTGACAGCCAGACCGGGGAGAGGGTAGCCCTTTTGGAGGATTACAGGAACAACGTGTCCAGCTTTATTAGGGGCACCGGTTTTGAAATGGTGAAGGTAATGGACAAAAAAGGCGAGATCTCCATAATACCCGCCGACCACCTTCAAAAATAGGACATGGATAAGGGACGGTTCTTTAGACTTTATAACCCCTAGCGTGTCATCCTGACCAGTTGACGGGGGGACAAGGCATCGAGAGTACTGGGCACAAGCAGATACAAAGGGACGGATTTCTTGTAAAGGGGCGATACTATGAGCACATTAAAAAAGGACAACCCCCGGGATGAGGAAAAGGAAAGAAGGCTGGGCATCACTCTGGTATTGGCAGGGGGAATCTGCTGGGGCTTTATAGGCATATTCGTGCAGGCCATAGGCCCGGTAATCGACCCCTTTACATTGTCCATACTGCGACTTGCAACCGCCAGTGCCCTTATGGTGCCGGTTATAATTTACTACGACGGTGCGAGGGCGTTTCTTATTCCCAGGAAAAACTTACGTTTCTTTGCCCTGTTTGGCCTGGGTTATTGGACGTTGTACCAGATGAGCTATTTTTCCGCTATACAGATGACTTCTGCAAGCGTTGCGGTGATACTCCTTTATACCGCTCCCTTTTTTATAATTGTGCTGGCAAGAGTCTTCCTGGGGGAGAGGATAACAAAGCGTAAAACCATCGCTGCGGTGCTGGGTGTCGCCGGGGTATGGGTAATGTTCATGTCCTGGACCACTGGGGCTGCGCCAGGTATGACGCTGGGAGGCATCTTTGGCCTTGCTGCGGGATTCTTCTTTGCCACCTATTTCATATACGTAAAAAAGGCACTGGTTTCGTCCAGCCCCTTTATAACAGCATTTTATTCTATGTCCTTCGGGTGCGTATTCCTCATTATAACAACTCTTTTGTTCTTTAGGGACAGGATTTATTATCAGCCGGATGCAAGGACTATCCTGTTGATTTTAGGGGTTGCCTTTGTATCCACAACTTTAGGCGGTACTCTAAATATTATGGGCCTCCAAAGGATGGAAGCCGGGGAAGCGGGTGTACTGGGACTTATCGAACCCATAACAACACTTATTGCAAGCTGGCTAATATTTGGGGATGTGCTTGGAGGTAGGCAGGTAATAGGAGCACTGCTGGTGCTTACCGGGGCGTACCTTATTTACAGGCAGCCTTCGCCAAGCACCGGTAAGGCGGATGAACGATCCGACCGATAAGCAAAAACGGACAAAGAACCGTACCTTGTCCGGAAGGGTCATGGCGATAATGTCCAAGTAACAGAGATCAATTGACAACAGCGCGGAACTGCTATATTATACTGTTTACAAACAAATATATTGCCTCCGAGTTGTTCGTTTTAAGGCTCTATGCTATGAACGTTCAGCCGATGGGTGGTAAGGGAAACCGAACTGCCTTCCGCGTTTGAAAAGGAGTGCCAGGCCAATATAAAAATACCGGTACCTCTTCAAAACGGAGGCACCGGTTTTGTGTTTCTAATAATTATTATTTTAGGGGGAACAGACAAATGAAGAGGTTAGCGTTGCTGCTTATTACAGCGGCCCTTATGTTTAGTTTAATTGCTTGTGCCGGTACCGACCAACCGGCTTCCGGGGGTCCTTCCGGGGGAGAGGGCCAGCCAGTGGATAAAGATGCTCCGGCCCATCCGGCAGATGATATTGAGAGGGAACCTCTGTACATATTCCTTGACGGCCAAAGCTTGAATGAAGCCGGGTATGCCTATAGCGACATAAAGGAAGTAATGGCCGGTAGGAAGATAGACGGTACGTACTATTACGGTGCTACCTTGGCCGATATTACCGGTGAGGACCTCTCGGATGTTGAAGGTATCTTTCTTGAAGCGGTGGACGGTTATGTCTCCTACCTAACGGATGTAGACAGTCTGTACCTTGCCGCCTTTTCCGATAAGAACGATGAGTACCAATCGGTGGTATTGGATGACAGGCACGTATATGGTGGAGCCGCTGCCGGAAGCAGTTTCAACAAAGGAGTGGTCAATGTCTATCTGGTGTCGACACCCGCTAAGTTTAGCGTTGAAATCCAAAAGAACGGAGAAAAGATAGGGCAGCTTACCATGGACGATTTTATGAGAAAAACCCAAGTTGGAGATGACAGGGTTGCCACCGGCATGTTTGACGGTTCCTTCATGTACCAGGGTGGTGCGGCTACCTATGAGGGGCGTTTTCTTGGCATTGATTACCAGACTATGCTTGCCAAGCTGGAAGGAATGGATATGGACCTGTCCGGCACCATAACAGAAGTAGAATACTACGGCACCAACGGGCTTGGAAATGAGGGCAAGAATGGGGAGTATTCAACATCCGAGGGCGATTCAAAGTACTTTGGTTCGGTTGATTTCTTTTGTATGTTCGATGGGATGACCTACAACAGTATAACAAGCGACTGTCCCATAGGTCTTACTGCTTTTATAAATGGCACCGGCGGCCGGTGGATGACATATAGTCTATCAGCCATTAATTTCATAATTGAATAACCACAGGGTGTATTAACAAAGCTTTTGGGAGAGGTGATTATGATTAGGAAAACCACGTCTTTTGTTCTGATTGTACTGATAATTTTCAATTTTTGCGGCTGCGCTACGGTGTCGCCGGTCGGAGATGTTAAAGACACCAGGGAAATAACAGACCTTTCAGGTAGGAAAGTAGCAGTTCCGGCCAACCCATCCCGCATTGCCGCCATGACCGGTCCGTCCTACGAGATGGTGTTTATGCTGGGTGGGCATGACCGGATTGCCATGACAAAAAGTGGGCATACCACAAATTATCCGCTGGCACTGCTTACAAATCCCGACCTGGCAAACTACGAGGGGATAGGTGCAAACCCCAGCTCCTCTGTTAATATTGAAGACTACTTAAGCCGCGAAATCGATCTGGTTATCTATTACAATAACGGTAACGAGTTGAAAAAGTTTGAAGCGGTGGGCATTCCGTCCATTGTACTGACGCTGAACACCGGCCCCTTTAGTTCGGTGGAGGATGTTATGGCGCAAGACCTGGATGAGTATATAGATAGCTCCACCATAGCGGTTAAGGCACTAGCGGATGTTTTGGGCGGCGAGGCGGTGGAAGAAGCGGAAAAATGGGGTGAGTACTGCACCGAGAAGATAGAGATGCTTTACCAGCGTACCCACCACCTCACCGATGACCAGCGCAAGACGGTTTTTTGGGGTAACACCTGGGGTGAAAACATTCTTGCATCATATCCGCTGGATAACCGTTACTATGAAATATGGCTGTGCGGCGGCAAACTGGTGGGACCGGAGGCCGGTGCCGGAAACTTCCCTGAGGTTACAAAGGAACAGCTTTTTGATTGGGACCCCGATTTAATTCTGGTTGATAATCACGGGAACTATCCGGAACTTGTGATAAAGAGCATGTATAAGGAGGGCTCACTGTGGGAGACTTTAAGCGCAGTTAAGAATAAGCAGCTGTACAGAATACCCGCCGGTGTTTTCTTCCTGGACAAGGGTACCACAACCACTCTTATGCTGCTTTGGCTGGCTGCTATAACCCAACCCGAGCTGTTCGAAGATATCGATATGATTGAGGAAATTAAGTATTACTACAAAGAGTTTTATGAATACGATCTGACCGATGAACAGGCCCAGAGGGTGTTGGACGGCTGGTATGAAAGATTGGGGGATGAACCTGACCTATGATGAATACCCCTGCAGAGAGAATACCGGAAGCAGGTATAGAGTATATCGAAAAAAAGCCATCTAAACTCAAATGGGCATTGATGGCAGCTTTCCCGATATTTCTTTTTACCATATCCCTATTCCTGGGGCGATACTCGGTACCTCCAAACCAGGTAATATGCGTACTGGGACAAAGACTGTTTAGTTTGCCCATTGAAACCTTTTGGACGGATACAGTTGAAACGGTTGTAATAAGGGTGCGCCTTCCCCGGGCAATAATGGCGGCACTGGTCGGGGCCGGTCTTTCAATGTCGGGGGCTTCCTTCCAGGGGATGTTCCAGAACCCTTTGGTCAGCCCCTTTATCCTGGGTGTCTCTGCCGGTGCAAGTTTTGGTGCCGCCACCGGATTGATACTGGAGCTTCCTGCATTAGGAATACAGGCACTGTCATTCCTGTTCGGCTTGCTGGCGGTGGTCATTACCTATTTGACGGCGCATATATACAAGGTGACGCCCATTTTGATGCTGGTGCTTTCGGGCATGGTTGTATCAACCTTTTTCCAGGCTATGTTGTCATTAATCAAATTTATAGCCGATGACGAGGAAAAACTGCCTGCCATAACCTTCTGGCTGATGGGAAGTCTGGGCAGCGTTAGTCTGAAGGACTTAGGGATCGCGGCGATACCAATTATAGTATCTATTGCCTGTCTTTATATGGTGCGGTGGAAACTAAACGTACTTTCGATGGGAGAACGGGAATCAAGAGCTTTGGGTGTAAACAACGAGCTGTTTAAAGCAATTATTATTGTCTGTACCACCGTCATATCTTCAACCGCCGTTGCCTTTTGCGGAATAATAGGCTGGGTAGGGCAGGTAATACCGCATTTTTGCCGTATGATTGTCGGACCGGACCATAAGGTGCTTATTCCGGCAACAATGATGGTTGGCGCAGGGTATCTCATAATGATTGATAACCTCTGTAGATTGCTTACCGCAACAGAGATTCCGCTTGGTATCCTAACGGCGGTTATAGGTGCGCCGGTATTTGCCTATCTGCTGCGTAAGACCAGAGGAGGGTGGAACTGATGAGCGTAAAGCTGTCCATAAAAGACGCCAGCTTCGGTTACAACGACAGCCAATCGGTATGGGAGAATATAAACATAGACGTCCGGGAGGGGGAATGCCTGTGCCTTTTAGGACCCAACGGCTGCGGCAAGACTACGCTGCTAAACTGTATAAACGGAACATACGCCTTAAAGGAGGGTTCCGTTTTTGTTAATAATAAAAACATAAAAGAGATGTCCATAATACAACTGGCACAAACCATAGGCATAGTTTTTCAGGAGCACAGCGCACCCTTTCCATACTCATCGCTGGAAGTGGTGCGGATGGGCCGGACGCCTCACCTGGGACTGTTTGAGACACCGTCGGAGGAGGATACAAGGCTGGCATTAAGCATTATGGAGGAGTTAGGCATTGCCCACCTTGCGGGCAAAAGCTATACCCATATTTCCGGTGGCGAGCGGCAGCTTGTGCTAATTGCCCGCACCCTATGCCAGCAGCCGGAGATTATACTATTTGACGAACCCACCTCGCACCTGGACTTCAAAAACCAGGCCATGGTGTTGCGTACTATCAAAAACCTTTCTCAAAAAGGAATGACCATTGTTATGACAAGTCATTTTCCAAACCATGTATGGGATATAGGCACCCGGGTCTCAATGTTGGGCTTTGGAGGTATGGTGGTTCAAGGTCCTGTGGAAGAGGTGATGACCGAGAAAAACCTTAGCAAGACCTATGGAGTGGAAACTAAAATATACGATGCAAAATCGGGTATAGGTCATATACGTTTTTGTGCACCAAATTTAGGATAAAAATAACTGGAGGGATTATTATGAAAAAGTTAGGTTTAGCGTTATTACTTATTTCCATGATGGTTGTACTGGCCGCCTGCAGCAGCGGCGAAGCACCGCAGGCACCGGAAGAGCCTGCGGGTACAGAACAGAGGGAAGAAGCAGCCGGTGAGAACGCCGCCGGGGAAAAGGGCAAGGAATCAGCACCTACCTATAAAGAAACAATGGTCCCCTTTGACCAGTTGGTTCCGGCAGGGCGTATTGTTATTCTTCAAAACACACTAAACTATTCCCGGGAAGGTTTCTACAATGCGGATAACAAGCCGGCTGCAGAGGATATAGAGTATAATGGCGATACCGTGGCCGCCTATCCCATTACCTATGCACTGGACTTCCTCACAAAGGGCAGTAACGGTGACCTTATCGTAACAAACAATGACGGCAGAACCCAGACAATCTCCGCCCAGGACTTTGCCGGGCTTTATGCGATAATCGACTTTACATCGGATGCGTCCCCGGCGCTTTACAATCCGGAAAGCGGTACCGAAATAACTGACTTCTTGTTTGCCACCACGACGGAAGGGGAAGCCATATATTCAGTGGTTAGCGGCTCCATTTATAATGCTGCCGAGGTTATTGCCAATGTGGGCTGGGACACAGGTGCAACCTACAGGTATATGGCCACCGATAAATTCTATATTCCGGTAGGTCCGGATGAGAGAGCAACAGGCGAGATAAGAGGGACCCTGTCCGGTGCTGTTAACGGCTCCTTCCCCGACTTGAAGATAGCCGGCGGAAAAATTAACGATGTGATTTATATAGAGGCTATGGAATAAACATGGCACTAAACCTAAGAAAACAAGGAGGAAAGCCCATGATTATGGAAAAAGTACTGGCTGCAGCTAAGCCCTTTCTGGAGGGCAGGACGGTGTCCGACCTGGTTATTGGCCTCTCTTTGATAGGCTGCCAACTGGATAATGGCAATATAGGTGTATCCTATGTACTGCGCGAGGAGCTGCCCCATGGCTGTTCGGCCTTTCCCTTTGCAAAGAAAGTGATTGGAAGGCCCGCATCGGATATTGCAAAGCTAAGCATTTCTACCGATGATTGCCTGCAGCGGTCGGTTGCCGCTTCGGTACTGGCGGCCGCCGCCTGCTCGCAGCAGCTGCCGGAGGATAATGAGGATAAGCCCTTCGGTATAGAGTTTAGGCCGGAGGATACTGTGTGCATGGTGGGACTTATAAGCCCCCTGGCGGTGCAGATATCTAAAGAAGTTAAGGAATTTATTGTTTTCGACAAGGGAATGGGCCACTGTAAAAAAGATTTTGAGGTGCATCCCATTGAGAAGCAGCCGGAACTTATACCAACCTGTGATGTGGTTATTCTAAGCGGCACCACCACAGTAAATGGCAGTATTGACGGCCTGCTGGAGTTGTGTGAAAGGGCCCGTGAGGTAATTATGGTGGGACCATCCACCCCGATGTTTCCTGAGGGCTGGCGAGGCAGCCCTATGACGGTGCTGGCCGGTTCATGTTGGGACAGGGAGCACAAGGATGAGCTGTTCAAGTCCATTTCCCTCGCCGGCGGCATAAAACAGATCAGTAAATATATGCTCAAGAAAGCGGTAGCAGTAAAGTGATTGAACAGGTGGGACAAGGGATTATTCTTTTGTCCCACATTAATTTTTATAACATCTTTCTTCCGGTCCTATCTATATAGCCCCGTTTACTGTCCATCAAATAACAGTCCCTTATGTATATATTTCACCTAACAGGTCAAGGTATTTTGTGGATAATTACTAAAGGTTTAACGGAAGGGATGTGGAAATAAAACGTAAACCAAGGGGTGGAGATTATGCCGGGGCTGAAGCTGAAATACAAGATTTGGATTGATAACGGGGGAAAAGCCTTTGGAGACGGGCCCATGGAGATACTTACCCGTATTGAGACAACCGGTTCGCTAAAAAAAGCAGCGGAGGAAATGGGTATGTCCTATTCCCAGGCGTGGCATCTTATAAAATCCCTGGAAAAGAGGCTGGGGTTCAAACTGCTTGAAAGAAGGGTGGGGGGCAGAGCCGGGGGGGGCTCTCGGATTACCGAAGATGCCGTGCTTCTTATGGAAAGGTTTGCTGCCTTCAGGGACAGGACGGACAGGATGATGCAGGAATATTTTGAAGAATACTTCGGGGAGAAGTAGAGCGTATAGGGAGAAGCAATTTTTTTTATAATGCGTTATACACGCAAAAGTATAGCGCGAAGGTTGAAAGTGCCTTATGCAGGGGGGTACAGGATGTCCAACGTTTTTCTTACGGGTGCAATCAATATAGGTAAGAGTACCATTGTCAGCCGGGTGATGGCGGAGTTTCTTCGCACAGGCATAAGTACAGCGGGGTTTTATACCCTACCCTATGTAATAGGCGGAGCAGTTAAGGGTTATTACATTCATCCTCTATTTCCTATGGAACTTCTGCCCCTGCCGGAGAAGAGGATAATAGGAACAATAAAAGGTGACCAATGGGCGGGTGTTACACAGACCTTTGAGAGCATCGGAACAGAAATACTGGAACAAAGCCTTGCCGGTACTGCGGACCTTGTGATTATGGATGAGCTGGGGTTTTTCGAGGAGAAAGCCTTTGGGTTCCAGGACAGAGTTGTGGAACTGCTGGACAGCCCAAAAACGGTACTAGGAGTGATAAAACCCTCTAACTTACCTTTTCTAAACGATATCAGGAAAAGGGATGATGTCTGGCTGCTTGAAGTAACCAGAGCGAATAGAAGTCATCTTGCCGGAAGGGTGTTGGAGGGCTTAAGGGGGAACGGGATATGAGGTACCCGTGGAACTCAAAGAGCATTAAATGGTATATGGAAGCCGAAAAAACAACCTCCTTTTACAAGAGAATAAAGAATATGGTCGGCCCGTGTCTTGACGGAGTCGATTCGGTACTGGACGTAGGCTGCGGTCCCGGGTCGCTCACCATGGAACTGGTAGGTAGCTATCAGAAGGTGGAGGCTATTGACATATCGGTGCCGGCTGTTTCTGCCCTCAGGGAAAGAGTGGAGGGATTGGGCTTTACAAATATAGGGCTGAGGAGCCTTTCCTTTGAAGACCTGCCCTACAGGTATGAATATGATGCAGTATTCTTGTGCTATGTTATGGGTCTTGTCCGGGAAGCATTAATGGAAAAAATACTGCGGCACTCAAGGAGATATGTATTTTTGGTTATTCCTTCCGAAGACATCAAAAACGATTTTAATATAAAGTCTTTAGCGCAAAGGCTGGATGCTGATGACAGCGAACTAAAACAACCCTGCTATAAGGAAATTGTCCCAGTATTAGACAGGCTGGGGCTAAGCTACAGCGTTCATATATTTGAAAGCGAGTTCGGGCAGCCCTTTTATGATATGGAGGAGGCGGCAGACTTTTTCAGGCACTATTTTCCAATATTTGCCGAAAAGGAGCAGGAACTAAGCCAGTGGCTATCCGAAAGCCTGGAATATGTGAGCGGAGGATATTATTTGCCTAACACCCGAAAAAGCGTTCTTATTACCATAGAAAAATGAACCCCAGTAATTTTTGACGAAACATACAGGAATTTAGAATATTCTGCCGGTACTTTTATTTAGTACCGGTTTTTTACATAATCGACCAAGGGCTTTTTTGTGAATACTTCACAAAGGAAACTTTAAAGAACTCAGTGAAATAGATAAAAAATTCACTTCTTTGTTTAGCCCTAACAACCGGAAAGGAGGGACATTTTTGTTAAATTATTTCGACTACCAGCACCCCGCCACCCTCGATGAGGCAGTAAAACTGCTTACCCAACCCGGAGCAAAGGCTATGGCGGGAGGAACAGACCTTATAGTGTCCATTAGAAGCGGCATGCAGGCACCCGGAACAATAGTGGATATAAAAGGTATTAAGGAACTAAAGAGGATGCTGAGAGAGGTTCTAAGCGGCGGGGAGGGAGAAGTATGAAAAAGGAGATATCTGTCAAGGTAAACGGTGAGGTTCGTACAGGCTACAAACCGACTATTGACACCATAGAGGAGGCTGCCATGGGAGGTGAATGGAAAAAGAACGGTGATATTTGTATTTACACATCTGCCCAGTCACTCTTTGCAGTCAGGAATTGATGAGCATATCCTTCAAGATATCCCATTTCAGGATAAAGGTTGTGGTGCCCTATGTGGGCGGAGGCTTCGGGGGCAAGGCCGGGATTAATCTTGAACCGCTGGTGGCCTGTCTGTCCAAAAAGGCCGGAGGCAGACCGGTTAAAATTGTTGCGTCCCGTGAAGAGGAGTTTAACACTATACCGTCACGTCAGGGCCTGCCCGCCCTGGACTGGACTTACGGTGCTCACGGGGTGGATATTATAGACCTGCCTATAACTCCCGAGAGGATATGGAGAGCTATCAAAAAATGAAAGGGGGGGGGTTTATCGGCTTAACCCAACCTGGAAACAAAGGAGGTAATCAATCAGGAGGTTGTGTAGTATCTCTGGTACAAAAAATATGAAGGGAGGATTATTTATGGCTAACAGCGAAGTAAATACGAAAATCAAAATGACCGGACCCATCAGAGCAAACGACCCGCTGTCGACGCCTCAGCTTCTGGTATTGGGGCTGCAGCACGCCTTCACCATGTTCGGTGCCACCATACTGGTGCCTATACTGACGGGGCTAAGCGTCAGTGTTGCGCTGTTTACCGCTGGTATTGGAACACTATGGTTCCATTTTGTGACCAAGGGAAAGGTACCGGTATTCCTCGGTTCGTCCTTTGCCTTTATTGCGCCGGTGGCAATGGTGGTTGGACAGCAGGGTATCCCGGCTGCCCAGGGGGGTATAATAGTTGCCGGTTTTATATACTGTGTTATGGCTCTGCTTGTAAAACTACTGGGCAGGGAGTTTATGGACAGGATACTACCGCCGGTGGTAACAGGGCCTGTAATCATGGTAATAGGTCTTAACCTGGCACCGGTTGCAATAGGCAGTGCCAGTGAAAACTGGATTATTGCCATTATCGTTCTGGCTACAGCAATAATTGTGAATATTTACGTAAAGGGTTTTTTCCGTCTGATACCGGTAATTATATCTCTCGCAGTGGGTTATGTGGTATCGCTTATGTTCGGCATTGTTGACCTGACACCGGTACAACAGGCCCATTGGTTTGCTCTTCCCGATTTTACCTGGCCGGTGTTTGATATGGCTGCCATCGGACTTATAGCCCCTGTTGCAGTGGCCACTATGGTGGAACACGTGGGCGACGTACTGGCGGTCGGAGCTACGGTGGAAGAGGACTTCGTTAAGGACCCAGGTCTGCCCAGGACGCTTATTGGGGATGGTATAGGAACCGCCCTGGCAGGTATATTTGGTGGTCCTGCCAACACTACCTATTCGGAGAACACCGGAGTTCTGGCCCTAACCAGGGTGTGGAAGCCCGCGGTAATGAGGGTGGCGGCGGTAATGGCTATAGGCCTTGCCATGATACAGAAGCTGGGGGGCTTTATTCAGAGTATACCCAATCCCGTTATTGGGGGTATATCCATAGTACTGTTCGGAATGATAGCCAGTATAGGTGTCAGGACGGTTGTTGAGAACAGTGTGGACTTCAAGAAAAACAGGAATCTTCTAATAGCGAGCGTAATCCTTGTTATAGGAATAGGTGGAGCTATGGTAACCATTTGGGGCAATTTGCAGTTTGGTGGAATGGGGCTTGCGGCAATAATAGGCATAATACTGAACCAGATCTTGCCTCAGGACTAATAATTAGGGGAGAGCAATCTCCCCTTTGTTTTTAGGTAGGCACACTAAAAAGCTGTGGGGTGGCGCAGTATGCTGGAGGAAGCGGTAGGCCTGGGCGCAAAGGATATGATAGCACTGGTAGGTGCAGGGGGCAAGACAACCCTGGCCTTTTCCCTAGCTGCGGAATTGTCGCGCAAGGGGCATTCATTACTGGTAACCACCACTACTAAAATATATTACCCCCGGGAAAGGTTTGTAAGGGTTTATACTGAGGACAAAGGGGAGTTCACTCGGAGTTTTATTAAAAGGGTATTAAAGGAAGGCGTCCCGGTATTGGGCAAAGGTCTTTTGCCGCAGGGAAAGGTAAAAGGCCTGGAGCCCAACCGGGTGGATGATATTTTTTCGTGGGGACCGATTGAATACATTATTGTTGAGGCGGACGGTGCGGCAAGAAAACCCATAAAGCTTCCGGCGGAGCATGAGCCGGTAATACCAAAAAAGAGTACCATCGTACTGGGATTTATAGGTATGGACGCCATTGGCAGGCCCATGACCGAAGCCAATTTCCACAGGGTTGATATTGCATGCCGTAAACTGGGGTATTATCACGGACAGACCATTGACGAAGACATGGCGGTGTCCATTGTACTATGGAGTGAAGGCCTGTTTAAGGGGGTACCGGAGGGGGCTAAAAAGGTACTGGTACTCAATAAGGCCGACGGTGTCAGGGAAAAAACCAGTGCGAGAAAAATTGCGGCCAGGGTATTGGGAAAAAAGGGAAAGGATGATATAATACCGGATAAAATAATTGTTTCGTCCCTAGTTACCGGCGGCAGGGTAGAGGTGTTGGTATGAACATATATGGAATTATCCTGGCGGCGGGGGAGGCTAAAAGAGCATCGGGTTATAAACTTTCTAGGCCTGTCATGGGAAAGCCCATGCTTGAATGGGTGGCGGACAGGGCAGCCGGGTCGAATCTAAAGGGAAATATAATGGTAACCGGAAAGGAAAGAGGATTTGCAGATGGAGTCGCGGCCAAATACCGGATGGACTGTGTTTATAACCCGGATTACAAAATGGGTATGAGTTCTTCTCTAAAAAAGGGTGTGGGCAGTCTGCCGGAAGACGCCGACGGGTTTGCGGTACTTCTGGGGGATATGCCCTTTATTAGAATTGAGACTATAAACCGTCTTATTGATGAATTTAACAGGAACCCGTCAACTGTGGTACCTGCTTTTAAGGGCAGGAGGGGGCATCCTCCCATTTTCCCGGTAACCTTTATAAAGGATATATTAAGACTAACGGGAGATGAGGGCGCAAGAAGTATAATAGAGGAGCGCACCGGGGGAGTAACCTATCTCAACACGGAGGACAGAGGGGTTGTAAGGGATATCGATTGTTTTCCGTGGTAACCCGAAATAATGCCGTGGGGGAGGAAACTTAAGTGATCATTTACAGCCACATAGTAAAAGCCCAGCAGCAAAAGAGGGACTTTGCAGTGGTTACAATAGTAAAGGCCCAGGGGTCCACGCCAAGGGGAGAGGACGCCAAGATGCTTGTATACAGTAACGGAGAAAGACTTGGTACTATTGGAGGCGGAGAACTGGAGGCCAGTGCCGTATGCGATGCAAGGACGGCGATTGCAAACAACAGGTCGGCCCTTGTTGAGTACAGGTTGGACGACCGGGATGAGGAAGGCTTGGGAATGAAATGCGGAGGGGATGTGCAGGTCTTTATTGAGGTACACAGGTCCAGGCCAAGGCTTATTATAGCGGGGGCCGGACATGTTGGAAAAGCACTGTGCGATGCGGCTTGTCTGCTTGACTTTGAAATAGTTGTTATAGACGACAGGGTGGAATGGGCCAACAGGGAGAGGTTTACAGGGGCGGCGGAGGTGCTGGCCTGCGAAAGCATATCCAAAATGCTTAAGGATATGGAGTTGACGGAGGAAAGCTTTGTAGTTATTGCTACAAGGGGGCATATGCACGATAAGGAAGCACTGGCGGCGGTGCTAGGCAAAAAGGTTAAGTATATAGGAATGATTGGCAGCTACCAGAAGGTAAAGCAGATATTTACGCAACTGCGGGAAGAAGGTTTTAAAAAGGAAGAACTCGAAAGGGTGTACTCGCCTGTAGGGCTGGACATAGGCGGGGAAAAGCCCGAGGAGATTGCGATAAGCATATTGGCAGAAATGCAGAAGGTCAGGTATTCGAGGGGCGGGGGTTCCCTGTCTACCGGAAAGGATCGCCTATGAATACGGGCGGAATAAGGGTATTGGTAAGGGGCGCCGGGGATATGGCCACCGGGATAGGGCATAGGCTTTTTAAAAGCGGTTTTAGGGTGTTTATGACCGAGATTGAAAGGCCCGCCTGCATAAGGCGCAGGGTTGCGTTCTCGGAGGCGGTATACGAGGGTAGCACTGAGGTGGAAGGAGTGACCTCCGTATTGGCGCACAGTCCCCGGGAGGCGGAGGAAATGAGCGGCCGGGGGTACATACCTGTACTGATAGACCCCCTGGCCAGGGCGGCACAAGCCCTCAAACCGGATGCCGTAGTGGATGTCATAATGGCAAAGAAAAACCTGGGGACCGGCATGGATATGGCACCTGTTGTAATAGGGGTGGGGCCTGGATTTACGGCCGGCGTCGACTGCCATGCGGTGGTGGAAACCATGAGAGGTCACAACCTGGGAAGGGTTATTTATCAGGGCGAGGCAAGTCGGAATACGGGTGTCCCGGGCGAGGTGGCCGGTTTTGCCAGGGAAAGGGTTGTATATACTCCTGGGAACGGTATAATAAAGTCCGTTTGCGAAATAGGCACCCGGGTTAAAGCGGGCCAACTGATAGCCGTGGTGGGAGAAAACCGGATAACAGCACCCATTGATGGAGTAGTTAGGGGGCTGATAAGGGACGGATTTGCCGTTACAAAAGGAATGAAGATTGGTGATGTGGACCCAAGGGGCATTATAGATAACTGTTATACCATATCCGACAAGGCCAGAGCGGTGGGCGGCGGCGTGCTGGAATCACTGATGCACTGCTTGAATATTGCTGGCCTGTAGGGTTAACAAGGGGGAGGGGGGTGTCTATGTACAGGGAGAGGGGTATAACCGTAGAGGAAATACTTGAACTTGATATACTGGCCGGGGCGAGAGTTATAGCCGGAGCCGACGGCCTTGACCGGGCTGTGTCGGGCGTCAACGTTATGGAGGTGCCCGATATTTTCAACTGGGTGAAAAAAGGGGAATTTATCCTTACAACTGCCTATTCAATAAGGAACGATTCCGAAGCCCAGGTAAAACTGATTCCCGAGTTTGATAAAAGGGGTCTGGCCGGTCTGGGAATAAAGACCAAAAGGTATATAGACACTCTGCCGGATAGGATGATAGAAATAGCTAACAAATTGAGATTCCCCATCATTGAGCTGCCGATAGACGTGTCATTTACAGACATAATAAATCCTATCCTTGAGAATATAGTCAACAAGCAGACCGCGCTTCTAATTAGAATTGACGACGTTCACCAAAGGCTTATGAATGTCCTACTGGAAGGAGGAAGCCTGAGGGATATTGCATTTGTGCTCCACAGGCTTGTGGTAAATCCCCTTGTAATTGAGGATATCATATTAAACAATATGTATCCGGCCGGGGACAGGGACTTCCTTGATAAGGCGATAGGACATCTGGCCGGCGGTGTCCATAAGAGCGGTACCGACAGGATAGTGGACAGGGAGATAAAGAGGATAACCCTTCCGATAATATCCGGCAAAAAAGCCCACGGCTATATCCACGTGTGGGAGTGGGGGAAGTTAATCTTTCCTATTGACCAGCGGGTGCTTGAGGATTCGCTGGCAATTATTGCGCTGGAGATTACCAAGCAGATTGCCGTGCTGGAAGTGGAAAGAAAGTACAAAAACGAGTTTCTGGAGGACCTTCTTTCCGGAAATCCCGATATGTACAGTATTGCTCTGGAGAGGGCATCCTTCTTCGGGATGGACCTGGGGAATGATTATGTCGCCATTGTATTAAAGATAAACAGTCTAGGGAAATCCTTCAAAAAAACGTTGAACAATAGCTATTATCTGCAGTACTATAAGGCTTCAATAATAAGAAGCATTGAGAGAGTTTTAAGGGACAAGCGCTATACGTCTATAATAGGTAGCAAAAGCGATCAAATTATTATTCTGGTGGGCGTTGACGGAATGAAGGGCCCGATTTGGATAAACAAAAGCGTGTCCGATGTCGCAGGCGAGATTTTCCAAAGGGTGAAGGAAGAAATAAACGATAGCAATATAATAATGGCTATAGGCAAATATTTTCCGGGGCATCAAAACATATGGAAGAGCTATAATACAGCACTGAAGGGTATAACCCTTGCCAGGTATCTGGATAAAAAAATAATCAATTTTGACGGGCTTGGGGTTTACAGGTTGCTTTGCAACGAACATATACAGCCGGAACTAGAGTATTTTTTAAACGACAACCTGAAACCGATACTGGAGTACGATAAAGCCCGAAACGGAGAACTGTTAAAAACTCTTGAAATGTATTTCAAGTATAATGGTAACTTAAAAAAAGTGTCGGAGGCCATGTTCACCCACTACAATACTATTTTGTACCGCATGCAGAAAATCCGGGAGCTTACTAAAATGGACCTAAAAGACCCAAACGACAGGTTAAGCCTCCAGGTGGCAATAAGCATAATGCGTATAGACGTCCGGTAACAAAGGATTATGTCCTAAAACCTATATAATCTATTAGTATAATAATTGTGCCCCCTTATGGATTGAGGGGGTATTATTTATTAATCACATAATGCCACACCAAACTTTATAACAGTTTTACAAAGGAATAGAGCAGCATAGAATTGAAAATTTTCGACGGGTAATGAAAGGATAAAGGTGATAATCAGTGTTTATTGAGGCAGAGTGGATATCCTCGGATTTGACAGCGGTACTTACCGAAAAAGCTGTACAGGGCAGTGTGCATTCCATTTTCAGGGAAGTACTCAATATACGATTGCAGGACAACAGAATAGTATCAGTTACAGCCAGTGGTATACCCCATTTACCGTCCGCAGTTAAACTGGGGGCAGACGCTCCGGATGACTTCTGTCATATAAGAACAGACATTGGGAACGGCGTAACCGTTTCAAAGGGAAGGGTTGATTTTGAAGACGGTTCACTTTGTATAGGAACAAAAAAGGCAAAGGTCTGGGATGCAGGTCTTCAGTTTGTAAAGCCTTCGGTATCGAAAGAAACATTGACAGCAAATCTGGAGCGGATAAAAACACTGGTTTTAGAACAGGGAAACAGGGACGGACTGTCATCCATACTGCATACCTGCAGTTCAAACAGGCTGGTGAGGTTTGTAATGCCCTCCATCGACCGGCTGGCAAAGGCAATAAGACTGCAGAATCGGGACCTTGTTAGTGAGGCCGCAGTCGGCCTACTGGGGTTCGGGCCGGGGCTTACCCCGTCCGCCGACGATTTTTTATTAGGGATAATGGCGTCTCTGTACTATATAGGCGACTATTACGACTTTGATTTGTCTCGCACAGCAGCCATTGCCGGGGCGTTGGTGCGTGACCTGGGGGGCAGAACCACTTTGGTGAGCGAGACAATGCTGAAAAACGGGGCACTGGGATACTTTAACCAGCCTTTACGTGCCCTGATGCAGGTGCTGACGTCAAAGGAGGCCGTGAAGGACGAGTGTCTCTCGGTTATAGGTATAGGCGGCTGTTCCGGGAGCGACTGCCTTGCCGGGGTTGTGTTCGGTGCAAGGCTTACAGCCGGAATAAACGAGGAAAAGGAGGCAGGGGAATGCCTGTAAAGGTTTCGGTAAAGAAGAATTCTTATTATGATTCGGTAACACTTATGCTGATAACAAAGGAAGTCAAAAATACAGAGGGTGTCAGGCAGGTTCTGACAGCAATGGGGACCGAACTGAACAAAGAATTAGCAAAGGACCTGGGGTTGGTGGACGATAGGCTAAAAGATTTGACGCCCAACGACTTTTTTATCGTCACCGATGTAGAAAGAGAGGAGGCCTTTGACGAGGTAACCAAAACGGTGCAACAACTGCTGAACCGTAAAAGGGTTGACGTTTCCGACTACCGGCCGCCGACCCGGAAACTGCGGTTATTCTTATGGATTTTGTACTGGGATATGGAGCAAATACGGACCCTGCCGGGGAAATGGTGACGTTTATTGAGCAGGCAAGGGAGGCCGCCCGGGAAAAGGGCAGGTACCTTTGTATAGTAGGCAGCGTCTGCGGCACCGAACAAGACCCTCAGAACCGTACAGAGCAGGAGGCGAGGCTCCGAAAAGCCGGGGTAATAGTGATGCCCTCCAATGCCCGGGCGGTAAAGCTGGCAGCTGAAATAACAGGCAGATTGGAGTGATATGCATGTCAAATATCAATAGGCTCTTCAAAAACCAATTGAAGGTAATAAATATTGGCCTTGAAGCATTCTATGGCGATTTAAAAAAACAGAAGGTGGAAGTAATCCATGTTGACTGGAGGCCTCCGGCGATGGGCAACAAAAAGATGGTCTCCCTTCTTAATAGATTAAAATCTTAAAGGAGTTGGTTTGAATGGTACAGGAAAGAATTGAGGCTGCCAACAAAGAAACGGTAAGAATAATGATGGAAGGTCAGCCTACGCTTATTGGTGTGGGTACGGCGCTGAAGGATATACCCGGCATGACTCCAAAGACTTTGCTTCACGCAGGCCCTCCCATAACATGGGATAAGATGTCCGGCCCCTTGAAGGGAGCGATAATAGGAGCACTTATATATGAGGGGCTTGCGAAAAACGAGGACAAGGCAGCGGAGTTGGCGGTGTCCGGCGAGATAGAATTCGCACCCTGTCATCACCATAGTTCCGTAGGACCTATGGCGGGGGTAACAAGCCCTTCCATGCCGGTATGGATAATTGAGAACAAGGCTTACGGCAACAGAGCGTACTGTACTCTTAACGAAGGGCTGGGGAAGGTGCTCAGGTACGGGGCTTACAGCAGTGAAGTTATAGAGATGCTGAGGTGGATGGAAGGGGTCCTCGGCCCGGTGATTGGGGAGACGTTAAGGCTGCACGGCCCTATAGACTTAAAGAGCATGATAGCCCAGGCCCTTCAAATGGGGGATGAAGGACACAATCGAAACAGGGCCGGGACATCGCTGCTCATCAGGGAATTGGCTCCGTATATGCTGCAAACGAAATTTGATACCGTGGATAAGATTGACGTATTGAATTTCATAAACAGCAACGATCACTTTTTCCTCAACCTGACCATGCCGGCGTGTAAGGCGACTCTTGACCCGGCCGGCGGAATAGAATACAGCACCATTGTAACAACTATGGCAAGAAACGGGACCGAATTCGGGATTAGGGTGAGCGGTTTGGGGGGCAGATGGTTTACAGGACCTTCAGGAATAGTAAAGGGTTTGCTGTTCCCCGGGTTTACCGATAAAGATGCAAACCCTGATATAGGAGACAGTGTAATAACCGAAACCACGGGAATTGGCGGTTTTGCAATGGCGGCTGCTCCTGTCATAGTACAGTTCGTGGGTGGCAGTGCTGGCGATGCGCTTAACTTTACCCAGAGGATGTACGAAATAACCGAAGCCGAGAATACCGTCTACAGGATTCCGGCCTTAAACTTCAGGGGTACGCCTACCGGTATAGACATAAGGAAGGTGGTTGAAACAGGTATACTGCCCAATATAAATACCGGTATTGCTCATAAAGATGCTGGTGTGGGGCAGATAGGTGCCGGTTTGGTGGAGCCTCCGGCCAAGTGCTTTGAGGATGCGCTGGAGGCCTTTGTTGAGGACCTGGAGATAAAAGGACAGCTGTAGGGCTAGTTGTTCTGAAGAAGCGAAGCCCGAAGAATCCGACTCTGTCGCTTAAGAGGGCGAAGCCCGAAGAATCTTATTGGATATAGGTCCTTCGCTATCGCTCAGGATGACAAAATGGTCGCTCAGGATGACACGTTATAAGATGTAAAGTCTTAAGCACGTTATATATAGTATAAACAATGTCCAAAAGAGGGGAGGATTTTATGGAAAAGGAAAAACCCCTGCAGGATGTGGTGGTACTGGATTTGACCAGGGTGCTTGCCGGTCCTTACTGTTCCATGATTCTGGCCAATCTGGGAGCAGAGGTTTTAAAGGTTGAGAGACCGGGAATTGGAGATGACTCAAGGAGTTTCGGACCCTATAAAAACGGAGAGAGCGCGTATTTTGTCAGCATCAACAGGGGTAAAAAGAGTATTGCGATCGACCTTAAGAACGAGGAAGGCAAAAAGCTAATCAGGGAATTTGCAGCTAAGGCGGACATAGTATTGGAAAACTTCCGGCCCGGCACAATGGAGAAGCTAGGGTTGTCCTACGAGGAACTGTCAAAGGTAAATCCGGGGATAATCTACGGAGCGGTATCCGGGTTCGGGCATACCGGGCCCTATTCGAGGAAGCCCGCCTATGACGTGATAGCACAGAGCATGAGCGGAATAATGAGCATTACCGGAGAGCCGGAGGGGGTTCCGGTTAGGATTGGGTCATCGGTCGGGGATATTGTAGGGGGTATGTTCCTGTGTATAGGCGTTGTCTCGGCATTGTATGACCGAGTCAGTACCGGTAAAGGCCAGAAGGTGGACGTGGCCATGCTGGACGGACAGATTGCGGTACTGGAGAACGCTATTGCCAGGTATTCGCTGACGGGAGAAATACCCGGACCCTTAGGTTCAAGGCACCCTTCCATAACGCCCTTCGAGGCTTTTAAATCGAAGGATTCGTGGGTAGTGGTGGCCTGCGGCAACCAGGAAATCTGGGAACGGTTCTGCCGGATGGCCAATCGTGAAGACATGCTGCAGGACCCGGATTTTGCGACCAACGACCTGCGCACCGAGAATTACAAAAAGATAAAGCCCATAATTGATGGACTGATCGGGCAAAAAACAACCGCCGAATGGCTGGAAATGCTCGAGGCCAATGGCATACCGGCCAGCCCCATCAATACAATTGACAGGGTTGTAGACGACCCCCATGTTAAAGCAAGGAGAATGATAATGAACGTGCTGCAGCCGGGGATGGGGGAACTGCACGTGGCGGGCAATCCGGTCAAGATGAGCAGAATGGAGGATGAAAACGTCTCCGGATATGCACCCGGGCTGGGTGAGCATACCGATATGCTTTTAAAGTCGTATCTGGGGTATGACGATGATAGAATCAAGGTCCTGAGGGACAAAAGAGCAGTATACTAACAAAATTAAAGGGGATTTACCATGACCAAATGGTTTGAAAGTGTAAAGATGTACGATTTGACTCAGCCTCTCAGTCACCTGATACCACCATGGGATTTGCCAAATGGTGCCGGGAAATGGAGATAAAGTGGATCGGTGTGGACTGCGGCTCCGCCGACCATCCGATGAATACCAAGATTAAGGACTGGATGCCCAACGAGGCAAAGGAGTGTGACAAATACCTTAAGGATAAATATGGAAAGGGCCTGGATGAGATATTCCCGCCCGACCATTACCAGCTTATGCACGTGAAACTGTTCCCCTACGATATAATACACGCGGAAAACCTGGGCGGGGACATAGACAAAATACTAAACAGGAGGATTATTGTGGGTTGCTTCCCCTGGAGGTTTGTGGGCGGGGAATCCAGCATATGCCGTATCCTTGCCTTCGACAGCGAGTAAGGGCGCACTGACGATAAGACAACAAAGCGGCTCCTATTAGAGGGGGCCGCTTTAAATAGCTAAAAGCGCGTACCGCCTTTCCGAAAGCTTTAAAAACTTGCTACTTACGGTGCGGTGCACGCTTGGTATTTCCTGCCAGAAGGGTTTTATATATATCTTTTGATGACCATTACCGACCTGCCCTTTTTTGTCACCCCGGCAAATTCCCCGACTTTGAACTTGCCCTTTCCTCCCACCGAAACGATGTCGCCCTGCTGCAGTGCGGTATCCGTACGGATTTCTATTTCCCAGTTTTGCTTAACTTTTTCTCCTTTAATAAGTCCCGCCGCCTTTGCCCGGCTTAGGCCAAACACCGCCCCGACTACCCCGTCAAGCCTCGGGGAGGCTACGGTGATACGCATTTCGTTGTACTTTGGCTCAATGTGGAGGTCCTCACCGGCCGCCCTTTGTACTATAAGGCTGCTTCTTCCCGCCCTTTCCAGGTTTGTTTCAAGAAATCCGGCGATGTCCCGGTGTACGGCTGCAAAGCAAATCCTTTCCCTTACCAGCAGGTCGCCCATCTTTTCCCTCTTTATTCCGAGGCCCAAAAGTGCCCCCAACAAGTCCCTGTGGCTTAAGGTTCTGCTCCAGCCCCTGCCGGTTATTTTAAGTATTTCTACCGGGAACTCTTCGGGCTCCACACTGTCCCATTCGGGCAGGAATACCGCCATTCGGCGCTCGGCATCCTCAAACCCGCCGTGGAAGCCCAATTGTACGCTGCTTTGGGACCCTGCCAGTTCGGTTGCTATTTTTGCCTGTAGGGGATGGAGAAAGTCTGTGAAAACCCTCTGCTGCGTTTTATCGCACCGGTCCAGGCATTCCGCTATCCTGCCTATGAAGATTTTATTCTCGTCTCCCGGGTACCTGCCCAACAAATAATCCTTTACGCTCAAGCCTTGCCCCCTCCTTCTCATACATACATGTTAAGCCAGCGGCAAACCCCTGTCAAGGGAACCACAGGAAACCGCAGGGACGGTTCTCCTGGTTTGCCTTGGCAAACCAAGGGCAAACCAAGGGGACGCCTATGCGCGTGATAACTGCCGTCTTTGCATCGCTTACGGCAGCGGGGATTCTATACCGCCGCTTTTTATTGAAGGGCGGAAATCAGAATTGTTAGGAGTTTGATATCCCTTGGATTTGAATGAACAGGGTGTATTGTAATAGTTGAAGGCTCCTATTCATCGGAGGCTTACCTGGCGATGCAAAAGATTGTGCGAGTTGTATACCCGATAATTGCACTGCTTCTTATGATGGCTGCGATTTATTGAGTAATATAAGGTCATACGGAAGTCTTTATTAAAGGTAACTCTTCCTTATCGTCGGTAAGGGATTCCTGCCGCTTTTTTAAACCAAGGGCTGCAATCGCTTCAAATTCATGGTCGCTATGATGCAAACGGAGTTCACCATTATACATCTTTGTGATGTTTTCCACTATCGTAAGGCCGAGGCCGTGCTTTGAAGTGTCCGGCTTGGTAGAGAGAATCCTTTTGCCCCTTGCAAGCAGAATCTTATTCTGCTTGGAGTTTGTTACCTTTATTATGAGAAAGGCTGCCTTTTCATAACACATGACAGTTATATACGGAAGGATTTTTGGGTCGGATATTTTGCCGCATGCTTCCAAAGCGTTATCAATCAGGTTTGAAAGGACGCTGCAAAGGTGCAGGTCGTCTATCCCGGTCTCATTTCCAAGATGTATAGCAAGCTCCATTTTTATTTTGCTGTCTTTGGCCATGGAATACTTGTTTTGCAAAAGCGCTTCTACAACCGGGTTTTGGCAGAACGGTGTTGGGGTAGAGCTATCAATACTTATTGCCAGCTCATCAGCGTATTTTTTTGCATTATTAGTATCTCTTTTATCCAAAAGGGTGTATATGGTCTGGAGCTGGTTCTTTAAGTCGTGCTTATATTCTCTTATGTTCTGATTGTATTCGCTTAGCTGCTTGTAATAGCTTAACTGTATGTTCAAATGCTCCTCAAAAAAGGCCAGTTTCTCTTTAAGGAGAGATAGGTGGGTCAGCCTCTTCATGGCTATTATCAATCCTGCATCCGCCAGCACACATAATATTACTGAAATAATGAATACGGGAATCAGGGCAAGATTACCATAATAAGTTGACGCGAAGAAAAGGATTTGGAGCAGGTAAATCTGGCTTACCGGGAAAAACATGAACAGGGACATTTGATTCTGGTCAACGCTGTTGGTAGCGAACCTCCAGACATTTAGAATAAGCAGAACAACGATGGCCAGTGTTACGTTGCCTATAATCATACTAGGGATGCTGGGAAATACCAATGAAGCCATATCGGATGGCTGGTACCCATAAAGTGCATTTAGTGTAACGTAGGCAAGGTAGTCCGTAATAATCAACGCGAACAGTATAAGGCAAAAGGTAAATATTTTCTTTGATATCTTGGAATCGTATAGGATAATGGTGGAACCAAAAAAGAGCAGAGTTTCGAACAGCGAGCCAGCAATCAGACTGTCAATCCATCCAATCCGTATAAAGCGTGAGGCAACCCCGATAACCACTAAAAGTACGCCGGAAGCGGTAAACTTTGATTTAAGAATACTGCCAAGGACAAAGGCTATTATTACGATATGGATTGAAAACCCCAATAGTTCCAGTACTGCATTATTCATAAGCTCCCCCCAAATAGTCGATAAACCTTGCCTTTGAATAATCAGACCTTGACTTGCTGATAGGTACTTCGGCTTTGGATTCAAGGATAAATCTATTCTTGCTTAGTGTAACTATCTTGTCCATATTGACAGCGAAGCTTTTGTGGCAGATGAGAAATCGGTCATCAAGCAGTTTTACAAATTCATCAATTTTTGAGTACTTAGTATACACAATATCCTTTGTGTATATTTTTATTTGCCTTAAAGCCGCTTCTATGTAATCTATATCATTCAGATTTATTGCATACACGTCGTTTTTATTGGTTAGTGTTATGTATTTCTCTCTGCTTTCTATTGATTTTTTTACTGCTTTTTGAATTGCCCTGCGAAACTTATGGGTATCGATGGGTTTTGCCAGGAAGGAAATGTGATCGATGCTGTATACATCTTCAAAATATTCGATATATGCAGATACAAAAATGATTTGGACGTTCGAGTTTAAACTTTTTATTATTTTGGATAAATCTATCCCATTGACACTATCCAGTTCAATGTCGCAAATAATTATATCAGCCCGGTGCAAATTCTTTTCAAAGTAATCCAAAAGGTCATCCCCGCTGCCAAAGGGAAAAATCCTGGCGTTATCAACACTTGCGAGAGTTAACTGACGGATGTATTCCAAGTGGGCTCCGTTGTCATCACAAATAAGTATGTTTATCATGATAATCCTGCCTTTCATACACATTGATGGAATACTAAATAAATTTTACCATATTTGCTGTAGAAAATACAGTGTTTTTGTTAATTATTACATTTTCGACACTATTTATTACATAGCGACAATTAGTTCCATAATAATACGTTATTATAAATTAAACAGTTTAAGGAGGTAGTGATATAAACAAAAGGGGGGTATCAGAATTGCACAACAGAAGAATTACGGTATTGATTATTATTATATTAACAGTGATACTCAGCGGAGCTAATTTCACGCTTAGCCAGGGAGGAACACAAGAAACCGAGACAAAGAAAGAGAAAGTAATAATGCTGAATAATAATCAATTGGATTTGGAGTATAAACATGTTTTTAATGAAAACGGAATTCTTATTCCTCTGTTCCCCGTATTTGAAGAATTAGGTGCCGTGGCCTTTTATAATGAGGATACGAATTCAATTATTTGCCTGACGGGAGACGGTGATTACATTAAGCATCGGGTAGGAACAGATTTAATAGAGATAAACGGCCAAAAAACCTATATCGAATCATCCTCAATAATTGAAAACAAACAAATCCTAATACCTACAGGTTTTATTTCAAAGGCATTTCCCAAATACGCTTTGCATTTCGAAAAAGATCATGGAGTCAATATATTCAGGCCGGTGCATTATAATGAACACTCCCAAATAGCTGAAGAAATCCTGGAGTACAGCATTCAGCTGTATTTTATCCCGGAGCTTTATGCCGATTACCTGGATTACAGGGCTAATAATCAGGATGTGTCTG
>JAQUCT010000053.1 GCA_028686075.1 Bacillota bacterium
CTTTCAACGGCTTTGCCTTTATCTATGTTTTTATAGGTATGGGGACACACAAAAACCCGCACGCCAGTGCGGGTAATATAAAACTCATATACTCCGGCAACTGGCTGGCTTAGCGCATAAATTGCACTGTAGCCCCTTTAGCTTTGCGTCACCGTCTTTCGACGGTTTTGCCTTTATCGGGTTTTATTTATTTGTCTGTAACCACATTATATACTTAATTAGAAAATATTGCAAGAAATTGTAGAAAAAATTTCAAATATTTTTTTCCATTCGGTAAATAATAAGATTGCACATAAAAAAGTCTGGAGGTGTTAATGTGACGGCACCGAAAATGCAGGTGAAGTGCGGAGTTGACAACTGCGAGTATTGGAGGGAGCATTACTGCACCGCAAACGCGATTGAGGTAAATTCCATGGGGGATGGCCACGCGCAAACAAGCGAGGGGACCTGCTGCACCACTTTTAAGGACAGAGGCTTCAAGTGATAGGACAAACGGGCCCGGTGGGCCCTTTGTTTATCCGGAATTTTCTATTGCATTGCCTGAAAAAATATGCTAACATACACTATGTAACCGCCTCCGGTGGGTATATATGCGGGAGTAGCTCAGTGGTAGAGCGTCGCCTTGCCAAGGCGAAAGTCGCGGGTCCGAATCCCGTCTTCCGCTCCATACTAACAGGCCTTGACATGGGGTCTGTTTTTTCACATTGCTTGTTATAAGCCAGTCCTTATGTTATAATGTTTTAGTCAAATCGGGCGTAAGCATAAAGTCCTGTACATACAAACGTAAGTCGGGGACACTATCATTTATCCCCCGTCTTAATAACAAGGAGGAGCATATATGAATTCCAAGTTGGAGAAAATAGAGGAGAATACCGCTACACTGGAGATAGAAGTAAGCGAGGAGCAGTTTGAGAAAGGCGTACAGAAGGCGTACAAAAAGAACGTTGGCAGGTTCAATATCCCCGGTTTCAGGAAGGGTAAGGCACCAAGGGCAATTATTGAGAGGCACTACGGTGAGGCCATTTTTTATGAGGATGCAATAAACGAGGTATGCCCCGACGCCTACCAGCAGGCGGTGGATCAGCATAACCTGCAGCCGGTGGACCAGCCGGAGTTAGACATTGTTCAGATTGAAAAGGGCAAGCCATTTATTTTCAAAGCGATGGTAACCGTTAAGCCGGAGGTTACCCTCGGCGATTATAAAGGAATACAGGTGGAGAAAAAGGAATATCCTGTTACAGACGAGGATGTTGATAAGGAACTAGAAAGCATGCGAAACGCAAACGCCAGGATGGTAACCGTGGAAGACCGGCCCGCTAAGAAGGACGACATGGTAATAATAGACTACAAGGGCTTTGTCGGCGAGGAGCAATTTGACGGCGGTACCGCCGAAAACCAGACGCTGGTGCTGGGCTCAGGCCAGTTTATACCAGGTTTCGAGGACCAGCTAATCGGCGCAAAGGCCGGGGACAGCGTAGAGGTCAATGTAACCTTCCCTGAGGATTACCAGGCAGAACACTTAGCGGGCAAAGAGGCCGTATTCAAGGTGGACGTCAAGGAAACAAAGGAGAAGGAACTGCCCGACCTTGATGACGAGTTTGCAAAGGATGTAAGCGAGTTTGACACCCTGGAGGAACTCAAAGGGGATATAAGAGTAAAGCTTGAGGAAAGAGCTACCCATCGCGCTAAGCACGAGACCGAGGACGAGGTAATAAAAAAGGTAACCGAGCTGTCCGAGATAGATATCCCGGAGGTTATGATAGAAAAGCAGATAGACTCGATGGTGCGCGACTTTGAAATACAGCTCATGTATCAGGGAATCAAGCTGGACGACTACCTTTCCTATACGAATAAATCTAAGGAGGACTTTAAGGCCGACCTTGAGGATGCTGCCACCGAGAGGGTAAGAATCCAGCTTACGCTGGAAAAAATCTCAAAGGTGGAAGGAATAACCGAGACCGAGGAAGAATTAGACAAAGAGGTTGAGAAGCTGGCCGAAACTTACAAGCGGGAGGACGTGGAGGAGTTCAAAAATTCCCTGGGCGAAGACGAACTAAACTATGTCAAAGAGAGTATAATAATAAGAAAAACAATTGACTTCCTGGTTGAAAACGCGGCCGTAAAATAATTGTGATTAAAGGGAGGTTTGCAGAAATGTCACTTGTTCCGATTGTAGTAGAACAGACCAGCCGTGGCGAAAGGTCCTACGACATTTATTCGAGACTTTTGAAGGACAGGATTATTTTTCTGGGCGATGAGGTAAACGATATTACCGCCAGCCTTGTGGTGGCGCAGCTTTTGTTCCTTGAATCCGAAGACCCGGACAAGGACATACATCTTTATATAAACAGCCCCGGCGGCTCAATCTCTGCCGGAATGGCCATTTACGACACAATGCAGTACATTAAACCGGACGTTTCCACAATATGCGTGGGTATGGCGGCGTCCATGGGCGCATTCCTTTTGGCCGCCGGTGCCAAGGGCAAAAGGCTCTCCCTGCCCCACAGCGAGATAATGATTCACCAGCCGATAGGCGGTACCAGGGGCCAGGCGGTGGAGATAAAAATTCACGCCGAAAGGATTATAAAACTTAAGGATACTTTAAACAGGATACTAAGCCAAAAGACCGGTCAGCCGCTGGAGAAGATTGAAAGGGACACCGACAGGGACTTTTTTATGACTTCTGAGGAAGCGGTTAAATACGGTCTTATAGACAGGGTAATTAAGTCCAGGTAATAACAAGATTAAGAGGGGTGGAATAATGACCAGGTTTGACGACAAAAAGCAGCTCAGATGTTCTTTCTGCGGCAAAAACCAGGAGCAGGTCAAAAGGCTTATTGCGGGTCCGGGGGTCTATATATGCGATGAATGTATAGACCTGTGTCAGGAGATAATTGAAGAGGAATTCGAAGAGGACCTGGACGAGGGTGTAAGGGACATACCCAAGCCAAAGGAGATAAAGGACTTTTTGGCCCAATACGTAATAAGCCAGGAGGACGCCAAAAAATCCATGGCGGTGGCGGTATACAACCACTATAAAAGGATTAACCGGTCGACCAGGGACGACGATGTGGAGCTGCAAAAGAGCAATATTCTGCTAATCGGGCCCACCGGCTCGGGCAAGACGCTGCTGGCCCAGACTCTGGCCAGGATGCTTAATGTACCCTTTGCGATTGCCGATGCCACCTCTCTAACCGAGGCGGGTTACGTCGGGGAAGACGTTGAGAACATCCTGCTTAAACTCATCCAGGCGGCGGATTTTGATATAGAGAGGGCCGAGAAGGGCATTATCTATATCGACGAAATAGACAAGATAGCGCGCAAGTCGGATAATCCCTCCATTACAAGGGACGTAAGCGGTGAAGGTGTGCAGCAGGCCCTGCTTAAGATATTGGAGGGAACAGTGGCCAGCGTGCCTCCCCAGGGCGGTAGAAAGCATCCGCACCAGGAGTTTATACAAATAGATACCACCAATATACTGTTTATATGCGGCGGTGCCTTTGACGGGCTGGAAAAGCTGATTGATAAGAGGACCGGCAAAAAGGCGATAGGCTTTGGTGCCGATATAACAAGCAAAGGAGATTCGGACATCGGGGCAATTCTGAAACAGGTGCTGCCGGAGGACCTTCTAAAGTACGGTCTTATTCCGGAGTTTGTAGGCAGGGTTCCGGTAGTAGTGACCCTGGACCCGCTTTCGAGGGACGACCTGGTATCCATTTTGAAGGAGCCCAAGAACTCGCTGGTAAAACAGTATAAACAGCTGTTTAAGTTGGACGATGTGGAGCTTGAGTTCGAGGATGAGGCCCTTGAGGTGATAGCCCAGAAGGCGCTGGACAGGAAGACCGGGGCCAGGGGTTTAAGGTCCATACTGGAGAGTGGTATGCGTAACGTGATGTACGAGATCCCCTCCAGGGACGACGTGGAAAAATGCGTGGTTACAAAGGAAGCCATAGAGAACAACACCGACCCAACGCTGGTGTTTGTGGACCCGGGGCTTAAGCGTAAGTCCAAACAGAAGTCAGGCAGAAAGAGTACCAGCAAGACCAACGAAACCGCCTAACCAGGGGGACGGTTCTTCTGGTTGCAGACGAGTTAAAGGGACAGTTCTCCCAAACCAGGAGACAGTCCTCTAGGTTCAAGATTAATAGAGTGCTTCGGAGACCAAAGGGTTTCCGGAGCCTTTTCATTTTGGTACCATAAGTTTCCGCAGATTCCAATAATCTTATGCTCCTCAACCTGCTAAAAAAACCGTGCGTGTAAATAATAAGTTTATATAACGCACTAATAGTATTACATTCCTTTATCTGTCGTTCCGAAGGAGCGAAGCCCGAGGAATCTGACAAACTAGCAGATGTAAAGTTTTAAATGCGTTATATATAGACAGCAAGGAGGGGAGGTCATTTCTTCAGGTGTCGGATATTCTTTTTTTCATTCAGTTCTTCTTTGCAATAGTTATTGGGCTTTACTTTTTAAATCTCTTAAAAAACCAGCAGGGTAGCAAGGGTGCCATTGAGCGTGAATCCCAAAAAGAGATGGAAAAGCTGGAAAGGATGCGTAGGGTATCCCTTACCCAACCGCTGTCCGAAAAGACCCGGCCCTCGGATTTTAGCGAAATACAGGGCCAGAACGACGGCATACGTGCACTTCGGGCGGCCCTTTGTAGCCCAAACCCGCAGCACGTTATAATATACGGCCCGCCGGGGATAGGCAAGACCGCCGCAGCGCGGCTGGTGCTGGAGGAGGCCAAGAAAAGCCCCCTTTCGCCCTTTGACCGTGAAGCCGCCTTCGTGGAAGTGGACGCCACCACCGTACGGTTTGACGAGCGGGGCATTGCCGACCCCCTCATGGGCTCGGTCCACGACCCCATTTATCAGGGAGCCGGGGCAATGGGGGTGGCGGGTATACCGCAGCCAAAGCCCGGTGCCGTTACAAAGGCCCACGGCGGTATACTTTTCATTGATGAGATAGGGGAGCTTCATCCCATACAGATGAATAAACTATTAAAGGTGCTGGAGGACCGGAAGGTGTTTTTGGAAAGTGCCTACTACAATCCGGAGGACCCCAACATACCCCTTCATATACACGAAATATTCAAAAAAGGGCTGCCGGCGGACTTCCGCCTGGTGGCCGCCACCACCCGACCGGCGGGTGAACTGTCCCCCGCGCTGCGCTCAAGGTGTATAGAGGTATATTTCAAACCCCTTTTAAGGGAACACATAATGCGGATTGCTGCCAATGCGGCCCAAAAAAGCGGTCTGGGCATTTCCCAAAGGGCGGTGGAGCTGATTGCAAAATACGCCTCCAACGGCAGGGAGGCGGTTAACATGATTCAGATAGCCGGGGGCGTGTGCATAAACGAGGGCAGGAAGGAGATAGGCGTCATTGACGTTGAGTGGGTGGCAAACTGCAGCCAGTGCTCACCCAGACTGGAGAACCGGCCCAGAGAGCTGCCTCAGGTTGGGTACGCCAACGGGCTGGCACTTTACGGTGCAAACAGCGGTGCCCTTCTTGAAATTGAGGCCTCGGCGATACCCGTTGAAAGGGGAAAAGGAACCATAATAGTCACCGGCATAGTGGACGAGGAGGAAACGGATAGCGGTGCCCGACGGTTCAAGAGACGCAGCACCGCCAAGGGCTCTGTTGACAACGTAATAACCGTGATACGGAAGTTCCTTGGCGCGGACCCCAGGGACTTTGACATACACTTAAACTTCCCCGGCGGCGTACCCATAGACGGCCCTTCCGCGGGAATAACCATTGCGGTGGCGGTATATTCTGCCATAACCGAAAAACCCATAGACAACATGCTGGCCATGACCGGAGAGGTGTCAATCCGGGGTGAGGTTAAGCCGGTGGGCGGCGTGCCGGCAAAACTGGAAGCTGCAGCCCAATCAGGCATAAAGAGGGCACTTATACCGGCGGCAAACTGGCAGGATTCCTTCGCTTATTTTAATCTGGAAATAATAAAAGTTTCCCGGATAGAAGAAGTGCTAAAATGTGCTATAATGGAAAAGGGCGGCACGGATAGCGTTCCGGCCGCACCTGGCTGTGACTTCTTAAGCGCATCACCTACTACAGACAAGGGGACAGGCATCCTGTCTGACAGTTGGGATGGTTTGCAGTGAAAAAGCTAAGGATACCACAGGTGTGTCCGTAGTTTTTCCATTTGCAAATATTGACGCTAAAGCTTATTATATTATGTAGTTATTTCATATTATGACAAGCCGGAGGGGTACACTAATAATACATAATTCTCGGGGAGTGATTGGCATGGAACAGTCCAAGAAAACTAAGGTTTTGCCCCTGCTGCCTTTAAGGGGCATTTCGGTTTTTCCATATATGATGCTTCATTTCGACGTGGGCAGGGACAAGTCAGTAAGTGCTCTGGACGAGGCGATGGTGAAGGACCAGCTCATTTTCCTTGTAAGCCAGAGGGATGCCGCCACCGACGAGCCCACTGCCAACGATTATTACCAGGTGGGCACTATATCCAAAATAAAACAGCTTTTAAAGCTGCCCGGCGACACCATAAGGGTGTTGGTGGAGGGAATACATAGGGCTAGAATAGTTACCCACATAAAGGACGCCCCCTTCTTCGAGGTGGAGGTGGAGGAGTTTGTCGACCCGGAGGACGTCCGGAAGGATACCGAAACAGAAGCCCTTATGAGAGCCATATTCGATAGCTTTGAGGAATACGTAAAGCTAACCAATAGAGCGGCGGTGGATACGTTGATTACGGTGGGAAGCGTGGAGGAACCCGCCCGGTTTGCCGATATAGTCGTTTCCAATCTGTCGCTTAAGATAAGCCAGAAACAGCAGGTACTGGAAGCCTTTGACCACCGTGAAAGGCTTAGAAGGCTTCATACAATACTAATTAAGGAATTGGATATACTGAGGGTTGAAAAGAAGATTAATCTCCGGGTAAAACGCCAGATAGACAAGATGCAGAGGGAATACTACCTAAAGGAGCAGCTTAAGGCCATCCAAAAAGAACTGGGTGAGGACGATGGGGTGCTGTCGGAGGTTGAGGCCTATCGAAATAGGATAAAGGAAGCCGGGCTGCCGGAGGACACCGAAGAAAAGGTGCTTAAGGAAGCGGACCGACTTTTAAAGCTGGCCCCCGCCTCTGCCGAAACGGGGGTTATTAGGGGTTACCTTGACTGGATACTGGAGCTGCCGTGGGACAAGGAAACCGAGGACAACCTGGATCTAAAATTTGCGCGTAAAGTCCTGGAGGAGGACCATTACGGCTTGGAAAAGGTAAAGGAAAGGGTGCTGGAGTATCTGGCCATAAGACAGCTGGCCACCGGTATGAAGGGACCTATACTGTGCCTTGTGGGGCCGCCGGGGGTGGGTAAGACCTCCGTAGGCCGGTCCATAGCCCGGGCCATTAACAGGAAATTTGTAAGGATGTCGCTGGGCGGTGTACGGGACGAGGCGGAGATACGCGGCCACCGGCGCACCTACGTTGGGGCAATACCCGGCAGGATAATTTATTCCATGCGCCAGGCCGGCTCCAAAAACCCGGTGTTTTTGCTGGACGAGGTGGACAAGATGAGCCACGATTTCAGGGGCGACCCCGCCTCGGCCATGTTGGAGGTGCTGGACTCGGAGCAGAACAATACCTTCCGGGACCATTTTCTGGAGGTGCCCTTTGACCTGTCCAAGGTTATGTTCGTAACCACCGCCAACACCGTGGATACAATACCCCGGCCGCTGCTGGACCGGATGGAGGTAATATACATCTCCAGCTACACCGAGGAGGAAAAACTAAATATTGCCATCAAATATCTTTTGCCTAAGCAGCTTAAGGAGCACGGGCTCAAGAAGGAAAATCTGCTCATCTCAGAGCAAACGGTGAGGGATATTATTAACTATTACACCCGGGAGGCGGGGGTAAGGAACCTTGAGCGCAGGATAGCCGATGTGTGCAGAAAGGCTGCCAAGCAGTTGGTGGAGGACAAAAAGAAACGGGTTAGGGTAACCGGGGCTAACCTGAATAAGTTCCTGGGCATACCCGCCTACAGGCACGAGAAGATTAAGGAAGGCCACGAGACCGGCATGGCGACCGGACTTGCCTGGACCCCGGTGGGAGGCGAAACGCTGTTCATTGAGGTAACCACCATGAAGGGCAGCGGCAAACTAGTGCTTACCGGCCAGCTGGGTGATGTAATGAAGGAATCCGCCCGGGCGGGCATAAGCTATATTAGGTCACGGACCGAAAAACTGGGCATCGACCCGAATTTTTATCAGGAACTGGATATTCACATACACATACCCGAAGGGGCCATACCCAAGGACGGGCCCTCAGCGGGCATAACAATAGCAACGGCGGTAATTTCAGCTCTTACAGGAGTGCCGGTGAGAAAAGACATCGCCATGACCGGGGAGATAACCCTAAGGGGTAGGATTTTGCCGGTGGGCGGAATTAAGGAGAAGTGCCTTGCGGCGAACAGGGCGGGCATATCAAAGGTGTTAATCCCGGTTGAAAATGAGAAGGACCTGGAGGAGATACCCGTAAACGTAAAGCGGAAAATGGAATTCGTTACGGTGGAGCACATGGACAGCGTGCTGGAACACGCCCTGGTACGAGTCCAGGGGGACGGTTCTCCTGGTCTCACAGAGTAACGGTACTTACGTGTTACAGTCTGACGGTTCTCGCGTGTCACAAAATATCGTTGTAATAATAGGTATGAAATGTGCCGGAGTATGCTTTGGTACAGGATAAGGAATGATTGGATGGAGATAAAACTTAGGAAGGTGGAAATGGTAATAAGCGCAGTGGCGAGGAAGCAGTACCCCGCCGAGGGTCTGCCGGAGGTGGCCATAGGCGGCCGATCCAACGTGGGCAAGTCCTCGCTTATTAATACCCTTTTAAATAGAAGAAATTTTGCCCGTACCAGCTCCCAGCCGGGCAAAACAAGGACGCTCAATTTTTACCGGATAAATGAGGCCTTCTATCTGGTGGACCTCCCCGGTTATGGGTATGCAAAAATACCTAAGTCTGAGCAGCTTAAGTGGGGGAAGATGATGGACGAATACCTGCACACACGCACCACCCTAAGAGGTGTGCTACATTTGGTGGACATAAGGCACAGGCCCACGCAGCTTGATATAATGTTTTACGACTGGATAAAGCACGCAGGCTTTCACGGCATTGTGCTGACCACTAAGGCGGATAAGGTGCCCCGGGGCAAACGAAAAAAGTGTTTCGATGAAATAATAGGAGCCCTAAAGATGGAGGGCGATGACCTGCTTATTCCCTGCTCGTCGGTAACCGGCGAGGGACGGGACGAGGTATGGGAGTTAATGGCGGAGCTGTGCGACTTAACCGAATAGCAAAAAGGGACAAAGAATTGTCCCTTGTCCGCTTGTCCGGTTTTGAATTTAGCGGGCTTTTTCGGGAGTGGTGTCATCGCTCTTTTTTAGTTTTAAGGAAGGTTTTAGCTCGGCTGCCAGCATTCCCGCAAGTATCAGTACGCAGCCGGCAAACTGCCTCGGGGTGAGAAGTTCACCCAGCAGTACAAAGGCGAAT
>JAQUCT010000012.1 GCA_028686075.1 Bacillota bacterium
GGGGGAAGGTGCCGAGCTTCAGGCACCGCTTTCTACCGCGGTAATAGGCGGGCTGCTGTTTTCCACCGTACTGACGCTGGTGGTTATACCGGTAATGTATACCATAGTGGACGATATGGGCAGCAAAATGCGGGGTAAGCTTTCAAGGAAGCCTAGGGCAAGCACCGCCGACTAAACCGGGGAAACCAGGGGGACGATTCCTGCGGACTCGAAGACACGGGGAAACCAGGGGGACGGTTCTAGGCCACTGAAAAAGCCCCTTTTTGTTATACTGAGCGGCCCTGTCATCCTGAGCGATAGCGAAGGATCTATCTCCAAGTAAGATTCTTCGGGCTTCGCCCTCAGAACGACATAGTCGGATTCTTGGGGCTTCGCCCTCACAATGACAGATAAAGGAATGTAATACAATTGATACGTTGTATATAGCACCTAGCACCTATGTTACGAAGGAGGTTTACCATAATGAAAAGAAAGCTTTTTGCAGTGGTTTTATGCCTTATTACAGCCTGCGCCCTGTTTACTTTCGCCGGGGCCGATGAGGCAGAGGATACTATGACCCTTACGCTGCAGCAGTCGGTGGACTACGCACTGGAGAACAGTGCTGCCATTAAGCTTAGTCACACTGCGGTGGAAAAGGCGGAGGTAGGATACAAGGAGGCCAAAAGTGCCTATGATAAGGCGGATAAGGCAGGCGGATTGTCTCGTGAAGATAGAATGCTTATGAGTTCACAAATGATATTTGAAAACTATAAGATGACCGAAGGATACTACAAAGAAATGGCGGATATGGGTAGAACCTTGGCCGAAAAGGGCCGTGAGCAGACTATTGAGACTGTAAAGATGGCGGTGCAAAGCGCTTACTTTAACCTGCTGTTTGCGCAGGATAAGGCGGAGATACAAAGGAGCATTCTGGATTCAGCGAAAAAGGATATGGATATAGCGGGCAAAAAATACGAGCTGGGTATGGTGTCCCAGGTGGACGTGCTTTCCTCCGAGGCTGCCCTGGAGAGTGCAAAGCTTGGTTATAACACTGCTACCAGGGACTTGGAATACCAACGCATGTCCTTTAATAAAACTCTTGGGCTACCCCTTAAAACCGAGGTTGGCCTTACCGACAGCCTGACCTTTGAAGAACCGCCGGGGGCCGACATTGAGGAGGAGGTTACCCTTGCCCTCCAAAACAGGTATGAGGTGATTGCGGCAAAGGAACAGTACCGGGTGAATGAATTAAACCACAAGCTCACGCTGGGCTGGTATCCCGAGAACACTTTTGTCACAAGGCAGGCAAGGTATGATATGGAAAGCACCCATCAAAGCCTTGTTAACGCCGAGCAGGACGTGGAGCTTTCGGTAAGAAAAGCCTATATGGATATGCAAAGTGCCTACGATAGCATAGGCGTACTGTCCAAAAACGTAGAAAGGCTACAAAAAGCGTACGATATTGCAAGGCTTCGTTATGATACCGGCATGGCCACCAGCCAGGAAGTGGTGAATGCACTTAATGCATTAAACGACATTAAACTGCAGCACTTGCAGGCTGTCCACGGGTACAACCTGGCGAGGATACAGTTTGAGGCCTCAAGCGGTATCGGTATAGCAGCTGCGGCCGGTGGTGCCGGGGTTGCTGCACCCGGCGGTTTTTAACGGCAGAGGTGTGGAAGAGCCTTAAAGCGAAACGGGATAATGGATACATGGCGGAACGGAGGGCATAAAGCTATGATTGGGGTCGGCAAAAGAGAACAGATACTGGCGGCTGCGGCAGAGATTTTCAGTAAAGAAGGCTATCACAACGCCAGAGTTGAAGATATTGCAATAAAGGCCGGGATAGGAAAGGGAACTGTGTACGAGTATTTCAAAAGCAAAAAGGAGCTTTTCGAGGAGACAATATTCCATGTACTTGAAACCTACCTTTATGAAGCCCTGGAAAGCATAAGCGGCGTACAGGACCCGGTAGACAAACTTAAGTGCATAATACGCCTTCAGGCCTCCCTGCTGGACAGGAAGGGAAACATCGCAACCCTTTTTATGAAAAACTCCGCGGACATCCACAGGGAGATGCTGGACCGGCTTATTGCCTTCCGGCAAAGGGTGATTGATTTTATCGCGGATATAATAAGAGAAGGAATTGAAGGGGGAGCATTCAGACCGGTGGACCCCCACCTTGCGGGTATCCTTTTTATGGGGGTGCTGCAGGAGGCGGGCACAATCCATCACAGCGGGTCAAGGATAAACGACCAAACTCTGGATACCATGCTGGATTACATGATTAACGGTATAGGGATTAATTGAACCATGCGGCGGGGCGATATGCTCCGCTGTTTTTTATATTTTAACTTAAAGGATTCTTATGAGATATGTCGAAAAATAAAAGGAAGGGATTGGAATATAGCAGACTGTGTCTTAATAGAGAGGAGTGGAAAGGGCCTATGCGTAGTTTCAGGAGCAAGATAACAGTAAGTTTCATATTTGTAGTACTTCTGGTATCTTTGATATTCGGTGTAATATCCGTAAGAAATATGAAAATTGAGGTGGAGGGCCTGGCGGCTAAGAAACTGAATGCCGATGTTTCACTTATCAACTATATGTTTGAATTCCAGTATTCGGGTTTTTGGCAGATAGATAAAAGCGCCGGCGGTGACGGTATACTTTTCAAAGGCTATTATAATATGTACAACAATTCACATCTTATAGATACCATAAGCGGTCTGGTAGAGGGTACCATGGTATCCATTTATCAGCATGATAGTATAGTTGCTACCAATATTACCGATAGCACTGGCAAAAGAATAATGGGTGACGTACTGGAGGATCGGGAAATTCTCGACACGGTGCTGGAGGAGGGGCAGCCCTATTCGGGCAATTCGTACATAGGAAACGAAGAGTATCTTTGTAACTACCTTCCCCTTAGGGACCAGTCCGATCAAACGGTGGGCATGTTGTTTATTGGAATTCCCACAAGGGACTACACCCAGTCCATAAACAATTTTCTGTTCAACCTGTGCCTGTGGGGTTTAGGCGCAGTGGCCGTTGCAATGTTTATTGCATACTTCCTTTCGGGGTCTATAGTGGGCCCGGTGCGGAAAATAATAGGTGCTATGGACACGGCGGCAACCGGTGACCTTACGGCCAGGGCGGAGATTGGCTCCTCCGACGAACTGGGCAAGCTGGCCCAGGACTTTAACGATATGCTGGAGGCATTAAACATGTTTATGAAGGGCGTACAGGAGGCGGTTCTGAAGATTTCAGGCTATTCGGAAGGACTTGCCACTGCGTCTCAGGAAACATCGGCGTCATCTCAGCAAATGGCCACCAGCGTTCAAGAGATGGCTCAAAAAACCTCGATTCAGTTTGAAAGGACAGTCCGGGGCAAGGAATTGACTCAGGACATTTCGGTAAGGATTAAAGAGGCCGCCGATCAGATAGAGGCCATACTGGACAGCTCCCGTGAGATTAAGGGCAGTACCGACAAGGGTATAAACATAGTGGAGCAGCTTAAAGACAGAAACGAGGACAGTAACAGGGCCAACAGCGAGATAAAACAGGTGTTTGTATCCCTGGAGGACAGTACCAAAAGCATTGACGGGATAATAGGGGATATAGACGAGATAGCGGCACAAACAAACCTCCTTGCCCTTAACGCAGCTATAGAGGCGGCCAGAGCTGGCGAAGCCGGTCGCGGATTTGCCGTTGTGGCGGAGGAAGTACGAAAGCTTGCCGACGACAGCCTGAGGGCCACGTCCCAGGTTAAGGAGATTGTGTCCAATATAAGGGCCAATATGGCAAGTGCCCAGCAAGCGGTGGATACAGGCCAGGAGGTTGCAAAGCACCAGAGCAGTGCCGTATTGGAGACAGCGGAGTTTTTCAAGAGCATCGCCGATGCCGTGGACGGTGTGGTGCAGAGCATAGGGGAAATATCCGAAAATTCCCGAAATATTGATGCGAGTAAAGAGGACCTTTTGGAACAGATTAAAGAGGTATCGGCTCTGGCCGACGAACTGACCTCTTCGGCGGAGCAGATTGCGTCGGTCACCGAGCAGCAGGCGGCGTCGTCTCAGCAGTTGGCGGATACCTCTGGCCAGATGGAAAGCCTTGTGGCCGAATTGGAAAGGGCCCTTGGGAAGTATAAGTTGAAATAGAATAAAGCATGTCATCCTGAGCGATAGCGAAGGATCTTGCGATAGCGAAGGGCCTATCTCCAATAAGATTCTTCGGGCTTCGCTTCTTCAGAACGACAGGGTTGGATTCTTCGGGCTTCGCTTCTTCAGAACGACAGATAGTAGTTTTTAGGGCAAAGCTTATTATGGCGGGGTGACACATGGGGCGGTTTTACCGCCTCTTTATTATTGGGACGAAAACACTGCTTCTACGTTTTTCATAGCCCCTTGTTTTCTCTCACATTTTACCATACTCAGACAAAAGAACCGTCCCCATGTCTGTTCTTTTTGTATTAAATTACCAATAAAGGTACCCCCGGATAATTCAAGACCGGTGCGAATATATATAACAAAACGGGCCATACATAACAGAAAACTTACAAGGAGGAGTGTATATGAAAAGACTAGTTGCGCTGACACTGGTTATTGTACTGGTACTTGGGGTGTCGGTGACGGGTTATGCCGCACCGGACTGGAAGCAGGGGGGAGGCCTTCCGCCGGGGATACAAAAGCAAATAACCCTGGCTATGTTTACAAACCTTAAGGATCTTGATATGGTTCCCTGGGCAAAGAACGCAATGGAAAAAATGTCGGTTAAAGGCCTTATAAAGGGCTACGGTGACAACACCTTCAAACCCAATTCTTCCGTTTCACAGCTTGAAGCGGTGGTAATGGCCTTAAGAGTTTTGGGCTGGGAAGAGGATGCCCGTAGCAGCAAATATGCCAATAACCTGTTATCCAAGTACAAAGGCGGCAGGCTGGATCCCTGGGCCTACGGCTATGTAAACGTTGCCTATGAAAAGGGAATTCTTGACGAAGTGGACATTATGTACTTTAATCCCAACTCTGCGGCAAAGCGCTGGGAGGTGGCCAAGTATTTCGTAAGGGCTTTGGACAAGGAAGATATAGCCGAAGACCACATGAGAGATAAGCTTGACTTTAAAGACTATACCGCAATACCGGTGGGGGCAGTGGGGTATATATACGTAATGAACGACCTGGGGCTCATGGTGGGCAATGCCAACGGAACCTTCAACCCCAACGGGGCTGTATCAAGGGCTGAAATGGCTGTTCTTCTAGAGCGCATAGACGGTAAGGTGGACAGGGACACCGATGGAAACGAGATATACGGCAGGGTAGTTGAGATTGACGCCAAAAACTATGAATTAAAGCTTAACGTGGACGGCAGCCAGAAGTGGTACGAGGGTATCGATAGGATAGCCGTGTACAAAGACGGCGAGTATTACGACTTTGACGAGCTTAAAAGGGGAGACTATGTGGAAATTCTCCTTAACAGCAGCGGCAAGGTGATATTCATAGAGTTTAAGGATGAGAATGAGGATAAAATAATCTCCGATTTCCGTGGAGAGGTAAGGGATGTTGATGCAAGAAACAGAGAGATTACTATAAAATCCGGAACCGCTGTTTTCACATTCAGCGTTAAATCCGATGCCGATATCCGGTTAAACGGTAAGGATGCGGACCTTAAAGATATTAAGGCGGGCGACAGTGTTAGGCTTAAGGTGGATGACAGAAACAGGGTAATAAAGCTGTCCGCCGAGGGCGATCATGACATAGATGAAAAGGAAGAGGTTGAGGGCACCATATACAAATTGCGGGACGACCAGATAAGGGTTAAGGTTGGCAACAACTATTATACCTTTGATATAGAAGACGATACTAAGGTTTATATAGATGAGAAAAAGGCAGAAGCAGAAGACCTGATGGCGGATATGCCGGTTGTGGTAAGATTCCAGGGAGACACCGCCTTAAGGATTATGGCCGAAAGCCTTGAAACGGAACTGGAGGGTGTAATAACCGGACTGTCCGCAAAGGACGATACCATTACGGTCAAGGTCGGCAGCCGTACCAGGACCCTTAGTGTCAACAAGAATACCGCAGTAAGGGTAAACGGCAAAGCCGCCGGGTTTAAGGAACTGGCGGTGGGCATGAAGGTTACGGTAAGATACAGGGCCGGGCTTGCCCTTAGAATAAATGCGGAAGATGCCGTGGCCGAGGTGGAAGGGGTAATAACCTCTGTAAACACCAGCAGGGAATACATTACTGTGGAAGTGGGACGCAGGGCCTATACCTATTCGGTGGCAGATGCGGACATCTATGTTGAAGGCGACAGTGCCGACATTGAAGACCTCGTGGTAGGTATGACAGTGGAACTTGAGCTTTTATACGACAGCACCGTAAACGAGGTGGATGCATGGCTTGAGGAAGTGGAAGGGATTGTGCAGACATCCCTGGATGATGATGACGAGGAGATAAACCTGTGGGTCTACGATACCATCGTAACTTACGAATTGGACGAAGATGTGGAAGTTGAGCTTGACGATGACGATGGCGACCTTGAAGATATAGAAAGAGGTGACCGGGTGGTACTGGAATTTGAAGACGGTCTGGTGGTCCTCATCAAGGTAAAATAGCAACAAAAAGGGACAAGGGGCGGTTCTTTGTCCCTTATATTTGTTGGCATTAATGCGGTATTGAAACGCCGGGAACTTATCCGGCGTTTTTCCAGTCTAAATATAACGTGCTTAAGATTTTACATCTTCTAACGTGTTATGCTGGGCGTTTCCTGTCATCCTGAGCGATAGCGAATGATCTATCTCAAAACAAGATTCTTCGGGCTTCGCCTTCAGAATGACAGGTAAAAGAATGTAATATCTCAACCTGTATTTTGGGACTTCAGGGGTTATTTTACTATGACGAAAAAAGCTTAAAATAATCACTTTTAGCAGGAATTAGCCATTATGTAAAGAATATTATGAATATATGTAAAAGAAGTAAAATTTGATGGGGAGGATGAAAGATTTGGCTAAGGGAAAGAGACTAAGGATTCTATCGGTGCTGCTGGCCGTGCTGGTGCTGGCCGCCGGCATGCCCTTGTCTGCAACGGCGACAAGGGTGTTCACCGATGTGGGAGACGGCGAGTGGTATGACACTTATGTACTTAAGGCCTATGAAGCGGGGCTTATTAGCGGATTTCAGGACGCCACTTTTAAACCTAATAACAAAATCAGCAACGTGGAGGTTATAGTATGCCTTGCCAGGCTGGCAGGTTATGCAAACGACTCTGCGGTGGATTCCTACAGACAGAAATACAGCTCCGTAATGAGTACAAACAAAATCCCTACATGGGCAAACGGCTACATAGCTTTCGGTTTGGAGAAGGGGATTGTAACCGGGGAGGAACTTGCCACATTTATTAAAAGCGATGGCAATTCCAAAAATGCTCTCAGGTATCAGGTCGCAGTATATTTTGCAAGGGCACTCGGGCTTGAGCAGGAGGCAAAGTCCTATATCAATTTAGTGCTTAACTTTGTGGATAACGAGATAATTTCACAATGGTCCAGGGGATATATAAAGGCCCTTATGGACAGGGATATAATGAAGGGGGATGCGACAAACAGGTTCAATCCCAACAACGAGATTACCCGCGCTGAGGTAGCCACCATGCTTGCCTTGTCCCTTGGCTATGCCGGAGGCGTAGATACCGGTACCACCAGTATCCAGGGCACTGTAAAGGAGGTAGGGTCCGGGACTGGCGGGACTTATATAAAAATTGAGGTAGCCGACGGCGGTACTGACATATACTATACCGCTTCTAACGTTAACGTGAAGCTGGACGGGGCTACCATGTACCTTTCAAGCGTCGCCGTGGGACAAACGGGAACCTTTGGTATAAAGGACGACAAAATTGTTTCGATAAATGTTACAAGCAGTACAGCGGCAACGGAAGGCGTGGTAAGGAGCGTATTTGACGGCAGCGATTACAGAAGCATTACCATTGCGAATGATGACGGTGACAGGACCACCTACAGGGTGACCTCAAGCACCATAATAAGGCTTGACGGGTCGACGGTGAGCCTTTCACAGATAAGCACCGGGGACAGGGTTTCGGTTACCGCCAGCGGTATAGATGCCACCCGGGTAGAGGCGGAAAGAAAAGTTAAAACCGTCCTAGGGATCTTCGGCGGACTGAAGACTGAAGACAAATTGATACTGATACTCAAAAAGGGTACCCAGGAGATTGAATACGAGGTGGACGATGATGTGGACGTTGAAAGGGATGGAAGGAGAAGGGGCATCGAAGACCTTCGAAAGGGCGATGAGATAGAAATAACCCTTGAGTACGGCATTGTGACGGAAATAGAAGCGGAGAGCCAGGACAGGGATGTAGAGGGCACAATCTATTCCCTGCTTATTGCAAGACCCCATCAGTTAACCATATTGAACGACGACGGGGACCAGGAGACCTTCGTGGTACCCGTTGATGTAGAAATAGAACTTGACGGTAAGCCCGCCAGCATTTACGACCTGCGGCTGGATTATATTGTTGAGGTTGAGGTGGAAAGCGACGAGGTAGTAGGCATCGAGGCGGAATCGGTAGTATCCCAGAACGAGGTAATAGGTACTGTGGAGTACGTCAATACCAGCGTGAATGTAATTACCGTTAAGGTTTATGATGCCTCCGCCAATGCCAACATTACAAGGCAGGTAAACATTAACGATGATACCAGGATTATTAACCAAAGCGGTACCAGGCGGTATATAAGACACATAGAAGTGGGTGACCGTCTGGTGGTGGTGGGACATTCTGAGCTTGGAGTATTCATTGCCGATACCATAATGATAACCAACCGGTAAAGTTAAAACAGTGGGACAGGTAACCATGTTTGACCTGGGGGACAGGGGTGCATCTGCCTTGTCCCTTTTTGTAGGGCGGGTCAAATTATTGCGAATAAACGGCAGGAATTGCATACCCAATGGAGAATAATATTAACAGGGGAGGTGTGGGGTATGCTGATTAACAGGAAGACTACCTTGGCGGTAAGATGCCCCTGGTGCGGTAATATAAGCACAAACAAATTAGATCCGTTTGGTATTTCCGGCGATGACGGTATTACGGCGAAATGCCCGTGCGGTCAGGATTTGTTCACGCTGAAAAAGCGCAAAGCCGGAGGATATCAACTAAATATTTCATGTATAGCCTGCGATTATGAGCATATTTATAGATTAGGGTACAAGGAATTGTGGAAAACCAACCTTTTTATACTCAATTGCCATTATACCAATATGGAAGTATGTTTCCTGGGCAGGGAAACCGATGTTAAGCAAGCCGTGGAAAGATACGAAAGAGAAATGGAAGAAATAATAAAGGAACTGGGGATTGAGGAATTCCTTGAGGATGATGACCTGTGGAGCGAGAGTTTCACAAGGTTTTTGGATAGCGTAGAAAAGGTTAATTATAATAAGGAATTGGGGAAAAATATAGTTGACCTGATAGCCAGAGACCCAAATCATAGCAAGTAACAAACCCTGGTGCTTAGAGCCCGTGGGAGCCCGAGGGCGAGGTACGGGCACTTAAATCGAGGGCAAGGAGGATGGCTGTGAAACTATTCATTGATACCGCAAACCTTGAGGAGATAAAAAAGGCTAATTCTATGGGCATAATCTGCGGCGTTACCACCAATCCCTCCTTGGTGGCTAAAGAGGGTGCCGATTTTAAACGAAGGATAAGGGATATCGCGTCGGTGGTAAAAGGACCAATAAGCGCGGAGGTGGTATCCATTAAGGCATCGGAAATGGTGGAAGAGGGCCGTGCCCTTGCCGCTATACACGAAAATGTTGTAATTAAGGTACCCATTACCCCCGAAGGCCTGAAGGCAACCAATATACTGGCCTCTGAGGGCGTAGGCGTAAATACCACTCTTGTGTTTTCCGCCAACCAGGCACTGCTGGCAGCCAGGGCCGGGGCGGCCTATGTCAGCCCCTTTGTGGGGAGGATGGACGATATAGGCAGCGATGGCATGGAGGTAGTGCGGGATATTGTGGATATTTTCCACATCCACGGGATATCATCCCAAGTAATCGCGGCAAGCATACGCCACCCAATGCATGTTACAAAGGCTGCCCTTGCGGGGGCCCATATTTCCACGATACCCTATAAGGTGCTTATGGCTATGGTTAAGCACCCTATGACCGATCTGGGGATAGAAAAGTTTTTGAAGGACTGGGACCAGGCAGGGGGTAAAATATAAGGAATTGAAGGAGCTACTAAAGCCGGGGGCCAACCCGGCTATTTTAAGGGGGTAATTTTTTGGACAGGGACCTTGCGCTAAACCTGGTGAGAGTGACCGAGGCGGCGGCACTGAAGGCCGCCAAACACATGGGCAGGGGTGACAAGAACGCCGCAGACCAGGCGGCAGTGGACGGTATGCGGCGGATGTTTGATACCATCCACATAAACGGAGTGGTGGTAATTGGCGAAGGCGAAATGGACGAAGCACCGATGCTCTACATAGGGGAGAAGATTGGCTGCCGGGCTAAGGATGATGTTAAGGTGGATATTGCGGTGGACCCCTTAGACGGTACGTCTTTGATTGCAAAGGGAAGGCCAAACGCCATATCGGTGGTGGCGATTGCTCCCGAGGGCTGCCTTCTCCATGCGCCGGATATGTATATGAACAAACTGGCGGTAAGTGCAAAGGCCAAGGGGGTTGCGGACATTAACGCACCTCTTGAGGATAACCTTAGGAACGTTGCCAAGGCGCTTAATAAGGACATTTCTGACCTGACGGTTACGATGCTGGACAGACCAAGGCACGAAGAAATGATAGACAAGATACGACGCTTAGGGGCAAGAATAAAGCTTTTCGGTGACGGTGATGTTGCTGCCGCTATAGCCGCAGCCTTTGAGTACACCGGGGTGGATATGCTGCTTGGAACAGGCGGTGCGCCGGAAGGCGTGATCGCGGCGGTGGCTATGAAATGTCTTGGAGCGGATTTCCAGGGCAAGCTCGTTCCTTACACCGACGAGGAAAAGGACCGGTGTCGCATGATGGGCATTGACGATACCAATAGGGTGCTGTATCTGGACGATTTGGTAAAGGGAAACGAGGCCTACTTCGCGGCCACCGGTGTTTCGGACGGAGAACTGCTAAAGGGTGTATTGTACTACGAAAAAGGAAGGGCAAAAACTCATTCCTTAGTAATGCGATCAGAAACGGGGACCATCAGGTTCATTGAGGCTATCCACCAGCTCGAGAAAAAACCGGAATACGCAATTTAATTTGAAAACGGGGCTATAAATTGCCCCGTTCTTGTCAAGAATCCAAATACCTCTTGTAATGCTGAAAAAATGAAGTATAATATGGGTATGTCTGAATACTCATCCCGAAACAATCCTATTTTGCCGATATAAATAATATAGGAACAACGTATTAATAGTATTACATTTCTTTATCTGTCATTCCGAAGGAGCGTAGCCCCCTGTCATTCTGAAGGGGCGAAGCCCGAAGAATCTGGCGATGACATTTTAGAAGATGTAAAATCTTAAGTGCGTATATATAGTTGTGTTGTACACATAATCTTGGAGGTGCGTTTATTGAACCAGTCAGAACTGGGCAGTAAGACTATTGCCGAATTAAGAAACATTGCAAAGGATATGGACGTGAAAAGCCCGACTACCTATAAGAAGGCACAGTTGATAGAGCTTATTCTAGAAAAACAATTGGAGAAACTAAAGGGAGATAAAATGAAACAGATTGCCGTCCTGGCCCAACCCGAACTTGTAACGGGAGTACTGGAGGTTTTACCCGACGGCTACGGATTTCTCCGCTCATCAAATTACCTTCCGGGAGCAGACGACGTTTACGTTTCCCCTTCCCAGATCAGAAAATTCAACCTTAAAACCGGAGATTTAATTACAGGTAAAACAAGGGCTGCAAAGGATACAGAAAAGTACCATGCTCTTTTGTTCGTAGAAGCTGTAAACGGCGACAGGCCGGAGGTGGCAGCCAGGAGACCGGACTTTGACACGCTTACCCCCATTTATCCGGACAAAAGGATAACCCTCGAGCATTCACCCGCCGACCTTTCAACAAGATTAACCGATATCCTATCCCCCATAGGCAAGGGACAAAGGGGCCTTATTGTGGCTCCGCCGAAGGCCGGAAAAACAATACTGCTCCAGAAGATAGCTAACAGCGTAGCCAATAACCATCCTGACATAAAGGTAATTGTGCTGCTCATCGACGAGCGGCCGGAGGAAGTTACCGATATGCAAAGGTCCATAAAGGGCGACGTTGTTTATTCCACCTTTGACGAGCTGCCGGAGCATCACATCAGGGTGGCGGAAATGGTACTGGACCGGGCACAGAGGCTTGTGGAGCAAAAGAAAGACGTAATAATACTGCTGGATAGCATAACCAGGCTGGCACGGGCCTATAACCTCACTATACCTCCCACCGGAAGGACTCTGTCCGGGGGCCTTGACCCGGGGGCACTGCATAAACCCAAGAGGTTCTTTGGTGCGGCGAGGAACATAGAGGAGGGGGGAAGCCTCACAATACTGGCCACCGCCCTTATAGAAACCGGCAGCCGTATGGACGATGTTATATACGAGGAATTCAAGGGTACAGGTAATATGGAACTCCACCTTGACCGGAAATTGTCCGAGAGAAGAATTTTCCCGGCCATAGACATGAACCGATCGGGGACAAGGCGGGAGGAATTGCTGCTTAACCAGGACGAGCTGGAGGCGGTATGGCATATCAGGAAGGCACTGGGGGCGGGGCAGCCCGCCGAGGTTACCGAGACCCTGATAAACAGGCTTGCGATGACCACCAATAACAGGCAGTTCATAGATGTAGTAAAGAAGATGAAACTTTTAAATACAGATAGCAGATCGCAGTATTAGAACCTGATACCTGGTATGTGCTGGTATTCATGAAGCCTAATTGTATTTGTATATAATCTAAGCCCGCCGTTTACGCGGCGGGCTTTGCTTACAGCAGTTCTTGCAGGGCTTCTCCCATCCTCTTTATGCCCTCTGTTATCCTGTCCTCCGGCATGGCGGAAAAACTGAACCTTGCGGTGTTGTGTCCGCCTCCGTTGGGGTAGAAGGGAGCACCGGGGATATAGGCGACATTTTTCTCCAGCACCTTGGGCATAAGCTCGGTGGTGTTTATATGCTCCGGGAACTCTACCCACAGGAACAGGCCGCCGTCGGCGATGTTTATTTTCACTTCCTTGGGGAAGTGTTTTTTCATCTGTTCTACCATTACTTCTCTTCTTTTTCTGTATACCTCTATCAGCTCTTGGATGCGGCCATCCAGGTCGTACATTTCCATGTATGTATTAATCTGTCGCTGGGTGAGTGAGTTTACCTGCAGGTCCGCTCCCTGTTTTATCAGGTTGTATTTACCCAGTATCTCTTTTCCGGCGCATACCCAGCCTATCCTTAATCCCGGGGCCAGGGTTTTGGAGAAGGTGCCCAGGAATACCACCCTGTCCTGGGTATCGAAGGACTTAATCGCCGGTTTGGGCTGTCCCGAGTACCTCAATTCATAATAGGGGTTGTCCTCTATTACTACTTTGTTGTATTTGTTGGCCAACTCCACAAGCTGTTTCCTTCTCTCCGCCGACCAGGATTTTCCCGTTGGGTTCTGAAAATCTGGGATTACGTATATAAACTTAACTCTCGAGTTGATCTTTAGAGTTTCCTCCAGCTCGTCCATAAGCATGCCATCATCGTCCATCGGGATGTCAATAAACTCGCACTGGTAGGCCCTGAACGCGTTTATAGCTCCTAGGTAGCTGGGTTTTTCGCAGACCACCGCGTCTCCGGGGTTCAGGAATACTTTGCCGCAAAAGTCGAGTCCCTGCTGGGAACCGGCTGTGAACAGTACGTTGTCCGCGGTGATATCCTTTATGCCAATCCTATCCAGTCTTTCCACAACCTTTTCCCTTAAGGGGAGATAACCGTCGGTTGGCCCGTACTGCAGGGCTTTTTGCCCGTCCTCGTCCAATACTTTAATAGTTACCTTTTTCATTTCATCAACCGGGAAGAATTCTGCGGCCGGCATTCCGCCTCCAAAGGAAATTACCTCCGGTCTTTCGGTAAGCTTTAAGACCTCGCGTATAGTGGAGGCCTTGACATTGTTCATCCTGTCTGCAAATTGAAAAGTCATTACCTCACCTCCGGTGATATTTTGATTGTATACAATATTATTGTAACACTAATTCGAATTTTTTTACAGTAGGAAATGCAGGTTACAGGTCACAGGTGCCAGTTGGTAGTCCGTAGTTCGTAGCTGATAGGAGACCTAGCTGTATTTGCTTACCATCTGGGTTGGGCGGGGCGCCGTATTGTAGCACCATTGTCAATAAAATTAATTTGCGGGGGAATAATAGTTGTGTTATAATACTATAGTTGAATTACCGCATTATAGCAAAGAAAGAGGTGAACCAACGTGAAAGAAGGAATTCATCCTGAATACAAAAAGGCAGTGGTAAGGTGCGCCTGCGGCGAAACCTTTGAAACCGGTTCGGTTAAGGAAGAACTCAAAGTGGAGATTTGCTCCAAGTGCCATCCCTTCTTTACAGGACGCCAGAAATTTGTAGATACCGGTGGCCGTGTTGATAAATTCAAAAAGAAATACGGTTTATCCGATGATACGGATGCTTAAATAGCGGATATGGACTGGTGGCCGAGCCAGTCTATATTTGTATGGGGGAATAAAAAATGGGTGACAACAAAAAGGTTTGTCCTACCAGTATGGGAGGGCAGGCGGTTATTGAGGGTGTCCTTATGAAGGGGCCCAAAAGCACCGCCATTGCGCTTAGAAAGGCCGACGGGGAGATACTGATACACCGTGAGCAGCTAAAGGGTATCGACAAAAAATACCCTATTTTCAGGCTGCCCATCTTCAGGGGAATGTACACGCTTATAGATACCATGGTGCTGGGTGTAAGGGCCCTGACGTTCTCGGCCGAGCAGGTGGAGCTTGACGAGGGCAATGGGGAGCCTTCGAAGTTTGACAAATTTTTCGATAAACTGTTCGGTGACAAAGCAGAGCAGGCGGCCATATATCTGTCGGTTGTTTTGTCGCTGGTTCTCACCATAGGGCTCTTTATAGTGCTGCCTACCTACCTTATAAGGTTCTTTAAATTTGCCTCCGGGGGCACCGTTTTCATGAACCTCATGGAGGGTGTGCTTAGGATAAGCATATTCCTTGTTTATCTTTTGGCGGTAAGTAGGATGAAGGACATCCAAAGGGTGTTTGAATATCACGGTGCCGAGCACAAGACGATACACTGCTACGAGCACGGGGAGGACCTTACCCCGGAAAACGCAGCCCGATACCCGCGGCTGCACCCCCGGTGCGGAACAAGCTTTCTGCTTATAGTGCTTGTTGTGAGTATTATACTGTTTTCCTTCATAGGCTGGCCTAATATGGCGGTGCGAATAGTATCCAGGATTCTGCTTATGCCGTTGGTGGGAGGCATCTCCTACGAGATAATAAAATGGGCAGGCCGGAGCGAGAGCCTTCTTGCGAGGATTGTAAGGGCACCGGGAATGTTTTTGCAAAACCTGACCACCAGGGAGCCGGACAGCAAGCAACTGGAAGTGGCAATAGCCTCCTTAAAGGCTGTGGCGGCAGAGGAAGAAGGGGCGCGCCGGTAATGAAAGGAAACACTGTAAGGGAATTAGCAGCCAAGGGTGTGGATAGGCTTAGGCGGGCAGGCGTGGAAAGCCCGCGGCTGGACGCGGAGCTGCTGCTTGCAAAGGTTTTGGACAAGGACAGGCATTTCCTTCATGTAAACCCGGATTATTGTCCGGATGTCGGGGTAGAGGCGGAATACTACGCTTTACTTAACCGCAGGGCCGCCGGGGAGCCTTTGCAGTATTTAACCGGCATCCAGGAATTTATGGGGCTTGTATTTACCGTTAACCCCTCGGTGCTTATACCCCGCTCGGATACCGAGACCCTTGTGGAAGAGGTGCTTGACCGGCTGAAGGGGTACCGGGGGATGGGGGTATCCGAAACGCCCGAAACGCCCGGGTCGGGGATGGACGGCGATAGAGTCCTTGGGCTTGACCTTGGCACCGGTAGCGGAGCTATTGCCGTCAGCCTTGCATGCTACTTTGCGGGTCTTTATGTAAAGGCGGTGGATATTTCACCGGAGGCCCTGCGGGTTGCACAAAAAAATGCCGTAAGGCACGGAGTGGCGGACAGAATCGATTTTTTAAGGGGAGACCTGTTCTCGCCCTTTGAGGGAACGGGCCAAAAGTTTGACCTTATCGTGTCCAATCCTCCCTATATATCCGGAAAGGAGATGCGAGAGCTCCAGCGGGAAGTCCTGCACGAGCCGCAATCTGCCCTTTACGGCGGGAGCGACGGGCTTTGTTTCTACAAAAAAATAGTGGCCGGGGCTCCGGAATTTTTAAAAAGGGGAGGCCTTCTGGCCGTTGAAATTGGGTACGACCAAGCTGCGGCGGTTATAGATTTATTGAACCAAACCGGTGTCTTTAAATACACAGAAGTGGTTAAGGACCTGGCGGGAAGGTGCAGGGTGGTGTTGGCAGCTGCCCATAATTAAAACAATATCCATGACTGGGAACAGTACACAACGTTAGGGGTGAATGCTATGCTGGAAAAACTTGATTTTCTTACAGATAAATATAAAGAACTAAACCTAAAAATATCCGATCCTGAGATAATTGCCGACAACACCGTATGGACAAAATACGTAAAAGAGCATGCGGATATAGAGCCGGTGGTTATAAAGTACCGGGAATACAAGAAAACCGTATCCGAGCTTTCAGATGCCAAGGAGATGCTGGAGGAGGCAAAGGATAAGGAATTCGAGGAAATGGTAAAAAACGAGATAGCCGAACTAACCGATAAAATGGAGACGCTGGAGCAGGAACTGAAGTTTTTGCTGCTTCCAAAGGACCCCAACGACGAGAAGAACGTGTTTGTTGAAATTCGGGCGGGGACTGGTGGCGAAGAAGCCGCGCTTTTTGCGGGCACTTTGTTCAGGATGTACAACAGGTACGCCGAGCGAAGGGGCTGGACGTCCGAGATTATTAGCTCGAACGCCACCAATATAGGCGGCTTCAAGGAAGTGATTTTTATGCTGGAGGGTAAAGGTGCCTACAGCAGGCTGAAGTATGAGAGCGGCGTGCACAGGGTGCAGCGGATTCCGTCCACAGAGTCCGGGGGTAGGATACACACCTCCGCTGCAACAGTAGCGGTTCTTCCCGAGGCCCAGGACGTGGATGTAGATATAAACCCCAACGATTTGCGGATAGACGTTTTCAGGTCGTCGGGGCACGGTGGTCAGAGTGTAAATACCACCGATTCCGCAGTTAGGATAACGCATATTCCCACTGGGCTGGTGGTTTCATGCCAGGATGAGAAATCCCAGCTAAAAAATAAGGAAAAGGCACTTAAGGTTTTGAAGGCGCGGCTTTTGGACATGGAGATTGCCCGGCAGAACCAGGAGATCGCCCAGTCGCGGAAAAGCCAGGTGGGTTCCGGGGATAGGAGCGAGAGGATACGCACCTACAACTATCCCCAGGGGAGGGTTACAGACCACAGGATAGGGCTTACCTTGTACCAGCTGGAGAACTTCCTGGACGGCGATTTGGAGGAGATGATAGACGCGCTTATAACAAGCGATCAGGCGGAGAAACTGAAAAAATAAAAACCAGGAGAACCGTCCCCTTGGTTATTGTGCTATTAGCCCGGTGGAGGGAATAGAATCATAACAGCGAATTCTTCCAGGGAGTGATTTGCGTTGGATACTATTATTACCTCCACTCTATTGGGTTTTCTGGTAGGCATGGCGGGCACCGGTGCCGGCGGCGTAGCCGCCTTTTTACTGCGGCGGCCGTCCCGCCGGTTTATGGGTACTATCCTCGGACTGTCGGGGGGCCTTATGATGGCAATAGTGTGTTTCGAACTCCTGCCCGAGGCCTTCGAAATGGCTGGTTTAGCCATTGGTATAGCTGGTATAATATTAGGTGTGGGACTGGTAACGTTAATAGACATGATGGTCCCGGACAGGGACATTACAGACAAAAAAGTCCGAAGCAACGGTTACATAAGGATGGGGATGCTCTTAGGCATTGGGATTGCCATACATAATTTCCCCGAAGGGCTTGCAATAGGTTCGGGCCTTGCCGTCAACCTGCGGTTGGGATTTAGACTTGCCTTTGTGATTGGTTTCCATAACGTGCCAGAGGGGGTGGCAATGGCCATGCCCATGATAGTGGGCGGCTATTCACGGATAAAGATTTTTCTTGCTACCATAGTAGCCGGCGTACCGCTGGGGCTTGGTGCCTTTGTGGGTGCACTGCTGGGGGAGATATCGCCGGTTTTGGTTTCGCTGTGCCTTTCCTTTGCCGGGGGAACCATGCTGTATATTACCTGCGGAGAGCTTATACCCAAGTCCCAGGATGTGTACCGCGGTAGGACGGCGGCCTTTGGGGTAATTATTGGTATAATAGCCGGTATAGTGCTTTCGGCCATCTGACCTAAAGCTTGGAGAAAAGCAGACCGGATAGGGAGGCATTATTATATTATGGATACAAGGGTGGTGTGCATCGACCCTTACAATATTGACCACCAGCAACTGCAAAAGGCAGGTGCACTTATAAGGGACGGGGGACTTGTGGCCTTTCCCACCGAAACTGTGTACGGGCTCGGGGCCAACGGTCTTGACGCCTATGCAGTAAAAAGGATATACGGGGCCAAGGGAAGACCTTCCGACAATCCGCTTATACTGCATATTTCCAGTGCGGAGGAATTGGACAGGCTTGTGGCCGGAGTGCCGCAAACGGCGGTAAAGCTAATGGACAGGTTCTGGCCGGGGCCTTTAACCCTTATACTTAAAAAGTCATCCCTTGTGCCGGAGGCGGTGACGGCGGGGCTTGAAACGGTGGCAATAAGGATGCCATCACATCCCGTCGCTATGAGCCTTATTAAATATGCGGGGGTGCCGGTGGCGGCACCCAGCGCAAACATCTCGGGCAAGCCAAGTCCCACCCGGGCGGCCCATGTAATAAGGGACCTTTTGGGCAGGGTGGACATGATTATAGACGGCGGTGATGTGGCGGTGGGCCTTGAATCCACCGTGGCGGAGGTCATTGATGGCGGGGTTGTGATTTTGCGGCCCGGAGGTATTACGCCGGAGCAGATTAGAGAAGTGGTCGGCGATGTGGCACTTGACCCGGCCATTGAGGGGGATATTCTTACGGGAATACCGAAGGCCCCCGGCATGAAATACGCCCATTATTCTCCGGAAGCGGATGTTATAATAATAGAGGGACCGCCCCAGAGGGTTGTGGCGGCCATAGACCGTATGGCAAAGGAGTTGGAGGGACGGGGCAAAAGGGTAGGTATAATGGCAACCGAGCAGACCGGTGCCCTTTACCGGCACGGGCGGGTAATATCGGTGGGGGACAGGGAAGAGCCTTCCACTATAGCCGCCGGGCTGTTTGCGGCCCTTCGGGAATTTGATGCCCTGGGAGTGGACGTAATACTGGCGGAAGGGATAGAACAAAAAGGAGTGGGGCTGGCGGTGATGAACAGGCTCTTAAAGGCCGCCGCCTATCATGTAATAAAGGTTTAAGCATGTTATATATAATTAAAGTTTTCGGGAGGTATTACCTTGAAAAGCATATTGTTTGTTTGCACAGGCAATACCTGCAGGAGCAGTATGGCTGAGGCTATGCTAAGGACCATGCTAAAGGGAGCCGGACTTGATATGGAGGTTGCCTCCGCCGGTACAGCGGTGTTCTTTAGGGGAGGTGCATCCAGGCAGGCGGTAGAGGTTATGAAAGAGAGGAGTATAGACCTCTCGGAACACCGTTCCAGGCCGGTCAGAGTCCATGACCTTGAAAAGGCCGACCTGGTACTTACCATGACGTCGGCCCACAAGAGGGCGGTGCTGGAAATGGCCCCAGCTATTTCGGATAAAGTGTTCACCCTTAAGGAATACGTTGACGGCGACCTTGAGGACAACAGCTGCGATATTTCCGACCCCTTCGGCGGAACGGTGGAGGATTACAGAGCCTGTGTCGGCGAAATTGAAGGGACCCTAAAGAAACTGGTGGACAGAATAAAGACCGGAAGTCTAAAGCGGGAAACGGAGGACCAAAGAATGAAAATTGCCATTGGAAGTGACCATGGAGGCTTTGAACTGAAAGAAAACATAAAGGAATTTTTGCTAAGCGAAGGGATAGAACACACCGACTTTGGTACCTTTGACCTAAGTTCGGTGGACTACCCGGATTTTGCGGGGGAAGTAGCCTCCGCTGTTGCGTCGGGGGAATACGACAGAGGAATTCTATGCTGCGGCACCGGGATAGGCATTTCCATTGCGGCAAACAAGGTGCCCGGTATAAGAGCGGCCCTTTGCGGTGACTGTTTTTCCGCCAAAATGTCCCGGAAGCATAATGACGCTAACATACTGTGCATGGGCGGCAGGGTAGTGGGCAAGGGCTTGGGCCTTGAAATAGCAAAGACCTGGCTGGAGACAGGCTTTGACGGGGGAAGGCACCAAAGAAGAATTGACAAGATAGCCGATATTGAAAGAAAATAGAAACCAGGGGGACGGTTCCTGTGGTTTTAAAATAAAAAAACGGGGGGAATTTATATGAAACAAAATGTACACGTTATGGAGCACCCATTGATACAGCACAAGCTTGCCATGATAAGGGACGTGAACACCGGTCCCAAGGAATTCCGGGAACTGGTGGAAGAGCTGTCCATGCTCATGGCCTACGAGGTTACCAGAAACATTCCCGTTGAAGAGGTGGAGGTTCAAACTCCCCTTTGCAAAACAAAATGCAAAAGTATTTCCGGCAAAAAACTGGGCATAGTTCCAATCCTTAGGGCGGGCCTTGGCATGGTAAACGGTATGCTAAAGCTTATCCCAACCGCTAAGGTAGGCCATATAGGGCTGTATAGGGACCCCGAGACGCTAAAACCGGTTGAATACTACTGCAAACTGCCCCCGGATATTGAAGAAAGGGAACTAATCCTGCTTGACCCGATGCTTGCAACAGGCGGTTCCGCCTGTGCCGGTATACAGTTTTTGAAGGAAAAGGGAGCCAATAACATTAAGCTTATGTGTCTTATAGCAGCCCCAGAAGGAATCAATGTAGTTTGCGCTGCCCACCCCGATGTGGAAATATATACCGCATCGGTAGACGAGTGTCTTAACGACCATGCCTATATAGTACCGGGTCTTGGTGATGCAGGGGACAGGCTATTCGGAACCAAGTAATGGAAAAATTAAATTTTGTTTACAGTTTGTGCCTTCGTGTTGACAGTCTTGTCCGGTTGTTCTAAAATTAACAGTAGAGCCGATAAAGGGGGCACTTACGAATGGAAAAATATCTTATTGCCTTTGTGGCCGCTTTGGCGATTTCATTTGCTGCAACGCCTTTTATAAAGAAACTGGCAGTAAGGATAGGAGCCATTGACGTCCCGAAGGATGACAGGCGTGTACACGATAAGCCAATTCCCAGGCTGGGAGGTTTGGCTATTTATATAGGTTTTTTGGCTGTAGTGTTGACGATGGTACCCTACAGCACCAAAGTACTGGGTATACTGGCGGGAGCTACCCTGATTGTTATTCTGGGCGTTGTAGATGACATAAAACCGCTTCCGTCAAAGCTCAAACTCCTGGTGCAGATTGTGGCCGCCGTTATATTGGCAGCCAGCGGGGTGAGAGTTGAGTGGGTGACAAATCCCTTTGACAGCGTAGACGGTATGGCCTATTTATCCTATTTCAGCTATCCTATAACCATTTTCTGGGTGGTGGGAGTGACCAACACCTTAAACCTCATCGACGGGCTGGATGGCCTGGCGGCGGGGATAGCTTCAATAGCCGCCCTTACGCTACTGGCGGTATCCATTATGAACGGACATACAACGGTGGTTATTTATACGGCGGCACTGGCCGGCGCGGCCATAGGGTTTTTGCCGTACAATTTCAATCCGGCTAAGATTTTCATGGGAGATACCGGTTCCACCTTCCTGGGCTTTGTTCTGGCGGCTGTTTCCATCGAGGGGGCAATAAAAGGAGCGGCCACGCTGGCCATTGCAATTCCCATACTGGCCCTTGGGCTACCCATTTTTGATACCGCCTTTGCGATAATAAGACGGGCCGTAAACGGGAAACCCATTATGGAGGCGGACAAGGGGCACCTGCATCACAGACTGCTGGCCCTGGGGCTTTCCCAGAAACAGGTGGTATTCACACTGTACGCGATTAGTGCATTTCTGGGGTTGGGGGCCATAGTGATTACACAGGATAACCCCGTCAAATCGGTGGCGGTTGTGGGGTTTGTAATTGCCACCATGGTACTGGCACTTGGCCAGATGGGCTTTCATGAGTCCGAGCATAAGAGAAAGCTTGACCAATAGCAGCCGGGATATCCCGGCTTTTATTATATATTTTGGAACAAGGAGGCAGAGTATGAAGCGGATAAAGGTTATGACGGTTTTCGGAACCAGGCCGGAGGCCATAAAGATGGCCCCGTTGGTAAAGCTTATGCAAAAGAACGGGCATATTGAAACAACTGTTTGCGTAACGGCACAGCACAGGGAAATGCTTGACCAGGTGCTGGGGCTTTATGATATTGTCCCGGATTATGACCTGGATATAATGCGGGAGAGGCAGACATTAACCGGCGTGACGGTAAGGGCCCTAGAAGGGCTGGAGAGGGTTCTAGACAGCGTTAAGCCGGACGCGCTTTTGGTCCACGGCGATACCACTACCACCTTTGCCGGGAGCCTGGCCGGTTTCTACCGACATGTAAGGGTGGGCCACGTTGAGGCAGGCTTAAGAACCTTCGACCGCTATTCGCCCTATCCCGAGGAGGTAAACCGAAGGCTTGCCGGAGTATTATCCGATATGCATTTTGCGCCTACCGCTGGTGCGAAGAGCAATCTGCTCAAGGAAAACGTGCCCGGTTCTTCCGTTGTGGTTACCGGGAATACTGTAATAGATGCGCTTGTGCAGGTGGTGGACAGCACCTATAAATTCATGCAACCATCCCTTAAGAGTATGGATTTTAGTTCAAAAAGGGTTATACTTCTTACCTGCCACCGGCGGGAGAACATAGGCCGGCCGATGGTTGAAATTTTCAATGCGGTAAGGGATATTGCGGACGTTTACAGCGACGTTGAGGTGGTCTATCCGGTACACAAAAACCCTGCGGTGATTGATACCGCCCGAAGTATTTTAGGGGGCAGAGAAAGGATACACTTGATAGAACCGCTGGACTATCTGCCCTTTGCCAACCTCATGGGCAGGTGTTTTATGGTGATGACGGATTCCGGTGGTATTCAGGAGGAGGCACCGTCGCTGGGTAAGCCGGTGCTGGTGCTACGGGAGGTTACCGAAAGGCCCGAGGCGGTGCAGGCAGGCACCGTAAGGCTGGCCGGGGTTAAAAGGGAGGACGTTTTTAAGGCTGCATCGGAACTTTTGGAAAATGATGACCTGTACAACAAAATGGCCCAGGCGGTAAACCCCTATGGTGACGGGAGGGCGTCCCAAAGGATAGTGGATTCCCTTCTGTATTTCTTCGGAATAAACCAAAACTCGCCAAAGGACTTCCGGCCGACAACAATAAAAAAATGACAAAGAATAATGGATTATTACAATTTTTTGATAAATATTAGACAGGAATTTGAAGGTTGATGTAGAATGTATACGTGTATATGCATAAATTGAAACCGGCGAGCCTTCGTTTCCGGATTCGCATGTTTTTATGTACAACTTTATAGTATAATAAAAGGGATATTAATAGGACGCGGGCAAAGGGATAAAATAAGGGACAAGGAACCGTCCCCTATCCCTTGGGAATAATTGGTGACACACAAATGACACAGAAGAACCGTCCCCTTGTGTCATGTCACCATTAATCGAGAGGTGGTGAGCATTCGTTGGCATTTCAGGCAATTGAAAGCATCAAGGATGCAGAAAGCCAGGCAACCGTTATAGTTGCGGAGGCCAGAAAGACGGCTGCCCAGATGCAAAAGGATGGCAGAGAAAAAGCTGACGCCATCATTGAAAGGGCACGCAGTGAGGCCGAAGAGAAAAGCCGCCGTATGGTGGAAGAGGCCCGAAAGAGTTGTGAGAAGGAGGTAGATAAGCTTAAGGAAAGGTACAGGGAGGAGAGAGACCTCTTAGAACAGTCAACCGGTAAAAATATGGATCGGGCTGTTGATTCTATTGTGGAGAGGATAGTGACACAGTATGGCAATAGTTGATGTTAAAAAGATGTCAGTCATTGCTCTCCGAAGGGACAGGAGTAAGCTTGTTGAAACCTTTCAGAAACTGGGAAAGGTTGAAATAATAGACATAAGGGATAGAACATCCCAGGAAGACTGGGAAAAACTCTTTGAAACCCAGGAGAGCGCCAGAGTCCTTACCGAGATTCAGGGCAAGCTGGGAGAAGTACAGTTCGCGTTGGATTTTATGGCAAGGTACGCTCCCGCCAAAAAATCGTTGTTTGCCGAGAAACCAGCCTATGGCGAGGCGGCCATGGAAGACCTCTCCCGATCGGAAGAGCTTTGGGCTGTGGTTAAGGAGTGCAGGGAGCTGGAAACAAGACTTAATGGCCTAAGGAGCGAGGAAATGAGGCTTTTAAGTACTGTGGACCTTCTTAAGCCCTGGGAGAGCCTTGACGTTCCGGTGCAGGAGCTAAAATCAACTGAAAAGGTGGCCATTTTCACCGGCAGCCTGCCGGTGGGTGTAGTGGAATCGGTAAAGGTCCTTTTGAGGGACAAGGCTCCCGAGAGTGCTCTTGAAGTTATAAGCACCGACAGGGAGTTGGCCTGCGTGTTGCTTGTGTACCGCAAGTCCCTGGAGCAGGAGGTTTCGGAGATACTTAAGGAAAACTCCTGGAGCAAGATTGACCTGCCGCAGGTGGAAGGTACCCCGGCCGGGGTAATAGAGCAGGCTGCGGAAAAGCAAAAAGAGTTTGAAAGGATAAGGCAGGAGATCGCAGACAGGGCGGTGGAGCTTTCAGCGCAAAGGCCAGACCTGGAAGTGGTGTACGACTATTATAATCTAATGTCCGGCAGGATGGGCGTTGAGAGAACCGTCGGCAATACCAGGGAAACCTTTTATATGGAAGGCTGGGTGGCAAAGCCGGATATCGAAAAGGTTAAAAAAACCCTGTTAAAAAGGATACCCGAGGCCTATATCACATTTAACGACCCCGACGATGAAGACGATGCGCCGGTGGTACTCAAAAACCCGGCCTTTGTGGAACCCTTCGAGATGATTACTGATTTGTACAGCCCTCCGGGCAGGAAAGATTTTGACCCCAACACGCTGGTTTCTATATTTTACTTCATATTCTTTGGCATGATGATAAGCGATGCGGGGTATGGAATTGTGCTGACGCTGTTGGGACTTTGGGCGTTAAAAACCTTAAAACCTAAGGGAATGCTCAAAAAATTGATGGGACTTATAACGCTGGGCGGTATCTCCACAGTCTTCTGGGGTGCGATGTTCGGCGGCTGGTTCGGGGACCTTTTCAACGCCCGGCCCCTGTGGATGAACCCGCTGGAAGACCCGATGAGCCTTCTTGTATTCAGCTTTGCGCTGGGTATAATTCAAATCTTTGTCGGACTTGGTGCTGCCGCATACAAAAATATCAAATCGGGCAATGTGCTGGACGCAGTGTTTGACCAGGGTCTTTGGGCGGTGCTTCTTGTCGGGCTGATAATGTTTGCATTCCCGACCCTGGGAGGGGTCGCCAAGGTTCTTGCCATAGCGGGAGCCGTAGGTCTTATATTGACCCAGGGCCGGAGTAAGCCAAACATCTTGGGCAAGCTCTCATCGGGTATCTTAAGCCTGTACGACGTTACAGGTTACTTAAGCGATGTACTTTCCTATTCGAGGATACTGGCCCTTGGCCTTGCTACCGGCGTAATAGCAATGGTGGTAAACACCATGGCAAAAATGCTGGGATTCAACATTATAGGCTATGTGCTTATGGCGGTAGCTTTGGTGGTAGGGCATGTATTCAATATAGCCATCAATGCTCTTGGAGCATACGTTCATTCAAGCCGTCTTCAGTACGTTGAATTCTTCGGAAAGTTCTACGAGGGCGGCGGGAGAACCTTCAATCCCTTTGTGGTAAAAACCAAATATACCAACTTAATGAGTGAGGAGGAATTTTAATGGAAGCGTTGGAACTAAAATTTGCGTTGACTCAGGGTCAGTTTTTGTCGCTAATGGGAGCAGCCCTTGCGGTACTTTTGGCAGGTATTGGCTCCGCAATAGGAGTAGGTATAGCTGGCCAGGCAGCCGCGGGAGTTGTAACAGAGGACCCGAGTAAGTTTGGTCAGACCCTGCTTTTGCAGGCACTACCGGGAACACAGGGAATATACGGTCTGCTTACAGGATTTGTTATTATGCAAAAGATTGGAATAATAGGTGGAAACATTGCTGAAATCTCAACGGTAAACGGTCTTCTGATATTTGCCGCAGCGATGCCTATAGCCTTTGTGGGACTTATGTCGGCTATTTACCAGGGTAAGGCTTCGGCAGCGGGCATGGGAATTGTAGCCAAGAGGCCGGAGGAGCTTGCTAAGGGTATTACCTATGCCGCGATGGTTGAGACCTACGCCGTGCTGGCACTTTTGGCATCAATCCTTATGATATTCGGAATCAATATTTAAGGGAGTGTCCTAAATGGAGGGAATGGAAAGGATTAGAGAAAGTATTCTGGCGGAAGCGAAGGCCCAGGCGGAAAGCATAGTTAAGGAAGCGGAAGACAAGGTTAAGGAAATGGAAGAGCAGGCTGAAAAAAGGGCCGGGGAAAACACCCAGAACCGTTTAACCAGGGCGGAGGTAGAGGCCGAGGAGGCCCAAAAAAGGATGCTCTCCATGGCGGAACTAGACCTTAAAAAACAAAGCCTGGAGGTCAAACAGTCGCTTATAGATAAGGCCTTTGACAAGGCCCTTGGCCGGCTCAAAAACCTTCCGGAGGAAAGGTACATCGACATGATGGTATCCTTCCTAGGCAGTGCGGGTATCACCGGAAAGGAAGAGCTGATTGTTCCGCAGAAGGACAGGGAAAGGTTTGAGAAGGGGCTTTTAAAGAAGATAAACGGTGAGCTGGGTTTTGAACTGAAGCTGTCGGGTGAGACCCGCAACATGCAGGGTGGTTTTATTGTAAAGTCTAATGGAGTGGAAATAAACAACTCCTTTGAAACACTACTCAGGATGGAGAGGGAGAAAATAGAGACCGGAATCGCGGAAATCCTTTTCCAACAGTAAGGAGGTACCAATGAGGGATACAATGTTTTTATATGCAGTGTCCAGGGTAAAGGCCCTGGAAAACAACCTCCTTTCCAGAAGTACGGTAGACAGGATGCTGGAAGCTTTATCACCGGACGAAGCACTCAAAATACTCGGTGAGACCGATTACGGTAATTATTTCGGCGAGGTGGACAGCGTTTATGACTTTGAAAAGGCCCTGGACCAGTCCTTAAGGGCGGCCTACAAGGTTATTGAGGATTCCACCGGGGATGAAAGGCTTACACTCCTTTTCAGGCTGAGGTACGATTTTCACAACCTGAAGGTACTGATGAAGGAGAAGTATCTAGGTGAAGACTTTAAGTCTATCCTTTCCCAGGCGGGGTCGATAAGCGTGGAGGCCCTTCGTAAAGCGGTGGACGACAAGGATATGGTTGGGTTTGCCCCGCATATAAGGGAAGCCTATGAAAGGGCTGACGTGGACTTTGAGCTTAACGGCGACCCGCGAACAATCGATATGATACTCGATGGTGGGCTGTACGCTTACCTTTTGGAACTGGTAAAGGATATTAAGGACGACGGGCTCATGGAGTTTGTAAGGACCGAGATAGACCTTTTGAATATAAATACCCTGCTTAGGATAAGGAAGACTGGAGGAAACGTAAAGGTCCTGGAAACGGCACTCTTTGACGGCGGCTTCCTGGACAGGTCGGCACTTTTAGGTTCCGTGGGCGAGCCGGTGGGAAGCTTTGCCGACAGGCTATCCTCCACAAGGTACGACAGGGTGGCAGTCGAAGGTATCGGGTCCTTTATTGACACCGACAGCACTACCGTACTCGAAAAAATAACGGATGATTTGCTCCTTAATATGGCTAAAAAAGGAAAGTACGCAGCCTTCGGTATTCTGCCTATAATTGGGTACCTATGGGCCAAGGAGAACGAGGCCAGGGTGATAAGGATGATTATGGTGGGCAAGATAAACGGAATACCGGCGGAAAGTCTGCGGGAAAGGTTGCGTGATTTATATGTATAGGGTGGGAGTTATAGGAGACAGGGATACGGTGCTTGCATTTAAAGCTCTTGGTGTGGACATCTTCCCGGTGATAAGCCCGGAGGAAGCCAAAAAAGCCTTAAGAGCGATGGCAAGGGAAAAATACGCGGTAATATTTGTAACGGAGCAGGTTTCCGTTCAGATTGAGGATATGATAGGCGAGTATGAAAACGAAGTCCTTCCTGCCATAATACCGATACCCAACAACCAAGGTTCCCTGGGAATAGGGCTAAAGAGGATCAGGGAATCCGTGGAAAGGGCCATAGGAGTGGATATATTCTTCGAAAGAGAGGGAGAAGAGAATTGAAACAAGGTAGAATAACCAAAGTTTCCGGTCCCCTGGTAATGGCTGAAGGCCTCGGAGATGCCAAGATGTTCGACGTTGTAAGGGTTGGGCCGCAGCGCCTTATAGGGGAGATAATAGAGCTAAGAAGTGGCGTGGCCTCAATTCAGGTTTATGAGGAGACCGCAGGTTTGAGCCCGGGGGACCCGGTGGAAAGTACCGGTGCACCCCTAAGCGTTGAGCTAGCTCCCGGTATAATGGAAGGTATCTTTGACGGCATACAAAGGCCACTGGACTTAATAAGGGAAAGAGTCGGATCGTATATAACCAGAGGGGTTGAAGTTCCGGCCCTTGACCATGAGAAGAAATGGGACTTTGTGCCCACCGCAAAGGTGGGGGATGAAGTTACCGGTGGAGATATACTGGGGGCTGTCAGGGAAACCATTCTGGTGGAACATCGGATTATGGTTCCCCACGGGATAAAGGGTAAGGTCGTAAAGATCAATTCAGGCGAAATGACCATAGTTGAAACAATCGCGGAAATAGAGACACAAGACGGGGTCAAAGAGGTGCAGATGATGCAGAAGTGGCCGGTAAGAAGGATAAGGCCCTACAAGGAAAAACTGCCGCCTCTCCAGGCCATGACCACCGGCCAGAGGGTTATAGACATGTTCTTCCCGGTGGCAAAGGGCGGAGTTGCCTGCATTCCCGGACCTTTTGGAAGTGGTAAGACGGTGGTTCAGCATCAGCTGGCAAAATGGGCGGAAGCGGACATTGTTGTATACATTGGCTGCGGCGAGCGCGGGAATGAAATGACCGACGTTTTGATGGAGTTCCCGGAGCTTATAGACCCCAAATCAGGGGAACCGCTTATGAAACGTACAGTGCTTATTGCCAATACCTCCAACATGCCGGTTGCGGCGAGGGAGGCATCGATATACACAGGGGTAACGATAGCCGAATACTTCAGGGACATGGGATATAACGTGGCACTTATGGCGGATTCTACCTCACGATGGGCTGAGGCCCTAAGGGAAATGTCGGGCCGTCTTGAGGAGATGCCAGGCGAGGAGGGCTATCCCGCGTACCTTGCATCCCGTATTGCCGAGTTCTACGAGCGGGCCGGAAGGGTTGTATGCGAAGGAAGCCAGAACCGCGAGGGAACAGTAACCGCTATCGGAGCGGTATCACCGCCCGGCGGCGACTTGTCCGAGCCGGTTACCCAGGGGACGCTCCGTGTTGTTAAGGTGTTCTGGGCCCTGGACGCATCCCTTGCGTATAGCCGTCACTTCCCGGCGATACATTGGCTGACCAGCTATTCGCTTTATTTGGATACTCTGGAGGACTGGCTGAAGGAAAATGTAAATTCCGAATGGGGAGAGCTTCGGGCAGAGGCAATGAAGCTTTTGCAGCTTGAATCTGAACTGCAGGAGATAGTGCGGCTGGTTGGTATAGATGCGCTGTCGGTTAAAGACAGGCTGGTACTGGAGGTAACAAAGTCCATAAGAGAGGACTTCCTGCACCAGAACGCGTTCCATGAGATAGATACCTATGCATCGCTAAAGAAACAGTTCGAGATGCTAAAGACAATACTTGTCTTCTACCATGAAGCCGAAAAGGCCATGGAGGCCGGTGCTTCCTTCAAGGATGTGGAAACCCATCCGGTACGGGAGAGGATATCCAGAATGAAATACTATAAGGAAGACGAGATGGATAGAATAGAGGCCGTTAAGGAAGAGGTTAAGAAGGAACTGGAAAGCTTGGTTTCGGAAGAAGGGGGTGGGCTGAGTGCTTAAGGAATACAGAACCGTAAGGGAAGTTGCAGGACCGCTTATGCTTATAGACGGGGTAGACGGGGCCCACTTTGACGAGCTGGTTGAGATAGAACTTCAGGGCGGTGAACTCCGACGCGGTAAAGTGCTGGAGGTTAACGCCGACAAGGCTCTTATACAGCTGTTCGAGGGTTCCTCCGGTATAAACGCCAACGAGTGTAAGGTAAGGTTCTTAGGCAAAGGTATAGAACTGCCGGTGTCCTTGGATATACTGGGCCGTGTATTCGACGGGTTTGGAAGGCCGAGGGACAATGGACCAAAGATTATACCGGAAAAAAGGCTTGATATAAACGGTGCGCCTATAAACCCCACCGCCAGGGACTATCCTTCAGAGTTCATCCAGACCGGCGTATCGGCAATAGACGGACTAAATACCCTTGTAAGAGGTCAGAAACTGCCCATATTCTCCGGGTCGGGCTTGCCCCACTCGCAGCTTGCGGCGCAGATAGCCCGTCAGGCAAGGGTGTTGGGTACCGAAAGTAAATTTGCCGTTGTGTTTGCGGCCATAGGTATAACATTTGAGGAAGCAAACTACTTTATAGAGGACTTTACAAGGACAGGGGCCATAGACCGTTCGGTGCTGTTTATAAATTTGGCAAATGACCCGGCAATAGAGCGTATAGCAACGCCCAGGATGGCACTTACGGCGGCGGAGTACCTGGCCTACGAGAAAAATATGCACGTCCTTGTAATACTCACTGATATAACCAACTACTGCGAGGCCCTAAGGGAGGTATCCGCAGCCCGTAAGGAGATACCCGGTCGAAGGGGTTATCCCGGTTACATGTATACAGATCTTTCCAGCATATATGAGAGGGCGGGGAGGCTTATTGGTGCCGATGGGTCGGTTACCCAGATACCAATACTCACCATGCCGGAGGATGATAAGACCCATCCTATACCCGACCTTACCGGTTATATAACCGAGGGGCAGGTAATACTGAGCAGGGAGCTCTACCGTAAGGGTGTTATGCCGCCCATAGACGTTCTGCCTTCGCTGTCCCGGCTTAAGGATAAGGGTATAGGCGAGGGCAAGACGAGGGAGGACCACGCAGATACGATGAACCAGCTGTTTGCGGCCTATGCAAGGGGTAAGGAAGCTAAGGAGCTGGCGGTCATCCTTGGTGAAGCGGCCCTTAGTGATATCGATAAACTGTTCGCGCAGTTCGCCGACGAGTTTGAGAAAAGGTACGTTTCCCAGGGCGAAAACGAGAACCGTTCAATAGAGGAAACACTGCAGATTGGCTGGGACCTTTTGGCCATACTGCCTAGGGCGGAGCTAAAAAGAATCAGTGATGAACATCTTGACAAATATCTACCGGAAAAAAAGGAGTTGTAGGCCGTGGAGATACGAGTCAATCCAACCCGAATGGAGCTTTCTAAGCTCAAGAAAAGAATTGTGGTTGCGAGGAGAGGCCATAAGCTCCTAAAGGACAAACAGGATGAGCTTGTCAAGAAATTCATCGATATGGTGAAGGAGAACAAGCGGCTCCGGGAGGAAGTGGAGAAGGAGCTGTCCCAGGCCTTCGGGCACTTTGTAATGGCGAGGACGCTCATGTCGGATCAGGTGCTGGAGGAGAGCCTTATGTATCCGGTGGGCAAGATGGATATAAAGGTTGCCAGGAGGAACGTGATGAGCGTACGCATCCCCGATATAGAAACAGTTTCCGTCGGCAAGGAGGACAGGGAAAAGGAGAAAAGCCCCTTTGCCTACGGCTTTGCAGGCACCTCCGGCGAGCTGGACGATTCAATTTCGATACTGTCGGGAATACTGCCAAAGCTTCTTAAACTGGCGGAACTGGAAAAGGGCTGCCGGCTTATGGCCATAGAGATAGAAAAGACAAGGCGCAGGGTGAATGCACTGGAATACGTAATGATACCCTCCATGTCTGAAAAGATAAAATACATTACAATGAAGCTGGATGAGAACGAGAGGGGAAACGTCACCCGGCTGATGAAGGTAAAGGATATGATGATGGAGAAGGGCGTGTAATACGCGCCCTTTTTTTCATGGTGTGTTGTTAGTGTTATGCTAATGTTAACAGAAGCTGGATATAAAACATATCACAGGATAAAATAAGGGTGCAATCGGGGTGAAAGTGTGAAAAAAAGGGATGCCACGCCGCTAAAATATATAGGCCTTATCATCCGGCTGGGGATGTCCATGGCACTGCCGGTTGTTGCAGGAGTACTGGCGGGAAGATACCTCGATGGCCGGCTGGGCACAGGTAATGTATTCCTGTTTATCTTTATAATTATCGGCACTCTTACATCCTTTAGAAATTTGTACCGACAGGTGAACAAATTCACTGTCAAGAAATAATTGTAAAAGGGACCTATCCTCTTGTTTTGGGGCCGAATAACCTGCCCTAAGTAATAGGGACGGGTTTTTTATTTTTTGCATAAAAAATGATAGCGGGAAACTCATGCCCGAACAGGTAAGTATTACAATAGCAAAGGTTGTATACCAAAGGAATTGATTTTCAAATACTATATACAACGCATTTAAAATTTTACATCTCCTAGTGTGTCATCCTGAGCGGTAGCGAAGGAATCTATCGCCAAACCAGATTCTTCGGGCTTCACCCTCAGAATGACCGATAAAAGAGAGTGGATGACCGATAAAAGAAAGTGGATGACCGATAAAAATATAATACTATTAGTACATTGTATATAGTAGCGGAGGAGGTTTTGGGCATCATTTATAAAACGGTATATTTCCCCGGCTTTGGGCAATAATCGAAAAGGCTCATAAGGCCGGGAGGTGAGGTTATTGAAAAGAAAGGCATGGTATGCAGTTGGGTTGCTGGCCGCAGTGGGTATTGGGTTTGGCTTATTCCAGGTGGTGAACGTTTTTAATCCCAAAAGAAGTGACGGGGAAGTTCTTGTAAAGGCCTTCAACTCTTCGGGAGCTGCAGTGGTGGAGGTAAACATTAACGCCTATGCGTCGGATACCGGTATGTTTTTGGGAGAAGAAGAAGTAATGCGGATTGTTACGTCCCTTGCGGAAGGAATAGAACTGGACTTTGACGGTGCCGAAAGAATAGAGAACTTCAGCGATGATTACAATCAGCTTTCGGTGACCGGCAAAAATGTAGATGGGTACGGCACTGTAATAATTGCACATTCAATGGATTTTACGGGCATAGAAGAGGGTCCGGGGGGCTTTGAGACCAATATTGTAGTTGATGTTGTCCTGGATGACAATATAAAAGAATTGCCGTATATGGAAGATAGAATAAGAATGCTGGTGGAGGAACACATGCAAGGGGTCCGCACCACATCCTGCATTGTGGGCAGCTACGCCGAAAGCATTCCCGAAGACAATATGGACGCAATAATAGGTTCGATTTTCCAATCCATCGAAGCTAAAGAGGTGGAAAGGGCCATATGCGACGATTTTTTGAGCGTATCGGCCTATACACCCCGTATAGGTGACCATATTGAAATGGGGGACGAGAGAATAAACCTAAACGTAGCGATGAGGTACAATTCCTATGAAGGCAGGACCTATATATGGCTGGGCTCTCCGGTTATTACTTTGGAATACTAAGTGGCTTTAAGGAACGGGAGGATGCAAATTGCCAAAAATTGTAGTAGAGACCAGTCCCCCGCTAAAGGGGACTGTTAGGGTAAGCGGTGCAAAAAACGCAATACTGCCAATAATAGCTGCAAGCCTTTTATCAAGTGACCGGTGCGTACTGGATGAAACCCCCATGCTGGACGATGTGGAAATAATGTGTGAAGTGCTGGTATCGCTGGGGGCGGATATCAGGAAGACTGCAAGCGGCAGGATTGAAATAGATTCAAGGAATATAGACAACCACGAGGCTCCCTACGAGCTGGTAAGACGTATGAGGGCATCCTTCCTAGTAATGGGGCCTATACTGGCAAGGCTGGGAAAGGCCAGGATATCCATGCCTGGGGGCTGCGCCATTGGTACCAGGCCAATAGACCTTCATTTGAAGGGCTTTAAGGCTATGGGAGCTGAAATAATCCTGGGCTACGGTTATGTAGAAGCCAGGGCAAAACGGCTTAAGGGAGAGAGGATTTACCTTGACTTCCCAAGCGTAGGGGCTACCGAAAACATAATGATGGCTGCAGCCCTGGCAGAAGGAATGACGGTTATAGAGAACGCCGCCGAGGAGCCGGAGATAGTGGACCTAGCAAACTTTATAAACAAAATGGGCGGACGTGTTAAGGGTGCCGGTACCGATACCATTAGGATAGAGGGGGTGGAGGTTCTTGGGCCGGCGGTCCATACGGTTATACCCGACAGGATAGAAGCGGGGACCTTCATGATTGCCGGGGCCATAACCGGTGGAGACATTATTGTGGATAATATTGTACTATGCCACCTTATGCCAATAATAGCAAAGCTTAAGGAGGCCGGGGTGACGGTGGAGGAACTGGGTAACGGCGTCAGGGTGTGCAGCTCTAAGAGGGTGGATGCTGTGGACATTAAGACACTGCCCTATCCGGGCTTTCCTACCGACATGCAGGCCCAGATGATGGCTTTAATGAGCGTTGCCAGGGGTACCAGCGTTATTATCGAAACGGTTTTTGACAATCGGTATATGCACGTGAACGAGTTGAGGCGCATGGGTGCCTACATTAAAATAGACGGCAGGAGCGCGGTGGTGCAGGGCATTCCCCGGCTGACCGGGGCAAGGGTTAAAGCTACCGACCTAAGGGCAGGTGCCGCCCTGGTGCTGGCGGGGCTGGTGGCCCGGGGACAGACCGAGATATACGATATTCATCACCTTGACCGGGGATATCATAACCTGGATAAAAAATTTCAAGACTTGGGTGCGAGAATCCAAAGAATTGACTGAGTTACGATAGCACAGGTGTTAGTTCATACCATTTTCAATTATAGCAAGTGGACTACGAAGACTTTATATTAAAAAAGGATTTAATATCAAAGGGACATACTCATATTTGTATGTCCCTTGTATGTTTCCACTTTGTCTATTCATGCTGGTGGGCTTCGCTGCCGGAGGTAGCGGGTTCAATCCTAAGAACCTTTGCGACCGATTTATACACTAGTACCGTAAGTGCAGAGTTTGCCGAGGCCTTTATAAGGTTAAAGGGAATTATTATTGGCATTAGCATGGCCTTTACCGCTTCTGTCGGTACTCCGAGGAACTTTGTCGTGAAGTACAGGTTAAGCGGTATCATTACCAGAGTCATACTAATGGTTCCCACCGTAAGGGCAAGCAGCGCTCCCTTGAAAGTGTGCATTTTCCTGTATATAAGCCCTGCTACTAAAACCATGGTACCGGTTGAAATCATGTGCATAAGGCCGCCTATCCATCCGCTCCCGGCGCTTACGGTTATTGCCTGGAACAGGGAAACCGCAGCGGTTATCATGAGTCCGGCACCGGGACCGTACAAGAAGGCCCCAATAAGGGCGGGAACGTCCCCTGGCTCGTATTCTAAAAAGGGTGCTGCTGGGATTACCGGAAACCTTATTACCATCATAAGTAAAATGGACAGTGCTGTAAGCAGTGCTAGTTTTACAAGTTTGTTTACATTTTGGTTCATTGAATTTACCTCCTAAGAAAATAAAATTCCCCGCAATATAATCTCAGGGAAATAAATTCATTCCAATCTTCTCTCATCCAGACTTTACTGTCGGCCCCGGAATCGCACCGGGTCAGCGTTGGCTCGCGGGCTAGCGGATCTTTTCCGCATTACCGCCGGTCGGGAATCTCACCCTGCCCTGAAGATTATATTTGGTTTTCTAAAATTAATAATAGCATTTCGCCGCGTTGTTGTCAAGATGCGGTGCGTTTAATGCATTGAAACAAGTCAGGCTAGACAGCGATGATTTTTAATAAAGGAATTTAAATGATTTTGTAGAAGTATGAATACAAATCAAGAAGGAAATCGGGTGGTTTAATATATCTTGTCAAAACTATAGAAAAGAAGGGGTCAGATGGACGAAAAAGCCAAGTCTAAAAACAAGCCTATAAGAATAAAAAATAAAATCATGGCGTTAACCACAATCATTTTGATAATTACCCTTTCTATCGTAGGAATCATTGTCGAGAGAATAGCCACTTCAAGAATCGAAAACAGATTAGGAAATCATGCCTTGGACATAGCACATTCGGTTGCAGAAATTGAACAAATCAAACAAAACGTAGGGAAACCAGACGGGCACCTGATAATTCAACCTATTGCCGACGGTATCAGAAAAAAGACAGAAGCTGAGTTTATAGTGGTAATTGATATGAATAGGGTTAGGTACTCCCACTCGGTTCCGGACAGAATTGGAAAGACATTTGTGGGAGGAGACGAAGGTCCTGCTTTGCAGGGTAAGGAGTATACCTCTAAAGCGGTTGGAACTTTAGGTCCTTCCCTGAGAGCCTTTGTACCTTTATATAATAATGACGGCCGGCAGGTTGGTGTGGTGACGGTTGGAATAATGATGACCGATGTCAATGCCTTAAAAGGGGAATTGAGGAGTTGGATATTCTTCGCAGTTACGCTGGGGCTTGTTATTGGTATTCTTGGGTCAAATTACCTTGCCGAAAACATTAAAAAAGCCATATTCGGTATGGAGCCCTATGAAATTGCCTCCATGTTTAACGAACGGGAAGCACTCCTGGAAGCTATTAGGGAAGGTATCTTGGCAGTGGACAAAAATGGCAGTATTACAGTAATAAACAGTGAAGCAAGAAGGATCCTGGGAATTCGGGACAATGTTCAGGGCCGCAATGTAACCGAAGTAATTCCAAATTCCAGACTAGTTGAAGTGATTGAATCGGGGGTGGCCGAATACGACCAGGAGCAGAGAATTAAAGACGTCCGGGTATTGACAAACAGGGTTCCGGTAAAACTGAAGGATCAAGTGATTGGGGCTATCGCCAGTATAAGGGACATGACGGAAGTGAATATAATGGCGGAAGAACTCACAGGGGTAAAAAAGTATGTTCAAGCAAAGAAGGGAGGAATCAAAGCTGAGGCTGCCTAAGGGGATACAGCAGAAAACTCTGGAGCTGGTTATTAATATACTGAACAGGAGCAATAAAAGCTTGTCGGCCGATGAGATGGCA
>JAQUCT010000054.1 GCA_028686075.1 Bacillota bacterium
TCACGAGGACCATCTAGGAGGCCTTATTGAAGTATTGGAGACAATTCCCTATGACAGGGTATACATGCCTAGGGTGGCGCATACAAGCCAGACCTTTGAAACAATGGTGGAAACGGTGACAGGTAAGGGTAAAAGGTTTCAAAGGGCAAGGGCCGGTGTGGTGATAACCGAAGGGGAAGGCCTGAGGGTGGATATACTGGCCCCGGTGGGTGATGACTACGACAATCTGAACAACTATTCGGCTGTAGTCAAGGTAGAGTACGGGAATGTCGGGATAATATTTATGGGGGATGCGGAAGCCCTCTCTGAGCGGGAGATGGATAGTAACCGGGTTAAGGCCCAGGTGCTGAAAGTGGGGCACCATGGTTCAAGGTCCTCCACATCATCGGAGTTTCTGGAGAAGGTCTCTCCGGCTTATGCGATAATAAGCTGCGGAGAGGGCAACGACTACGGCCATCCCCATCCGGAAACCCTCGAGGTTTTAAGGGATGCCGGGGTAAAAGTGCTTAGGACAGACCTTTTGGGTACCATAGTGCTTACAACCGACGGAAGCGAGATTGTTTTTACAAGCGATTACTAAAGGGGGAGTTTACCCGTGAAGACCACCCTTGTTGTTGATAGGATGGAGAATGGATGGGCGGTACTCGAATACGCGAAAGAAGGGTTAACCTTCAATATACCGTCCGCTCTCATGCCGGAGGGAGTCGGTGAGGGAGATGTGATCCATCTTTATATTTCGGTGCAGGGGGATGAAACCCGTAGCCGGAGGATGAGGTTAAAGAAGCTCCTTGATGATAATATGGACGATTAGTCCTTTGATGTTTAAAGGACTTTTAGATTCACACATTTTATTGGGGAAGAATAGTTTTATACTGCAAGCAGCAAAAGAAGAATAATAAAAGTACAAAGGATGACAGGAGAGCTATCCTTCCCCCCTGGGATAGCTCTCCACCGTTTTCTCGATTATTTTTTCTGCTGACGGGAATAATACTATATACAAGCAAGATTCTTCGGGCTTTGCTTCTTCGGAATGACAGATCAGGTTACCCGGCTTGGCGAAAAATTCAGGGAGATGACTCTGGTTCTGCAAAAAACGGAGGAAATGCTAAACGACAGGCAGTCGGAATAGGGCTGCCTATTTCATATACTTTTTTATTACCTCGGCCAATTCGTTTATAATCTCGTCGCCTTTGCCGCTGTCTATGGCGTTTTTTACGCATCCCTGGATATGGCTTTCCAGTATTACCGCCCCCAGACTGTTTAGGGCGGATTTTGCCGCTGCAATCTGTATCAGCACATCCACGCAGTACTTATCGTTCTCAACCATGTTTTTTATTCCCCGTATCTGGCCTTCAATCCTGTTCAGCCTGGATATAAGCGTACTCTTGTCGGATTTCATGAGGATTCCCCTTTCATTTTTAGTACCTATCTATATATAACGCACTTAAAACTTTACATCTCCCATTGTGTCATCCAGAGCGATACTTTATCCTAAGCTATTCTGTCATCCTGAGCGATAGCGAAGGATTCTATATCCAAGTCGGATTCTTCGGGCTTCGTTTCTTTAGAACAACGGATAAAATAATGTAATATTATTATTGTGTTGCATCTGATATACCCTCCGGGGGTAATTATATGTTTATTATACCTCATTTCGTACAATTATCAATAAGAAAGACCAATTATTTCAGTTGCATTGATGCATTGTATATGCTATTATATTTTATGAACTCAATACGCCGAAGTGGTGGAATTGGCAGACGCGCTAGATTCAGGGTCTAGTGAGCTTCTCGCTCGTGCAGGTTCAAGTCCTGTCTTCGGCACCAGTTAAACCCCTGGAGCTTCAAAGGTTCTAGGGGTTTAACATTTTATGCTATATCCGGCCTTCGGTTACCAAAACAGTGTTTTGCAAACATTTTGCAACCATTTATTTTGCATATATATAACGCATTTAAAGCTTTACATCCCCTAGCATGTTATCCTGAGCTACTCCGTCATCCAGAGCTATTCTGTCATCCAGAGCTATTCCGTCATCCTGAACGATACTGTTATCCTAAGCTACTCCGTTATCCTGAACGATAGCGAAGGATCGAAAAAGGCCTCTGCGGCCTATAAGCCTTAAGTGTTTTCTGTGATGTTGAATACATGCTCAATGTGTAATAAAATGTTGGTAGGTCGCAGTATATATTCCTCGGAAGGTGTGGATGCGTGTGATTGACAAAAGTATAATAGAAGAAAAGCTTAAAGCAAACAACTATAAAATGACACCCCAACGGAGGGCAATAATAGAAGCCCTTCTTGAACACAGGGGACGGTTTATCGCGGCTGGGGAGATTCATTTAAAAACCTTAAGCAGACATCGGGGGACCGATTTTTCCACCGTTTACCGCAACCTTGAGATACTTGAAAAAATGGGTATAATACATAAAACTAGCATTAGGGGCGGTGCGGCCATTTACGAACTGGTATGTGACTATTCACACCACCATCATATAATATGTAAAGAGTGCGGTAAGACCGCGATAATAAATGCGTGTCCTATGGAGCATCTCATAGAGAATATAGAGGACAAGGGTTTTACCGTCACCGACCACAAGTTCGAATTGTACGGATACTGCAGCAAGTGCTATAAAAAGTGCTAGAGTTTTTTAAGGCCAAGCACCAGCATAAGGAAAGTAACCGACAACAGTACTATGGTGCCTCCGGAGGCAAGCTCCAGGTAATATGAAAGAATTATACCCGAAATAACCGCTGTTTCGGCTGCGATGACCGACAGCAGAGTAGCATGCCTAAAGCTTTTTGCAAGCTGTATCCCGGTGGCTACCGGTATTACCATAAGGGAGGACACAAGAAGTGCTCCCACTATTCTCATGGAAAGCGTTATGGTCATGGCAATAAGAACCGTGAACAGGAGGTTAACCCTTTTGACCGGTATGCCTGCAATCCTTGCGCTTTCCTCGTCAAAGGCTATGTAGAAAAGTTCCCTAAAGTTTAGCCCGACAAAGGCAATAATAAAAAAACCCAGTGCTGCAATAAGCCACATATCTTCCGGGCGTACCGTAAGTATATTCCCGAAAAGGTACCCGAACAGGTCGATGTTTATGGATTTAGCGTAGCTTATAAGTACCACCGCTACGCCCAGCCCTGCAGACAGAATAACGGCCATCGCCAGTTCAGCGTATTCGGAATACATTTTACGAAGTTGTTCAATTCCCAGGGCCGCCGCCACAGAAAAAATAAGTGCCATTGCCAGCGGATATATACCCATGACTATTCCCGCCGCAACCCCTGACAGGGCCACGTGGGACAGGCTGTTGCCTATCATGGACATTCTTCTTAATACAAGGAAGATTCCTATGGTAGGGCACAGTATCCCTATTATTACACCTGCCATAAGGGCTCTCTGCATGAAACCATATTGAAAAATCTCAACCATTTCTTTGCTCCTTTGGACTTTTTGGACACACTTATTAGATCACAGATCACAGTTCGTAGTATTCGAGTAAGTTATCCGGAATATTGATATTTTGTATATTTCCGGGGTATCGGTCGCTAAACGCTATGGATTCAGTGGTCGTGTATTATCAGGTCCATTGTGTTACCGTAAACCTTTTTAAGTATACCGGATATTTCCGACCGGGAGTTGTTCGGGTGGCAAATAAGCTTTCCATCTCCCATGCATACTACGCGGCCTGCCCTTTGGGTTATCACTCCTATGTCATGGGATACCATCATGATGGTTATACGCATCTTCCGGTTTAGCCTCTCCAAAAGGCTGTAGAACTCCCTCTGGGAATCCAAATCTATGCCTATGGTGGGCTCGTCAAGCAATAAAATCTGCGGAGAATTGATAAGGGCCCTGGCAATAAATATCCTTTGCTGCTGTCCGCCGGACAGATTGCCTATTAATTTTCTGCCGTATTTGTCCATTTTTACAATGGACAGCACCTCATTAACCCTTTCACGGAGTTTTTTCGCCCCCGGTTTTGGGGCGTTTTTGCCGGGGTACAGGTTGGCACCAACGACCTCCTCAACGGTGGCGGGAAAGCCCGGGTTAAAGGAAGCAGCCTTCTGCTTCACGTATCCTATTTGTTCCCAGTCATCGAAGTCCTCAATATTTTTTCCAAATAACTCTATGCTGCCCCCGGAGGGTTTGAGAATACCCAGTATGAGTTTAATAAGAGTACTTTTGCCGGAGCCGTTTGGACCCACAACTCCCAAATAATCTCCCTTGGCTATGTCAAGGCTTACATTTATAAGCACCGGCTCCTTACCGTATTCGAAATATACATTCTTTATTCTTACAAGCCTCTCCGTGTTCATTGGCCCAGTACCTCCTTAAGCGTATCCAGGTTTTGCCTCATAGCGCTTAAATAATCCAGCCCTTCGTCCATTTGTTGCTTGGTGAGCCCTCCGATGGGGTTTAGCACCTTCGTTTTTGCGCCCACCTCATCGGCCAGCACCGCCGCCAGTTTAGGGCTTGTTAAGGTTTCAAAGAATATATATCCAATATCCCTTTTCCTGAGCAAGTCGGTGAGTGCCACCAGTTGGGCTGCACTGGGTTCCTCCCGAGGGTTAAGCCCGGTCACGGATATCTGCTCCAGCCCGTACCTGTCGGCTAGGTATCCGAAGGCTGCGTGGGTGACAACAATTTCTCTTTTGTCCAGCCGGCTTAAGGTCTTACTGTAAAGGGTGTCCAGCTCCTGCAGTTTTTCCAAAAACCCTTGGAAATTGGCTCTGTAGTAGACTTCATTATCACAGTCCACTTCGATTAATGCGTGCATTATGTTTTCCGCCTGCTTTACTGCCCTTTCCGGGTCAAGCCATACATGGGGGTCATATCCGAAAGAAGTATGGCTGTGGTTATGGTGGCTTTCATCGGCACTCCCATGTTTCAATAGGTCTATGCCCTTTGATGCCTCAACGACTAGCGGTCCGCTACCGGTTAGAGAGGCGATCAGGTTGTCGGCCCAGGGCTCCATTCCGACTCCGTTATATATGAAGACGTCTGCCTTATCCAATTCCACCATCAGTTTAGCTGTGGGCTCCCAGTCGTGGGGATCCGCCCCCGCCGATACTACCATGCGTAGGTCTATCCTGTTGCCGCCGATGTTTTTTGCAAAGTCATACATAGGATAGATACTTGCATACACCACCGGTCTACGCAGATCCTCTACGATTCTGCTATGTCGGTTTATATTGCCTGCACACCCCGTTGCCAGAAGAAGTACTGCCAGAAACAGTATACTTAGTATCCTGCCTTTCAAAATCTATTCCTCCAATCCCAGGTTATATATCAATGCGTTGACAGTAAATATTATCCAAAAAAATTATAGCATTTATACATCCTAAATGCAAATCATTTGCATAAAGAATTAGAATTACTTACAACGCAATAATAATATTACATTCTTTTATCCGTTGTTCTGAAGAAGCGAAGCTCGAAGAATCCGACTCTGCCGCTTAAGAGGACAAAGCCCGAAGAATCTTGCTTGGGGATAGATCCTTTGCTATCGCTAGATCCTTCGCTTCGCTCAGGATGACAACCATTGCGCTCAGGATGACACGCTAGGGGATGTAAAGTTTTGAGTGTATTATATATACCTGCAACAAAAGTAAAAAAAATCAATATATCTTTGATTTGTGTTAAAAAATAGCAGGGATTATATTGAATTTGTCGAAATAATTAACAACGGTAGAATTCGGATGATGCAACAGAACAGGTTCAACCGGTCGGGTATTGACAAAGAAAAGAAGAAAGGCAGGCTGGGATCGTTATATGTATTTTCTATTGGGGGATAGAGGATGGATAATAGAGAGTATATCCAAACGGAAATACTGGAGTTTATGCCGGATGCGGTGATTATTCACTGTCAGGGTAGAATCCTGTTTGCAAATAGGGCGGCGGCTGTCCTGGCTGGTGCCAATAACGGGCAGGACCTTTTGGGGAGGTCCATAGAGGATTTCATTCCGGTAGCCGACAAGGAAGAAACGAAAAAGAGAATAAAGAGGCTGCTAAGAAGCAAACAGCAGCATTCAAAGTGGGAACTGACAAAGCTAAGCGGCGAAACCGTTCTTTGTGAGGTTTCTACCACCATAATAAAATATCAGGGCAGGTCCTCCATTCTTACCGTTATTAGGGATGTATCCGAACGTTACAGGATAGAAGAGGAGCTTACGCTACAGAGAGGCTATTTCCAGCAGTTGTTCGAAAACTCCCCCGACGGGATAATAATGGTGGATAACAACGACAGAATTATTTTCGCAAATCAAGGATTCCTTAACCTTTTTGAATATAGCCGGGAGGAAGTTAAGGGGCGTCCTATAAATGACCTGATTGTGCCCGGGTACCTGGAGGAGGAGGCCGACGGCATTTCAAATACCGCACTTGGCGGTAAATTAGCGAAGAAAGAGACCACCAGAATGCGTAAAGACGGCAGTCTGGTGGACGTTTCGGTGATTGGCTATCCCATTTTTATTAACGGCGTACAGGTGGGTATATATGGCATATACAGTGATATTACCAAACGCAAGCAGGCGGAAAAGGGTCTCTATGAGAGCGAGGAGCGCTACCGGAAACTCATTGAACACCTGCCGGAGGCAATACTGGTCCACGTCAGGGGCGAAGTAGTCCTGGCCAACGAGGCGGCGGCAAAGCTGCTGAGGGCTCCCGGGGTTGAAGCCGTACTGGGAAGGTATTTCCTTGATATAATGCATCCCGATTATATGGAAATAGCCAGGATAAGACTCAAAATGGTATCTGAAAACAGAAAGGATATCCCCTTAAGGCAACAGAAAATAATACGTTTTGACGGCACCTTTGTGGAGGTTGAGATGTCCGCCACCTGGTTCAACTATAAAGGAGAGGACGCAGTATTAAGTGTTATACGGGACATAACCGAGCGCAAAAAAGCCGAGGAGACCATAAATAAGCTTGCCTATTATGATATACTGACGGGGCTGCCCAATCGTGTCCTGTTCAGAGATAGATTCGTCTTAGAGCTTGCCCACGCTTATAGGAACAGCCAGATGTTGGCGGTTTTGTTCCTAGACCTCGACCGGTTCAAGAACGTAAATGATTCCCTTGGGCACAGGATGGGCGACGAACTACTTAGGGAAGTCGCACTGAGGCTTAAGGGAGTTTTGAGAAAGGTTGATACCATCTCCCGCATGGGAGGGGACGAGTTTATGATACTGATTCCGGAGGTATCAAAGACCGAGGATATCGAAGTTATCACCAAAAAAATACTGGGGGCATTGCAAAAACCCTTTATTGTAAATGAGAGCCAATTGTACATAACTACCAGCATAGGTATAAGCACCTATCCCAGGGACGGCGAGGATATAGACACCCTCATAAAAAAAGCCGATGCGGCCATGTACAAGGCCAAGGAATTGGGGGGCAACTGCTGTTGCGTATACGCCAGCAGCATTGAAAATGAGATTAAGGATCGTCTGCTTATGTTGAACGAATTAAAGAGTGCCCTGGGTAAGGGCCAGATGGTGCTTAATTACCAGCCCAGGTTCAATGCGAAGACGGGTAAGATTAACGGTGTGGAGGCACTTATCAGATGGGAACACCCTCGTATGGGGCTAATTTCACCGTCTAAATTTATTCCGGTTGCTGAGGAGACCGGTATGATTATTCCTATAGGGGAATGGGTGTTGCGGACAGCCTGTACCATGAATAAGGCGTGGCAGGATGCAGGATACCCGGAATTGAAGATGGCAGTGAACGTTTCTGCCCGGCAGCTTCAGTCTATTGACTTCCCGAAAACGGTAAAAAAAATACTGTGTCAAACGGGCCTTGAGCCTCAACATCTGGAACTTGAAATAACCGAAGAGGCTGTTAAAAAGAATGTGGAATTATGCCTTGAAACCATAGGCCGGTTGAGGGAAATTGGTGTGGGGATTTCGATGGATGACTTCGGTACCGGTTATTCATGTCTCAGGCATTTAAGAGATAGTGATATAAGCCTGTTGAAAATCAACCAGCTACTGTTCCGTGACCTCCGGGGAAGCGATACGGACAGGATCATAATAAACTCGATAATCTCCATGGCCCACCAGCTGGGCATAGAGGTCACCGCCGAAGGAGTGGAGGAGCAGGAGCAGCTGGACGTGCTTGGAAGTATGAAATGCGATCATATACAGGGCTACTTGTTAAGCAAACCCCTGTCCCAGCAGAGTTTTGAGGAACTGCTCAAAAGACCAGAAAGACACGGGGAAAGACACGGGGACGGTTCTCCTGTCTAAAACAGGGGAACACTTCGAGACGACTAAAAAAGCCTCTTTTGTCAGCCCCAGCGTAGCAAAGGATCTTTAAGCTATTGAAAACATAAGATTCTTCACTACGTTCAGAATGACAAAGCCAGATCATTTAACTTCGTTTTAAAAGGACAAGCAAAAGAGCGTAGTTTTTCAGCAGCCCGGGATGTTTATTATGTCTTGTCATAAGGAGGAAGAAAGCATGATTTTATCGGACAATACAATAAGGCAGATGCTTGCCGACGGTACCCTTAAGGTGGAACCAATAGAGGACCGGCAGATACAGCCTGCATCCATAGACTTAAGGCTGGGCCGGTTATTTTTGAAGGTTGATGAAAACTGTACAGAATGCATAACCATGAAACAACCGCTAAAATACATTGAGCTTGAAAGGGATGAAATAGTGATTCCGCCGCAGACCTTTCTGCTTGCCACCACTATGGAGTACATAAAGCTTCCCAACAGTATAACCGGCTTTGTTGAGGGTAGAAGTTCCGTTGGCAGGATGGGACTTTTTATACAGAATGCAGGCTGGGTGGATGCGGGCTTTGAGGGCGAAATCACACTGGAGCTTTTCAACGCCAACAGCCTGCCTATTAGGCTTGAAGCTGGGCGAAGAATCTGTCAGATTGTTCTTGCACAGATGGACAAAGAAGCCGGCAGGCCCTATTCCGGCAAATACCAGCGTCAGAAAGGGGCGGTGGGTAGCAGGATTTATCTGGACAACGAAAGCTAAGGGGTTTGTATAATGTAAGAATGTGGTTGAATTCAATAATATGTAAGCGTATAAAAAAGGTTTCAGGACTAAAAGCCCTGAAACCTTTTTTGGTGCCGAAGGTGGGACTTGAACCCACACGAGGTTTGAGCCTCACTGGATTTTGAGTCCCGTGAAAGGTTGAGAATAATTCTCAATCACCTGTATCATAGGCGTTTCAACGGTTCTGGGGTTTCGGGCGCGCTTATTTTTTTATAGCACTGCATTAGACTGTTTTAAAAACGATTTTTGTGCATCCCAAAAGGGGTAATAATTCTAGACTATGTAAAATAATCTAGCGCATTACTAAAATTATAATAGCATATACAGGAAATCATGTAAACCTTTTCGGGGCTATTTAGAAGTATATAAAAAAGGCCATGAAGACGGGGGAAATCTAGTATATACGATAGAATTGCAGAAGGTACAACTAAG
>JAQUCT010000055.1 GCA_028686075.1 Bacillota bacterium
TTTTCCAGTACCAGCTGCGCACCCCTTACATAGCACGCCGTGCCCATGCATAATCCGATTGAATGCTCTCCCAGCGGCTCAAGGGTAAACTGCCCGTAAAACGTTGCAATGCCATAAATATTCTGCAGCGGTATATTGAGCCCATCGGCTATATACTGCTGCACTTCCAGGGGCAGATATCCAAAAATGTCCTGTGCCTTTTGCATTATGGGTATAAGGGAACCTGATTTGCCCTTATACTCGTCAATCACATGCTGGAGTTTTTTGAAATTTTCCGGCATGTCCACTGTATCCCGAACCTCTTTTACCGTCATTGGTCTCCCTCCTATTATTTTGTTTTATATTTATCTATATATAAGTTAAATTTTTAACATATTATTCTCATATAATAAATACTTTTATTTAATAAATATTATCCTCTGCTATCCTAAAATAGAATATTATGCAAAACAATAAAACCGCCCCATGGAAATATGGAAGCGGTTTTTACCTAAAAAAACACTGCCCCTCTTCTTTCCACACTGGGAGGCATATCCGTTTCCAGATATACCCTATCGGTTTGAATACCTTGGCTTAATGCTTTAGGTCAACAAACTCGAAGAGAATCATTATTTATTTGATATAATTATAACAAAATATTAATAGAAAGGCAACAGTAATTATATTTTAATGAATAATTATTAACAATGATATAGAGGCACCCTTCATTTGGCCTCTTTTTGATAATGGCAAAAATACTTATGGAAGTTTAATTCGCTAAAATAAACCACTTCCTGTTTAAACCGGCGGTATGCCTCCAGCAGCTCATTTGCCTCTTCCGTAAGGCTGGAACCGCCTCCGTAAGCACCGCCCGAATGGCTGTCCAGCAACGGGAATGCAAGATGGCTTTCCGCAACCCTTATCAGTTTCCATCCATGGCTGAAGGAAATGCCCATACTGCAGCAAGCCCGGGTGAGCGAGCCGGTCTGGGAAACCTGCTGCAATAGGGCGGCGGTCTTGTCATCGAAGAATGTTTCCTTTTGGTGCAGGCTGACCTTTACAGAGCATTTCATTGTTCCAGTTTTCATGCGATTACCTCCTTAGGTTTCAAAAAATGAAAATACCGGCAACAAATCCTGTTCCCGGCATTAAACTGGCTATGGACAAATAAAGCTAAACCAAAAAGTTTAGCCCCTTGTGAAAAATTACTGCATCCATCCAAACTACTTCTTTCCACACCGGGAGGCATAACCGTTTCCAGTTATACCCTATCGGTCTGAATTCATAGTATCCCTTAGAATTTCAGACTCGAAGCATTTCTGGCAGTTTTTATTTATTTTTTATATAACCTATACATAATGCGCTTAAAACTTTACATTCCCTAGCGTGTCATCCTGAGCGACAGCTAGTTATATAAAAATAATATATTATTAGAATATCGTGCCTATATTCTAATATACCTAAAAAGAATAATCAATAACTATTTTAATAACCTTGAACCCTTATGCCTACAATGAAGACGTGGACATAAGATTTGAAATACCTTCCTTGAGATGTCCGCTCAGCCAGCCGGCTACTTCAGGAGTATTGAAAGGAAGTCCCTGTAGCACTTCTCTTAAATCCCTGGTATCCATCATAAAGGCCTGTCCGTTATAGGAGTGGCGGTACACAAAATCTATTGAAGGGTTTAGTATTACCAGACTGAAAACCGTCTCCGGCATATCCCCCAGTGGAGGACGGTCTATGTTATCATACTGGAAGCTGGCATCAATCTCGGTGCCCTTTCCCGGCTCCGATTTGATTGAAAAAGTGCCACTGCATCTATCGCAGGAGGCTTTCAGAAGGGGGAGGCCCAGTCCCACTTTTCTTGTTTTTCTTGAGGTGTAAAAGGGATCCACCGCTTTTTTTGCGGTTTCCTTATCCATACCCCTGCCATTATCCTTAATCCGGACCCTCAATATGTTATTTATGGTGTCCTCTTCCACCAAAATTTCAACAAGGTCAGCAGCTGCCTCCAGCGAATTGTTGGCGATGTCAAGAACGTGCAGTGAAATATCCCTCACGACCTCCCTCCTTCCCGTCAGCTACGAACTACCGACAGTGACCTGTCATCTATAACCCAACGCGGGAGACCGCAGGTCTCCCCTACTCCCTGATGCCTGCCTATTACCAACTGTGATCTGAATTACAACTGCTCCAATATCCCCAAAACACTTTTCTCTTTGACTTCCATAAAAAACTCCCGCTCCAGCATATCCTCAAGCCGGTGGGCATCGGAGGAATGAATCATCCTGTACCCTTTCAACTGACTGTGTTGGCGTAAAAGCCCGGCGGTATTCCCCGGCCTGCTTACCTCCACGCTTTTGATATCAAGGTCCGGAGGAATAAACCCGAGGTTTGATATAATGCTGTACGTCTTCTTGTCAACATGGGCGGGTACCACCCTTCCTCCCAACCCAATGGCCATATTTACTATTCTTTCAACCGAAAGCCCCACCGAACCAATAAGCAGCCTGTCGCTATGTCCCGTTATACTGTCCTTCTCATCCATTATAACCTGCTCGCCGAAAAAATCCGGCCTGTTTTTCCCCTCCAGATGGACATATATCCTTTCCTGGAAATCCAGTACCCGTCCTAGACAGGCAAAATAACAGAGCAGGTGTACCTCTTCTCTGGACTGTACTTCCATGCCGGGTAGCACAACTATTCCCTTTTCATAGCCCAGTTTCATAACGGCCTCCACATTTTCCGCCGAATTGTGGTCGGTCACCGCTATGGCGTCAAGCCCCTTCAAACGGGCCATGTTTACTATGTTGTTGGGCGTCATATCACTGTCACCGCAGGGGGAAAGGGCTGAATGTATGTGCAAATCCAGTGCTATATTCATGGCCATTTAGACTCCGAGGTCGTGCAACTTGCAGCAAAGCGTATAGATGTCATCCTCTGCGGCCAGTATTGGTATACCCTCTCCATTGGCTTTCGCTAAGGTATCCCCATCCACTTCCACACCGGCAGCGACTATTATACATGCTATTTCAACCAGACTGGCAACGGCAACTATGTTTGAATGGGCCTGGATGGTCACCCATACGTTTCCCCTGGCGGCGTTTGCCATTACAAAGCTTAACAGGTCGCCTGCATAGGCACCGTTAACCTTTCTTTCCATGCCCTTTCGCCCTGCCACAGGGTTTAATCCCAAACTCCGGCAAAGCCCATCTACATTCATCCTATTCTACCCCCTGTCTATTTCATTTATTTTTTCTCTGAGCCTAAATACGCAATCCACTTCCCGTGCTCTGCCGTTTACAATATCCTCAGCCAGGGCTCTGCAGGTGGGTGCACCGCAGGAGCCGCAGTCTATACCAGGCAGTTTTTTCAATATCTCCTCAACCTTCTCCATCTTTTGGATAGCTTTTCCAATGTTCGGATCCAGGCTTACCATTTTCTTCGGTTTGATCTCCTCGGTCCAGGTAAACAGCCCTGCTTCAATGAACTCCTTCACCTTTTCTTTTCCTATCAGCTTTGGAGAATGAGTGGTATCGGCCAGATGCTTTACCCTTGTCTTTGCGACAAAGGCGTTTTCTACAAGAAGCGGCCCCCCAACACACCCGCCGGTGCAGGCATAGGCCTCAACGAAGTCCATATTTTTTAACTTGCCCAATTCAAGCTCCTCAAAAACATTTATCACGTTTTCGATGCCGTCAACCGCTAGATAGTTTTTAGAGACAATAGATTGGCTCTGTCCCCCTATAATGCCCCATTTAAGCCCCCTACCGGAAAACTCATAGCCCTCCACCTTCTCCAGGCTTTGTAATTCGCCCAAATTCTTTGATAGGCTTCCGAATATTTTCCTAATGGAGATTAATCCGTCAGTATACGCAAAGCTTAAGCCTATAAGCACCCTTACACTGGTTACTCTTGCGGGGCATGGCGTTAGGTAAAACACTCCAACGTCTTCCCTTTTGAAATTCTTTTTGCTTACCGTATCTGTCTTTATAAGCCTTGCAGCAATCTCCATGGGAGAAACCAGTGGTATTACATTTTCCAGTAAGTCGGGGTATCTTAACTGTATTAGACGTATTATCACCGGGCAATCGCTGTAAATCGCCGGTCTTGTTATCTTTTCCTCTTCCAAGTAATATTTTTGAATAATTGCAGAAGCAATATCGCAATAGGGTGAAATATCATAGGCTTCATCAAAGCCCAGCATTTCAACCGCCTTCAATATTTTTCCCAACCCTATACCCGTATCAAACTGGCCATGTACTGCCGGTGGCACAAGGGCAATCCTGTATTTATATTTTTTTATATCCTCCAAATCGTCGGTCACGGCCTTTTGTGCATGATAGGGACACACCCGGATGCACTCACCGCAGTCTATACACCTCTCACCGGAAATGCTCGCCTTTCTGTCTCTCACCCTTATTGCCTCGGTCGGGCACCTCTTTATACAGTGGGTGCAACCTTTACAGCTATCCTCGGATAATACGACTGAATGAAAATAACCATTCATTTGACCACCCTCTTAATTATGAATGTGTATTGTACTGGTTACGGTAGTGCCTTTGCCTTTTTGGGATTCTATCAAGAAACCATCGCTGCACCGTTTCATATTGGGCAGCCCCATCCCTGCACCAAAACCCAACTCCCTCACATGGTCGGATGCCGTCGAATAACCCTTTTGCATTGCCCTGTCAATATCCGGAATACCCGGACCGTAATCCCTGGCTATTATTTCAATCTTAGCTGTATCAATATTTACAATTATTTCACCACCGCTGGAGTGGATAATGATATTCATTTCCGCCTCGTAGGTAACTATCGCCGCACGTCTTGTTATATCCGAAGGTATCCCCAGTTTCTTTAATACCTTCTTGGTGTTGCTTGAAATATCGCCAGCCTTTGCAAAGTCCTCTATGTTTACACTGTAGTTGAGTTTTACCATGTCCCCTGTACTCATTTTACAACTCCCAGTTGGTCAATTCCCTTAAGCCCAGCATTGTATAGAATTCCGCTGGTGGTATACAGGGTATAGGGTGTACACATAATGGTCATGCCGTTCTCCTCCGCCAACTCCAAGGAAGCGGTATCAGGTCTTTTGCCTCTGACATATACAATAGCTTTAATATCCATCATTTCTGCTGTTCTTATAACCTGTGGATTAGTCAATCCGGTAAGCAATACCGTTCTTTCGTTGACGAAGGCCAATACATCACTCATAAGGTCCGCGCCAAAAGCGAAATCCACTTCCCGGTTCATTCTGGACTTCCCGGCTATTACCTCCGCATCGAGGATGTCCCTTATTTCATAAAGATACATATTAACCTCCCTCTTTACACATTTTTTTACAATGCCCCTAAATAATAGGGTTTAACCTTTTCAGAAACTCCACATAGCAGTTAATCAGTTCCATGGAAATCTGTCCCGGTATGGCGTACTGATGGTTATATTCCGAATAGCTGCCCAGCATTGCGGTGTACAGATTCGTCATATTATTCCTGTATTCCTCCAGTTCAGCAGGCCACTCGGCCCGGGAAATCTGGGCTTCAAACTGTGCAATCCGATCCTTTTGCTCCTTAACAATGCCTTCTATGTTATTGCCGGCCCCATCCTCCGACGTTATTTTGATAAGCATTTTCCTGCATTCCCCCATCTGGTCCTTAAGCAAACCCGCCTCCTGAGAGAGAGAATCAGGAAAATCAAACTCAGCCGACGGAAAACTTGCCTGGGATATATGGGCATCGCTGTAATGGGCTCTCACTTTACCAAGGGCAGCTTCCGCCTCTTCCCTTGAAAAGAAATAATGGGTGTATACCTTTATAATTCCCTCTTTATCCATAGACGCCGCCAATCCCTTATCGCTGAGTTCCTCAGCCAATATTAGCGCATTTTCTTCCTTCGAAAAAGCCCCCACCTGGATACGGTAAAGCTGTAAACCCTCCACGTCAAACACCGGCCGGTAAGCGTTTATGGCTTCGCTCTCTTCTTGGTCTGTCTGTCCCGGCTCGGTCTCCTCGGGGTCTTTTATGGTCTCCGGCAACTGTTTATCCTCCGGAGTATCCTCCCCGGATGCAGTCTCTGTTGGTTCACTCTGGTTCTCTGTCAGGTAGGGTATAAGAAGTGTTTTGGATATTCCGTAACCAAGGGCTATCCCCAAAAGGGGAATAACTACAAATAATAGTAGAATCGCTTTGCCCTTGGCGGTTTTGCCCGACGTATCCTTTCTCTTTTTTCTCATGTATATCACCGCGCTTTTTTAATTATCCTACTTCCATTATAACACATGAAACGCCAGTTTCTACAATCAAAAGTAAACAGAGTTCAAAATTAATCAGACATAAGCAAAGGCACCGGCTAATGCCGGTGCCTTTGCTTATGTCTGATTAATCAACTTCATATCGGATAGCGATTGGTCACTTTACCACTTGGATCCACCTGCGAAGAATATTATAATTATTATCAATAGTAAAAATGTTACGCCAAATCCACCGCCGCCGCCGAATATGCCCTTATCTTCCACTATACTTCACCTCCATGTATCTTACTGCAATATATGTTATGATTCAAACTGGTTTTTTGTGAATGCGAATCTAAGGCCCAAATAAAAAAGCCGAAAGGTATAAACCTCCCGGACTGATTGCAGATAAACTATCAAAACTTCACGAATGCGCACTTTTTGCATAAATGCTTTAGCGTTCCATGAAGCTTTATAACACGAAAGACGCATTGTAATCAGGCATCAAGTCATCTGTAGCGGAGTTTTAACCCGCACAGATAAAAGGAGCGCAGTCCGAAAGATTCTTCGCTTACGCAAGATCCTTCGCTTCGCTCAGGATGACAAAGAGGTCTCTTAGGATGACAGCTGTGAAAAATCTTTATCACGTTACATATAGTATCTGTGACCTGTTACCTGCTATATCCTGACCTTTTCCAGTATATGCTTTTCCCTGGCAACCGTCTTTTCCTTAAGTTCCCGGACCCGGCTCTGCATTTTTTGCCTGTAAGCGTCATCCCTTATGAACGCTAGGTTTATCTCTACATTGTACAAGGCGGACAGCACTGCGGTTCTTGCCATCATAGCCGCAACGGCTCCATCGGTTACCGCCTGGCTATTTCCCTTTTCCACAGCCTTCTCAATCATATCCATGGCATCAAGAGCTTTTTGTGCAACACTTATGGGCACCTCCGCTGCCCCTTTAAGCCCCTGCTGTATGGCATCGCTGCGAAACCTTTTTTCTTCGTCGCTACCTTTAGGCATCCGGTAGGCCTCCATAACGCTTTCAAAGGCATGAGCATCGGCATCCATCTGCCCTGTAAAAAAGTCAATAAACCCTTCCGCGGAAGCAATGAGTCCCTTCATCTCCTCTCTTACCTCGGCATATTTATTGTTGCCGATAGTAAGGGCTGCAACCATGGATGAAAGGGCGCAGGCAATAGCTCCGCAAAGGGCTGCAACGCTGCCTCCCCCCGGAGTGGGCTCATTTGAAGCGGTTCTAGCCAAAAATTCCTTTATACTCATATCTGCTAACACTATTTTTTCCCTCCTATTCTTCTGTAGACTAAAGCATTACTTTATCATATATAACGTGCTTAAGACTTTACATCTTCTAACGTGTCGTCTGTTACCTGTGGTCTTAGTCTCCCCACAAAAGCCTGTTTTCCATTATCTGCTCCTCACAGAAGTTCTCCAGACCCAGATAATAGGCAGCAACATCGGTAAGTGCCTGCATGGGCAGGATACCCACAAGCTCACTGCCTGCCACGCTTACGCCGTACCTTTTTGCCTCCATTTTTATCATCTCAAAGGACTGATAAAGGGAAGTTCTGGTATAGTCGGTCATATTCATGGATACCTGGACCATTCCCCTCTCCTTGAGGTCAACACCTATGGCCTTGCAGTACCTTAAGCCCCCTCCCGAGTTGCGTACTCTTTTGGCTATGGCCTTTGCTATATCAATATTACCGGTGGCAAGGTTGACATTAAAGGCAACCAGCGGCATACGGGCACCTACCGCCGTAACACCGGCGGTCCTATGTACCTCCCTGGGACCAAAGTCCGGTTTCCATTCCGGAAGGTTAATCTTTTCAAAGAAACCCTCAAACTGTCCCTTCCTTATATTTGCCAGGTTCTGCCTTTCCGGAGCCGTGGCGGATTCTTCATACATATATACCGGCAGGTCAAACCTTTTGGCCGCTTCCCGGGCAAGTCGCTCCGCCAGGGCCTTTGCTTCCTCTATGCTTACATTTCTTATTGGGATAAAGGGTATTACGTCAACGGCACCCATCCTGGGGTGCTCGCCCCTGTGCCGGTTCAGGTCTATCCTGCCTATTGCGACTTCCATCGCATCCAAAAGGGAACTCCTTAGTCCCTCCGGCTCGCCTATCAGCGTAACCACCAAACGGTTATGGTCCTTATCCGCCGAATAGTCAAGCATTTTTACTCCTTCCGTCCTGCGGAAGGGTTCCACTATCCTTTCTATTACTTCCCTGTCTTTCCCCTCGCTGAAATTTGGCACGCACTCCAGTATTTTATTGCCCACAAACCTCACCTCCTTTACGCCTTAAACTCTATTTCCACAAGGCCTTCAATAAGGTCCTCATCGGGTATAAAGGGTATCGTAATATGGTCGGTGCCCTTCCTTTCCCGGTTGTACTCGATACAGGTTGTAATGGAGTTTTGATTTCTAGCCCAGGCCCGCCTGGCAACGCCGCCCATTACGTCCCAGGGTATGGCACTTTTGATTACTTCGTCCACCCTTTCGCTTCCGTCTAGCACCAGCCCGAAGCCTCCGTTTATCGCCTTGCCTATGCCAACTCCTCCGCCGTTATGCAGTGCCACAAGAGACATGCCCCGGGCCGAGTTCCCGGCAAAGCAGTGGGTCGCCATATCAGCCATAATATTACTGCCGTCCTTAATATTCGAAGTCTCCCGAAAAGGAGAATCGGTACCGCCGGTATCGTGATGGTCCCTGCCCAGCATCACTGGTCCTATTTCGCCGTTCCTTACCATCTCGTTGAACTTAAGGGCAATATTCATCCTGCCCATTGCATCCTGGTAAAGAATTCTTGCCTTTGTACCCACCACCAGCTTATTTTTCAGAGCATCCCTAATCCATACGTAATTGTCCCTGTCCTGGAACCGTCTATCCGGGTCAATGCATTCCATTGCGGCCCGGTCGGTCTTCTCAAGGTCCTCTTCGTCGCCGCTTAAGCATACCCAGCGGAAGGGTCCGTAGCCATAGTCAAAAAGCACCGGGCCCATTATATCCTCCACGTAGGAGGGGAATATAAACCCGTCGTTGGGGTTTTGGCCGTTTTTGCATATCTCGGTAACGCCCGCATCGTATATCGCCTTCATGAAGCTGTTGC
>JAQUCT010000056.1 GCA_028686075.1 Bacillota bacterium
GCGTGTGCAGTTTGCGGTATCATAACAGGGGTTATCACTTTAACCGGTTTAGGGTTAAAACTTTCTGATTTAATTCTCCAGGTTTCCGGGGGTAAGCTGTTACCTACATTATTATTAACTATGATTGCTTCTATAATACTGGGTATGGGGCTGCCGACTACTGCAAAATATATAGTACTCTCCTCTGTAGCTGCCCCGGCATTGACCCAAATAGGTGTTCCGTTGATTGCGGCCCACTTATTTATACTATACTTTGGTGTTATTGCAGAAGTAACTCCCCCTGTTGCATTAACTTCTTACGCCGGTGCGGCGGTTGCCCGGGCGTCTGGCTTTGAAACCGCTTTACAGGGATTAAAGATTTCCATTGCTGCATTCTTCATTCCGTTTATGTTTGTTTATTATCCCGCTTTGTTATTTGAAAATGTTACAGCAGCTGGAATATTTGCCGGTTTAATAAGCTCCTTAATCGGGGTCGTTTGCCTGGCAACATCATCTATCGGCTATTTGTCCGGACAGCTCGATATATGGCAAAGGTTAGCCCTATTCGCCGGTGTAATTCTGGTTATTATGACATCTCTCAAGACGGATATTGCAGGACTGGTTATTATTGCTTCAATAATTGCGGTTCAATTGAGACGAAGAAAAAAATTAGCGGTTTGATAATATTGATATAAACCCGTATTTGATGGGATGAAAACAGTATATAGTATAAGATAGGATTTTCACCGAACATCTATTCAAACTAAGCCAAAATAAAAGGATGCGGTGAAATTGGTCAAAGGGTACGCATTTTCCATAGAAACGGGTTTATGACAATTTATAGAAATCATGCGTATCAGCCTAAGTATAGCGCATTATAAAATATATAAAATTATAAATGCGTTACACAGGGCTGCACGATATAAAAACATTAAAGGAGGAATAGAATTATGAGGAAAATCCTGACATTAACAATGCTGGTTTGCCTTTTAGCAATGTCGGTGGTCGGTTGTGGAGGTTCTGATGCTTCAACAAAAACCCAGTATATATCCCTGGGTACAGGTTCTGTGACCGGTGTGTATTATCCTCTAGGCGGCGCAATGGCCAATTTAATTACGAATAATATTGAAGGCTATGATTGTGTCGCAGAATCTACAGGCGGTGCAGTAGAAAATTGTGTGCTTATTTCCGAAGGAAACCTTGAAATAGGCTTTGTAGCGGCAAGTACTATATACGATGCACAAAACGAAATTAACGAATTTGAAGGCAAAGACGGAAGCAATGTTTTAGGTTGTTTCAGTTTCTATCCTGAAGTTGTTCAAATTGTTTCAACGGACCCTAATATTAAATCAGTGTCTGATCTTAAGGGCAAACGAGTAGCAGTCGGTCAAAGCGGTAGCGGAACAGAAGTGATGGCACGTAAGGTTTTAGATCTTTATGGTTTAAGCTATGATGATATATATGCAGATTATCTGGGTTTTGGCGATGCAGCTGATGGATTAAAAGACAAGGTCGTAGATGCTGCATTCTGTTGGGCGGGGATTCCCACGGCAAACATCCTGGATCTTGGTGCGCAGCATGATATTTCTATGATTAATTTTAGTGATGAAGACATCATGAAGTTAAAAGAAGACCTTCCCTATTGTGTACCTACAAAAATCACAAGCGAATACTACTCTAGTCTTGTGGAAACTGCCCAAACATTCTCCATTCCTGCTGTTATTGCATGTTCGGCTGATTTGCCCGAGGAGTTTGTATACGATCTTATGGTCACAGTTTTCGATAATCTAGATGTATTTGCCCAAGCCCATGATCGCGGTGCTGATTTATCCCTTGATACGGCCCTTGATGGACTGGACGGTATAAAATTACATCCGGGTGCAGAAAAATTTCTAAAAGAAAAGGGTATTTTATAAAGTTTGAAATATGTCATAAAATAAAACCGGGTTAGAGGTAGGCGGTTATTCCGCCTACCGACTTCCTTGTCAAACAGCAAAGGGGATTTTCACCCCGGTGCCCTCACATAACCGTATATGAACCTTTCAATTCATACGGCTCTTGCCATTAGCCATACCAAAGGTTTCCATTGTAAGCCCAATGTATGGGAACATCTGGGCACTCTTTTCCTTACTTGCAATTTTTCAATCTATTTTAGTTACCCGAACTTTTTGAAACACACTAAAACGCCTTAAACCTTTATTTATCAAGGGTTCCGGGCGTTATTGTTTTGCCGTCCATATTACGGTAACATATGTTACCCGTGGTTGGGGGTTGTGGATGGGGCGTTGGGACGTGAAAAGAGACTGGATTTAAAGATGTGTTTTTTGGCTTCAAAAGTTTATTTTTGCTAGTTAACAGGTGAAACAATCCTTCAAGATAGGAAAGGTACAATCAAGGCAGCTGCAGTATACATAAAAACCCCCTTTGCATATAAGCAAGGGGTTTTTATGGACGACTGGTTTTACTGTCATCAGAGCACAAATCAATTCCTGTTCTGATTCTGTCATCCGTTAATGTTAGAGCTATTATAATATTTTTAATGATATTACTGGTACTCTGTAATCCTTCAGGGACACTATCACTTTTTAGTAGTATTTTAAGCCTTCTTACTTCTAATTTCAAAATTTCCACTAAAGCCTCGTCTAAATTAACAGCTGTTTCAATCATTTTTCTGCCAAGCTGCTTGTCATTTAACTCCTCATTATTCAATTCCAATCACACTCCTTAGTAGGATTCTATTAATAAGCAATTAAATTTATTACACTGTTATGGGAAGCTTTAGGGTATCAGATTAGGCAGTAGGAAGCCCTGTTTATGCGACAAGGCTTCCTACTGTATTGCACTGGATTAATCGTCTGCGCATCTCTTAACAGCCATCAAATCGAGTATATTTTCGAACTTAAACTCTAAAAGCATTTCCTTTTTAATAACATTTCTCAGCATCTTTTCAACACTTTTGTCTATACTCACTAAGTCATGAAGTTTGTGGCCGCCTGAACACTTAACAACTTCCTGAATTTTTTCTGCTTCAGCGTTCATTATATGGGCAAGGCTCATTTCTTCAAGCGCTATCGAGGCAAGCAGCAATTTAATGGTTTCTTCGAGAGAAATATCAATTTAAGCTTTATATCAGGTATTGTAGGCATACTCATAAATTCCACCTCCTTCCATTACAATATTATGTAGCTTATTAGGTATAGTGATTCATTTATAGTATTTGGTTTTACATTTTACCAGGCTATAAACCCTTGACATAGCACTTGAATCCTTATACATCAAAAGTTCCAGGTGTTTTTGTTTTGGCGGCCATATTATGGCAACATATATTACCCATGGTTGGGGGTTGTGTATGATGAAGTTTTTAGCAAGATATTTTGGTAAATGATGCAGGACTTTTTTGTATAGAAGGAAATTAAACATATTATGTAGAATGACTAGAATATGATTGTTACTAAGGTTAAAAAACTAACGAGGAGTGATTTTATGTTTTCACGGTCTATGTACACCTTGGGTGCACAACCATCATCTATTCGTGAATTGTTTGAATTTGGGCGGCAGCGTGCAAAAGAGTTAGGAGCCGAAAAGGTTTTCGATTTCAGCCTTGGTAATCCTAGCATCCCAGCTCCTGCTCTGGTTGCGGAGGCTATTACACAGGTGTTGGCAAAGGAATCTCCTATTGCAATTCACGGTTACACCAGTGCTGTAGGTAGTGATGCGTGTCGTGATGCAATCGCGGAGAACCTGAATTCACGGTATCGTACTAAGTATAAAAAGGATAATCTATTTATAACATGCGGTGCAGCACCGGCTTTGGGCGCCGCTTTTAGAGCGTTGGCTGCTGATGATGGCAGAAGTGAATTTGTTGTTATCGCACCATTCTTTCCGGAATACAGAGTATTCATAGGAGCTTCGGGGGGGAAACCCGTTATAGTTCCAGCTGATACTAAGCGTTTCCAGATCGATTTTGCAGCTCTTGAAGCCTCAATAAACGAGAATACTGCGGCAGTGTTGATTAATTCTCCTAATAATCCATCCGGCGTTGTCTACACCGAAGAAACTATTAAAACACTAGCTAACCTTTTGAAGAAAAAATCCGATGAATTAGGCCGTCCAATATTCCTAATCTCAGATGAGCCTTATAGAGAGTTGGCCTATGGTGGTGTGAATGTTCCTTTTGTCCCCAACTATTACAATAATACGATCGTCTGTTATTCTTTTAGTAAATCCCTTTCGCTGCCAGGTGAGCGCATAGGTTATGTGCTGGTGCCGGATAGCGTTGAGGATTCCCGTACCATATTTACCGCCATTGCAGGGGCCTCTCGGTCGATGGGTCATGTGTGTGCGCCTTCTCTTATGCAGCATGTGATTACAGCCTGCATAAATCTGGTACCTGACGTCACAGTTTACGAGCGCAACGCCAACCTGCTCTATGAAGCACTGACCTCTTACGGTTACAACTGTGCTAAACCGGATGGTGCTTTCTATCTCTTCTTTGAGGCACCCTGTGGTATAAGCGGTAAGGAATTCTCTGACTATGCGAAGGAACGTCATAACGTCCTGGTGGTACCGGGTGATGGTTTTGGCTGCCCGAATTGGCTGCGTCTCTCATATTGCGTGGATACAGAGCGGGTGAAAAATGCGCTGCCGCTGCTGAAACAAACAATCGATGAGTTGAAAAAGAAATAAAGAGGCTTGCACCTATAATAGATTATTGAGCATTTCTGCCCATAGGGGCGGAGTGTAGTATGAATTATCCGAATTTTTAAAATATGTTAAAACACCCGGTGCCCTTATATATCAAGGGTTCCGGGCGTTTTTTGTTTTGCCGGCTTTATAATGGCAACATATGTTATGCGGGGCTTGCGTCTACCTGTGTGAGAGTGTTTCGGGTGTGAAATGACGAGGAGATTAGTTTACAGAGGGAAAAGCAAGCATTCATGTTTCTGCTGAAAGATAAGGGCATCTTTTATACCGATGACGGAATTGTATTGACAATATTCCGATATAGGTATAAAGTTATTGGGGGGGTGATTTTGTTGAAGTATATAAGTATTAAAGAAGCGAGCGAAAATTGGAAAATCAGTGACCGTAGAATTCGAGCTCTTTGTAACCAGGGGAGAATTGAAGGTGCAACAAAAATTGGCCGAAACTGGTCGATTCCTGCTGATGCCACTAAACCGGTTGATGCAAGAGAAGGAGTGCGAAAAACTTACTTCGGATTGGAGTATGATTTTAGCTATATCGATTCACTTAAAGAAGCCATCGATCGGCATCGACCTTTTTCAAAAAGGCTTTCAGATTTACTTCATGAAAAACTGATTGTTGAATGGATATATAATAGCAATGCGATTGAGGGGAACACCCTGACTATGTCGGAAACGAAGGTGGTGCTTGAGGGAATAACCATTGGTGGAAAAAGTATGGTTGAACATTTGGAAATTATCAATCACCGTGAAGCCATTCTTTTTATCGGGGATTTGATTTTCAACAAAGAACCTCTTTCCGAATGGAACATCAAGAACATTCATGCACTAATCCTGAAAGAAATAGATAATCAGAATGCCGGAAAATACCGAACAGAAAATGTGGCTATCAGCGGTGCAAAGAATATACCGTCCAAGCACTATGAGGTAAACTATTTGATGCAAAAACTTATTGCAGAGTACCAAAACGACTGGCGGAATTATCATCCGGTTGTGAGGGCAACATTATTGTATGGTGAGTTTGTGAAAATTCACCCGTTCATTGACGGAAACGGAAAAACTTCAAGGCTACTGTTAAACTTTGAATTAATGAAGAATGGATACATTCCAATCATTATTAAGAATGAGAAACGAGCGAAATACTACGATGCACTCGATCTGGCACATACAACGATGAATTATGAACCCTTTATAAAGATGGTATCAGAACTGGTGATAGAGTCGGAAAAACTTTGCTTGTCAGTATTGGAATGATATGGGGGAGAGGAAGTAATGGCTAAAGATAAATTCAAGGGTGTCCTAAACGAGTTAACGAGGATTGGGTTTAATTCGTACGAGGCCAAAGCATATATTGCCTTGATACAGAATCCTGATATCAGTGCCTATGAGATAAGTAAGATATCCGGGGTGCCTCAATCCAAAATCTACGAGACCATAAAAAGAATAGTTGAACAGGGACTGGCGGTGGCCAGCGGCTCCAATCCTGTTAAATATGTCGGTTTTCCCATAGACGAATTTCTGGAGAGGTACAGAACGAATGTGGATGAATCGATAAAATATCTGCGGGAAAATATCAAATCATTAAGCGAGCAGCCATCGGTTGAATACATGTGGCATTTTAAAGAGGAAAACCAGTTGTATAATAAGATAAGATCCATGATTATGCAGGCTCAAGAGAACATATACCTGGAGATGTGGGCCCAGGACTACGATATATTCTTTGACGATATTCTGCAGGCTAAGGAAAGGGGAGCCTATGTAGTTGCAGTTTTATACGGCCGGGCAAAAAGAGAAATAGGAAGGGTGTATTATCACCAGATGGAGAATATGGAATTTCAGGTCAATAGATATGGAAGATGGATTAACATAGTTGCAGACAAAAAAGAATGCTTATTTGGTACTGTAAAGCCGGGCGAAAGCGGAGGCGTCTGGACGCAGAACAAATCCTTTATGCTGTTGTCTGAAAGCTTTATACTCCATGATATACTTATTGCGGAGATATACGCAAAACACAAGGATTTGTTGGACCGGACCTATGGGCCCAACATGGAGAAAATAAGGCGGGCAATAAATATCGGATAATAAAGGGGAACCGTATGGATTGCGGTTCTTTTTTTTCTGTTTGTTTGGTTTACACAGTGACTTATACGGCAAAGCAATTGACATATACAGTATTGGGACGTTCTTCTTGACAAGGTATTTTTTATCATTTAGAATCAAAACAGGTACTAATAACTACCCAAGTAGTGATTAAACAAACCGATTTTATTTTCTATAAATATATAAATAATAAAAATATATATAAGGGGTGAGTCAGCCAATGTACACGACCGAAATAGAACTTTCAGGGCGGTTCGTCGATGCGGTATTGCTATCACGCGTTATCGATGCGATAACAAAGATGGATGCGAAGTTCGACCTACGCGAAACGAGGATAGGGCGCACTGCGGAGGATGCGGGTTATGCCAGGATTGAGATTGGGGCACCAACGTGTGAGCGGCTTGATGAGGTTATCGACAAGCTTAAAGAACTTGGTGCCACGCCCGTTGATGGTCAGCCCGTCACGCTGGCTACTGTTTCCAAGGACGGGGTATGTCCCGATGGGTTCTATTCCAGTACCAACATTGACACATACGTGAATGTGAACGGCAAATGGGTTCCGGTTGACGACATCGAAATGGACTGCGCTGTGGTGGTTGACCCGGCAAGTTATAAAGCCAGATGCTGTCCTATAGCAGTGCTTTCCCGGGGTGAGCAGGTGGTCATTGGTCATAAGGGCGTACGGGTTGCCGTGATGGATAGGGCTGCCGAGGAACGGGGTTTTTCCTTCATGGGGAGTGATGTATCAAGCGAGCGCCAGAAATCGCTGATGGTTGAGGAGATCGCTCGAGAGATTCGGGCGGTTCGCCAACGTAACGGTAAGGTCTTGGTTGTGGCTGGGCCTGCGGTGATTCATACGGGAGCGGGCAAACATCTTGCGGCACTTATTGACGCAGGCTACGTCAATGTCTTATTTACCGGAAATGCCGTAGCAGTACATGATGTGGAGTCGGCACTGCTCGGAACATCGTTGGGAGTACACCTCAAAGACGGTACATCTGCGCCAATGGGTCACATGCACCATATACTTGCCATCAACAAGATACGGGACCTTGGTGGCCTACGACAGGCGGTTGAAGCGGGCGTTCTCAAGGAAGGCGTCATGTACGCGCTTGTGAAAAATAATGTCCCCTTCGTGCTGGCCGGTTCTATTAGGGATGATGGTCCGCTACCCGATGTTATAACCGATTCGGTTGCGGCGCAGGAGGCGATGCGAAAGGGCATCAAAGGAGTGGAGATTGCACTCATGATGTCGACGATGCTGCACTCAATTGCCACCGGTAATCTGCTTCCGGCGCGTGTCAAGACCATCTGTGTCGATATTAACCCGGCTACCGTGACAAAGCTTGCCGATCGCGGGTCGCATCAGTCTATAGGAATCGTAAGCGATGTGGAGTGGTTCCTTAAAGAACTCAGGTCTTATCTCATAAAGTCTGATGAATGTACCAACGATGAAGACTAATATACAGCGGTTGCCAGGCTGGGAATGAATGGAGTAGGAGGCAAGTGGTTTGATCACCTGCCTCCTGCTCCATTCTGAGGATAAAATACGGTCACCGGTTATTTTGGCGCGGATATAATGTTTTTCCTCTTCATTACCTGATTCCCCGTGTCCTTAATGCCGTTAAGGAATATTTCTATAATTCTTTCGCCGGCAGCCTCCTGGTTGTCTGAACTCTGGTTGTAGGTGCCGCCAGGCAGATTTCTGTTTATAACGCTACCCACTACAAGCCAGATGAAATAGCGGGCTGTCAAGGGGATAAAAAGCATTGACAAAAACAATTGCACCCTATATAATTAAATTAAAAATGAACGGGTGTTTATTATATGCAGGTTTTGAAGGATGAAATAAGAAAAAACATACACCAATCGGCGCTGGCAGAGTTTAAGGATAAGGGTTTCAGAAAGTCCTCCATGAGGGGAATAGCTAAAAGGGCGGGTATTACCGCCGGGAATCTTTACAGGTACTTCGGCAGCAAGGAGGACTTATTTCACGCCGTTGTAAGCCCGGCCTTTGAAAGGATAACGGAACTAATAAAGGAAAACCGGGACTTTAATTTTGCCGGGGACTATAGGCATTCAAGCCATCTTGAATACGCCGTCGATCGTATCGCAGAGATACACGGTGAATTCCGGGATGAATTGCTTATACTTATAGACGGCAGCAGGGGAACCGCATACGAAAAGGCCAAGGAACAGGTCATAAATATGTTTGAGAAAAACATTTGGGGCCTTTTGTCAAAGTCCTGGCCCGAAGGAGTAACAGGGAAGCGGGGGTTTATTGCCCATGTTATTGCCGCCGGCTACATAGAGGGACTGGTAACCATTATGAGGTATTATGAAGACGGTACAAAGGCCGTTGGCGCAATGGCGGCCTTTACGAGTTTTTTGTTTGA
>JAQUCT010000057.1 GCA_028686075.1 Bacillota bacterium
TACAAGGGCTACCGGCTCTCCGTGGAAATTGCCCCCTGAAAGGACATCGCCACTGTCCGGGAAAATGATTGGATTGTCTGTCACCGCGTTAATCTCGGTGCCTATCACGCCGGCGGCATATTCCACAGCATCCCGGCACGCACCGTGTACCTGGGAAGTACACCGCAGGGCATAGGCGTCCTGAACTCTTTTTTCCCCCTGCCTTGTTACATAGGAGCTTTCCTCAACAAGGTCCTTTATGTTCCTGGCGGATATTATCTGCCCTCTATGACCTCTCACCCCGTGTATCCTTTCATCAAAGGCGTCAACTATACCGCCCAGTGCCTCCAGGGTAAGGGATGCGGTTATATCCGCCATTTTTACAAGCATCAAAGAATCCACAAGCGTAAGGGATGCGACCGCCGACATGGCCTGGGTACCGTTTATTAGTGCAAGCCCCTCCTTTGAAGAAAGGGTACAGGGCTTAAGGCCAGCCCTTTTAAGGGCCTCCGCTCCAGGCAGAATGTCTCCCTTGTATTCCGCGCTGCCTTCCCCCAGCATAACCAGCACCATATGTGCAAGGGGTGCTAGGTCACCGCTGGCTCCCAGCGAACCTTTTTGCGGTATAACGGGATGCACCCCTTTGTTAAGCATTTCTATAAGAAGGCTTAAAGTTTCCAGCCTTACCCCTGAATACCCCCGGCACAGGGTATTAACCCTAAGCAGCATTACTGCCCTTGTAATGTCCCTTTCAAAGCTATCCCCCACGCCACAGGCATGGCTTACAATCAGATTCCTCTGAAGCGTTTCCGTCTCGTCCTTAGAAATAGCTACATCGCTGAACCGGCCAAATCCCGTGGTCACCCCATAGACCACCTCTTCCCGGCTCACGTACTCCTCCACTATGCTTCTCGATATATTTATTCTTTCCACCGCTGCCGGATCGAGCATCACCGGTCGCCCCTCCCTGGCCACCATAGCCACCTGCTCAATAGCAAGACTTTGTCCGTCAATTATAATTTTATCCACCGGTATACCTCCCCATATTTAAAAACATCAAATACTCCCTAAAACATAAATAGGACATCCGGCCCCTACAAACGTGGCTTTAATGCCCCCATACTCATTTCACTATGAGCCCATTATAGTATTCTATGTTTACCCTTTTTATCCTCCCGTTGGATGTTTTTACCATCCTAATATTTCAACTACAGTAACATCGGATTTTTTTGAAAAGTCCAGGAATTCACCCTCAGCCAGCACCACCGGTTTGGTGGGCTGATTCGGGTAAATGTATACTACCTTTCCTACACGCCCGTCGTTAAGCCGCACCATATTGCCTACAAAGAACTCGGAGATCCCCTTCAGAAAGGCCCGCGAAATGTACGGGTCCAGGCTATCGAAACTCCTGTCTGCGATATATTCCGCCACCTGGAAGGGGGGCCTTTTTTTCCTATAAACCCTGTCCGACATCATAGCATCAAATATGTCCGCAACAGCAACTATTTTACCGTAGGTGTGAATCGCGCCACCCTTTAACCCTAGCGGATATCCACTACCATCCTGCCTTTCATGATGCATTAGGATGCCCATAAGCACATCTTTGCTTATAACGTTGTTCTTTTTAAGTATATTATACCCATACACCGGATGCTTTTTCATTATATTCCATTCCTTCTCATCCAGGTTGTCCGGCTTGTTGAGTACTTCCCCGGGAACCTTGCACTTCCCGATATCATGGAATACACCGGTATATCCGAGTTTTCTCAGTTCTTTAACCGGCATTTTTAGCCATTTGCCAATAAGCATGGAAAGTAAGCTTACATTTATAGAATGATAGAAGGTATATTCATCGGACATATGAATTCTCTGCAATTTAGGCACAATGTTTTCATCGTCATAAATCAACTCGATAAAAACCCCAACCGTTTCTCTTATACCGTCAAGGTCCAGCCTCCTGCCTGACTGCACACTCTCAAACAATTCCCTTACTACTATGTTGGAATTGTTGTATGCCTTCAGGAAGTTTTCTGTTTTAATTTCATAGGTAGTCTTGTGGGGATGGGGTACTTCCTTCACATCGGAATCTAGAACAACACTAACATAGGAAATCTTTAACTCCAAAATCCTTTTTATCATATGAATTGTAAGTGTCGTGCCTTCGGCAAGGAAAAGGCTTCCTCGCTCATTAATGAAATCGCTCTTTAATACCATTCCCGGTTTCAAATCTTCCGCTTTAAGGTAAGCCACGCACTCACCCCCGAAGTAGAAAAATCTGTATCTACTACACTATTATATGAATTTTGTCGTTTTTAATCAACCATTTCCAATAAAATTCACAAAATACCTAAAATAACAGCTGGCTCCATTTTGCCAAAACAATGAGCATGAGGGAGTTACCGCAACCTCATGGCCCTTGTTGGGTTGTAACGGTAGAAAACACACATTGAAAAAAACAAGAGAACGGAATATAATATCCACCATGTAAATACATTTGTCCGTGTGCCATGTACATGGACTAAGGGGGTGATTGTATGAAGGAGCCTGTATACTATATAGTCAACTCATCGGTACTTCCGGAGGTATTTTCAAAGGTAATTGAGACCAAGGCCCTTCTGCGAACGGGCAGGGCCAAAAACGTTAACCAGGCAGTAAAAATGGCTGGGTTAAGCAGAAGCGCGTTTTATAAATACAAGGATTACGTATATCCTTTTTATGAAACAAACAAGATGAAAATAGTAACCATCACTTTACTGCTTGAACACATGCCGGGGGTACTTTCAAAAATCCTTGATACAATCGCCACAGCGCAGGGCAGCATTCTAACCATCAATCAGAATATTCCCATAAACGATGTGGCGATGGTAAGCATTTCATTTGAAACGGCACGAATCAACAAGGACGTTGAAGACCTTTTGATTGAAATTAAGAATATCCCCGGAGTAAACAACTTAAGCATAGTATCCAGAGAATAGGGAGGTAATCATAATGGTTAAGATAGGACTGCTTGGCTGCGGTACTATCGGTTCCGGGGTAGTGGAACTTCTGGGCAGGGAATCCTGTCATAGGAATGGGCTTTCTATAGAAAAGATACTGGTACGCAATTTAAGCAAGCACAACAACAGACCCTACGGCTGCAAGCTGACCAACAGTTTTGAAGACATATTAAAAAGCGATATTGATATAGTGGTTGAGGTAATGGGTGGCATTGACCCAGCCTACTTTTATGTAAAACAGTCCCTACTCAAAGGGCGGCATGTGGTAACAGCAAACAAGGACCTGATAGCGAAGTTCGGGAACGAACTACAAAAAATTGCCCGTCAAAACGGGGTCCGACTGCTGTTTGAAGCCAGCGTCGGAGGCGGGATCCCGATAATAAAACCCCTAAGCGAGAGCCTGGCTGCCAACAGCATTTCAGAGATACGTGGAATAGTAAACGGTACAACCAACTTCATATTGTCCCGTATGGGCAGTTCGGGTATGGCCTATGAAGCCGCTTTAAAGGAGGCCCAGCAGAGCGGATACGCCGAAGCCAATCCGGAATCTGATGTAATGGGTTTTGACTCCGCAAGAAAGCTTGCTATACTATCTTCCATCGCATTCCGTTGCAGCGTTGATTATGAGGATATATATATCGAAGGAATAAATAATGTATCCGCCGATGATATATCCCTTGCCAAATACCTGGGATACTCCATTAAACTTCTGGCGTTAAGCCGTAGAAGCGAAAAGGGCATTATGGCCAGGGTGGCCCCGGTGCTGCTTAAAAACACCGACCCGCTGGCGGGAGTTGCGGATGTGTATAACTCAATAATAGTCAAGGGAGACGCTGTTGGGGATGTGCTTTTCTTCGGACAGGGCGCCGGCAAACTTCCCACCGCCAGTGCTGTGGTGGGGGATATTTTCGATATAGTCAGGCACAGCCTGGGAAACCGCAATAAGGAATGCTTCGATGCAGAAGAATTACTCTCGGAAAAGGTGGATATGGAGGGATGCAGTGCGGATTTCTTTATAAGGATAAAACCACGCAGCCGGGTGGAAGCAATGAATAAAATTGCCGGGCTGTTTGAACGGTTTGAATTTGTATTCCCTGACAGGGCAAAACTACAAAAGCCTGTCGACCCAAACCAGATAGTATTTATCGCCTACAATATACCCGAAGTGGATATAGATGAAAAAATAAAATCGTTAAAGGCTGCCGACGCCGTAGACAGCGTATTAAGCGTTCTGCGCATAGAGGGGGATGACTAATCAATGTACGAAGGACTTATTAAGCGATACAGAAGGTTTCTTGATGTCGGCGAGTATACAAGGATTATTACCCTTAACGAAGGCAATACTCCCCTTATAAGGGGCTTTGGAATAGAAGAACGTATAAGAAAAAGGGTAAGGATTTATCTGAAATACGAAGGGTTAAACCCCACCGGTTCCTTCAAGGATAGGGGCATGACCATGGCGGTTACAAAGGCCGTCGAAGAAGGAACAAGGTGCATTGTGTGCGCTTCCACCGGCAACACCTCCGCCTCCGCCGCTGCCTATGCAGCCAGGGCGGGTATAATGTGCATTGTTCTTATCCCCGATAAAAAAATAGCTCTTGGGAAACTGGCTCAGGCTACCGCATACGGGGCCAGGGTGATAGCCCTTGACGGCAATTTTGATGACGCCCTGGATATGGTTAAAAGGCTGACAGAGGATTTTCCGGTAACCCTTGTCAACTCAATAAACCCCAACCGTATCGAAGGGCAAAAAACCGCAGCCTTCGAACTGTGCGACCAGCTGGGCGGAGTGCCCGATTACCTGGCGATACCGGTGGGCAATGCGGGCAATATTACCGCCTATTGGAAGGGTTTCAAGGAATACAGGCGAAACGGGGTTATAAAAAGCCTTCCCGCCATGCTGGGCTTTCAAGCCGCCGGTGCGGCACCCATAGTGGAGGGAAGAGTGATAGATAAACCTGAGACAGTAGCAACGGCGATACGTATAGGCAATCCTGCCAGCTGGAAAGGTGCCGAGAATGCGGCGGCAGAATCCCGCGGGCGCATAGACAAGGTGACCGATGAAGAAATAATGCAGGCGTACAAGCTGCTGGCTTCGGGTGAGGGCATATTCGCCGAACCGGCTTCCTGTGCTTCGGTTGCCGGTCTTATAAAGGCCGCAGGAGAAGGCTTGATTGAAGAGGGCGCCACAGTAGTATGTGTCCTCACCGGGAACGGCCTCAAGGACCCGGATATAGCGGTAAATACAAGCGATAAACCCCTGCAGCTTCCCGCCGATTATAACTTACTTTCGGCTCAAATAGCCGATCTCATAGGCGGTGAGGAAAATGTATAAGGTAAGGGTACCGGCAACTTCTGCCAACATGGGACCGGGTTTCGATTGCATGGGCATTGCGCTGGATATATACAATACCGTTGAGGTACATGAAATACCCGAAGGACTGATTATAGAAAATCACGGCAGGGATGCGGACCTTATAACTAAGGACGGCACAAATTTGATATACAGGGCTATGGAGAGGGTGTTCCGACAAACGGGCTTTGTCCCAACAGGGCTTAAGATAATCTCATATAACGATATACCTGTGGCAAGGGGCTTAGGCAGTAGTGCTGCCAGTACCGCAGCGGGCCTGCTCCTGGCAAACGCCCTTATCGGAGAAAAACTGGACATGAAAAGGATTATAGAACTGGGCACCGCCCTTGAGGGGCACCCCGACAATATAGTTCCAGCCCTTATTGGCGGCATGACGCTGTCCTACGCTCAGGATACATCGACAGTTGGATATATTAAACTGGACTTCCCCGAAAAACTGCGTATGCTGGTAATGGTTCCGGATTTTCTGCTTTCCACCGCAATGGCACGGAAGGTACTGCCCCGGCAGGTGGAACTCGGAAATGCGGTATTCAACGTAAGCCGTGCCGCCCTCATGGTAGCGGCCCTTACGGCAGGGGAACTGGATCACTTAAAATACGCTGTCCAGGACAAGCTACACCAGCCCTACAGGGAAAAACTCATCCCCGGGATGCAGGAAGTATTCCAGCAGGCCTATAACGCCGGTGCCAGGGGCGTATTCCTAAGCGGTGCAGGTTCAACGCTTATTGCCCTGGTTGACGCCGATAACAACGACTTTCTGTCGAGGCTTAAAGGGTTTTTGGATAGTATGTCCTGCAAATGGGAATTGAAATATGCGGATATCAGCAGACAGGGAGCGGCACGTATTCAATAACACCCCTCCAACTCCATACGGCCGTTTCCTTTTTTAAAAAAGCTGAAGCATTCTATGCTTTGGCTTTTTTTAACCTCCAAAGACTGTAGTATTTAGATGCCACAATACACCTGCTTTTCTAATACTTAATTACACTACGGCTCTTTACAATGGCAACCAATAATTATATTATATAGTTAACAACAGAAATGGAGATGATGCGTTATGAAAATTGAAAAGATTAGCGATTGCAAAGTCAAAATAACCATCAGCTCGATTGACCTTGAAGAAAGGAACATTGACATGGACGACCTGGTATACAACAGCCCCAAGGCCCAGGAACTGTTCTGGGATATCCTTTACCAGGCCTATGTTGAACAGGGATTTGAGGTAAGAGATGAACAGTTAATAGTTGAGGCAATACCTAATTCGAGGGATACCTTTGTAATAATAATAACCAAATACAGAAATCGTCAGCTTCTTAAACCCGGTCCGGGGAAATTCATAAAAGGAACCGATACAAAAAAGGCGGTCAAATCAAAGGAAGTCTGCTTTTATTTTGAAGACCTTGAGGACATAATCGACTTAAGCAAGAGAATTATTGACATCTACAGGGGTGACAGTTCCGCATACAGGCATGAGGACGCGTACTACCTGGTATTAAAGCCCTATGAAGCGTGCCCCAGCCCATTGGTGGAGGCCATAACCGAAGAATACGGATGCAGATGTAAAACCATGGAAATTTATCTTAAAGAATACGGCAAGACACTTATAGAAAACAGTGCAGTGGAAATACTTGCATGGTGTATATAACAACAAAAAATCACCAAACTTTTCGAGTTTGGTGATTTTTTTATATCATTTCCCCGCAGCAAACTTAACATCCCGCTGATGGTTCTGCGAAGGCTGACCGTCCACGTGCCTTGTACTATTGTAAAAATGAACATCAAAGTGTCCGTTAAAACCGTTGTTCTGAATGTATTGTACATCATGGGGCATTGCGCTGGCGGAAGCGGCTATCTTTCTACCCTTGACTTCCACTATTACCGGCCGGGTTCCCCAGCTCCAGGAACCGCCCCATACATTTTTCATTGTGTTTGTATCCTGCACCGTCAACGGTTCAACATCGGCATGATTTGCCCCCACCGTCCTTCTGGCGTTCCAGGAGATCCCGGTATAAAAATCGGTTATCTTCGCATCGGTGCCGATGGGCCATACGTACTGCGCCTCACTCCACCAATCCAGCAATTCTCCGTATTTGGCTCCTGGAGTAAGTTTAACCGGAACATGGTGTACGGGTATTTTGAGTTTCTGGCCCACATAGATTATCGTATTCTCCTTCAGGCCATTGGCATCCAATATCTCCCGGTAGGGTACGCCGTATTTGATTCCCAGCGACCAGAAGTCATCTCCGCTTTGTACCGTATGGGTGGTATAGGTGATATAGGGTTTATCACCCGACGGCGGAGCCTGCTGTTCACCCTTCGGTGGCGGTGCCTGCCCATTTCCTCCCGACGGAGGTACAAATCCACTTCCGGAACCCGTGGGAATAAACATCACCATACCCGGATAAAGTATTGTACCGGCGGAGGCGTCGTTCGCCTTCATAAGGCTTTGAGTACTTATACCATAGGCATTGCTGATAATCCAGAAAGTTTCTCCCCTTTTCACGTTATGGCTTTTTACCGACGAAGGTAGCTTTATGCTCTGGCCCTTGTAGAGAACCGACCCGATGTTTGCTCCGTTTAGTGTAAGCAACTCATTCATATCCACGTTCATTTTTTGGCTTATCTTCCAGTATGTATCCCCGGCCTTTACTATGTACCCTGAACCCTTACCAGGTATAGTGACGCTCTGTCCGGCGTACAAAATAGAACTGCCATTGGCTCCGTTAGCATCCAGCAGCACCGTCAAATCTACTCCATACCACTGGCTTATCTTCCAGTACGTATCCCCTGGTGAAACAATGTGTACGGAACTCGCCAGGGCTACTCCCCCGCTGGCAGCTGTGACCGATAAAGCCACTACCCCAATCAATACAATCCTTTTGATTTTCCCCATTCGATCATCCCTTCTGCTATTTTTTTCTAGTTTTGGCTTATGCGGTTAACATAATCCGCACAGATATATATTCTCCATCCTTCATCCCTTACCTTCAGGTAATTTTGTGTAAAAAAAAGAGCCTTACGGCTCAAATATCTTAAAAAACTGTCCCCATACAAGATAATCGTTTGTATAATTGACCAAGACTTCAGGTTTCCCGTCTTTATTTAAATCCCTTACCATCATGGCAGTTATTCCGTCTGTTCCCAAGGCCTCACTTTGCCAGCTATTGTACATCATTCCATCCTGTTCTTCCCAGACGTATACTCCGCTGTTCATGTTCACATAATCTCCCATGTGCAGTGCCGCTATTATCCTTTGTTTGCCTGCGGTGCTGCCAATCCAGGCATAGGGTATTTCCTTGGTATCCCGGGGAAGGGTAACGTCCCACAGCATTTCCCGTTCCTTGGAATAAACCTTCAGCGTTAATCCGTCAAATACCAGAAACTCAGCGGTGCCGTTTCCCGTCATATCCCCCGCGGCCTTGATGTTCAGTTTTTCCGAAAACAGCCGGTTTTCGTTCCATCTGCCTCTGCGGTAATAAACCTCGAATACACTGCCTCCCTGACCGGTTTCGTAGGGATTATCCTCTATATAGTACATCTTTGCCGGTTGGTTGTCAGGGCCTGCCTCTTCGAATACAACGGTATGGTATTCCCCGTATGTTCCTTCGTGATACCAGTCTGTGTACCACTCGTCCCCATCATGGGACATCACGAATATTCCTTCGTTGGTCTGATAGAAATCATCCCGGTCTTGCCTGTTCCGGAGGCCTACCCTCAGCACAACGCTTTCCA
>JAQUCT010000058.1 GCA_028686075.1 Bacillota bacterium
ACTTGGAGATTGAAAGCGATTATACCAAATCCCTCGAACAAAGAACGGCCCAGAATATACGCAGTACAATCCAATCAACTATAGACCTGTCCCGGGAACTAAACTCGGATATAATAGGATTTGGCAATCTGATATACAGGAAACAGCCTAAATTATGGGAAGAAATCGGGGATAGGTGGTACGAGGTTTTTAAGGATATTGATATAGATATAAAGGTAGATATGAATATCAACAGGACGGGATTTACCGCAAGCCCAATTGAAACGAAAAAAATGAGGTAGAAATATGTTAATGATATGGACAGGAATGTTTATAATAGCCCTCCTTCAGGTGCCGATACTTATAAATAAGAAGCAGTGGAAAGAGCTGGCGTCATTTACCGTCTTATGGATAATTGCCGGAATATATGCATCCCTTATACTGGGAACCTTCGCCGGTGCCATTGCGGTACCCAATCATTCCGAACTTCTGAACCGCTTCTTCACCGCCCTGTACAGCCGCCTGGGAATCTAACCAGGGGTAACCAGGGGGACGGTTCTCCTGGTTAGGCAATAGCACAAAGCACAAGCCTTTATCCAAGAGGGTGCCGGGACCGGCACCCCTTTTTTTAGCGTTTTGCCTTGTCGTAGGGCTCCCCCACAGCCCGGGGTGCCTGGGAGTATTTTGAGGATAATACAAGTACAGCCAGCGTTATAATATAGGGAAAATTTTTAAGCAAGATGCCCGGGATGCGGGATAGAGCCGGTATAACCTGGGATACGTTGGCTATTGTACTGGCAAAGCCGAAGAAGAATGTGGCCCCCAATATACCCAGCGGTTTCCACTGGCCGAATATAAGGGCTGCCAGTGCGAGGAACCCGAGCCCGGAAACGGTGCCTGTAAACTCACCGGAATAGGTGACAAGTATTATTGCTCCTCCAAGGCCCGCAAAGGCACCGGAGACCATAACAGCAATATACCGCATCCTGTATACGTTTATCCCCGCCGAGTCCGCCGCCTGGGGATGCTCCCCGCAGGCCCGCAGCCGCAGACCGAAGGACGTCTTGTACAGTAAAAACCAGGAAACAAGAAGTATTGCCAGCACCAGCCATGTGGTCGCATAGGTCTGGGTGAATATAAGCCTTCCAACAACGGGTATCTTACAAAGAAGGGGAACGTTGCGCCGGACGAGCCCGTGGATTATAAGTATGTTACCACTGCCGGTCATATTTCTTGCAAGAAACACCGTAAGGGCACCGGCGATCATGTTTATCGCCGTACCGCTTATAACCTGGTTTGCGTTAAGACTTATGCAGGCAAAGGCATGAAGCAGCGAAAACAGCGCACCGGCAATAAACGCCGCTAAAAGCCCCAGCCCGATGGCGATATCCGGAAGGGCCAGCTCCAGCTTTGAAATAACCAGGGCGGAGGCGAAAAAGCCTATCACCATCAACCCCTCAAGGCCTATGTTTACAACGCCGCTCCTTTCGCTGAAAAGCCCTCCAAGGGCTGTAATAAGGAGTGGAATGGTAAAGGCGATTGCATAGGGAAATATCTGAACGATAACAGTCCACATGCTACTTTGCACCCCCCGCCCTCTTTTTGAGTTTGTCCCAGTTTCTTTCAATGAGAATGCTGGTGGCAGAAAAATATATTATTGTTGCTATTATTGTATCGGCTATCTCGGGAGGTATTCTTGTCATAGCATTCATAAAACCCTTGCCCGAGTGCAGCATACCAAAGAAGACGGCCGCACCGAACACTCCCCAGGGGGAATTGCCCCCTAAAAGCGAAACCGCTATGCCGTCGAAACCCTGGGTGGGCAGTACGCCAATCTGTATATTGGAGGCATAGCCCACATAAAAGGTTGCTCCCCCAAGTCCCGCCATGGCACCCGCTATCATCATGGACATTATTATACTCCTGTTGGCCTTTATACCGGCGTATTCAGATGCATGGCGATTAAACCCCACCGCCTTCAGTTCATAACCGAAGATGGTACGGTCTATTATAAAAGCAATAACAATCACCGAAATAAGGGCAAGGAAAAGTCCTAAGTTTATATAGGAGCCGCCAAACAGACCGGTAAGCCATTCCACCTTTAGCGACGCGGCCTCTGATATCTTCCTGGACTCGGTTTCAAGATAGGCTCCCTTGAAATAGGCAGGTACCACATAATATACCGTCCAGTAGGAGATCCAATTCATCATAATGGTGGCCACAACCTCGTGTACGTTGAACTTTGCCTTAAGAAGGCCGGGCACAAGTCCCCACACCGCTCCTCCAAGAATTGCCGCAGCAACCATCACCGTAAGAAGCAGCGGTTTGGGCAGCACCAGCGTAAGTCCCACAGCGGTTGCACACAGGCCGCCTATAAGCATCTGCCCTGCAGCACCTATATTGAAAAGTCCCGTCCTGAATGCAAAGGCCACCGATAAACCGGTAAGAATAAGGGGAGTTGCGGTGGCCAGCGTATTGCCCACCCGCTCGATGGTCATAAGCCCGCCCCGGAAAAGATAAAGATAACCGGAAAATGGGTTGGCACCTATAAAAACCATAAGTACGGCACCCGCCAAAAGACCTAGCAGTACTGCCACAAGGGCTGTAATAAAACTCTTCCCAAAAACCCTTTTCAAGCGGTCTCACCCCTTTTCACACCGGCCATCATAAGCCCCACTTCGTTTTCGCTTGCCTTGCCGGCCTCCACGATGTCTATTATTTCTCCACCGTTTATTACAGCAATCCTGTCGGATAAGTTTAGTATTTCATCAAGCTCCAGCGAGACCATCAGTACCGCTTTGCCGTTATCCCGCTGCTCTATAATACGTTTATGGATGTACTCAATGGCTCCCACATCCAACCCCCGGGTTGGCTGGACCGCTATTAAAAGGTCCGGGTCATGGTCAATTTCCCGGCCTACTATTGTTTTCTGCTGATTGCCCCCGGAAAGGGACCGGGCGGAAGCCGCAGGACCTTGGCCTGAACGAACGTCAAACTGCTCCATAACCCTCTTTGCGTACTCCCGTATGGCATCACCGTTTAGAAGGCCGTTTCTTGAAAAGGGCTGCTGATAATAAACCTTCATCACCATATTGTTCTCAATGGAATAATCCAGTATAAGGCCGTGCTTGTGACGGTCTGCGGGTATATACGCCATTTTAGCCTTAATCCGTTCACGGACCGACATGTCGGTAATATCGGTACCCTTTAAAAATATCTTGCCGGATTCCGCTCTCCTCATCCCGGTGACCGTTTCCACAAGCTCGGACTGGCCATTGCCGTCCACACCGGCTATCCCCAACACCTCACCGGCACGGACCTGGATTGAAACGTCCTTAAGTCCCAGCACCTTACGGCTGCTTAACACCGATATATTTCTTATATCAAGGACAACCTTCCCCGGCTGGCGTTCTTCCTTTTGTACCCTGAAACTTACCTGCCGGCCCACCATCATCTCCGCCAGTTTTCCCTCCGATGTGGAAGCAACATCCACAGTACCGGCCAGTTTTCCCCGGCGGATTACTGTGCACCGATCGGCTATTGCCTTTATTTCCTTCAGTTTATGGGTAATTAGGATTATGGATTTGCCCTCGGCGATTAAGTTTCGCATTATACCCATCAGTTCCCGGACCTCCTGGGGCGTAAGCACCGAAGTGGGCTCATCGAATATAAGCACCTCAGCATCACGGTACAGCATTTTCATAATCTCCACCCGTTGCTGCATACCCACCGAAATGTCCTCAATCTTTGCATGGGGGTCAACGTTGAGGCCGTACCTTTCCGAGAGGCCCTTAACCCTTTCCGCCGCCGATTTGGTGTCCAGAACCATTCCCCTTTTCATTTCCATACCAAGTATTATGTTTTCGGTTACGGTAAAATTGTACACCAGTTTGAAGTGCTGGTGAACCATTCCTATACCCAGCTCGTTGGCAACGTTGGGATTCGTTATGCCCACCTCTTTGCCTCGGACCTTTATGGTACCCCTATCCGGCGTGTAAAGTCCGAAAAGGATACTCATAAGGGTAGATTTTCCGGCTCCGTTTTCCCCCAAAAGGGCGTGTATCTCGCCGGGCTTTAACTGCAGGCTTATATCGTCGTTGGCTACAACGCCGGGAAACTCCTTCCGGATGTTAAGCATCTCTACAACGTACTTCATTGCATCCTCTCCCTGTACGCATTAATACTATAATTACCGTCTCAGTACTCCCATCCCCAAAACCAACAATCGCGTTAACAAAGAAGAGGACGGCAAAGCCTGTCCTCTTCCGGCTGTATTGTCATGTAACAAGCTATTTAATCAAGTCGCCCTGCTGGTCGGAAACGGTTATCTCTCCGCTCTGGAGCTTCGTAAATATCTCCGCAACCTTATCCTGTACCTCCTGGCTCAGATTGGGATTCTCTTTGGGGATACCCACGCCGTTATTTTTCACATCAAAAACAAGTGTCTCGCCTCCGGGGAATTCTCCTTTTTTCTCGGCCATTATCATATCATATGCTGCCTGATCGATACATTTCATGGCGGAGGTTAGTATTATGGATTTGTCCCCTTCGTATATACCCTCCGCATACTGGTCAACGTCAACACCCACTATCCATACTTCCTCGCCGGCCTTTGCCCTGGACTTTGCCTCGTTTATGGCACCAATTCCCACACCGCCGGCGGCACAGAATATGGCGTCAACGCCCTTATCAAACATCTGGGCAGCAAGCTGCTGGCCTGCGGCAACGTTATCGAAGGAACCCTGGTATAAAACGTTTTCGGGTTTCATAACTATATTGGTGCCCAGATTCTCATTTGCATACTTGAGAGCCTGCTGGAAGCCCCAGTTGAATTTCTGTACCGCGGGGATTTCCATCCCGCCTATGTAGCCCATCTCCGCATCTTCAAGCTGCAGCGCGGCAGCAATACCTGCAACAAACCCGGATTCGTGTTCCGCAAAGAAAATGGCTACGGTATTTTCTTTAACAACCGGTACAAAATCCCCTGCATGGGGGTTTCCATCGAGAATAACGAATTTCGCATCCGTGTACTTGTCCTGGGCCTGGAATATCGCAGTCTCAAACTTAAAGCCCGGGCATACTATAAATTTGGTGCCTGCATCGTACAGGTTGCCTATTTCTTTCATATAGTCCGCTTCGGTTGTCCCGCCGGGCTTTAAGTACTGGTACTCAAGCTTTAGTTCCTCGGCAGCCTTCACTACACCCTCCCAGGTCCCCTGGTTAAAGGATTTATCGTCTATGGTACCGGCATCGGTAATCATCCCGACCTTGAACCCCGCCACTTGCTGGCTGCAGCCCACAAAGGCCATAACAAGCACCAGCAGAAACGCTAAAAACCCCAAGCTCTTTTTATACACTTAAAAAACCTCCCTTGTTTTCTTTTTTGCCTGTCTCTATTGTATACTAGTTATATTCTAGTCAATTTAGATAATAGTTTCAAGGTAATTCTATCCAACCTTCTCACTCCTACATAAAAAAACAATGGGATGGCTCCCTGTGAAAAAATAACAGATTTCCATCCCACATCTTTACAATATGCTACTTTTTAGGAGGCTGCCATACCTCCCAGACCTTCCCCGCCAATCCTGTATGGGGTTTAAGCGTCTGGCCACCTTCCACCCATCCGGACGGCAGTACTTCTCCTGTGTTTCGGTTATGCTGAAATGCCTTTATTTGTCTTAACAATTCCTCAGGATTCCTCCCTACCGGAGGGCTTAAAACCTCAGCGGCCTGTATTATACCATCTGGGTCTATCAGGAACCGGCCCCTTATATTGGTGCCCGAATCCTCATCATAAACGCCATAGAGCCTCCCTATTTCTCCGGTCTGGTCAGACAGCATAGGATAGGGTATCCCTTCGTCTACCATATTGCTTAGTTCGGTTTCGTTCCATATCTTGTGTGAAAAAACGCTGTCAACGCTAACCGAAAGCACTTCTACATTGAGTTCTTTGAGCTTTTCATAGCCAACGGCTATGTGTGAAATCTCGGTGGGTCATACAAAGGTAAAATCTCCCGGATAAAAACACAGCACAACCCATTTCCCTTTATAATCCTCCAACGAAACTTTTTTGATTTTGCCTTGATGAAAGGCTTTGGCAGTGAAGACCGGAGCCTTTTTTGTAACCAACATGTGCATACCTCCTTTTTATATATGAACCCTTGGGTTCATTTCGATATATGCGGCATTACTTATATACAAAGTGTTAATAAAATTACATAAGACGTGCCACCTTGAAGGATGACAGCTGTGTAAAGTCTTTATCACGTTATATATAGGACAAATGCTTTTTAATAGGTTTCTCTAAACAGCTCGAAGTGGGCCTGAGGATGTGCACAGGCAGGGCATTCATTAGGTGCCTCGTCCCCTTCGTGAACATACCCGCAGTTGCCGCATTTCCACAGTACCTTATCGCCTCTTTTGAATACCTCATCCTTTTCAATATTGGTTGCAAGCTTTTGGAACCTTGTTTCATGACTTTTTTCAGCCAGGGCTACTGCTTTAAAGACCTTGGCTATTTCATCAAACCCCTCCTGCTCTGCGTCCTTGGCAAAGGATGGGTACATATCTTCCCACTCTTCGTTCTCGCCGGAAGCGGCCGCTTTGAGGTTGTCAAGGGTATTACCCTGAGCAACGGGGAAGCCGGCAGTTATTTCAATAGTCTCCGGGAGTTCGCTTTCAAATCCTGCCAGCAGAAATTTGTAGAACCTTTTTGCGTGCTCCTTTTCATTATCGGCTGTTTCAATAAATATGTTCCTTATCTGCTTGTAGCCTTCCTTATCCGCCACCGATGCATAGTAGGTATAACGGTTGCGCGCCTGGGATTCCCCGGCAAAAGCTTTCATAAGATTCTCGGCTGTTTTAGTTCCTTTCAGATTTTTCATTGATCTACCTCCTGATTTTATTATATTTATTTATTATCAAGGCAGCCGGGACAGATGCCTTTAAAATAAACATCCCTTTTATTTATTCTGAACTTTTCCAGAGCCTTTGGCTCAATACAGTCCATATCCACCGGAAAATCGAATATTCTGCCGCACGATTGGCATTTAAAATGGCCGTGGTCGGATACATCGACGTCATACCTGGCCTCGTTATCCTCTATGGTTACAACCCTTGCCAGGCCGGCCTCCACAAATGCATTCAGTGAATTGTACACCGTGGTCTTTGACAGGGTGGGGATTTCTTCTATAAGCCTGCTGTATATCTCGTCCGCTGTGGGGTGGTTCCGGTTGGCCGCCATGTATCCCATAATCCTCATCCTGGTATAGGAGGACCTAATTCCCCTATTCTTGAATATATCCATCAAAACTTCGGTCGAAACATCCATTCGAAATCCCTCCTCTAAATATAATACCCAGACAAATAAGTTATAAACATTATCTTATTGAAATAATTACAACTTTATTATGTTTTTATATAATAGCATTTAAAGGGTGTTTAATTTAGCATTCTACAGACGCCCCGTTTAGTACCTTTAACCATCCTATTCTTTCAATATCCTCCATAAGCCTAAAAAGTGCCCGGTCCTTCTCCTTGGCCTCAATCATTACGTCAAAGTCCTGCCCGACCTTCTTTGCCTTTTCCAGAAACCAAAGGAGAAACTCCGGGTCTATATAATCTGCATGACTCCTGAAACCCTTATCACTTTTCGGACTGGATATATGTACCTTAGGAACAAGGGGCTGCCCCTTCCATGTACCGAAAATATCCTCCAGCAGGCTGCTCACATCTCTTATGCCTCTGTTACACCAGTCATGATGGACATCCAAAACCATCGGTGCCCCCGTTTTATTGCATATATCAAGTACATCCTCTGCCGTATAAATCCTGTCGTCGTTTTCCAGAGTCATACGTTCCTTTATACAGGTTGGCAGGGCGTTGAAGTTTTCAATAAATCTTTTTATAGATTCTTCCCTGTTCCCGTACAGGCCGCCCACATGGATAACCAGCTTAGCCCAACTACCCAAACCCATCCCTTCAAAAATTTTGTGGTGATGCTCAAGGTCCTCAAGAGAGTTTTTCAGCACCTCCTGCCTGGGAGAATTGAGCAGCGTGAAATGGTCGGGGTGGGCACTTACTCTGAAACTCTGTTCCTTTACGTAATCCCCCAACGACTTGAGTTCTTTCTTCAGGTCCTCCACCCAGTTCCACCCGGAAAGCAGGGGATGGGTGGCAAGAGGTATCAGTTTGGAAGTAAAGCGATATACCGATATATTGCGGGCACTATTATGATAAAGAAGCCTTTGGGTGTTGTGCAAGTTTTCCCTCGCCAGCCTGTGAACCCTTGATATTCTGGCTTTTGGTTCTTTTATTTTTTCAAGGTTGGTGGCGGTGACAGTCCTGGAGGGGGAACAGTCCTTAAGTACCATAGACATGGCAACGTAACCAAATCTTACTATCATTTAGTCAACCTCTTTTCTTTCATTTAGCTTTAACCATACCATTAACAGTTGAAGCAAAAATATACCGCTAACGGCGGCATCGGCTCTACAGATTAATTTAAAATATCTCTGTACTCTTTATACAGTTGTACTATCAGGCATGATATAATAATAACAGTATATTAAATATTAGTTTTTGGAGGTTTTGTTATGAAAAAGTTTTGCCTGTTACTGGCTCTTGTTATTGTTCTAGGTGCCCCCGCCGCTTCATTGGCGCAGCAGCAGGATAGTCATATCACGAGGGCAGACTTCATAAAGGAAATACTGACCCAGACCAATACCGAGATAGATGAGGTAACCCAATCGTCCTTTAGCGATGT
>JAQUCT010000059.1 GCA_028686075.1 Bacillota bacterium
TCCAACCTTAATATGAGGGACCCGGTGCTGTATAGGATAATGCGGGTTACCCATCACAGGACCGGAGATAATTGGTGCATATATCCTATGTACGACTATGCCCATCCCCTTTCGGATGCAATCGAGGGCATAACCCATTCAATATGCACCCTTGAGTTTGAGGACCACCGTCCACTGTACGACTGGCTTGTTGAAAACGTAAATCCGGAAGTTCATCCTAAGCAGATAGAATTTGCAAGGCTAAACCTGACAAACACTGTTATGTCCAAACGCAAACTGAGGAAACTGGTGGAGGAGGGCCACGTGGACGGGTGGGACGACCCCCGTATGCCCACCATATCTGGGCTTAGGAGAAGGGGGTATACGCCGGAATCCATTCGGGACTTCTGTGACAGGATTGGGGTTGCAAAGAGAAACAGCATCGTGGACATAGCTCTGCTGGAACACTGTATAAGGGAAGACCTGAAGGTAAAGGCACCCAGGGTTATGGCGGTGTTGGACCCGGTAAAATTAGTGATAGATAATTATCTGGAGGGAAAGGTAGAATACCTGGAAGCGGAATATAACCCGGAGCGCCCGGAAATGGGAACCAGGGAACTGCCCTTTTCCAAGGTCCTGTATATTGAGAGGGAGGACTTCCGTGAAGTACCCCCGCCAAAATATTTCAGGCTCTCGCCGGGTAAAGAGGTAAGGCTGAAAAACGCCTATATAATAAAGTGTGTTGACTTTGTTAAGGACGACCAAACGGGAGAAGTAATCGAAATACATTGTACCTACGACCCGGACACAAAAAGCGGCGGCCCGGCCAGCAGACGGAAGGTAAAGGGTACGCTTCACTGGGTTTCCGCAGAACATTCTATAGAAGCGGAGGTTAGACTTTACGGACCCCTATTTTTAGATGAGGACCCGGAAAGCGAAGAAGGGGCGGACTCTATTGACAGGCTGAACGCCGATTCGCTTAAAAGGCTGGTATCCTGCAGGCTTGAACCGGGTTTTAAAAAAGCCGGGACCGGGAACAGGTACCAGTTCATAAGGCACGGATACTTTTGCATTGATAATATCTTGGCAAAGTCAAAAGCCATTGTTTTCAACCGAATTGTCCCTCTAAAGGATACATGGGCAAAGCTTAAAAAAAGCAAATAAAAGGGGGGAGGTTATGTGAGCGGAGCACCTGTAAGGAAATACAGCCGGATATTTCCGGAATACCCGCCTACTCACCTCATTCCCCGCGGATATGTTTTGAAGGTGGCCCTTTTATGGATTAGTTTTTTCGGGGTTTTCGCAGGTATTGCCGGTAGTGGCGGACCCTTTGCAGTGTTTCTTCCAATATCTCTTTGTCTGTTCGTTATCCTTCTTACAGCGATGCTACGGGTAAGGACCAAAGAAAAGCCCTTATGGATGTACAAAGAAGCTAGGGACTACTTTATAAGGCACCGTTATGATAAGGCCCTGGGAAAACTGGGAAACATTCTAAGGCTGAGACCGGATATGGAGCGTGAACTGTTTGGGGCCGTTTTGATATGCAGGCAGAGGACCGGAGACAGGCAGGGTGCCAAGGATTACTGCCGGCAACTGATTGAAAGGGGCACAATAAACTACAGTACAGATTTGGACCTTCTGCTTGAAATATTACACGCCTTTGGGGTTAAAATAGACGTGCAGCCCGGGGAGGAAACAATACAAAAACTGACCGGGGAAGTTTTGATAGAAAGACTGAAAGAATACTGCTTTAATAGTCGGGAGGGGTTTTTTTGAAAACAAAAATGCTGGTAGTTGTTATGCTTGTAGCACTGTTCATGGCAGGATGCAGTAGTCTCTCGTCTTCCGCGGTAAAGGAAGACATTGATTACAGCATCCTGAAGGAGGAGGATTTTCCGGAACTTATGGGCCAGTCCGGCCCCTTGGACCTTCAGGTAAGAATACTGCGCGAGGATGACAAATCGGCTTATTTCGCAGTAAACCTTCCGTATAATGCCGACATAGGAGGTATTTATCTTTTGAAGAACGGAAGGGCTGTCATAGACCTTGTAATGAAGCCGGATATGGTAAGAAGCGACCCCTTTTTAAGCCTGTCACCTTCATACTATAGTGTACTCTCGGTGGGCAAAGACTTTAAAGACAGTCTAAGCACCGAAAATGTGCAGTTTAGACTTGGGACGGAGATTCTAAGTCCCGTTATTGGTTATAATCACGCTCTTTCTTACGCTCAGGACCATATGGAGACAGATTTTTTCAGCACCTTTGACTGCCTGGCCCTTTTTGACGGTGGGGACGGGCTTAAGATAGCCTACATATTTTTCTTCGGGGACGGCGAAAACATAAACCGTGCCGGGAACGAGCTTATACAGGGCGCGGTAGCGGTGGATTCGCAAAACGGGCAGTTGATTGAGTACAGGATATACAACCGGAAGTACCTGGCAGGAGTCCACAGACACGGAGAGGCGGCCAGAGTAGAGGGATGGAAGGATGAGAACGCCCTTATAGTATATACGACGGACACCGGAGATTTCTATCTGATGGATATGGAAAAAAGCAAGACGAAGGTGAGCGAAGAGCAGGCGTCAGGATATATTGAAAAGTACAACGCAGCGATTGACCCCCCTCCGGGATACAGGCTGGTTTGTGAAAATTTAGTAAACGATTTGGGGTTTTCATACACCAAAAATGCGTATATAGAAAAAAATAGGTCCCAAAAAAGTACAATAGGCCTGCCCCCAAACGTTAACGTTGTAAACCATGCATGGGACAGGGTAAACAGGTTGTTATATTTTACAACCGAGAAGGCGGAACCCAGCTATGGTAACGATTGGACCTTCTATACGCTATGGTGTTTTGACCTACAAGACAATACCCTGAGGCAGCTGGGGGGACTTCCGTCCAAGGACTTCTACCTTTCAACCGATGGGATGAGACTGGCATACAATGGGTTGGAGGAGGACGTATTCCTAATGAATATTACTAATCTACTGACAGATGACCTGATATTGAAATAAAAATAAAAATTGTCCCGAAAGGGGCAATTTTTATTTGGAAATAACAAATAATAATCATAGAATATATAACGTACTTAAGATTTAACATCTTCTAAGGTGTCATCCTGAGCAGTAGCGAAGGATCTATCTTTAAGTAAGATTCTTCGGGCTTCGCCCTCTTAAGCGACAGAGTGTGTTTTATATAGTTGGTGTATAGTGGAGGTTGGTGTATACATGCATATAAAATCCAGGGCGGTAGTAGACAAAAAAACAAAGAACCTCGTCCAGCGTATAGAACCGGGTCAGATTGGTGTAGTCTGTCATAGGGACCTTGACGAACTGGGGGCATTGTCTCTTATTGATGCAAAGGTTAAGGCGGTGATAAACGCAGAGGCTTCAATAAGCGGAAGGTATCCGAACCTCGGTCCTCAGCTTTTATGCAGGGAGGGAATTCCATTACTCGATAATGCGGGCGTAGCATTGCTGGAGCGGGTAAAAGACGGGGATGTACTGGAAATAAGGGGCGAAAATATATATCTTGACGGGGTACAGGTGGGAATGGGACGGCTGATGGATTCCGTAAGCATCGAAAAGGAAATGAGACTTGCCAGGCAAAATCTTAAGACCGAGCTTGACGGTTTTATTGAGAACACCATGGAGTACGCAAAAAAAGAAAAGGATTTTATATTGGGGCAGCTTAAACTCCCGCAGGTGAATGCAAGCTTACGCGGGAGGCATGCGCTGGTAGTGGTAAGGGGTAAGGACTACAGGAACGATTTATGTATAATACGTTCGTACATTGAAGAGGTGCGACCGGTGCTTATAGGCGTGGACGGTGGCGGGGATGCACTGCTGGAATTCGGTTTGGTACCTGACCTGATTATAGGAGATATGGATAGTGTGAGCGACAGGGCTTTAAAAAGGTGTGGAGAAATAATTGTACACGCGTATTTAAGCGGCAGGGCACCGGGTATGGAAAGGATAAACCGCTTGGGTCTTAGCGCGGAAGTTTTGTCCTGCCCCGGGACCAGTGAGGATATAGCCATGCTTCTTGCCTATGAAAACGGAGCGGAACTTATTGTAGCGGTGGGTGCCCATTCAAGTATGATAGATTTCCTGGAGAAGGGAAGAAGGGGAATGGGAAGCACTTTCCTTACACGGCTTAAAATAGGGGACAGGCTTGTTGACGCCAAGGGTGTTAATAAGCTTTACAAGGAAAATGTAAAGACTAAACATATAATAGGGCTGGTTTTGGCAGCAATGATGCCCGTAGTGGTTGCAGGGGCAATGTCACCGCCTCTTAGGCAGCTGTACAGGCTGCTTACTATTAGATTAAGGCTGGTACTGGGTTTTTAAGGAGAGTGGGACATGATAATCAGCATGAGGTATTATATCATAATGTCCGCGTCAATATTTCTGGCCTTAGGGATTGGTATATTCATAGGCTTTACGCTGGACGGCCAGGAGATATTTGTGGAGCAGCAGCAGGGATTGATAAGTGAGCTGGAGCAAAGGTTCGTAGAGATTAAACAGGAAAATGATCGTATAGAATCTATAGTTTACCAAAAAGAGAAGGAACTGCTAGTCTATAGGGAAGTGACGGAGCAATTACTGCCTCAGTTTGCTGAGGACAGCCTTAAGGGAATAAGCGTAGCAATTATTCAAAGCAGCGATGAACTGCCGTATACCGGAATGATTAATTTGTTGGTCCGCTCCGGGGCGGATACTACGTCTATTACCCGTATTAAAAAAGACTATGTGGCAAACAGCGCAGAAAACACAGTCGTTTTGAGGGAGAGCCTGGATGAGCCGGTGGAAAGCGGCGACCTTTGCACCTATATTGCCGAGAGACTGGTAAATGCCGTACTAACCGGCGGGGACGAGAAGTTTGTCAGGAGGATGGAAGACCTTGGAGTTATTGACGTTTCCGGTAGGTACAGCGGCTGGGTGGACTTTTTCATATTGGTTGGTGGAGGTTCGGTGGAGGAGTTGGATATGGCAGAAAGGCTGGATGATGCCTTGATAGACGCGATAAAAAAATGTAATATTCCAGTGGTTGGGGTGGAAAAGTCAGGCTGCGACGTTTCATCCATTAAACGATTCGTTGATGCGGGCATATCCTCGGTGGACAATATAGATAGCATAATAGGTCAGTATTCACTAATAGGGGTTCTAAAGGGAAACGTAGGACATTACGGGGTTAAGGAGACAGCCCAGGCATTCATACCCGATGAATACGGGGGCAGGTAGGAGGTTTTGGACATGAGGCCGCAGGTAACGGTATTGATACCGGCATACAATGAAGAAAAGTACATAGTCTCCACCATTCGCGGAGTTAAGTCCTCCGGGGCTGCCGACAGGATTCTGGTGGTGGACGACGGTTCTATCGACAAAACCGCAGAGGCTGCCCGGGAAACCGGAGCTGAAGTGATAAGGCTTAGCAGCAACCGTGGTAAGGGGAATGCACTTAACACAGGTCTTTTAAGGGTCCCTTCCGGGGTGGTGGTTTTTATTGACGCCGACACGGGACAAAGCGCAGCGGAGCTGTATAAACTGGTGGTGCCGGTACTGGAGGGGAAGGCAGATATGACCATAGGTGTACTTCCGCCGTCCTCCGTTAGGGGAGGCTTTGGCCTTGTAAAAAAACTGGCCGGGACACTGGTTTTAAAAAGCACAGGCGTTGGACTTGACGCCGGCTTGTCAGGTCAGAGGGCGGTAAAAAGGGAGGTGCTGTCGGCTATTGGCCCGGTGTCGGAGGGATTTGCCGTAGAGGTCGGTATGAATATTAAAGCGTTGAGCTTAGGGTACAGGGCCCTGGAAGTGCCGGTAAAAATGTATCACCGGGAGAGCGGCAGAAACCTGGAGGGTTTTGTGCACAGAGGAAGGCAATTCTGCGATATTTTGAAGTTCTGTCTGAAGGAAGCGAGGGGTGCCAGACAATGGTAACAGCCTTTGCCGTAGCAGCTGCGGTTACTCTTATTTTTATACCTTACGTAAAACGAATGTTAGAGGTACCGCAGGCACTTAAGAATAACTACCTTGGGGAAAGGATTCCTAACGGAATGGGAATCGTTTTTTTGCCCGCAGTTATGTGCGGCAGCATTGTTCTTATACTTACTAGAGAGACGGAAATTACGTTGGTACTGCTGACCGTCCTGGGGACTGCAGTAATGTCTTTAGCCGGTATTGCGGATGACCTGCTGGGTGATAACAAGACAAAGGGGCTTAGAGGTCATATTGGGTGCCTGTTTCGCGGAAGGCTGACTACCGGTGGTTTTAAAGCCCTTGCCGGGGGTATGACCGCAGTGCTTTTATCGGTATTGGTTTCAGCCCGTCTTACAGAGGGAGTTTTAAACTGTATACTTATAATGCTTTTTACCAACCTTTTAAACCTGCTGGACTTAAGGCCCGGCAGAGCAATAAAAACCTTTTTCATCGCATGGGGTGTGACTTTTTTTATACCGTCCTTCAGGGACCATTGGAGTGTGCTGTCTCCGCTTGCCGGAGGTCTTGCCACATATATTCCCTATGAAATGGGACGAAAAGGCATGATGGGGGATGCCGGCTCCAATGGAATAGGTGTTTCCCTCGGACTTTACTACTGCCTTGGCACTAAACTTTATCACAAGGTGGCAATAGTGGCGGTACTGGTGCTTTTGCATATCCTTTCGGAAAAATACTCCATCACAACGTTTATTAATAGAAATAAGATTCTTAGGTACATTGACGGATTCGGAAACAAAGGAAGTGGTCATGCTTGATGATTAGAGCGAGGGAAGGCTCGGTAATTGAAGTACTATCCGAAAGGAAAGGGCTTCAGGAAATACGGGTAAGGAATAGGGAGGGCGATTCGAAGGCGTTAGTGTATGCAGACATGACAGGCTACGTCAGGAAGGGCGACAGGGTGATTCTAAACACAACCGCACAGTTCCTCGGGCTTGGTACCGGTGGGTACCATTTTGTTATAGCTAACTTAAACAATACGGCTGCAGACCTTTCGGGGCCCGGCCATATTATGAAACTACGATATACCCCGATGCAGGTGAAATGTCTGGCCGTAGAAGAGCAGCAAAGCGGTTACCACCGAATAATTAACGGTTTTGAAAACCTTAAGGGAAGGCCGATAGTTACAATACCCCTTCACAGCATGTTGGCACCCTTGTGTGCTGCAGTAAAGATAAGCCGGCCATCGGTAAAAATAGGGTACGTTATGACCGACGGTGCTGCGCTACCAATTACTTTTAGCAAGACCGTCGCCGGGCTTAAAGAGATGGGTCTTCTGGATGTGACCATAACCTCCGGAAATGCCTTTGGGGGTGACATGGAAACGGTAAACTTCTATACAGGTATAATTGCAGCGGTTCAAGCAGCAGAATGCGACCTAGTGGTGGTGGGTATGGGTCCGGGAATAGCTGGAACGGGTACCGCATACGGTTTTTCCGGGGTGGAACAGGGGTACATTATAGACGGAATAAACACGCTTGGGGGACTGCCTGTGGCGATGGTGAGGATAAGCTTTGCCGACGGCAGAGTAAGGCATAGGGGCATAAGCCATCACTCTATTACTGTATTGGGAAAAATCGCTAAAACCAGGTCCCTTGTACCGTTGCCCAGACTTGAGGCAGAAAAAATGGAGTACATAAAAAAACAGATTGAGGATAACAGTATTGAAAAAAAGCATACAATCGTATTTAATAAGGGAGAGAAGGTATTCCGGGCAATAGAGGAATATGGCCTTATGACCACTACAATGGGCAGGGGCCCAGAGGAGGACAGGGATTTTTTTCTAAGTATAGGTGCTACGGCAGACTTTTACCTGTCATTATGAGGTATATATGACGTGCTTAATACTTTACATCTTTTAATTTGTCATCCTGAGCGATAGCGAAGGATCTTGCGATAGCGAGCTGTTTGTGCTCTATGATCCGCAGAAACCGTTCCCCTGGTTTATAAGGTACTGCTTCAGTGTAATACCTGTACTGGAAAGGGTCCTTAAATAATCAAGCACATCGCGCATATTGCCTATAAGGTAAAGCCGGCGGGCGGTGGTTATTTTGTACATTAATAGGACCTCCTAAATACGTTTTTGCTATTATATTCAAAGAACTGTGGGTTTATTCCAGATAAGAGGGGGGAAATAAGGATGGAGAAGACCGTAGAGAGCCGGATGGTGTACAAGGGCCGGATAATAAATTTAAGGCTGGACAGTGTAAGCTTAAGTAACGGTAGAATCGTGCTGAGGGAAGTGGTGGAACATCCCGGGGCGGTGGGAATTGTCGCGGTAAAGGAAAACGGGGATATAGTAATGGTCACGCAGTACCGGAAAGCGGTGGAAGAGGTGCTTTTGGAGCTGCCGGCAGGTAAGCTGGAAAAAGATGAGGACCCGAAGGAATGTGCCGCAAGAGAACTTGAGGAGGAAACGGGATACCGAGCGTCGGATATGCGCTACTTGATGACCTTTTATACATCTCCTGGTTTTTCGAACGAGGTTATGCATTTGTTTTTTGCCACAGGACTAAGCCGGGGCGAGAAAAACCCAGACGACGACGAGGTGGTAGATACCGTTGAGATAAGTGAAAAAGAAGCCTTCGACATGGTATTATCCGGCAGGATAAGGGACGGAAAAACAATTGCGGGCATTCTTGTTTTAAGCCATATTAATGATATGACATAAAGAAGGACAAACGGGCATAACATTTACTAAAGCTGTATTTTAGGTAAAGATTGTGCCCGGAGGTGCTTTT
>JAQUCT010000060.1 GCA_028686075.1 Bacillota bacterium
GACGCGTCTTGAGTTTAATCCTGCCAGCCTGAACGAATGGGCCTTAGGATTATGGGACTACCCCTCCGGCGTAGGGGGGCTTTATTACACCTTCAATGGCGGCGGCCACTGGCTGGAGGTGAGGGACGATATAAAGGATATAAGAATACTGGACCTTTGCTATGACAAAGACGGCAAAAGGCTTTATATAGGTACTGCGGGCAGCGGCCTGTGGGCACTGAACGTAGAAGAATTAAAGAAGTATTAGCCAGTAGCGGCGTCAACAATGTGCCGGTCGGCTCCCTTGCCAATAGTAGCGGGAAGCCTGCCATTTATGAGACGAATACTAAGGCCTATATACAACGCATTAATAGTATTACATTCCTTTATGTGTCATTCCGAAGAAGCGAAGCCCGAAGAATCTGACTTGGAGATAGATCCTTCGCTACCGATCAGGATGACACGCTAGAAGATATATAGTTTCAAATGCATAATATACAAACCCGATTAAACCTGCAGGTGTTTTCCAATGCCGCTTTCTGTCGCTTTTTTGTAAATCCTGTGGGCGGCAACCAAATCCAGTGCCGCCATGCCAACGCATTTAAAAAGCGTTATATCGCCCTCCTTTTCTCTACCGGGTATATCCCCTATAATAACCTGACCCAGTTCGCCTTTAAAATCCACCTCTGATACTAAGCCCTTTTTCATCGGAAATATTACATCCCCGGCCTCCTCCAACACGCCTTCCTTTGTATCGAAGTATATTCCGTCGGCCCGCTTTATTATTGTTTCGTCCAGTTCCCGGGCGTCGGGAGTGTAGGAGCCGATACCGTTTACATGAGCACCTTCCTTTACTAGTGAACCGTCAAAGGTTGGAGCCTTGGATGTTGTGACCGTTGTAATTATGTCGGCCCCGTCAACGGCCTGCTCTGACCTCTCCACCGGTACTATGTCAGCATTATAAGCGGCCAGCTGCCTTTGCATATCCTTCGCAAAGCTTTTTGTTTTATCAAAATCCCTGCCTGCCACCCTTACCTTTTTAAGGTCCCGTACACAAAGCATGGCCTCAAGCTGGGCCACCGCCTGGCCGCCGGTTCCAATCATTGCCGCAACCTCGGCATCTTTTCTTGCCAGAATTTCGGTGGCCGCCCCCTGCACAGCACCGGTCCTTAATTGGGTCAGATATGTTCCATTTATTATTGCGGTGACCTCACCGGTTCTCCCGTCCAAAAGCACCATCTGGGCCGGAGCCGAGGGTTTACCCAGTCGGGGATTATTAGGGAAAATTGAAATAATCTTTACCCCGATAACTTCTAGGTCCTCTATATAAGCCGGCATAAAAAGGCTCTGCCCCTGCATATTTGGAATATCCAGATTAACCCTTAAAGGGACTACGCTTTTACCCTGGGTATAAATGACCAGGGCCTCTTTGGCCGCTTCTATCGCATCCTTCATTGAGAATACCTTCTTAATATCCTCCCTTGTCAAAACAAGCATCAAAATCACCTCTGTATATATTTTCAACACATTTAAGGCCTGTAATTGACTTTAAGCCCAAAGAAAACCGTCTTACTCAATAGGTTTCATGGAAAAGTAGTGCATGCTTAAACATGAAACCGATTTACATCTAAATATTAAATAAAAATGAAAAGCTACGTTAGCTGCCTATAATCCTAAACCCCTCCGGTAGCGGGTCCTCCGGGTCCAGCACCAACTGGTTGAATCCCATTATATGTGCAGTACCCGAGACCTCGGTGATAACGGCATCAAACTCCCCTACTTTGGTCTCCTCTACCATCCTTCCCTCGAAGGGAGTATCTATTATACTGTAGTTAACAAGGACATCCTCCCTTTTCATCTCCCCGGAACTGTAGTGCAGCGCAACCCTTCCGCCGGTACCGGTACCGGTGGGGGACCTGTCCACCTGGCCCTCGGCAAAAATGCATACGTTTTTAGTAAATAGTTTGCCGCCCTTCCTCTCCGGTGCCTCAAAAAGAATGGTCCCGTAAAGCCAGTTGACCCCAGATGTTGGGTGGTTAAATTCCATTTTAGCCATCACCTTGTTCTTTATCTCCATGCCCACCTTAACCAGCCTCTCGGTGTTTTCGGGGGTTACCTCAAGGCCCACCTTTTTCACGTCAAGGTATACGTAAAAGGCACCGCAGTAAGCCACATCCACCAGTATATCCCCAATACCATCCACATCGACTGGAATGTTTTCTCTGTATACAAAACAGGGCACGTTCCGAAACCTTACCCTAAAAACCTTCCCGTCTTTAACATCGGCATAGGCTGTAACCCTTCCGGCGGGGGTATCTATTTTTACGACGTTTTCGCCTTCCTTTGAAAGAATCATCCCGGTTTCAATGGCAACCTTTGTAACACCAATAATTCCATGTCCGCACATGGAACTTAGGCCCTCGTTGTGGGTAAACAATACGCCTAAATCGCCATCTTCGGTTACCGCAGAAACAATAATGCAGCCGTACATGCCGCTGTGGCCCCTTGGCTCTAACATAATCATCTTCCGCAAATGGTCGTAGTTTTTGAGTACATAATCCCTTTTTTGGAGAATTGTACTGCCGTAAATCGGCGGAAATCCTGAAGTAACGATACGCAGCGGCTCCCCCGCCGTGTGGGCATCAATACAGGTTATGTAATGCTTAAAATTCATCATATTGTTATCTCTCCTTTCAAAATTCCCCATCTTATACAACACATTAATAATAACACATTCTTTTTTCTGTCATTCTGTAGAAACGAAACCCGAAGAATCTTACCTGGAGATAGACATTTAACTATCGCTAGATCCTTCGTTATCGCTCAGGATGACAGAATCGCTTAGGGTGATACGCTAGAGGATATGGCGCGCGAACCGTCCCTTTATATCCTCTACAAAAACGTACAAGGAACCGCCCCTTGTTTTTAGTACATGCACCAAATACAATCATGAATAATAAAATATACTGCAAACTACTTCAGGGGGTGAATTCTTATGATAGACATGGAGAGCTTCTTCAAGGGCAACCAGGGTACTTTGTTCCTGCTTTTGATAATTATCATTATCTTCTTCGCCTTTGACATATAGCCACTGCACTTGACATACTATGTTAATTTAAAATTTAACCGGGTCCGTCCCGGCTTTTTTTATCTGCTGCCGAAAAACCCATCGGATGGATGGGTTTTTCAATCTACAGTGACAGCGAGTACATGGCCTTTGCATATATCTTGGTTATTGTCATCAAATCGTCTATATTCATGTATTCGTTCTTCTCATGGGCAAGTTCAGGCCTGCCCGGCAGAAGAGGTCCGAAAGCCACCGCGTTGTCTATTGCCCTGGCATAGGTACCGCCTCCTATTGATATAAGCTTTGCTTCCTCGCCGGTTACCTCTTCGTACACCTCTTTTAGCTGTTTTATCATGAAATTATCCTCGGGCACGTACAGCGGAGCCTGGTCATATACATCATCGGGAATGACTATACCGGTGCCCTCCAGAGCCTTACTAAGTCCCGCCAGTACAAAATCACCTTCGTACTTGATCGGATATCTTATATTTATAACAACCTTCCCGTGGTTTTGGTCAAGTTCCATCTGTCCCAGATTGAATACAAGCTTGCCGGATATTTCATCCTCCAGGTCAATACCTAAGGACTTTCCATCGGTCTCAAAGCCGATTTTTTGCGCCAGAACCCTTATGTACTCCCTTACACCTTCCCCTTCAATGCTTATGCCATTTAAAAAATCAATCATCTGCGCTATGGCGTTCTGTCCCTTCTCCGGCGTACTCCCATGGGCGGAAACGCCGTAGGACTTTATTGTTAATCTGCCGTTACCCATCTCCGACTGCATATTATACCCGGTTTGCCCTGCAAAGGCGGTAAGCCTTTCCGCTGCCGCTTCCAACGCTTTCGCATCGCTGCTTATGAGAACCGCCTCGCAAAAGTCCGGTACCATGTTGGGTCTGTTGCCGCCCCCGATGCTTTCAACCGTTACGCCGTCGCCGTCATAGGGCTCGAAGTCCTTTTCCATGCTGAATATAAGAATGCCCATCTCGCTGTTTATTATCGGGAAATCGGCATCGGGTGAAAAACCCGCCACCGGTTTTTCCTCTTTTTCGAAATAATGCTTCATGCAGGCCCAGCCACTTTCCTCGTCAAGGCCGGCTATTATCCGTATCCTTTTACCTAGCTTAAATCCCGAATCCTTTATTGCCTTTAATGCATACAGCACCGAAATAGCAGGACCCTTGTCGTCAATTATGCCCCTGCCGTATATCCTGTTGTCGGCAATATGCCCCGAATAAGGCGGATAGGTCCATCCGTCCCCCTCCGGCACAACGTCCAGATGAACCAGAACCCCAATTATATCTTCCCCTTCGCCGTACTCGACATGCCCGGCATAGCCGTCCACGTTTTTAGTCTTAAAGCCCATGCTCTCCGCAAGCCCAAGAAAATAAAGCAGCGTATCGTTTATAGCCTTACCGAAGGGCATTCCCTTCTCCGGCTTGTCTTTAAGGCTCTTAAAACTAATAATCTCCTGGGTAGACTTTATTATTTCCTCTTTGTAACCCTCAACCCTTTGGTCCAGTTGCATGTCCATCCCTCCAAATCAGCTTAGTCTTGTTCTTCCTTTTCATAATACCGGATTATGCCATATAAGTCCACAGTAACTTTGATCAAGGGAACGGAATCCCGTCCCCTTGGTTTACTGCTGCCTGTATTGAGGTTCCTGGCTTTCCACGTACTTCTGCCTGTCCTTCAGCGTCTGTACTGCGCTGTCCAACGTCTGGGCTAATTGCTGAAAGGTCTGCTTGGCCTGACCGTCCTCTGTCTCAATGGCAAAGGTTCTCATACTGGTTGCGGTGCTCTGTACACTGGCAATTGCCTGCTGCAGTTGTGTGCCTACCGTCAAAAATTCCACCTCCTTTTATACACAACGCATTAATTGTTTTATATTCCTTTATATGTCACAAGATCCTTCGCTATCGCTCAGGATGACATACGTCGCCCTGGATGACACACTAGGAGATGTAAAGCTTTAATACGTTATGTATAGACGCTAACCCTTGGGTTTAAAAATAAGCGATGCCATGAATGCGAATATTATGGCGGCGGAAATACCAGCACTGGTCACTTCGAATATACCAGTCAGCACCCCTACAATGCCGCTCATTTCATACTCCGCCATGGCACCCTTTACCAGGGAATTACCGAAGCTGCTTATGGGTACCGAAGCCCCGGCCCCGGCAAATTTTATAAGGGGCTCATAAAGACCCAGGCCCCCCAGCACCGTACCCGTTACCACCAGGGAAGTGGTGGTATGGGCGGGGGTAAGCCTGAATACGTCCATAAGTATTTGTCCTATTACGCAAATGGCTCCTCCTACTACAAAGGCCCATAGGAATTTTTCCATAACTCAAATCGTCCTCCCTACATTTCTATGGAAACGGCGTGGGCTATAGAGGGTATGCTTTCCTTCTGCTGGTAAGACATGGGCGACAGCAAGGCCCCTGTGGCAACTATAAGTAGCCTTTTTAGCTGTCCCTCCCGCATCCTACGCATAAAATGTCCGTAGGTAACCGTTGCGGAACAGCCGCAGCCGCTTGCCCCGGCCAGGACCGGCTGGTCATCCTTGTATATCATTATTCCGCAGTCGGTAAATATCTCCTCCGGTATATCCAAACCGTGTTTTGCAAGCAAATCTCCGCAAATCTCGAACCCTACACTGCCAAGGTCTCCGGTGGCGATCACGTCATAATAGGACGGGTCCCTTTCCAGGTCTCGGAAATGCGCCTGGATTGTATCCACCGCCGCGGGTGCCATCGCCGCACCCATATTGAAGGGGTCAGAGATACCCATATCAATAACACGTCCGATGGTAGCGCAGGTTACCCGCGGTCCCTCGCCGTCCCGGGCCAGCACTGCCGCCCCGGCACCGGTCACCGTCCACTGCGCTGTAGGGGGCTTTTGTGCCCCGTATTCGGTTGGGTACCGGAACTGTTTCTCCGCTGCGGCGTTGTGGCTGGAAGTAGCAGCCAGCACATAATCTGCCGCTTTGCTCTCTATTAGCAGCGATCCAACGGACAGGCCCTCCATGGAACTGGAGCAGGCCCCAAAAAGGCCTATATAGGGCACTGCGAGGGTACGGGCGGTAAAGCTGCTGGATATTATCTGGTTTAGCAAATCACCGCTTAAAAAGACATTTATGTCTTCCTTCTTGATACCTGCCTTTTCCAGCACCACCTCGCAGGCCTCTTCCAGCAGTTTCTTCTCGGCCTTCTCAAAGCTGTCCTGACCAAGCCACATATCCTTGTGCAGTATATCGAAGTCCTCCGCCAGAGTACCCTTGGATTCGAAGGGCCCTCCCACCGCGGAGGTAGCCAGAATAACCGGCTTGTTTTTAAAGACCCAGGTTTGATGTCCCTTAAGCATTTACATACCACCTAACTCTTTAATCATTATTTTAATAAGGCTTACAACGAAGGCGAAAAATACGCCGTAGGTTATGACGGGGCCGGATATTTTAAACATATTGCCCCCTACTCCCAGGACATAGCCCTCGCTGCGGTGTTCTATGGCAGCGGAGGCCATGGTGTTGGCAAAGCCCGTAACCGGTATGATGGTACCCGCCCCCGCCCATTGGGCTATGTGGTCGTATACCCCCAGGCCGGTTAAAAGGACCGAGATAATTATTAGTACCGCTGAGGTGGGATTTCCCGCCGTCATCTCATCAAAACCGAAGTAAGTCATAAAAATCCACTGCAGACCCTGACCCAGTGTGCAAATTAACCCACCCACCAAAAAGGCCCTTACGCAGTTTAGAAAAACCGGGCGTTTGGGCTCCCGCTGCTTTGCATACTGCTGGTACTGCTGTTGGGTGGGAGTTAGTCTTTTCTTCTTCTTTTTTGACATATTTAATCACCCTCTATCGTAGTAGATACGGCCTTAGATTTTCTAAAACCCTTTTCAATCTCCCGGCGTTCTTCTGATACATCGCCTTTGCCTGCTCGTTTTGCGTTTCATAGGCATAGGAAACCAATTCGGCCTGGCTTTTTTCCAACGCTGCATACAACAGTTCCTTCACCTTCGACTGGGGCAACTGTATCGCATCGTCAAAAAGGTCGAGGTACAGTTCCCCATCGGAATCCGCCTGGCCTATAAATACGTTTTCCAGCGCCACCCCGGTTTTTTCCAGCTCGGTCCTTACCCAACGGGCATTCAGTCCCAGGGCCGCCAGCGGCTCGTCCAGGATGTTTCCATCGTATATAACCGTCTGGGGCTCGCTTTGGGGCGCCACCCTCCGTTCAAGGTGGTGTGGGGTCACCGGCGTTTTGTCTGATTTAAGAAGCACGTTAATTTCACCGGTGGTCTCCATCAGGGCGAATTCCACGTCAGCCAGGTTGAAAACATTCTTTGCCCTAAGCTCCCTTAAGAGCTCTTCCCCGGTGAGCCGCACCTGGCTTAGGTTCTCCTCCATAATCTTGCCCTGTTTTATTAGGACTGTCTCCCTGCCGTTTACCAGGTCATGAGCCATCTTGCTCTTTAATGCCGCATAGTCAATGAGCAGCATTAGCACAGCCCATGAGCCCAGGGCAATAAAGCCAAAGACCACATTAGTGATAATGTTTGTGGCAATAAGCGCTGCTGTGATGGCTATAAAGGTGTATACCACATGGAAAAAGGGAGCCATCCTTGACGGGTGGCGTTTGCCCATTATCCTTACAATTACTAGCACACCAAAGAATAAAGCAAAGGACCTTACCAGAATATTAAGCCAATCCTGCATACTGCTTCACTCCTACTTCCCCTTGTATTGTGGCTCCTGGGATTCTAAGATGCGCAGCCTGTCCTCCAGGTCCCCTATTATTTCCCCGACTTCTGCCATCGCCTTGTCAAAGGCTGCCTTTGCCTCCCCGTCCCGGGTGCCGGCGGAGTACATCTGTAAAGTCCCATGGGCGCCCTTTAGCTCTGCCAGGGTCTGTTTTACCTTTGAACCTACTGTCATATCCTTCGGCCTCCCATGATTATTTTTACAAACGGTGCTATTTTTAATTCATTTTCCCCCATTTATAACTCCATGCAAAATTTACCTTGCCACCACCCGGACATCTTTGCAAACAAAGCAGGTGCCAAAATGTGCATACCATAACCAAATTTCCATAGACTATATACAAAGCGCTAATAGTATTACGTTCCTTATGCGTCATTCTTAAAAGCGAAGCCCTAAGAATCTGACTTGGAGAAAGACATAAGATCCTTCGCTTCGCTCAGGATGACATACTGGGAGATGTGATGTTTTATGTGTGATATATAGATACAAGCGGGCTATCAAAGATCGTCTCTGCACGTTGATGACCCGGTATTGTAGCGGCGACGTGCGGTGGCCCGGTTATTGCACATCATACAGGTTACCCATTGTATGCATTAAAGGACCGCCGGGCGGGAGGTGCATTGTTTGTCCATAATTCTGGTGGTTATTATACGCTCCTTTGTGGCCTTCTTTGTGCTGCTTGTTCTTGTACGGCTAATGGGCAAGCAGCAGGTGTCCGAGCTCACATTTTTCGACTATATAGTGGGCATAACCATAGGTTCCATCGCCTCCACCCTTTCGGTGCAGTTAAACCAGAATACCTTTTCTACCCTGGTCGGGATGGCGGTTTGGGCGTTGCTACCTATTATTTTGGCATACTTAAGCCTTCA
>JAQUCT010000061.1:0-5600 GCA_028686075.1 Bacillota bacterium
GGCACTGCTAAAGAGCTTTAAAGATGCGGCGAACGGAAAATGCACAGGCTGTAGCGGGAACTGCAGTACATGCACCTTTGATACTACGTTAAAGGGACGGAACTCCTGACATATTGATATGCGGCTCCGTCCTTTTTTAATTCTACCTGGTAAGCTTAATAAACACATAAAGTTCGGCTGATTCGATTTCCAACCGGCCGGACAATACATCCTCCCAACCGTTTATAGTCTTGAATACATAAAGAATCTCAAGGTTTTGTCCGGTATCCCTGCAGGACATTTGATCGACTGTGGGGTTTCTGTTATTATCCAGATCCCTGCATAGTTCGGACACTATGGCGGACAGGTCCCCTCTGTAAACCTCCTGTCCCTTCTCCAGAATTTTTAGCTCACCGGTATCGGCGGTGTAAGACACCGATAGCGGTCCGGAGGCACCTTCAAAGTCGGCGTGTCTGTACACAGAAAGGTCCGCAAAATAGTCATATTCCCCAATCTCAAGCAGAGCATCGTTTTCTATAGTGTGGTAATAGTAATAGTTCTTTTCGTTTGAAGGCCATCGGCCGTAATTGTATTCAAAGCCGAAGAGTTCTTTCATATCCTCGGGGGTAAAATTCCCTGGCAGATATTTTAGGTCATCCAGGCTATGGTACCTGTTGAAATACTTTATTATGGCACTAATCTCCCTTTTGTCCTCATCAGCTAAGTCACCTGCGGCTTTAACTATACTGTTGCTTCTAATCATTTCATATTTATTAAGTATCCCCTCAAACCGGTCGTTTTGGCTCAGCTTTGAAATTCCATAGGCACTCCACGGCCCTGTAACAGCCAAAACCGCCACAAGAGCCAGCGAAACCGGGAGGAATACGTTTCGCACGTCCCTTTTAAGCGCATGATATATAAAGCTTCCAGTCACCCAAAGCCCCGCGGCCAGCACGAAATATCTATTTTCGGTTATTCCGTAGGCGTTAATCCTTATGCCCATCGATACAAACATCATAGCCAAAAGAGGGATAATAAGCTTGGGGAAGTAGGATACAAAAATCCTAACCCACTGATTTGTCTTGCGTAATTGGTAAACAAAGAACAATACAAGGATGCTTATGAATGAATACCACAATACCAGGTGGGATACCATACCATCCGGCCACTGGCGTGTTATTACTATCTTTGCAAAGTATACGTAAAGTATGGCTGAATACGCGATAAGGAGCGGCATCACTATGTAAAGCAGTAGCACCTTAAACACCTTCGGATAGCAGTCGGAAGGCACTTCTTCCCGATGCTGCGGGATACCCGCCAGGAAGTAGGCCGGTGCAAACACGCCCGCTACAATAAGCCAGATGTCAAAATAGAGCTTTTCCGACATTTCCAGTGCAAACAGGGTGTCCACCGTAAAAAGCATCGCTACAAGGCCAAGGAATAATACCGCCGAATACAGGTAGGTAATGAAAAAGCCGGTAAAAAGCTTAATCACATACAGCTCATAATTTTCTCTTTTATAGAAATAGGGTATTAAGGTAAAGGTAATGTACAAAGCAAGGTTTATGGCTATATACCTTGTTACCGCCACCATTTCGAAGTCCTTTAATAGGAAAAGGTAATACAGTACCAGCCCCGCTGCGGCACTCATATAGGCAATGGCCTTTGATACCGCCTTTGGGGATGTAATTCTTCCAAATAATGCTTTGATACATAGAGTAACCGGTATTCCAAGGGCAAGAACCATTGAAAGCCGCTGCAGCATTTCCATCTGGCTGTTGGTTAAGTCGGAACGCATATGATTAACATAAATAAGAATAAACACCACCAGGGCAGCCAGCAGTATTGTTTCAGGAAAACGTTTAAGGCTGGATGATAGTTTGTCCATCAGGGTTTTAAACAGCGCGACAATTCTTTTATTCACATCCACAACTCCTTTTATTTACCCCTTGACAGTGCATGAAACAGATAGGGCAGCACGAGGGCTGCACAAATCAGTACGGCAAGGAATCTCGCGATTGTTTTTTTCTTGTTCATCGGAATCTCTCCCTTGTATATTATGAGCAGCAGTAGATAAAAGAACTGTCGCTTTGGAAACAAATGTTGACAAACAAGGTACGTCCCTATTTGTCACCGTGTTTTCGGTTCTACCTTGGATGTGCGTCGGTCAACCGCTCTCATTATCCACATATAGGCAAAGGTAAACACAATCGCCGCCGCCAGCCGGCTTGTAAATACTATAAACCCGTTGGCACCTACGGCGGTGAATACAACCGTTTCCTCTATAATTCCGTGGCATATTCCTATAAACAGAAACAGCACGTTCATCTGAGTTTTAGTCATTTTAGCCTCTTCCTGAATCTGCATAATAACCCCCGACCCGAAAACTATGCCGGTAAAAAGCCCGACTATAAGCCCTATGGCGGATTCCCCCGGCAGGCCAAATAATTTCGTAATGCCGTGGGAACGGGTCGCTATTTTTTCCAGCCAGCCCATATCCTTGAGGCATTCTATTAATATAAGCAGCGGAATAACTATCAGAGTTATTCTTAAAATTGTCGAGCAGCTTGAATTAAAGGTCTCGACAAATACTCTCGACCAATCCATAATCAGACCCCCGGAATAATCAAATTCAGTATAAAACCTGTTAATAAGGCGGCAACGAATCTTGTGCCTGCGTTGAGTAAACCGTTAGCACCACTTTTGGTTATAACTGCGGTTTCCAGTACTACCACATGAAATATGCAAAGAACGGTACTCATTATGGTAATCTGTTTCGCAGTAAAATCCAACATGGCCAATACGGCAATACCGCTGTAGATTGTGACCTGACCGAACAGAAAAACAAGGGCACCTTCCCCCGGCAGACCGATATAGGACATAATGGGGGCAAAAAAATTCGCAATTATCACAAGCAGCCCTGAATGCTCCAGCACCTTCATTAGGAAAATGGAAGGTATAATGAACTTAAGCAGGCTTAAGACTATTTTTATCGCCTTGTTTCCACCGCGTACAACGGTTTGCCATGTAATCATAATAGGTCTCCTCCTTGATGCGTATACAAATACCACCCTCATTACTTCGACACTGCCTGTTATTCTCCTTCCTGCATGAAATTTTTACCTGAACCCTGCTTGGCCTGACGACAGGAAACGACATCTTTTTCAAAACGATTGGTATATAATTGTTGGGGTGTATGTTTAACCAGTCTCAGGTATTGACGTATATTTCACTACCCCATAGGATAACGATGGGGTAGTATTTTAGGGTTAAAGCATACCTTTCGGGATACGGATAAGTCCCCGGGAGAAAGAGGCGAGTGATAATATGTACCGAAACATTCCTGAAACAGGTAGAGTGTTTGATACAAAAGAATTATAGGTGCCGTGTAGCAGACGATTCCGCACCGGGAAGAGGTGATTTAGAAATAAATGGCGACTATCCTTGTAGTGGAAGACTACGCTATGAGCCGACAGGTGATTTGTACCCTGCTGGGATATATGGGACACCGAGTATTGGAGGCTGCCGATGGCGTCAAGGCCCTGGACATTGTACACAGCGAACACCCTGATTTGATAATAACCGATATCATGATGCCCAACATGGACGGGATGGAATTCGTACGGCGGCTTCGGACCAGCAGTACTCATAAGGAGATACCGGTTATTTTTTATAGTGCCTGGTGCCGTCATCAGGAGGACATCCATCTGGACGAGGGCCTGGGATGTTGCCGTGTTATTCCAAAGCCCTCCGAACCCTATTTTATTATAAGGACAGTCAATGAACTGCTGGATATAAACAAGCGGGATGACTATTCGCAGCTGGAGCCGCAAGCTTCTTACTGCATCCCGGAGGAATACATGCTGACGCAGGGTACACAGCTACAGCTTTCGGTGCTTATGGACCTAGGCTATAGCATGGTAGCAGAACGGGACCCCAAACGGCTGCTTAATACTTTTTGCCGGGCTGTGAGGGATATACTGGGCTGCGGTCAGACGTTGCTAGCCATAAACAGGAAAACCGAAGCGGCGTGCTATTATATGAGCCAGACCGGTAGTAGGCCCGTCTACTCCTGCCCGGAGCATTTGCTTCCCTCCAAGGATATCCTGGAGAAGGTTTCGGCAGTACGTAGGCCGGTCCGGTGCGAGGAAGCGACGAATAATATTATGGTGGTTCCCTTCGCATCTCCTACCAGGTACTACGGTTGGCTCTCAGTGATGAACAAATCTAATGCCGGGCCCTTTTCCAAAAGGGATGAGGAAATATCCATGGCTCTCAGTACCCAGGCAGCCCTTGCCTACGAAAACATACTGCTGGTGGAACAGCTTAAGAAAAACAATGAAACAAAGGGCATGTTCATAACGAACATATCCCATGAATTAAGAACACCCCTAAATATTCTGCTAAGCAACGCTCAGCTTGCGAAGCTGTACCTGCAAAACGACGAGGAACTGGACAAAGGTAAACTGCTGAAAAAGGTCGATATGCAGATACGCAACTGCAACCGGCTGCTAAGGCTTGTTAATAATTTTATCGATTTGAACAGAATAGAATCCAATTTTTTTGAACTAAAACCGGTAAATTGTAATATTGTTGAGATAGTAGAGGCAATAACCACTTCCATAGTCGAATATGCCGGTACAAAGGGAATAGAATTGGTGTTCGACACCGAGGAAGAGGAAATAATGCTGGCCTGTGATTTGGATTGTATAGAACGCATTATATTAAATCTGCTGTCCAATGCAATAAAGTTCACACCCCGGGAAGGCAGTATTCTGGTGGACTTGAAAAGAAATAACGACTGTGCCCATATCAGAATAAAGGATACCGGCATAGGTATATCCAAAGACAAGCTTAATTATATATTTGAAAGGTTCAGGCAGGTGGACAGCCTGACGGCCAGAAAAAATGAGGGAAGCGGTATAGGGCTTACGCTGGTGAAACTGCTGACCGAAATGCATGGCGGAAGGGTTTATGTAAACAGCGAATACGGCGAGGGAAGCGAGTTTGTGGTGGAACTGCCAATAAACCTAAAAGGCATAGACGATGCGGTGCTCGAACGCGCATCAAACCCCTCCAATGAAGATATTATTCAAAGGATACAGCTGGAGTTTTCGGATGTTTATTTTTAGTGTTTTTTTGTGCGGGAATCTTATGGAATCCTGTATTATACTTGACAACGGCAGCAGTGCCAAATATATTAATTAGAGTAGCTTAAGGTTAATGTTTAACGGAGTTTAGGATGGGGAGTAGAGAAATGAAAACTTTGATAGCCTATTCCAGCAAGTACGGCTGTACCGAAAAGTGCGTCGGGACCCTTGCGGCAAAACTTTCGTGGGAGGTAGATGTGGTTAATCTTCGCGGGGGAAAGGCCGTGGACCTGTCCGGGTATGACAGGGTTATAATCGGAGGGTCCATCTACATGGGCAGAATACAGAAACAGGTAACGAACCTGTGCGAAAAAAACCTGGACGTTCTTAAAGGCAAAAAGCTGGGGCTCTTTATCTGCTGTATGGCGGAGGGGAAAGAGGCAGAGGAGGAGCTGAACAGGGTTTTCCCCGAGGACCTTTTGAAAGCCGCCGCTGCAAAGGAGTACTTCGGAGGGGAGTTTGACTTCAAAA
>JAQUCT010000061.1:5700-8277 GCA_028686075.1 Bacillota bacterium
TTCAAAAGTCTTTTTGAATTCCCTGTGTTATTATTAGGTTTAAGGCAATAATCACAGACAACCGGATTTACAGTTTTGCGTCATGGAAAGACATTTCTGAAAAAGAGCTTGACACAGGCAAAGACTGGTATGGTATTAAGTGAAAAAGCGGCTTATCCAATAAAGAAGGGGGGAACAATATGCGTAAAGCGCATGAGGTTGAATTCAAGGTATTCGGCGATGACATGCAGTTTGTGGAGATTATGCTGGACCCAGGGGAAACGATAGTGGCGGAGGCCGGAGCAATGATGTACATGGACAAGGACATAGAGATGGAGACCATATTTGGTGACGGCTCCGGGAAAGAAGGCAAGGCCCTTATGGGCAAACTCATGTCTGCAGGTAAAAGAGTTATAACCGGCGAGAGCCTGTTTATGACCGCCTTTACAAATAAGGGCAGCGACAAAAAATGTGTGGCCTTTGCGGCACCCTATCCCGGCAAGGTAATACCCTTTGATTTAGGAGAATACAGCGGAACCCTTATCTGTCAGAAGGACGCTTTCCTTTGTGCTGCCAAGGGAATCTCTGTGGGAATCGCATTCCAGAAAAAGATAGGCGTTGGACTGTTCGGCGGTGAGGGCTTTATAATGCAAAAGCTTGAGGGTGACGGTCTGGCTTTCATGCACGCCGGCGGTACTATAACCAAGAAGGACTTGCAGGTGGGCGAAACCATCAAGCTGGATACCGGCTGCCTGGTTGCAATGGACAGTAAAGTAGACTACGATATCCAGTTCGCAACCGGTATAAAGAACGCCCTATTTGGCGGTGAAGGACTGGCCCTTGCAACGCTGACTGGGTCAGGGTCGGTATGGCTGCAGTCGTTGCCCTTCTCAAGGCTTGCCGACAGGATTTACGCTGCAAGCAAGGCAGGCGGCAGCAAGGGCAAGGGTGAAGGCAGTATAATGGGCAATATAGGCATAGGCACCTTCTTCGGCAACGACTAAGTAAAAATAAAAAATCACCCCATAAGTTTTAAAGCTCACAAAGAGACAAGTCTTTAAATATCGGACTTGTCTCTTTGCATGGGTAAACAAGAAATGATTTCATATATGCGTCCCAGAATAGCTTAAAAGGGCAGTTTAAGGGACTTGCCAGGCCCGATGCACAAGGTGGAGGTTTAAGTTGGGGCCACAAGGACAAATTAATATTGTGAATTTGTGACGATTATTGGTATACTATTTACTGGTGAAGTGTTAAGCTTAATTGCCAAAGAGTAGGGGTTTTCTTCAGAGGGAGGTTAAAATATGACAAGGACTGTAGGTACGACGGTAAGGGGTATAAGGGCTCCTATAATAAATGAAGGGGATGACCTTGTAAAAATAGTTGTTGATTCGGTAACCGCCTCAATGGCTTCCGAAAAATTCGACTTAAGGGACAGGGACGTTATTGGAATTACCGAATCCTTTGTTGCCAGGGCCCAGGGCAATTATGCATCGCTGGAGGATATAGCCTCTGATGTAAGGGATAAATTTGCAGGGGAAATAGCGGTTCTTTTTCCGATACTAAGTAGAAACAGGTTCTCCATGGTACTCAAAGCGATAGCCATGGGTGCCAAAAAGGTCTATTTGTTCTTGAAATATCCCTCCGACGAGATGGGAAACCCGCTTATGGACATAGAAAGGATGGACGAGGCCGGTATAAATCCCTATACCGATGTTCTGACCGAAGAAGGATACAGGGAGGTCTTCGGGGACAATGTGCCCCATCCCTTTACCGGCATCGATTATGTCAGCCATTATAAGGGATTAGCCCAAAAGGGAAACATCGATATAATCCTGGTCAACAACCCGAAGGTGGCCCTGGATTACACTGAGGAAATACTTACCGCCGACGTCCATGCAAGGCACAGGACAAAGAGAATACTAAAAGCCGCGGGAGCAAAAAAGGTGTACGGCCTGGACGACTTGCTGACAAAACCGGTAAACGGAAGCGGTTATAATCCGGAGTTCGGGCTGTTGGGCTCAAATAAAGCCACCGAAACCAGTGTGAAACTGTTTCCACGGGACTGTCAAAAGGTTGTCAACGAGGTGCAGCAGGCACTGCTGGAAAGGACAGGAAAGCTTATTGAGGTATTGATATACGGCGACGGGGCCTTCAAGGACCCCCAGTGCAAAATATGGGAGCTGGCCGACCCGGTGGTATCCCCGGGGTACACCGCCGGGCTTAGGGGTACTCCCAATGAGATAAAAATAAAGCTAATAGCCGACAATGAACTAGAGGGATTAAAGGGCAGCGAGAAGGCGAAGGCGATTAAGGAAAGGATAAAGCAAAAGAATAAGAACCGGCCGGGTGGGGACGAATCCCTCGGAACAACACCAAGGCAGCTGACTGACCTTTTGGGCAGTCTGTGCGACCTAACCAGCGGCAGCGGCGACAAGGGGACACCGATAGTTCTAGTACAGGGTTACTTTGATGATTTCTCTAAGGAATAGAACGCTTAAGCTATTGAAAACATTAGATTCTTCAACTTCGTTTCAGAATGACAGGTAAAAAAGCGTAGTTTTTCAGAAGTCTCCGGTCAGGGATACCGGTAAGCAT
>JAQUCT010000062.1 GCA_028686075.1 Bacillota bacterium
AGGCGGTCTTTGTATAGTAGTCAAGGCCCCTTACTATGGTGGGGTCCACAACATACTTAAGACCCATGCTTTCCAGATGCTCCTTAAGTCTTTCAAAGTGTTCCCTGCACTCGTCACATATATAATCAAGCATGAGTGGTATACCCTTCACTGCCCTTTTGCATTTTTCCTCTTTGCAGTCGATAATCCTCATGGGATTTGTTTGGTACCTTGTATTGCAGGTCTCGCACAAAAGGGGCAGCTTGCTTTCTAAAAACTCCCTTAACTCTTGGCCGTATTCCTTCCTGCATTTGGGACACCCGACGCTGTTAATTCTAAGCTCCAGCCCCTTAAGACCAAGCCTTTCAAAGAACAGCATTGCAAGGGATATGACATCAGCGTCCGCCGATGCAAAGGGTGAGCCTATTATCTCTATGCCGAACTGATGAAAAGCCCGCAGCCTTCCCGACTGGGGCCGCTCATACCTGAAACAGGGGGTGGCGTAATATGCCTTTACCGGCTGCACATCGGCGTACAGCTTATGCTCTATGTACGCCCTTGCCACCGGCGCAGTTACCTCGGGTTTTAGCGTAATGCTCCTTCCGCCCCTGTCTTCAAATGTGTACATTTCCTTCTGGACAACGTCGGTGGTCTCCCCCACACCCCTTTGGAAAAGCTCGGTGTCTTCAAATATGGGTGTCCTTATTTCATAGTAGCCAAATTCACTGCACACTTTTCTGAACAAGCCTTCAACGTAATGCCATTTGTACGATTCTCCCGGCAGTACATCCCTTGTGCCTCTTGGTGCTTTTATTGCCATTACTTTACCTCCTTTTTCTCCTTCAAAAAATGATAAAGTCCCTAAATGACAGGTTAAAATCGTCATCAGGGACGGGGTATTCCCGCGTTGCCACCCTGCTTGGATACACTTATATCCCGCTCATCAAAATTAACGCTTTTTTGCGTAACGGCTTACTTTTATTTTTCAGCCGATAGGCTCGGGAAGGTCCTTCACCGCCTACTAAACGTCGGGGGCTTTCAGTCGCGGCCTCCCTTCCCTATACGCCTTCAAACGGCTACTCTTTCCGTCATTACCTGTATCCTGTATGGATTTTAAAACCATTATAGTCCACAACCCGGCCGGTGTCAACTATAACCCGGCGACTTGTTACAGCCTGGGAATAGTTTCTCTCCAACCCGCCGCAATATCCCCTGCCCTGTCCAAATAATGCTGGAGGCTTTTGGGGTTTTGTTTCCTTTCCAGACGATCCTCCGAAAGGTATACAAGTTTGGATGCCGCCCCGGCCCCAAGAGCTATTATTGTTTGTTTTTCCTCCATTATCTGCATATTGTATATCCCTTCGTAACGGGGCAGGCAAAAGCCTATGTTTTCTAGGTTACTCACCATGTATTTCTGCCGGTACAGGTAATAGGGTTTCATGCCCATGCTTTTTAAATACCCGGAAGTCCGCTGCATCATAGCCTCCACTTCTTCTTCGTTAACCCAGTCGACGACCGCTACCTCCTCGTGCAGCCTTGAGGCCCTTTTAATGGCCAGGGTGTGTACCGTAACCCCCTCCGGCTTCAAATCTCCTATATGCTCCAGCGTGTTTGCCACCATACCCTCATCTTCCCCCGGCAGCCCCATTATTATATCCATATTAATATTACTGTGACCGACTCTTCTTGCCATCTCAAAGGCGTCTATTATATCCTGCACAGTATGCTTCCTACCTATCCTTTCGAGGGTGGAGAAATTCATGCTCTGGGGGTTTATACTAATCCTGGTTGCCCCGCATTCTTTTATTAATTCCAGTTTTCTTCTATCCAGCGTATCCGGCCGTCCCGCCTCTACGGTAAACTCCCTTGTACCAGAGTCTATAAAGTTTTGACCTACACTTTCAAAAAGCCTTTCCAACTGGGACAGGCTTAAAGAGGTGGGTGTGCCTCCACCTATGTATACTGTGTCACAGGTAAGACCGCGCTCTTTCAGGGCTGCTGCGGCAGCCCTTATTTCGTCCGTCAGGCACTCCACATACGCATCGGTAAAACCGCTCCATCTTGAAATATCATTGGACGGAAAGGAGCAGTAGGAACAACGGGTGGGACAAAAGGGTATGCTTATGTATACGCTTACCTTTTGCGGGTCATAGGGAAGTATAAACTCTCTCTCGGTTCTTGCTATTTCCAGCCCGAGGCGCACCTTTTTCGGAGCCAGTCTGTAGAAGTCAGTAAGGTGCTTTTTAATATCCTCCTCCCCCAAGCCCTGGTCCATCAGCTTATGTATCATTTTCACCGGTCTTATACCGGTTAGTATTCCCCAGGGCAAACTTTTGTCGAAAAACTCCTCCGCCGCCTTAAGCAGGTTATGCTTAACGTACCTTTTATACTGCTTTCTAATTTCCAATTTATCGCCGCGGGAAGGCCTAAACCGATCTGTTTTCGTTACCGTCCCGCCATCGCCAGTAATAGAACATTGGAGGTCCACCCCGTCGGGATGAGGATTAAGCATGCTATGTACAAAAAGGCTCCGGCCCGCGGCCGGAACCTTTTCTTTTACAAACTCTATATCATCTCTACGGCAGTAGTTTGCCAGAATATCCGCAACCTCATAATAATAATCATGCCCCTCGGTAAACACCCTTATCATACTAAACATCCTTTTCTATTTCTTTTGCCAGCCAGCCTACCGCCTTTTCGGTTATTCCCAGCTGCTCTGCTATCTCCATATGGGTTAAACCCTGCTCCATCATCTGATAGAACTCGTGAAAATTGATATCCTCAATGGTTTTATTCATACCGGCTTTGGTATACCTGCGTAGCCCCTTCATAATTAACCTCCCGGACGCATTTTTATTATTGTAACCACTACGCTCGGGGTTATTCCCTTAACTCGTCAGCCTGCACGGCAAACAGCCCCTCTTTTGGGTTTCTGTCCTGCCTCAGACGGGGATGCATATTTTTTCCGTATCGCCTGAAATACAGGGATTATCCTTAGTAATAATCGCCGGCCAGGAAAGGATTTTTCTCTTTTTCCCTTGCGATTGTGGTAGCAACGCCGTGGCCGGGGTACACTTTTGTATCATCCGGCAGCTTAACAAGCCTTGTTTTTATTGAGTACATAAGACTGTCAAAGTCTCCCCCCGGCAGGTCGGTCCTTCCCACCGAGCCAGCGAACAGGGTATCACCGCTTATCAGAACACCATCGCCTATTTTTATACATATACCTCCCTGGGTATGACCGGGGGTATGTAATATCTCCAACCTAAGGTCCCCCACTTCCAGAAGGTCGCCATCTTTTAGCAATATATCGGCGGAAACCGTTCCGGTGCCTCCCCCTGTCAGCACCGCCAGGCTTTTGCCCGGGTCCTGCAGCATATGCACATCCTCAGAGTGTATAGCCACCTCTGCCTTTGTGCGGTCCCTTACCTCTTTAAGGGCACCAATATGGTCAAAATGCCCGTGGGTAAGAATAATGTAGCTGATGTCAAGGCCTTTTTTCCCCACCGCCTGCATTATCCGCCCCGCATCCCCGCCGGGGTCAACAACAATCCCCTTCTTTGTACTTTCACACCCTATAATGTAACAGTTTGTTGCGTATATGCCCGCGGTTATCCTTTCAAGTATCAAATACTATTCCCTCCTTTTAGGAGCAAAAGAACCGATCCTATGCTTCCCTTTTGCTATGTATAATAAGGGTTACCGGCCCGTCGTTTATAAGGTCCACTTTCATATGAGCCTGGAACTGCCCGGTTTCTACCCTTACGTTTTTTTGCCTGCACTCTTTTACAAATTCATTGTACAACTCTTCTGCCATATCCGGAGGCGCGGCATCGGTAAAGCTGGGCCTTCTGCCCTTCCTGCAGTTGCCGTACAGCGTAAACTGGGATATAACCAAAAGGTCGCCGCCCACATCTTTGAGTGAAAGATTCATCTTGCCTTCGGAATCCTCAAAAACCCTAAGGTTTACAATCTTGTCCGCCAGATACTCCACGTCCTCCCGGCCATCGTCACCAGATACTCCAAGAAGCACCACAAAGCCCTTCCCTATACTGCCTACTTCCCGTCCTTCCACCGTTACCCTGCCCTTTGAAACCCTTTGAACTACAGATCTCATTTTAAAACCCTCCGTATCTATCCCTTCATCCTGAATACTTCGCTTACACTTTCCACAGTCTTAATCTTCTTAATAAGCTGATTTAACTGGGCAGTGTCATTTATTGCCAAAGTCATGTTTATAACCGCCGTATTGTCCTTGTTAGCCCGTGCGTTAATGGCCTTAACCGGCAGCTTTGCCTCGGTCACAGCACCGGTAATATCCGATATAAGGCCGGCCCGATCGAAGGCTTTAATCTGCAGGTCGGTCATATAAGAAACCCCTTTGCTTTCGTCGGTATACCATTCAACCTCTATCAAACGGCGGGGGTCTCCCATGTGCTCTCCCACGTTGGCGCAGTCCAGCCTGTGTACCGATACTCCACGGCCCCTTGTGATGTAGCCTATTATCTCGTCCCCCGGCACTGGGTTACAGCATTTTGCAAACCTTACCATTATATTTGTAATACCCTTAACAACAACACCGGTTCCCGGGTCAGGCCGCTCCTTTCTCGCCGGGCTTTCCTGGGGTATCGTACTTATATCCGCTTTCTTTTCCTCTGCAGCCTTCTCTTTTCGTATCTCCTCCTTAAACCGGCCCAGCACCTGGTTTAAGGACAGTCCACCATAACCCAGCGTAGCGTATAAATCCCCCATATTATGAAGTCCGAACCTTTTCAATACTTTGTCTATCCATTCGGGGCGCAGTATTTCACCGGTTGTATATCCCTGCCTTTTTAAACCCTTTTCAAATATTTCCTTACCCTTTTCCAGGTTTTCTTCCCTACGCTCCTTTTTGAACCATTGCCTTATCCTGTTCCTAGCCGAGGAGCTTTTGACTATCTTTAACCAGTCCCGGCTGGGGCCCGGCGAGTTGGAGGAAGTCAGTATCTCTACAATGTCACCGTTTTTTAATTTGTATTCAAGGGGCACTATTTTACCGTTTATCTTTGCCCCGACACAGGAATTACCCACACCGCTGTGTATTTTGTAAGCAAAATCTATCGGTGTGGAGCCGTTTGGAAGGTCGATTACCTCTCCCTTGGGCGTGAACACAAAGACTTCGTCGGTAAAAAGGTCAATTTTAAGGGTTTCCATGAACTCCCTTGCGTCCTTTGTATCCCTTTCCCATTCCATAAACTGCCTAAGCCAAGAGAGTTTTTTGTCAAACTCGTCCTGGTTCTTTTTACCCTCTTTATACATCCAGTGGGCTGCAATACCGTATTCGGATATCCTGTGCATTTCCCAAGTCCTTATCTGTATCTCCAGCGGCTCCCCCTCGGGACCTATAACCGTAGTGTGAAGCGACTGGTACATGTTGGGCTTGGGCATGGCTATATAGTCCTTGAACCGACCTGGAATCGGTTTCCACATGGCATGCACGGTCCCCAGCACTCCGTAACAGTCCTTAATTGTATCCACTACTATCCTTATGGCTGTGAGGTCAAAAATTTGTTCAAAGGTTTTGTTCTGGTAAACCATTTTTTTGTATATACTGTGAAAATGCTTGGGCCTGCCCTCAATCCTGCCGTGTATGTCCATCTCTTTAAGCTTTCCCCGGATCTCGGTAATAACCTTCTTAATATATTCTTCCCTCTCCAGCCGTTTCTTTGCAACCTTTTCCACAAGTTCATAGTACCCCTTCGGGTCAAGGTGCCTAAGCGCGAGGTCCTCCAGTTCCGACTTGACCTTTGACATGCCAAGCCTGTGGGCTATAGGGGCATATATCTCAAGGGTCTCCTTTGCCTTTTCTTTTCTTTTTATCTCAGGCAGATACCCAAGGGTCCTCATATTGTGTACCCTGTCTGCCAGCTTGATAAGGATTACCCTAATATCCTTGGCCATGGCTATGAACATCTTGCGTAGATTTTCCGCCTGTTCCTCTTCCTTTGTCTGGTACTGTATCCTGCCCAGCTTTGTAACGCCGTCCACCAATTGTGCAATTTCACTTCCGAATTCCCTTTCAATATCCTGCATGGCGGATGCCGTATCTTCAATAACATCATGGAGTATCCCCGCCACTATTGTGCTAAGGTCCAGTTCGAGTTCCGCCAGTATCATCGCCACATGGGCAGGATGGTTAATATAGGGGTCCCCTGATACTCTCTTCTGACCCTCGTGGGCCTGCTGGGCATAGTTGTAGGCCTTTATTACAAACTCTAAATCCATATCGGAGTTGTACTGTTTAATTTTGTTCATAAGCTTTTCCAGCATGCACGCTCACCCACAATTCTTCTTACTATATATAAAGTTTTGATAAAGTTACATAAGATGTGTCATCCTGAAGGAGGAACGACCGAAGGATCTTTATTTGCCTTCCGAAAGATCCTTCGCTTCGCTCAGGATGACAGAATGGCTCAGGATGACGGTTGTGTAAAGTCTTTATCACGTTATATATAGTCCTTAAAGAATATTATATATCAAAAATACACTTTTTCACAGCTTCAAAGCAGTCTCCGGCAGCACTGGCCATGAATCTTACCATGTTAAAGGCAGAAATGTCATGAAGCTTTATCTTGTTTTCCGGAGCCGGAAGCAAAAAAAGGCCACAGTCCCTCTCATTAATAAGGTCTGCCGACTTCAACCCTTCCACCGCCAGCAACGTTTTAGCAGGGTTTATTCCCCTTTTCATGATCAGCCTAATCATCTCATCTAGGTTTAGACCCTCTTTTCTTTTGGTCATACGATAGACAGCCGCCAGCACCTCACGGTCAGGTAGTATGTCAAGGAACTCATCCTTCAAGCAGCGGGCACCTTCGTCTACCAGCATCACACGCCGGTTATTCCGCATGTCGGCTATGGCTCTAAACTGTGCTGGCAGTACCGACCAGGCTAAAAAGTACATGTCCCCCTTACATTCCTTAATTTTTTCGAAGGAAGATGGCTGCACCACCACAAAATTCTTATCCTCAGAATAGCCCTCGAGTCGGCCAAATACCACCTCCGTATTAGGATACATTGAAAGCATTGAAACCGCTTTCAATACTCCTTTATACCCGTTTAGCAGCAGCAAATTTCCGGTGGACTTAGAAAACAAGTCCCTCACCAAAGGGAGCCAGCAGCCCACCCTTTGTATTTCCAAATCGGACAGAATAACCCCGGCTTCCGGCAGTGCTACATCTCGATCATACATACCCATCAGGCTTTTATACCAGCCCTTCAGGAAGGTTTCTTCCTTTGAAAGGTCTTTTATATCCCTAAGTACCAGCTGCAGCCCCTTACTGCCAAGCCAGTTGTTGACCCTTGGCGAAAACACTATGTCGGGTTCCTGACCGGCTGCCGGCCAGCCGTCCTCCCTCCACCGGAAGGCTATACAATCAAGCCTTACGTCCCCTTCAGATGCCATAAGCTTTAAATGATTCCTTTGCTTTCCCACCCTTTTTGCGGATTTTACTTCTATGTGCCGCTTTACGAAAAGGGGTGATGGGTTGCCGCAGCCGCAGGGCTCCAGCAGTTCCAGTGCTTCCGCATCCTCTACCGTTATGCAAATACCGGTCAAATCCGCATCCGCATTTATTATACTCCTTGTCTCAAGCCCCTCAAGGGCCTCCCGGGTTATGGAGTTAATTTCCCTGGTAAATTCTTCCAGGTTGTCCGTCTCCAGGGTAAGGCCTGCCGCCTGCCTGTGTCCTCCAAATCTTTTGTAATAATGTCGGCACTTTAAAAGCAGCCGGTATAAATCCAGGCCAGGTATGCTCCTTGCAGACCCCCGGGCCTCGTCTCCGTCTATATGAAACAAAACGGCGGGTTTATTATATCTCTCCACTATCCGAGAGGCCGCGATACCTATTACCCCGGGATGCCATCCCTCGGAGGCCAGAACCAGCAAGCTGTCTCCGGTCCTTTTGTCCGCCAATTCCACCGCCTGTTCGAATATTTCGCTTTCCACTGCCTGCCTTTCCCTGTTTTGTGCATCCATTTCCTTTGCCAGCAAAAGAGCAGTCTCCCGGTCCTCCTCCAGCAGCAACCTTACCCCTTTTTTGGCATCAGCAAGCCTTCCCGCTGCATTAAGCCTGGGTGCCAGCCCAAAGGCTACCTGACCGGTGCTTATCTGACCGCCCGCTATACCTGCCACTTTTATTAAGGCCCTAAGTCCGGTGTTGGTTGAATGTGCCATCTGTTTTAGCCCCAGACTTGCCAGTACCCTGTTTTCTCCGATAA